>CAZMGT010000001.1:0-99467 GCA_964565895.1 uncultured Armatimonadia bacterium
CCGCGGGCGTGCGCAAGCTTGTCGTCTCCGCCATTCCCCCCGGACAGACGGCGGAGCAAAAGGCCGCGTTCGACATTTCCATCGAGCCCGACGAGGTAACCAGCGGAACGTCCATCGCCGGAGACCCCTCCGCGAGCACCGGCGCGATCGTCGGCTTCGCCTTCCTTCCCAACGTCTCGCCCACGCCGGAGAGCGGCCTGCGCATCGTCCGCCGGCCGCTGCCCGCGGACACGTTTCGCCCCGCCGTCGGTGCCGTCGCGACAACCGATACAGGGCAGACGGCGACCGTTGGGCGCCGCGGGGCGTTTGTGCTCAGCGACGTCCCGCCAGGGTCGCGCACGGTTACCGTCGCCTACGAAAGCGGCGCGGGAAGCCTCACCGCGCAGGTTACCGTCGTTGTCCGCGCGGGGCGAACGGCGCTTGTCCCGCGCGCGCGCGCCGAGCGCGGGGCGATCCGCGGGTTCGTGGGCACGGACACCTCGGTGCCCGTTAGCCAGCGTGCGCTATATATCGTCGCTCAGCTCGATGGGCTGCAGCCCGTCGCCGAGGCGGTGGTTTGCACCGACGACGGGCAGAGCGTGCTTACGCAAAGCACTGGCGCGTTTGGCATCGCCGGCGTCGCCCCGGGGCAGCGGGTGCTCGTCGCCCGCGCGGAGGGCTATCGCGCGGGGCTGGGCAGCGCCTTTGTCTCGGCCGGCGCGGTAGCCGAGATCGGTTCCGTGGCCCCCGGGCTGGTGAGCAGCGTTATTGTTGTCGCCCCCGGCGCGGTAACCGAGATTGCCGTGGGGCAAACGCTGCCGCTTGCTGCGGTGGCCTACGACGCCCAGGGGCAGCGGCTAACCAACGTGCTCTCGTTTGCTTGGAGCACCGACGCCCCGGATGTGCTGCGCGTGCGCCCCTCGGGGCTTGTCGAGGCACGCGCGGAGGGGACGGCGGGGATCTCGGCTGCCGCCGGCCAGGTCAGGGGCACGGCGACGATTACCGTCGTCGCTCCCGAGGCCCTCTTGCCCCCAGCGCAGGAGCGCGGGACGATCGTTTTCGATAATGCAATTAACATCTTCGCCATGGACGCTCGCGGGACGAATCTCCGGCGCATTACGTCGTTTACCCGCTTCGGCAGCGCGCACGACGCGGCCCTCTCTCCAGACGGCCAGACGGTCGTCTTCGCCGGCCGCGGGGCGGGAGGGAAGAGCGACCTGTTCCGCGTGAGCATTTTCGGAGGCCAAGTGACGAACCTCACTAATACGCCTGAGCGCAGCGAATATGCGCCGGCGTGGTCGCCCGATGGCTCGCAGCTCGCCTTCGACGACGGCCACGACCTGTTCGTAATGAGCGCCGCGGGGACGGATGTCCGCCAACTGACGAGCACGACGGACATGGACGAAGTGGGCCCGTCGTGGTCGCCCGACGGGGCGACGCTGGCTTGCTTTGGGGGGCCGTCTGCGGCGGCGGTGCGCCCTGCGCAGGTGCGCGAAAGCCTTGCCCGGGGCGTGGCCAGCGCGCGGCAGCTCGCCCAAAGCAGGTTCGACATTTTCCTCGTAGATGTGGCTACCGGCGCGCTCACGAACCTCACCAACACGCCGGACGCCTCCGAGGCGTTTCCCGCGTTTTCGCCCGTAAGCAACGAGGTGCTCTATGCCGACCTTAGCGCGCGGGACCTGTTCGTGCGCAGCGCAAGCGGGGAGACGACGCAGCAAGTTACGCGCACGAGCGAGGTGCTGGAGTTTGCCCCGGCGTGGAGCCCCACCGCGGCGGCCATCGTCTACTGCGTGTTTATGCCCGATTTGGAGAACGTAGACCTGTTCCGCAACGTGCCCAGCGGCACGCGAGAGGTTAACCTAACGAACACGTTGAACCGTTGTGAGCTTAACCCGAGCTGGTCGCAGACGTTTCAGCAGCCTTCGGGCTAGCGCTGCGCAACGCGTTGCGTCCTGCCATCCGATGCTCAAAGCGCTCACAGGTCAGCGGGAGGGAGAAGAGTGGCGGCGCGCTATGAGAAGCTGGCACGCCGCGGGGAGCTGCGCCGGCGTGCCGAACAGGCCAAGCAACTGCTCGCGAACTGCAAGCTTTGCCCGCACGAGTGTGGCGTAAACCGGCTCGCCGGCGAGCTCGGCCGCTGCCGCACCGGCGCCCAGGCGATCGTCTCCAGCGTTCAGCCACACTATGGCGAGGAGCGGCCGCTCGTCGGCCGGCGCGGCTCGGGAACGATTTTCTTCGCCAACTGCAACTTGGCGTGCATCTTCTGCCAAAACTACGACATTAGCCACGAGGGCCGCGGGGTCCCCTGCTCTGCGCGGGAGATTGCCGACATGATGCTCGACCTCCAGGCGGTGGGCTGCCACAACATCAACTTCGTCACCCCGACGCACGTCGTGCCGCAGATCTTGGAGGCCCTGGCCCTCGCCGCCGACGAGGGGCTTTCCGTGCCCCTCGTTTACAACAGCGGGGGCTATGACTCGGTGGAGACGCTCAAACTGCTCGACGGGATCATCGACATCTACATGCCCGACGCGAAATATGCCGACGCCGAGATTGCCGTGCGCCTCTCGTCTGCGCCGAACTATCCCGAGGTGATGAAAGCGGCGCTGAAGGAGATGCACCGCCAGGTGGGCGACCTGAGGATGGACGAGAACGGCATTGCCATCCAGGGCCTGCTTGTGCGCCACCTCGTCTTGCCCGAGAACCTTGCCGGGACGGCGGAGATAATGCGCTTTCTCGCCGAGGAGATCTCGCCGGACACCTACGTCAACGTCATGGCGCAGTATCGCCCGCTATATCGCGCGTCGGAGTATCCGCCGGTAAACCGCTATCCTACGCGCGAGGAGTATGAGGAGGCGGTGCGACTGGCGCTCGAGGCCGGGCTGCACAGGCTGGACGAGCGCTAGGGGAGGCCGCAGCGCGGGGCGAACGCTTGCCCCGCGCGGGAGGAGGTGTGCCGCATGGCCGAGCTCGCGTTTGAGCCCGACCCGGACTTTCGCCGGCTAGACATTGCCCTCCGCCTAGAAGGCGAGCCGGACCGCGTGCCCGCGGTGGAGTTTCTCGTGGAGGGCGTCGTCAAAGAGGCCATTTTGGGCAAGCACGTGGGCAACTCGCTCACCCGAGAGGACAACTACGACGTTGCCGCGGACGTCGAGTTTTGGTATCGCGCGGGCTACGACTTTATCCACCTTGCCCCGAACTACCTGGGAATGTGGCCCGAGGCGGCGTGGAAAACGGCGCGCGCCTCGTATAGCGCCTATGTCGCGGAGGAGACGGAGCGGGCGTGGATGGAAGAGGGCGTGGGGCCCATGCGCACCTGGGAGGACTTCGAGCGCTACCCCTGGCCCGACCCCAACGATGTCGACCTTTCCGACATCGAGCGCGCCGCGGAGCTTCTTCCCGAGGGGATGATGCTCACCACGGGCACGTGGGGGATTTTTGAGCAAACCCGCGCGCTTACCGGGTTCGAGGGGTTTTGCTACCTCCTCGCCGACGAGCCGGCGCTTGCCGAGGCGATTGTCGAGCGCGTGGGAACGTTTATGTTCGAGCTGTTTAAGCGCGCGGCCAAGCTGCCCAAGGTGGGCGCGCTGTGGTATGCCGACGACCTGGCCCACCGCAGCGGCTTTCTCGTCTCGCCGGAGTGGTATCGCCGCGTGCTGTTTAGGTGGCACCGGAAGTATGGCGAATACGCCCGCTCGCTGGACATTCCGCTCATTTACCACTGCGACGGGCGGATTTGGGAGGTACTCGACGACATCGTAGAGGCCGGTTTTTCGGCGATTCAGCCCATTGAGCCTGGGGCGATGGACATTGTCCAGGTGAAAAAGCGCTACGGGAAAAACCTGTGCATTATCGGGAACATTGACCTGGGCGGGTCGCTCGGCCGAGGGACGCCGGAGGAGGTGCGCGCCGAGGTGCGCCAGCGCATCCGCGAGCTGGCCCCCGGCGGCGGCTATTGCTGCGGATCGAGCAACTCTATCGCGGAGTATGTCCCCCTGGAAAACTACATCGCCATGCAAGAGGCGATTTTCGAGTTCGGCAGATACCCGATCTCCGTTTAGCAACGCTACTGGGGCGAGTCGGCAAAGCGCTCGTGAACGGCCTGGGCGAAGGAGTTCAGCGCGCCAGTGCCCGCGACGAGCTGAACGGCGGCCAGGGCTTGTTTTAACGTGTTAAGGTTGCGGTCGAAGTAATAGTCCACGGCGAGCTTGTTGTGCAGGGCAAGGGCCTTCTCAAAGCCCACCAGCCACTCCGGCGGCCGGCCCAGGGCAATAGGGCGCAGCACCCTGCCCGCGGCGCGCACGGCAAGCTCCAGGTAAAAGTCCGGCTCCCAGCCCTCGGCGGCCCCGCCGTTGCGTAGCTGCAGCGTGAGCACTTGCTCGGCCCCCGTGTCTCGCGCATAAAGCAGGCGCCCCACCCCGCGCCCCGTGCCCCGATAGCGCACCTCAATGAGCTCCGGCGGGCGATCCTCCGGGCCGGAAAGCGGCTCGCCCCGCTTAAGCGCTTGGCGCACGAGCTCAAGCATCGTCCTCCCGCGGACGACCCGCCGGCGGCGGTGAAACTCCTCCCAAGAGAGGGGCGGCTCGCTCGGCCGGTAGGGCCAGGGGTGAAACGCGCTGCTCCGCAGGTAGCCGGTAAGCTGATACGCCTCCACGAGCAGCATGTTCCCCGGGTGGAAATCGGGATGCTCGGGCAGGGCGGCCATTCGCCCGCGGATTAGCTCATAGCCGTCCTCCTCGCCCACAAAAAAGCGCAGCGACCACCCCGCGTGGTTTACCCCAACGGTGTGCAACTGGATCTCGTCCGGGTCCCAGCCGAAATAAAACGCCAGGTGGTCGATTAGGTGATAGACCTCGACGCACAGCCCGCAGGCGGCGATCTCCGTCGCTCGCGAGATGGCGTCGGCGAACATGTCCGTGGGGTTGGTGAGGAGCAGCAGGAGCGCGTCCGGGCAGTAGCGCTCCATGTCTTGGGCCAGGCGGCGCATAAACGGCATGCACGCCAAAAACGCGGGGATCGCCCCCGGGCCCTGGTGGGTCTCCGGCACGCCGAACGCCTCGCGCAGCTTGCGCGCCTGCTCATTTTCCTCGCGAAACGGGACGCTTTCGATAACCACATCCGCGCCGTCGAGGGCCTCGGCGCGCTGCTGCGACATGGTAAACCGCGCGGCAAGCAGCCCCCGCCTGACAAGCAACTTGCCATAGTCGGCCATAAGCTGCGCCCGCGCGGGGTCGACGTCGAACAGGGCGACCTCCAAGTCGTCCGTGGGCCAGCCGTTTTTCTGGGCCACGTGTGCGATGCCGTGGGCGATGGTTGCCGTGAAAAAGCTCCCCCCGCCGATAATGGCCAGCTTCACCGCGGCCCCTCCCTCCCGCGCTGTCCGGCCCTGCGGCTACTGCTCCGCGGGCGAGATGCGCACGATGGCGTCGCGGAACGCCCCGCGGATGGCGATCTCGCCCTGCTTGTTCGCTTTAACGGTAAGCCGCGCGAGCTCCGTGTTTTCCCCCGCGCGGAGGACGAGCACCTCGTGCGCGCTGTCTGGCTTTAGCTGGTATTTTCCGCTTCTGACGGTTATCGTCTCGCTCACGGCGCGCGCCGGGCCGGCGATGAGCTCCTCGCCCTGGGGCTTCAGCTCGGCCTCCGGCCCGCGCAGCTCAAGCTCGATCGTTTTCTCGTCGTAGCGCCGCACGCGTGCGAGACACGGCTCGCCGGAAAGCTGCACGGGGACGGCGCGCATGTATACCACGGACAGCGGGGGAACGAGGGCCCTGAGCGTCGCCTGCGCGGGCGAGCCTGGGCCACTTTGGCCAAGGGCCGTCCAGCAGCGCGTGCGCAGGGTTCCCGGGGGCCCCTGGGCGAGAAGCGTCAGCTCCGCTTGCCATTCGCCGCGGTTTAGCGCGGCAATGCTCCCGTCGGCCCCCGCGGCGACTGCAACGTCCTCGGCCAAAAGGCGCTTTTGCCCCACGTTAACCACTAGCGCGCGGCGCCGGAGCAGATCGTCCATAAACCGCTCCCAGAGCGGGTCGCTGGGCCCCCAGGTGGCGAACAGCCGCGCCGTGCAAAACACCGCATATCCCGCGCCGATGCGGTTAATGGAAATCCCCGCCTGGACGAGCGTCCCGTCGCCCAGCCGAGCAACGGACAGTTGCCCCCAGGGTCGGGCGCCCATGGTAAGCTGGGCATAGCCCACCGGCCCGTCGAAGGCGAACCCGCGCGGGCCGGAAACCGTCCGCGCGCCGACGGGGATAGACAAAAACGGAGGCAGTTGCGCGCGGACGAACATGTTTTGCGAGGTCGTCATTACCCGGGCGATGCGCAAAATTCCCAAAAGCCTGCGCAGGGTGGGCGTAAACAGCGAAACCGTGCCCGACTCATACATCCCCAGGCCAAGGTCGCCGACGAACACGCCGCCGCGTGAGACGTAGCCCAAAATAGCCTGCGCGACAGCCTCCGGCAGGTCCACCGTCTGCAGGGCGAAGATTGTCCCGTAGCGGTCGATCGCCGGAGCAAGCTCGCCGGGCATGACATAGTCAACCTGGCCGTAGCGGTGCCCCAGGCGCAGGGCGTACATCAGCCCGTTGGGCTCGCCGCGGCAAAACTGGCGCAAAAAGCCATAGGCCGGCGTGCCATCGGGAAGCACCAGGCCCTCGGCAAACGGCTCATAGAGCACGGCCACCGAGGGCGCGGGCTGAAACTCGGCCAAGCCCGACCGCCGCGCCTTGTCCAGCGTCTCGGCCAGCGCCCGGGCAAGTGCCGGCTGGCCGGCAAGGTCGCGCCAGTTGCGAAAGGCAATCCCCTTTGCCCCGTGGAGCAGGGCCTCGAGCGCCCAGCGCTTAAGCTTGCCCTCGTCCAGCTCGCGCGCTAACCCCAGGCCGAAGATTACTCGATAGCGCCCGCCGTGCCGGGCGATGTCTACAGCGTGGACGTTTTGCGCGAGCGGGTCGGGCTCCGCTTCCCCGGGATAGATGCCCACGAACACCCCGGCGACGCTCGGCGGCAGGCAAGCGAGGCTGCGATATAGCCGTTGCTCGCCGGCGAACACGGGATGCCGCCCGTCTACGCGGTTTAGCGTGCTTGCCCAGAGGTCGATTGTCTCCCGCAGCGACGTCGCCTGATATTGGGCAATGTCCAGCGTAGAGCGCCCCACGCCGAGATACTTCAGGTCGTCCACAGCGCGGGCTTTGGCAAACGTCACCTGGCGCCACAGGGCAAACTCCGTGTCCCAGGCGCGGGCGAGCGCCTGCAGGTCGCCATATTGCGCGGCGAGGAACTCGCGGAAGTCGTCCTCGGTATAGGAAATGTGCTTTTCCAAGCTGCGCGGCGTGGCCCAGGCGGCGAGTGCGGGATGGTCGCCGATATAGTCCACCACGTCGAGGATGAGATCCTGCGCCGCGCGGCGATAGTCCAGGTCGCGGGGCGAGGCGGGAACGGTGTTCCCCCTCTGGTCGGTAAGCGGTTTAAACCCGACGATCGCCGGCAGCTTGTGCTTGGCGCAGGCGTCGAGCAGGCTCTTTAGCCAGCGGCGGGAGAGCTTAAACTGCTCGTCGGAAACCTCGATGTAGGCGCAGTTAAACCCCGCGTCGGCATAGCGCGCAACATCGCGCACGTCGTCCAAGCCATAGCCCACGAGAAGAGGCACGGGAAGCTTCGGGGGAGGGGGCTTCTTTTCCGCGGCCTGGCCCGCCGCGCAGCAGCACGTGCAGGCAAGCAGAACGAGCCACAGGCACAACGCCCGGACCGCCGCGGACAGCGCTCCTCGCGCCTCACCGGTCACCCTCAGCTTCTCCCTCGCGCAGCAGGTCAAGCGCCTGCCGCGCGGCGTTTTGTTCCGCCTCTTTTTTGCTCCGCCCCTGCCCTGTGGCCAGGGTCTTGCCTTCGAGAACGACCTCCACGGTAAACAGCGGGGCGTGCGGCGGCCCCTCTTGGGCGAGCACGCGATATTCGGGCAGCGTGGCCATCTTCGCCTGCGTAAACTCCTGCAGGGCGGACTTTGCGTCTAGCTCGCCGGCGGAGTCGGCCAGGGGCGGGCAACGGAGAAGATGCTTGTCTACAAATTCGCGCGCGGCGTCTAGCCCGGCGTCTAGATAAATCGCGGCGACAAGCGCCTCGAACAAGCTGGAGAGGTTCGACGGGCGCTCTGCCCCGCCCGTCTGGCGCTCGCCCCTGCTTAAAGCAAGGAACTTCCCCAAGTCCAGCCGGCGCGTTGCCGCGGCAAGCGACGCCTCGCTGACAAAGTGCGACTTAAGCCGCGTGAGCGCCCCCTCGTCCTCGGCGGGGTGCTCGCGAAACAGGGCATCGGCGACGATCATTCCTAAAATGGCGTCGCCCAAAAACTCCAGCCGCTGGCACGAACGCTGGACGCGGTCCGGCTCTCTCTCCACGGCCGAGGGGTGGGTAAACGCCTGGGCGAGCAGGCTGCGGTTGGCGAAGCGAAAGCCGATTATCCGCTGGACAACCTCCGCCTCTTCGTCAGTCATCCCTCGCTAAATCTCCCGCATGAGCAGCGCCGCGTTTTGCCCGCCGAAGCCAAACGAGTTAGACATGGCCACGCGGATGTCGTGCCTGCGCGCCTCGCCGGGGACGTAGTTCAGGTCGCACTCTGGGTCGGGCTGGTCTAGGTTAATCGTCGGGGGCACGATGTTCTCTTTAATGGACAGCGCCGTGGCGATCGCCTCCACCGCGCCCGCGGCGCCGAGCATGTGCCCGACCTCGGACTTGTTGGAGCTAATGAGCAGCTTATAGGCGTGCTCGCCGAAAACGTTTTTAATGGCCCGCGTCTCGGCCGGGTCGCCCACCAGGGTGGCCGTGCCGTGGGCGTTGATATAGTCAACCTCCTCGGGGGCCAAGCGGGCGTCGCGCAGGCACATCTCCATCGCCCGCGCCGCGCCCTCGCCGTTGGGCGGGGGCTGGACGATATCGTGCGCGTCGCCGGACAGCCCGTAGCCGATAAGCTCGGCATAGGGCTCCGCCCCGCGCTTCTCCGCGGACTCCAAGCTCTCGAGGACGACGATCCCCGCGCCCTCGGCAATAACAAACCCGTCGCGCTCGGCGTCGAACGGGCGGCTCGCGCGCTGGGGCTCGTCGTTGCGCCGGCTGAGGGCCTTCATGCTGCAAAACCCGGCCACGGCAAGCTCCACCACGGCCGCCTCGCTGCCCCCGGCGATAATGATCTCCGCGTCGCCCCGGCGGATGATGTCAAACGCTGTGCCGATCGCCTGTGCCCCTGAGGCGCAGGCGCTGACGATCGACGTGTTTGGCCCGCGCGCCTTAAGCAAAATGGAAACATAGCCCGAGGCCATGTTAGAGATCATCATCGGGATGAAGAACGGGCTAATGCGGCCGGGCCCCTGCTCGAGCAGCACGTTATGCTGCTGGCACCAGGTTTCGATGCCCCCGATCCCCGAGCCGATGATCACGCCGACGGAGTCGCCATCGAGGCTTTCGTTAAGCCCGGCGTCCTCCACGGCCTCGAGCGCAGCGGCCACCGCGAACTGCACGAAACGGTCCGTGCGCCGAGCCTCCTTGCGGCTCAGATATTGCGTGGGGTCAAACCCCTTAACCTCGCCGGCGATTTTGGAGTCCGTGTTCGCGGGGTCGAATAACGTGATGCGGTCGATGCCCGAGCGCCCGGCAACGAGGCCCTCCCACGTTTCGCGAGCGGAAAGACCTAGAGGAGTGACGGCGCCGATTCCTGTAATGACGACCCGGCGTCGCAAGATGCAAAAACCTCCTGGCTAAACGCGCGCAGGTAGCAGAGGGCCACGGCTAGGATGACGACGACTCTTTCAGCTTATTTTCGATGTATGCCACCGCCTCGGCGACGGTTTGAATCTTTTCCGCATCTTCGTCGGGAATCTCGATGTCGAACACTTCCTCCAGCCGCATAACGAGCTCCACGACATCGAGCGAGTCTGCGCCCAAGTCCTCCGTGAAGTGCGCATCGGGAGTAACTTCGTCCTCGGCAACGCTCAGCTCGTCTACGATAACCTCTTTCACCTTGTCGAAGACTGCCAACTGGGTTCCCTCCAACAGTGTCCTTTCGGCGCTAGCTGCCCGGCTACGGGCAGAGTAATCTTATGCCATCACCAGACCCCCGTCAACAGTGAGCACCTGGCCGGTAATATACGCGGCCTCGTCGGAAGCCAAGAAGGCGACGACCCCGGCCACGTCCTCGGGAACCCCCATGCGCCCCAGGGGAATGTTCTCCAGCAGCTCGCGCACCGTGGCCTCGAGCAGGGTCTCGGTCATCCGCGTTTTGATAAACCCCGGGGCAATAGCGTTTACCGTTGTTCCGCTTGGGGCAAAGTCGCGCGCTGCGGCCTTGGTTAGCGCGATCAGCCCCGCCTTAGAGGCGCTGTAGTTGCTCTGCCCTACGTTGCCCATAATCCCCGCTACGGAGGCGATGTTAATTATCCGCCCCGCGGGCGATTCGCGCAGGGGCTTTTCTGCGGCGCAAATGCAGTTATAGGCTCCGGTGAGGTTCACCCGCAGGACAGCGTCCCAGTCCTCGGGCGACATGCGCACAAGCAGGCTATCGCGGGTAATGCCGGCGTTGTTGACGAGGATGTCTAGGCGGCCGAACTCCTCCAGAGCACGGGCGACACAGGCCTGGGCGTCCTCGAGCTTGCCCACATCGCCAGCGAGGGCCAGCGTGCGCGCTTGCTCGGCCTGGGCGACCTCGTCCGCCACGCGCTGGCAGGCCTCGGCGTCGACATCGCTGAGGACTACCGCCGCGCCCTCGCGCGCCAGGCGCAGGGCCATCGCCCGCCCCAAGCCCCCTCCTCCACCGGTAATCAGCGCCACGCGACCGCTAAGCTTCATCGCTAGCCCATCACCATCCCGCCGTCTACGCAAAGCACCTGGCCCGTGATGTAACCCGCGGCGTCGGAAGCAAGGAAGAGCACGGCGTGGGCGACGTCTTCCGCGCTCCCCAGCCTCGCCAGGGGCACCCAATCCAAGTGCCGTTTAACCATCTCCTCGCCCATGGCCTCGCTCTGCTCGTCGGCAATCAACCCCACGGCAACGCAGTTTACCGTTACCCCGCGGCCGGCGAGCTCGCGCGCGGCGGTGCGCGTTAGGCCAAACACGCCCCCGCTCGCCGCGGCCAGCCCGCGCTCGCAGTAACACCCAACCAGCCCCGCCGCAGAGCCGAGGAGGATGATGCGCCCCCCACGCTGCTTCATCAGCGGGCGCGCCGCGGCTTTGCAAAAAGAAAATGTTGCGCGCAAGTAGCCGTCCAGCGCCTCGGTCCACTGCGCAGGTGCCTGCCCGCCCCCGCTCGTGGGCGGCGCCTGACAAGGCGGGCCGACGACGATGTCAACCCGCCCCATTTGTGCTATTGCGCTTTCTACCGCTCCTTGGGCAGCCTCGGGGTCGCTCAGCGAGGCCACGGGTAGAAAAAGATGCTCGCCGCCCAGCTCTGCCGCGAGCTTTTCCGCCGCCGGGGCGCTGTCTACGACGGCCACACGCGCGCCGTGCTCGGCGAGCGCGTGGGCGATAGTCGCGCTGAGCTTTGTCGTCCCGCCAACGACAAGGGCGCACTTTCCGCGAAGATCTATGTCCACCGCGGGCCTCCCCTCGCTTCTCGCCCGAGGCTAGCGCTCGGCCGTGCCAGCGGGGGTTTCGCCCAGCTCCCCCGCAACCTCCTCCAGCGAGCGCATGTCGTAAATGCAATAGCACGGGAGCTCGGGCACGGTGCGCCGGAGCATTCCGCAAAGCAGCCTATTGCTCCCAAGCTCCACAGCAACATCGCAGCCTAGCCCCGGGAGCTGCTCCAGCGACTCGCGCCAGCGCACGCTGGAGATAATCTGCCGCTTAAGCGCCTGGCGAATGTCCTCCGCGCGCTGGGTGGGCTGCGCCGTGGCGTTCATGATCACGGGGATGCGGGCATCGGCGATGGGCGCATCGTCGAGCACGCGGGCCATCTGCTCCGCGGCTTCGTTCATCAGGGGCGAATGGAACGCGCCGCTGACGTTAAGGGGCACGGCGCGCTTGGCGCCGGCCTCCTTCGCCGCGCGGCAGGCGTCGGCGACGGCCTCCGCTTCGCCCGAGACGACGACTTGCCCCGGAGCGTTGAAGTTTGCCGCGACAAGGGCCCGCCCGCGGGCCACCTGCTCTACGATAGAGCGCACGGCGTCGTCTTCAAGGCCGAGGATCGCGGCCATCGCCCCGCCGCTTTGCCGCGCTGCCTCGCCCATAAGCTCCCCGCGCTTGCGCACGAGGGAGAGCGCCGTGGGGAGGTCGAACGCGCCGGCGTAGTACAGCGCGGTATATTCGCCCAGGCTGTGGCCCAAGGCAACGCCGGCCTCAAGCCCTCGCTCGCGCGCGGCGGCAAGCGCCGCGGCGCTTACGGTGAGCAGGGCGGGTTGGGCGTTTTCGGTGAGGGTCAGCTCCTCCTCCGGGCCCTCGAAGCACAGCTTGCAAATGTCAAACCCTAAAACGTCGTTCGCCCGAAGAAAGACGTCACGCGCCGCGGGGGAGGAGTGAAAAAGGTCTTTTCCAGCGCCGACTTTTTGGGCTCCCTGGCCGGGAAACATGAATGCGACAACGCTCATCGCGCGCGGCCCCTTCTCATACCCATTTCATGACCATCGAGGCCCAGGTGAGCCCTGCGCCGAAGGCGACCATAACGATGTAGTCGCCGGGGTGGATCTTTCCCTCAGTCAGCGCGTCATACAGCGCCAGGGGGACGGAGGCGCTGGAGGTGTTGCCAAAGCGCGCGACGTTGCTCACCACTTTGTCGTCGGGCAGCCCGAAGCGCCGGCGCGCGGCGTCGGTTATCCGGTCGTTTGCCTGGTGCGGGATAACGCAGCTTAGCTGCTCCGGCTCTACGCCGGCGGCTTTGAGCACGCGCTCGGTGGAGTCGGACATGACGCGCACGGCAAACTTAAACACCTCGCGGCCCTGCATTTCGATAAAATGCCGGCGCTCGCGCACGGTCTCCTCGCTCGCCGGCGTGCGGCTGCCCCCCGCAGGGACCCAGAGGATGGAGGGATCGGCGCCGTCGGAGCCCAGCTCAAAGGCAAGCACGCCGCCCTCCTCGCGCGCGCAAGGGACCATTACCGCGGCCCCCGCAGCATCGCCGAACAGCACGCATGTTTCGCGCTTGGTATAGTCCGTTATCCGCGATAGGCAGTCGGCGCCGATGATGAGCACGCGGCTCATGGCACCCGTGGCCAGAAACTGCGTGGCCACCGCCAAGCCGTAGACGAAGCTCGAGCACCCCGCCTGGAGGTCGAACGCCCCGGCGCGCTTTGCCCCGAGCTTGTGCTGCACGATGCACGCCGTGGCGGGGAACATGTAGTCTGGGGTAACCGTCCCGCAGATGACTAGGTCCAGCTCCTCAGGCTTAACGCCGGCCTCGTCCAGCGCGCGCTGCGCCGCGCGCAGGGCAATGTCTGAGGTCGCTTCGTCGTCGGCGACGATCCTCCGCTCTTTGATTCCCGTGCGCTCGGTGATCCATTCGTCGGAGGTGTCAACCATCTGCTCGAGGTCGAAGTTGGTGAGGACTTTTTCGGGGATGTCAACGCCCACGCCAACGATCTTGGCGCTTGTGCCGTTCGCGCGATTCATCGTCGTGCGGACACCGCCTTGCTCTAGGTATCACCAGGCTTGCTGCTCGCCACCCAGGCGGACAGAGAGCTGGCTACGTCTTGGACAACGCCGTGCTTGGCCGTCTCTGCGGCAATGCGCACAGCGTTTGCGATGGCCTTTGCGTTAGACCGGCCGTGTGAGATGACGCACGCCCCGTTTACGCCGAGCAGGGGCGCGCCTCCGTATTCGTCGTAGAGAATACTGCGCGCCACGCTTTTCAGCAACGGCTTGAGCAGCACGCCGGAGAGCTTGTACAACAGGCTGCTTTGCATGTGCCGCCTAATCAGGCTCTGGACGAGCTCGCTCATTCCCTCCGCGCACTTGAGCACGACATTGCCCACGAACCCGTCGCATACGATAACGTCTACCTCGCCGGAGAACGCGTGGTTGCCCTCGACATTGCCGACGAAGTTAATGTTCGCCTTTTCGAGCAGGGAGTAGGCCTGGCGGATCGTATCCGTGCCTTTGTGCGGCTCCTCGCCGATGTTCAGCAGCCCCACGCGGGGGTTGGCGATGCCCAGCACCTTGTGCGCATAGCTCCGGCCCATAATGGCAAACGCGACAAGCTGCGCCGGGGCGCAGTCTACCGTGGCTCCCACGTCGATGCACACCACGGTCGTCCCCCGCTTGGTGGGGTAGAAGGTGGCGATTCCCGGGCGCTCTGTGCCCTCCACGCGGCCGAGGATAATCGTCGCCGCGGCGACGGTCGCCGCGGAGTTGCCCGCGGAGACCATGGCCTGAGCCTCGCCGTCTTTGACGAGCTGCACGGCGCGGGCAATGGAGGAGTCCCTGCGCTTTGCCGCGGAGTAGCCCGGCTCGTCCATGGTGACCACGTCGGGGGCGTGCTCGATGCGAATGAGGTGGGCGTGCTCCGCGGCCCACGAGGGCAGGGCAGCCTCCACCTGCTCGCGGTCGCCGACGAGCATCACCTCGATGTTCAACTCGCGCGCCGCCTGGGCCGCCCCTTCGACGACCACCTGCGGGGCGTTATCACCGCCCATGGCATCGACAGCAATCCTCATCGGCACACTCCCCGCAGCAACGGACTATCGCGGGCGAGGGAAGCAGGGCAGTCGCCCCGTGCTTTCGCTCAGGAGAGCGAAAAACGCCGCGGTTATACCGACGGGTTCCGCCAGGGCCAGGGCGTCGGCGGCGAAGCTAGGCCTCGCGTCGCTGCTCCACCTCGATGACTTGCCGCCCGTTGTACGTGCCGCACTTGGGGCACACCATGTGGGGCGGCTTAAGCTGCCCACAGTTGGGCGCCGGGCAGGGCACTAAGGTGGGAGGAACGAGCTTCCAGTGCGCACGCCTCTTGCGGGTTCGCGACTTAGAATGTCTCCGTTTGGGAAGAGCCATTGCTCTACCTCGCTAGTCGGCGCAACAAATTGCAAAAGCCGCACGTTGCCGTGCATACGCGAGCGAGACAATCTAACACACACTCGTTCGACCCGTCAATATATAGCCCGTCAGCCCTTGGGGCAGCCTTAACTCCGTCGGTCCGCTATCGTTTTTCTTTCGGCTCTTCCCCAACTCCTTCGCCCGCAGGGCTCTCCGCCAGCCGCTGCAGCTCGCCGCTGCGCAACAGCTCCGCGGTGCGCCGCAGGCGAGCGCAGGTGCGCTCTTTGCCCAACACCTCGAGCAGCTCAAACAGCCCCGGGCCCACCGTTCGCCCGCTCACCGCCACGCGCGCGGCATGGATCGCCTCGCCGCCCACTTCCAGCCGGGCCATCTCCGCGCGAAACGCGCTTTCGATCTCCTCTTCCGCCCAGGGCTCGACGGCGTCGAGGACGGCGGCAAGCGAGTCGAGGATCGCGGGAATGCGCTCGCTGCACAGCAAGCGCTTGCGCACGCCTTTGGGGTCGTAGCTATATTCGTCGGAGAACAGGAAATCGGTATATTCAGCGAGCTGCACCAGGGTGCGCGAGCGGCTTTTCATGAGGTCCATGACGCGAATGGCATAGTCGCGCTGCTGCGCGTCCAGCTCGCCCTCGGGCAAAAGCCCGCGCTGGGCGAGAAACGGGCGGGCGAGGGAGAGGAGCGTTTCGCCGGCAGTGGCCGTAATGTGCTGGCTGTTAAGCCACTCCATCTTCTCCACGTCGAAGATCGCGGGCGCGGGGGAGATGCGCTCGATGGTAAACTCCGCGCAAATTTCCTCCACGGACATCAGCTCGCGGTCGTCGCCGGGCGACCAGCCGAGCAGGGCGAGAAAGTTAACCACGGCGGAGGGAAGATAGCCCTCGTCGCGGTAGGCCAAAACACCCTTGCTCAGTTCACGTTTGCTTAGCTTTTTCCGCTGCTTGTTTAGCAACAGCGGCACGTGCGCAAATCGCGGAGGCTCCGCCCCCAGCGCCCGGTAAATAAGCAACTGCCGCGGGGTGTTCGACAAATGGTCCTCCCCGCGGATGACGTGCGTTATCTCCATCGTGATGTCGTCTACGACCACGGCGAAGTTGTACACGGGAAAGCCGTCGGACTTAACGAGGACGAAGTCGTCTAAATCGTCCGTGTTAAACTCCACGGTGCCCCGGATCATGTCGCGCACGGCCACTTTTTCGCCGTCTGGGGTAGCGAAGCGCAGGACGTGCGGCTCGCCTGCGGCGATGCGCCGCTGTGCCTCCTCGGGGTCGAGGCTACGGCAGCGCCGGTCGTACTTCGGAGCGAGCCCTGCCGCGCGCTGCTGCTTGCGCATCTCGGCCAGGCGCTCCGGCGTGCAAAAGCAGGGGTAAGCGTGGCCGCTTTCGCACAGCCGCCGGGCGAACTCGCGATAGATCTCGAGCCTTTGGCTTTGGAAATAGGGCTCGTGCGGCCCGCCCTTAATCGGCCCCTCGTCGTAGTCCATCCCCAGCCAGCGCATGCCCTCGATGATCTCGTCCAGCGCCTCGGGCACGTAGCGCTGGCGGTCGGTGTCCTCCACGCGGAGGATGAACGTTCCCCCGTAGTGCCGCGCGGCAAGCCAGTTAAACAGCGCCGTGCGTGCGTTGCCTAGGTGCCAGTGCCCAGTGGGCGATGGGGGAAAGCGGACGCGCATGTGCGACATCGCTCGCTACCTCGTCTTCCGAATCCACTTTTTCTTCTTTTTGCTATACCCCTGCTCCACCTTCCGGGGGTCGAAGTGCCATAGGTCGCTCCGCCGCTGCCGCTGGTGGAAGCACTGGTAGCCGGAGAGCGTGGAGGCGACCAAGCGCTTCGTCGTCCGCCGTACGACGTTGACCTCGGCCCACAGGGTAAGCAGCTTAACCCCTGTCTGGTGCGAGGGCATGATGCTGCAGATTATGTCGAACACGGAAAGGTTGCTTTGCGCGGCCTCCGTGCGCAGGCGCTCCAGGTCGGCCATTCGGCTTTCGTCTAGATAGGTCAGCTCGTGTGTCTCCCCATCCCAAACCAGGTCGTACTCGCCCGGCGTCTCCCGCCGGCGCAGCCTGAGCACCGAGCCCGAGGGGTAGCAGTAGCGCTCGTAAAACTCGCCTAGGCCAAACACCAGGCCCAAGTCCAAATTCGCCCAAGCAACGAGATCGTCGCCCTGCTCGTAGCGCAAGATGCACTCGCGCAAGCCAGACCGCCCGCCGTAAAACTCGCCGTCGATGCGCCGAATCTTCATCGTCCCCGCGCGGTAGTGGTGGTTGAGCAGGACGTAGCAAATCTCGTCCGGTGTCTCCACTACCTCGGGGTCCACGTCGACCTCGTCCTCTTCGCCAACGTCCTCCCACTGCGGGTCGTGGACGATCTGCGCCAGCTCGCCGTCTAGCCCCTGGTCCTCGAGAATTACATCGATGTCCTCACCGGAGACGGTATACGCGGCGACGATCGTTGGCACAAGCTGCTCGGGGACGGAGGAGTAGTGATCGGGGATAAGCTCGGGCAGGGTCCAGCGCGAGGGGGCGGATTCGACCACGCGGTCGTTTGCCCGCAGGGCCTCGTCGAGCTTTTGCACGACCACGGGAAACGAGGGCTCATCGGGATAGACCTCGAGCGCCTCTTCGACGAGCACGGGGGTGGGGATCGAACAGCGCCGGCGCTCGATGAGCGCGATTGCCTCGCGCACCTCGTCCTCGCTCACCTCAACCTCCTCGGGGGCAACCTCGGCCTCTTCCTCTTCCAGCTCCTCCTCGAGCGCCGCGGCCATTTCGGCGATCGCCCCACGCATGGGCTCGACCCAGCTCTCGGGCACCACGCGATGATCGGAGAGGACGACGAACTTCGGCGAGTCAAGCAGCGCGAGGAAATGGGCGATGGGGTCGAACGCCTCGGGATCTCTGCGCCAGCAGGCAAACTGCAACGCTTTGACGGACATCGGGGCGCCGACCTTGTCGAGCACGTCGCCCATAAGGGCCTCGTCGGAGTCCCTGGCGAGGCCGTCGAAGTTTTCTAAAATAGCATCGGCCTCGGCGGAGTCCTCGAAGAAGTTATCGAGGAGGACGTCCTCAACATCGTCGCTTTCCACCTGAAGGAGCCATTCGATAAGGCCCACTTTGCCATCCGGCGTGCGGAAGTATGCCGGGCGGGAGGCGACGAAGTTATGCACCACCTGGGCGGTTTCCTTGGGCCCCTGCTGCTTGGCCAAGGCCACCTGGCGGGCGAGGTCCTCCTCGGCCATTGGTTTTCCCGGGCCACGTAAAATGGCGCGAATTGCGCCCTCGAGCGCTGCCTCGCCGGCGTCGACGCGCGCTTGAATTTCCCAGCGCCGGCCGTCGGAGGTAAACCGCTCGCTCTCCTGCAACACGGCGCGGATTACGCCCTGGGGAAGGTCGAATCCGCGCTCTTTAAGCGCGCGGGCAAGCGCCGGGACACGGAGCGGTTCGTCGCTTGCCGCGAGGATCTCGTGAATTTGGTCCTCAAAAAACGTGCGCGCGCAGCTCTGCAGCGCTTCCCCGGACGGTTCAGGCAATCGCCGAGCACCCCCAATGTGTTCCCCGGCCCCGCACGGGCTCGAGGCTCCGCTGGTCTGCTCGCTTCAACCTCCCCTGCGGCGATTCCTTCCGCTGTGCGCGGCCTCGACCGCCGCGGCGATCTCCTCCGCGCCCAGCGCGGGCTGTGTCGCAAGCTGCTCAGGCAGCCAGTGCGCGAAGAACTCCACGTTGCCCTTCGGCCCGCGCAGGGGCGAGGGGGATAGGGCAAGGCAGCGCAGGTTGAGCTTCTCGGCGGCGGCTAGCACACTGGCAATTGCCGCGCGATGGGCCGCCGGGTCGCGCACCACGCCCCCGCGACCGACGAGCTCGGGTCCCACCTCAAACTGGGGCTTTATTAGCCCGACGATTCCCAGCGGTTCCTCGCCGAGCAAGGGCGCGGCCGCGGGGAGGATTTTCGCGAGCGAGATAAACGAAACGTCAATACAGACAAGGTCCGCGGGCTCGCCGATGTCCGCGGGGCGCAGATAGCGGGCGTTTTTTCCCTCGAGCGGGATCACGCGGCTGTCCGCGCGGAGCTTGGGGTGGAGCTGCCCTCGGCCGACGTCCACAGCGTAAACCCTGCGCGCCCCGCGCTGCAGCAGGCAGTCCGTAAACCCGCCCGTGCTTGCCCCAATGTCCACAGCGACGGCGCCGGAGACATCTAGGCCAAAGCTGTCCAGCGCCGCGGCGAGCTTTGCCCCACCCCGGCTGACGAACGGGTGCTCCGGCCCGCGAACGACGATCTCCGCGTCGGCGCGGATAAGTGTGCCGGGTTTGTCCTGCACCTCGCCGTTGACAAGCACGTTGCCGGCCATAATCGCCCCGCGCGCCTGCTCGCGCGAGGGGAACAGCCCGCGTTGGACCAAAAGCACATCTAGCCGCGCCTTGCTTGGGGCGCCGTCGCTGCGGAACCGGCCCATTGCCGCCACCTGTTGAGATAAGTGTAAACGATAGCTCAAGAAGTTGCACTTCCTGCCCCACGCCGCGGAAAGTTGAGGGAAAGCGATGGCCGAGCACACGCTGCGCCTGGCGATTAGCGGAATGAGCTGCGCGAGCTGCGCGGCGCGGATCGAGCGCGCCCTGCGCAGCGTTCCCGGTGTCGTCGAGGCCACGGTGAACTTCGCCGACGAATCCGCCTCCGTGCGCCTGAGCGACGGGGCAACGGTGGCCCAGCTCATCGAGGCCGTGCGCGCCGCGGGCTACGACGCCGCGGCCGAGGAGGAGGCCGACGCCCTCGAGCAGCTCCGGCGCGAGCAAGAGCGTGAGCTGCGCGCGAACCTGCGGCTGTTCGTCTTCGGCGCTGTGCTTACCGCGGCAATAATGGCCCTGGGCTGGCTTTTCCGCGGGCAGTGGGCGGCCTGGGCGCTGCTCGCCTTGGCCACGCCGGTGCAGGTGCTCGTCGGTGGGCCGTTTTACGTGCGCGCTGCCGCCGCGTTGCGCCGCGGCTCGGCGAACATGGACCTGCTCGTGGCCTTGGGCGCGACGGCGGCCTATGGCTATAGCCTGGCCCTTGTCCTCGGGGGCAAGCATGAGGGGCTATATTTCGACTCCGCAGCGGCGATCCTCACGCTGATCACCCTGGGCAAGTATCTTGAGGCAAAGGCCAAGCGCCGCGCTGCCGACGCTATTCGCAGCCTGCTTAACCTCGCGCCCGAGACGGCCATCGTCGTGCGCGACGGCGCAGAGCAGGAGAAGCCCGCAAGCGACGTGCGCCTGGGCGAGCTTATTCGCGTGCGCCCGGGGATGCGCATACCCGTAGACGGCGTTGTCGTCGAGGGCCAGTCGGCAGTAGATGAGTCCGCGATTACCGGGGAGAGCGTCCCCGTGGCCAAGGGGCCGGGGGACGAGGTCGTCGCGGGGACCGTTAACACGGAGGGGTCGTTCGTCTTCCGCGCCACGCGTGTGGGGCGCGACACGGAGCTTGCGCGCATCGTGCGTCTCGTCGCCGAGGCCCAGGCGACAAGGCCGCCCATTCAGCGTCTGGCAGACAGGGTAGCCGCGGTGTTTGTCCCGGCTGTGGTTGCCGTTGCCGCGGGGACGTTTTTGCTCTGGCTTTTCGCGGCAAAGCCCGGCGACTTGGCTTGGGCGGTGCGCGTGGCCGTTGCCGTGTTGGTAATCGCCTGCCCCTGCGCAATGGGGCTGGCCACGCCTGTCGCGGTAATGGTGGGCAGCGGCGTGGCTGCAGAGCGCGGGCTGCTTTTCCGCAGCGCCGCCGCTCTGGAGCGGCTTGCTCGGGCAACCGTGTGCGTGTTCGACAAAACGGGCACGCTAACCACGGGCCAACCCGCGGTAGACGATGTTCGCGCCTGGAAAATGGACGAACGCGAGCTTTTGCGCCTTGCCGGGGCGGTGGAGGCGCTCTCTGAGCACCCGTTGGCGCGGGCGATCGCTGGTGCGGCAGGCAAGCAGGCGGGCAAACTCGGGCGGGCAAGCGACTTTCGCTCCACTCCAGGCCACGGGGCGGAGGGGGTAGTCAACGGACGCCGCCTGGCCGTGGGCCGGCAAACGTATGTGCTGGGCGAGGGGTTATCCGCGCCAGAGGAGCTAACCGCGCAGGCCGAGGCCTGGCGCGCGGAGGGGAAAACCGTCGTTTGGGTCGCAGTAGACAGGCAGCCGGCGGGGATCATCGCTCTTTCGGACAGCGTCGCCCCCGGTGCCGCAGAGACCGTGCGCAGGCTGCGCCGGCGCGGGCTGCGCGTGGCTTTGCTCACGGGCGATGCTGAGGCGACCGCGCGCAGCGTTGCCCGGAGCGTGGGGATCGACGAGGTTCTCGCCGAGGTTCGGCCCGAGGGCAAAGCGGAGCGCATTGCCGAGCTGCAGCGCCGCGGCGATGTCGTGGCTATGGTCGGCGACGGAATAAACGATGCTCCGGCGCTCGCGCGCGCCGACGTGGGCATTGCCTTGGGCGCGGGGGCCGATGCGGCGATCGAAAGCGCCGAGGTAACCCTGGCCACGCGCGACCTGTTGGCCGTGGCTCGCGCGCTCGACCTCAGCCGGGCAACGCTGCGCACGATTAAGCAAAACCTGTTTTGGGCGTTTGGCTACAACGTGGCTGCGATCCCCCTCGCCGCGGCGGGGCTGCTCTCGCCCATTGTCGCCGCCGCGGCAATGGCGTTTAGCTCGGTAAGTGTGGTGACAAACTCCCTGCGGCTAAAGCGCTGGCGGGGCTAAGCCCAGGCGCAGGGCCGGCCGCCGAGGCCGGGGAATAGCGCGTTGCACTTGCTCGCTTGCGGAGGCTTGCGGTGAACCGCTGGGCAACGCGCAACGTCGTCGTCCTTGGCCTGGTAAGCTTCTTCACCGACGCCCACAGCGAGACGATCCTCGCCTTGCTCCCGCAGTTTCTCGCGAATGTCCTGGGGCTGCCCAAGTCGGCTATCGGGGCGATCGAGGGGCTGGCCGAGGCCACGGCAAGCGCGTTAAATATTGGCTCGGGCTGGCTTTCGGACAGGCTGCGCGCGCGCAAGAGTTTCGCCGCGCTGGGCTATGCCCTGTCTACAGCGGCCAAGGCGTGTTGGGCGGTGGTGGCCACGCTGCCGGGAGCGCTGGCCGTGCGCCTGGTAGACCGCGTGGGCAAGGGCGTGCGCACGTCGCCGCGCGACGCCATGCTCGCCGCCTCGGTCGTGGCCGAGGTGCGCGGGCGCGCGTTTGGCTTTCACCGGGCAATGGACACCGCCGGCGCGGTGCTCGGCTCGGCTGCGGCGTTTGGCCTGCTCGCCCTGCTCTCCGGCGACTACCGCATGGCGTTTGCCCTTGCTGCAATTCCCGGCGCGCTGGCCGTATTGCTCATCGCCCTTGGCGCGCAAGAGGTTGCTCCGGCCGCTAAAGCGGGGGAGAGCGAGGCCCTCGGGCGGGGGCTGACGGGCGCGTTTGCGCGGTTTGTTATCGTCAACGGGCTGTTTGCTCTGGGGGCGTTTTCCTACGCGTTCTTTTTGCTGCGCGCCGAGGATGTGGGCATCGCCGCGCGGGCGGTTCCCCTAGTCTACCTTGGCTATAACATCGTCTACGCCCTGTGCTCGTTCCCCGCAGGAGCGCTAGTGGATAAGTTAGGGCGCAAGACGACGTTGCTTTTCGCCTATCTGCTCTTCGCCGCGTGCTGCGCGCTTATGGCGCTTTCGCGCCGGCCGTGGCAGGCAATGGTGGCTATGGCGGCCTACGCCTTGCACAGCGGCCTAGTGAATCCGGCGTCCAAGGCGTTGGTCTCCGACCTGTCGCGTGAGGTGAGCAGAGGCACGGCGATGGGCATATACCACGGGACGACGGGCGCCGCCGCGCTTTTGGCAAGCGTGGTTGCCGGCGTGCTGTGGGACAGGGTATCGCCGGGGGCGCCGTTTGCCGTCGGGGCGGGGCTTTCGCTGCTCGCCGCGGCCGTGGGCGCTGTGGTCCTGCGCGTGCCTTCGGCCGAGAGATAAGCGGGCGCTCGGCCAACGCAAGACGATTTCCTACGCGCCGGCGCGGCGTTGTGCAGGGCACGGCGATGTGCTACATTTCCCCACGGCCTTTCCCGAGAAAAGCGTTTGCGGAGCGGAAAAATGGCCTATCGCGGACTTGGCGAGTTTATCGCCGCGCTCGAGCGCGCCGGCGAGCTTAAGCGCATCCGCACCCCGCTGAGCTGGGACCTGGAGATCGCCGAGGTTACCGACAGGGTAAGCAAGCGGGGCGGGCCGGCGCTGCTCTTTGAGCACGTGGTCGGCTACGACGTGCCTGTGCTCACAAATGCCTTCGGCTCGCCGCGGCGCATGGCCCTGGCGCTTGGGGTAGACGACGTTGAGGAGATCGCCCAGCGCCTGGCCGGCGTTATCCGCAAGGGCCCGCCGGACGGCCTGCTGGACAGGATGCGCACCCTGGCCGAGGTGTTTCGCCTGGGGGCGTATATGCCCAAGGTGGTGCGCACCGGGCGGTGTAAGGAGGTCATCCTCCGGGACGACGAGGTGGATTTGCTCTCCATGCCCGTGCTTAAGTGCTGGCCGGGCGACGGGGGGAGGTTTATCACCCTGCCCATGGTGTTTGCCAAAAGCCCGCGCACGGGCGTGCAAAACGCAGGGATGTATCGCCTGCACGTCTACGACTCGCGCACCACGGGCATGCACTGGCATGTGCATAAAACCGGCGCGGAGATCTTTCGCTATTTCCAACAGCGCGGCGAGCCCATGGAGGTCGCCGTTGCCCTGGGCGGCGACCCCGCGGTGACCTACGCGGCTACCGCGCCCCTGCCCGACGGCTTCGACGAGATGATCTTCGCCGGCTTCCTCCGCCAGCGCGCCGTGGAGATGGTCCGCTGCGAAACGGTTGACCTGCTCGTTCCCGCTGACGCAGAGTACGTCCTCGAGGGCACCGTGGACCCGAACGAAAGCCGCCTCGAAGGCCCGTTCGGCGACCACACGGGCTATTACTCCCAGCCCGCGGACTATCCCGTGTTTCGCGTGCGCTGCATCACGCGCGCCGAGCGGCCGATCTACCCGGCAACCGTTGTCGGCCGGCCGCCCATGGAAGACTGCTATCTCGCGAAGGCCACGGAGCGCATCTTTCTCCCCCTAATCCAAACCGTGCTCCCCGAGGTCGTGGACATCAACCTCCCCATAGAGGGCGTGTTTCACAACCTGGCGTTTGTCTCCATTCGCAAGAGCTACCCCGGGCAAGCGAGGAAGGTTATGCACGCCCTGTGGGGCATGGGGCAGATGATGTTTACGAAAATTATCGTCGTCTTCGACGAGGAGGTTAACGTGCACGATCTAAGCGAGGTGCTCTGGCGCCTGGGGAGCAACGTTGATCCGCGGCGCGACACGGTTTTTGTAGACGGGCCGGTGGACATTCTCGACCACGCCGCGCCCGCAGTCGGCTACGGGAGCAAAATGGGCATTGACGCCACGCGAAAGCTGCCCGAGGAGGGCTATACGCGGCCCTGGCCGGAGGAGATCGCCATGTCCCCGGAGGTGAAGCGGAAGATCGACGAGCTGTGGGGACGGCTCGGGCTTTAGCGATGTCCCGGGGGCAAGACGTGCGGGCGATGTTCTCGAAAATCGCCCGGACGTACGACCTGTTGAACACTGTGCTCAGCTTTGGCCGGCACCATGCCTGGCGGCGGGAGTTTGCCGCGGAGCTCCTCGCCGGCCTGGGCGAAAGGCCGGTTGTTCTCGAGGTCTGCGCGGGAACGGGCGACACGGCCCTTGCCTGTACTCAGCGCTGCGCGCATTGCCGCGTTGTCGGCATAGACTTCTCCCAGCCGATGCTCGCTGTTTTTTTAAAAAAGGCCGCGCGCCGCGGGGTTAGCGGGCGAACGCTGGTTATCTGCGCCGACGCCCTGCGCCTGCCCGTGGCCGGTGGCTCGTGCGACGCGGTGGCCTGCACCTGGGGGGCGCGAAACCTGAGCGACCTTGCCGCCGGCGTGCGCGAGATGTGGCGCTGCCTACGCCCGGGGGGGCGGCTTGGGGTAATTGATTTCTTCCGGCCTGAGGCAAACCTGGCCCACTGCCTCGCCTCGTGGTATGTTAAGCTGGTGATCCCGCCCCTGGGCGGGCTGCTCTCGCGCGACCTGCGGGCGTATGCCTACCTGCCGGGGTCTATCGCCCGCTTTGCCAGCCGGGGCGAGTTCGCCGAGCTGCTCAAAGGCGTGGGCTTTGAAAACATTCGCACGCGCGAGATGACCCTGGGCGTGGCTACGCTGTTTTTCGCGGAAAAACCCGCGCGCTAGCCCGCGCGCCGCCCGGGCGAGGGGCCGAAGATGGAGTATATCATTGCCATAACGGGAGCGACGGGCGCGATCTACGGCGTGCGCCTGCTGCGCAGGATCGCCCAGGCGGGGGCCACGGTGCACCTGGTCATCTCGCCCACGGGCGCGAAGATCGTCGCCGACGAGCTGGGCTTTGAGGGCGACCTGCGCAGCCCGCAGGCCGCGCGCCTGGCGGGCGAGCACGCCCAGCGCGTTGTCTGGCATGCGCACGAGGAGCTAACCGCGCCGATTGCCAGCGGCTCCTACCCCTGCGCGGGGATGGCCATCTGCCCGTGCAGCATGGGCACCCTGGGGCGGATCGCCTCCGGGGTGTCGAGCGATCTCGTCGCCCGGGCGGCCGACGTTATGCTTAAGGAGCGGCGGCCGCTGGTGCTTGTCGTGCGCGAGGCCCCGCTTTCTGTGATTCACCTAAAGAACATGCTCGCCGTCGCCGAGGCTGGAGCAATCGTGCTTCCCGCGGCGCCGGTGTTTTATACCAAGCCCAAAACAATCGACGAGCTTGTGGACACCGTCGTCGCCCGCGCGGCAAAGCACCTTGGCCTGTCATTTGGGGACGATCCGCAGTGGAGGGGGCGGGAGCGGTGAGCGCCGAAGAGGCAGCGCGCAGGGGCGGGGTGCTTGGGCGGATAAAGATGATGCTCGAGCTAATTAAGTTCGAGCACTCCGTGTTCGCCCTGCCCTTTGCCCTGTCCGCGCTGCTCGTGGCCAGCGCGGGCCGGCCTTCGGGGTGGGTGCTGGGCTGGGTTATCGTGGCCATGGTCGCCGCGCGCTCGGCGGCGATGGCCCACAACCGCTTGGCCGACGAGAAGCTCGATGCGCAAAACCCGCGCACGCGCGACAGGCACCTTCCCCGCGGTTTGGTGAGCAGGGGCGAGGTATGGGCGCTTGTCGTTGGCGCTTCGGCGGTTTTCGTCCTTGCCTGCGCCATGCTCAACCGGTTGTGCCTGGCACTCAGCCCCGTGGCCCTGGCCGCGGTTTTGCTTTACTCCTACACCAAGCGGTTTACCGTGCTCACGCACTACCTGCTCGGGCTGTGCCTGGCCATCGCGCCTGTCGGCGCGTGGATCGCGGCCACGGGCGCGTTTGCGCTGGAGCCTTTGGTGTTGGCCGCGGGGGTTGTTTTCTGGGTGGCGGGGTTTGACATCATTTACGCCTGCCAGGACTATGAGTTCGACCGCCGGGCCGGGCTTTACTCCCTTCCCGCGGCGCTGGGCATCGCCCCCGCGCTGTGGGCGGCGCGCGTGGGCCATGCCCTAAGCGTGGGGTTTCTGTTTGCCTTCGGCGCGCTGTGTGGGCTAGGCGCGGCATATGCCGCGGGCGTGGCGCTCATCGGGCTGCTCCTGCTCTATGAGCACACGCTTGTCCGCGCCGACGACCTCTCGCGCGTAAACGTGGCGTTTTTTACGGTAAACGGGTTTATCAGCATGCTCTTTCTCGTGGCCACGGGGGCGGATCTTTTGCTCGGGGGAGCGGGGTAATGTACCAAAAAGATCCGAACCTGCGCGAAGTTGAGGAAAAGGTCCTCGCCGGCGAGCGGCTGGGGCGCGAGGACCTCATTCTTCTTTACCGCTCGCACGACATTCTGACCATCGGCCGGCTGGCGAACGTCGTCCGCGAGCGGAAAAACGGAAATCGCGCCTATTTCGTGGTTAACCGGCACATCAACCCGACGAACATCTGCGTAAACCGGTGCAAGTTCTGCGCGTTCTCGCGCGACCCGGGCGACCGCGACGCCTACGTGCTCTCTTTGAGGGAGGTGCGCCGGCGCGCGGAGGAGGCGGCCGCGGCGGGGGTTACCGAGGTGCACATCGTAGGCGGCCTACACCCCGACCTGCCGTTTGAGTACTACCTCGACGTCCTGCGCGCAGTGCGCGAGGTGCTGCCCGATGTCCACCTGCAGGCGTATACCGCGGTGGAGATCGCCTATTTCGCGGACATCTCGGGGCTAAGCGTGGAGCAGACGCTGGAGAAGCTGCGCGAGGCGGGCATGGGCTCGATCCCCGGCGGCGGGGCGGAGGTGTTCTCGCCGCGCGTGCGCAAGCTCGTGTGCCCCAAGAAAATCTCCGGCGAGCGCTGGCTTGAGGTGATGCGCACGGCGCACCGCATGGGCATCCGCTCTAACGCCACGATGCTCTACGGCCATGTGGAGACGATCGAGGAGCGCGTGGACCACCTGCTGGCCCTGCGCGCGCTGCAAGATGAGACGGGCGGGTTTATGGCCTACATTCCCCTGGCCTTTCACCCCCAGCACACGGCCCTGGCGCACCTTGCCCCAACGACGGGGTTTGACGATTTGAAGGCCCTGGCCGTGGGCCGGCTTGCGTTAGACAATTTCGACCACATTAAGGCGTTTTGGATAATGCTGGGGCTAAAAGCAGCGCAGGTGTCGCTCTGGTTCGGCGCGGACGACCTGGACGGCACGGTCGTCGAGGAGCACATTACCCACGCCGCCGGCGCGCAGACGCCCCAAGGCGTCGCCCGAGATGAGCTGGTGCGGTTGATCGAGGAGGCAGGCCGCGAGCCGGTGGAGCGCGACACGCTGTATAACGTCGTTTCGCGCTAGCTAGAGCTCGCAGACAATTTCGCCCACGACATCGCCGCGGTGGTTGGTAATCTCCGGCCGGCGAAGGTCGGAGAGCAACTTAAGCTGCTCCTCGCCGAGCACGCCCAAGCGCTCGAGCACGGCGATTGTTGCCGGGGCGCGGGCGCGCGAAGCGCCGTCGTGAACCTTAACGAAAATGCCCCGCCTGCCGCGCAGGTCGGCCACGGCCATGCACCCCTCGGCCCCGCCCTTAGCGACAAGCCACCCACGCGCAGCGGCCATCAGGCGGCTGTCGCTGGAGAGCACATGGCCGACAAGCGCGGGAAAGGCCATCATCGCCTGGATAACCTGAATTCCCGCGGGGCGCAGGTTATCGGGAAGCTGCCCCGGGTCGGCGAGCCAAGCCAGCCCGCGGGCCACCTGCGCCAGGGGCAGGGCAAATGTCGGCGCGGAGCAGCCGTCTACCGCCACGCGCACGTCGCCCTCGGAGCAGCGGCAGACGGCGCAAACGTTGGCCAAAATGAGCTTTTGCACGGGGTGCTCGGGGTCGGTGTAGTTCTCCGTGGGCCAGCCCATGTGGACGCAGGTGGCGAGCATCCCCGCGTGCTTGCCGGAGCAGTTATTGTGCAGCTTTTCCGGGGCCTTTTGCGCGCGCGCAAGCGCCCGCGCGGCCTCCTCGTCAAGCGGAGGGTGCGCCCCGCAGCGCAGCGCCGCCCGGTCTAGCCCGGCCTTGGCGAGAATCGAGGAAACGAGCCGCGTATGCTCCTCCGTGCCCCAGTGCGAGGCGCAGCAGATGGCCAGCTCCTCCGCCGTTAGCCCAAGCGCCGCTGCCGCTCCGCTGCTCACTACGGAAAGCGCCTGAAACGGCTTTAGGCTGGAGCGGGGAAAAACAAGCTGCGAGACATCGCCGCAGGCCCAAACGATCTCCCCGCTGGCCTCGGCGACGCACACCGTGGCCAGGTGCACGCTTTCCACTACCCCGCCCCGGCGAACCTCGCAGCGCAGTGGTGGCTGCTGTTTTTGCGTCATGCTTTGCCTCGCTGGCAAGCGCAACAGGGCGGGCTAGGAGGGATGGATGGGGCCTCCGCCCGGGGGCTGTGGGCCGCCGTCGCGCCGGAAAAACCGCCAAAACGGCCCGATGATGATCGGCACGAAAATAAACCCGAAGTTGCCGAAGACAATCGCGGCAACCGCCCCGGCGACGGCCAGGCCGAGAATCGTAGCCAGGACCCACTTGTGCCAAGAATCGCTCATCGCCCGACCCCTGCCTGCAGCGTCTCCTCCCAAACTACGTCGCGCTCTGGGCCCGCGCCCCGCGAAAGTTTCAGCGGGGGCGCAGCCCCGCGCAGCGCTGTCGTCGCGCTACGCCGCACGGAACGTCCCCGCCGCGGGGCAAAATGCGCCCGCGGGGAAACGATCGCACCGTTTATGTATCGTATCTTAGGGAGCGGCGGCTGGCAAATCAAATCGCCCACGGGGCACGGGAGAGCGCCTCCGTAGGGTATAATTTGCAACAAACGGGGCGTTTGCCAAAAGCGCTGAGGAGGGACCCGCGTGGCATTCCTCTCCATTCGCGACAGCCTCACCGGCTTGTACAACGAATCCCACCTCCAAGAGCGGATCGACGCCGAGGTCGCCCGTGCCCAGCGACACAATACCTCGTTTGCCCTGCTCTTTATCCGCATTGAGAGGTTTGAGGAGTTTAACGAGCAGTTTGGCCACGAAAACGGCAATTTGGCGCTGCTGCGCATTGTAAATGCCGTGCGCAGCGACCTGCGCGCCTCTGATGTCGTGTTTCGCTCGGGAGGCGACGAGCTAGTCGTTTTTCTGCCCGAGGCGGACAAGGAGGGGGCGCGGGTCCCGGCGGAAAAGATCTTGCGGGCGATCCGCGGCATCGAGTGGTCGGAGCTTACCGGGCGCGACGGCGAGGCGCGGCTTACGGCGAGCATTGCCGTGGTCGCTTATCCCAAAGATGGCGAGACAAAGGAAGCCCTCGGGGCAAGCGCCCGACGGGCGTTTGCCGAGGCGGAGTCCGCCGGGGGCGACTGCATCGCCATCGCCTGACTGCCCATGGCCGAGCGAACACCCTCTTCGCGCAAGGACCTGGGGACTTCCGACGACGAGCTGCGTCGGCTGCATGATGAGATCACCAAGCGGGGCAAAGTTGCCCCGCTTTATGTTGTCCTGGGCGACGACGACTTTCGCCGCGAGCGCGTGGCGCGAAACATCGCCGCGTGGATCGTTCCCAAAGAGCAACGCGAGCTGAACCTTACCGTGCTCGACGGCGCGCAGCTCGCCCCTGCGGAGATCGCCGCGCACCTGGAGAGCGGAACGCTAAACTTCCTCTCCGCGGCGCGGCGCGTGGTCCTCGTCCAGCGGTTTGCCCTCTTTTCCTACAAGGCAGACGCCGCAAACCCTCTGCTCGAGCGCTTGGCCGGCCTGCCCACGGACCTTACCGTTGTTTTGGAGATCCCGGGAATGCCCGACCGGCGCACACGGGCCTATAAGCTGCTTGCCGAGCACGGCGTTGTGCTTACCTTTCCCCAGCTTACCGACCAAACGCGCCTGCGCGCGTTCGTCGTGCGCCAAATGAGGGCCGCGCGGGTTTCGGCCACCGAGGAGGCCCTGGAGCTGCTGCTGCATTTGTGCGGGGCGAACACGCGGCAGCTTGCGCTGGAGATCCAAAAGCTCGCGGCATATGTCGGCCCCAGGGGAAAGGTGACCGAGGAGGCGGTGCGCGCGGTGGTCAGTCCGTCGCGCGAGGCAGTGGTGTTCGAGCTCACCGACGCCATCGGCAAGGGCGACGCCCCGGCAGCGCTGAGCGCCCTGCGCAATCTTCTCGCCCAAGGCCATGCGCCCATGGTCCTGCTCGCCCTGCTCAGCAACCGCGTGCGGCTGTGGCTTCAGGCGCGGGCGCTGGTCGACCGCGGGCTGCTGCCCGAGGAGCTGTTGCGCGCGGGGACGTACTTTCGCTTTCGCGACCTTTGGGCAAGCGCGGCCTCGGACGAGCTGCGCCAGGCCCTGCCCGCGGACAAGTCGAGCAACCTCCTCGCCCAGCACCCTTACGTGGCGTTTACTGTGCTTAACGATGTGCGCACGATGAGCCAAGGGGCGATCGCCTGGGGGTTGGCGCGCTGCCTGGAGACCGACGAGGCGCTAAAGACCACCACGGGGCTTTCCGACGAGGCGCACCTGGAGCTTCTCGCGGTAGACCTGTGCCGGCTCGCGGGTTCGCGCTTGGGCGGCTAGCGAGCGGGCGGCCGGTTTCCCATCCGCCCCCGACGCCGGTATAATGTCCCCAGCGGGGGAGCGGCATGGCCAAGGACCAGGCGAAGGAAATCGAGATCCTCATTCGCGCGCGATATCCCATTGTCTATATCGTCTCCTGGGAGGAAGCGCGGGTTGAGGAGGTCGTCGCGCGCATCGCCGAGGAGCGGCGCAAGAAGCTGTTTGTGTGGACAATCACCAACGGCCTCGTGCCCTATCTTTCCACGGCGATGGACCAAGAGAGCCGCGATCCCCTCGTCGCCCTGCAGCGCATTCTCGAAGCGCGCGACCCGGCGATCTACGTGCTTAAAGACTTTCACCCGTTTTTGAAGGACACCACGGTGGTGCGCAAGCTGCGCGACTTAAGCTATGCCCTAAAGGCGAGCTTTAAGACCCTGGTGCTTATCTCCCCCGTGCTTGAGCTGCCCCCGGAGCTGGAGAAGGAAGTTACCGTGGTCGACTTTGCCCTGCCCGGGCTGGAGGACTTGGGCCGCTTGCTCGATGAGCTTATCCGCTCGCTTAAAGGACACGAAAATATCGACTGCGAGCTTGAGCCCGAGGAACGCGACCGCGTGCTTAAAGCAGCGCTCGGACTAACTCTGGGCGAGGCGGAGAACGTGTTCGCCAAGTCTATCGTAGAGCACGGGTGCTTCGATGTGGACACGATTCTCTCCGAAAAGCAGCAGATAATCCGCAAGACGCGCGTGCTGGAGTACTTCGACACCGACTGCGGCGTGTCCGACGTGGGCGGGCTGGACCTGCTTAAGGACTGGCTCGCCAAGCGGAGCGAGGCGTTTAGCGAGCGGGCGCGCGAGTTCGGCCTCCCCGAGCCGAAGGGGCTGCTCTTGCTCGGCGTGCAGGGGTGCGGCAAGTCGCTTACGGCAAAGGCCGTGGCCAACCTGTGGAAGCTGCCTCTGCTGAAGCTCGACGTGGGGAAGATTTTCGCGGGGTTCGTCGGCTCCTCCGAGGAGAACATGCGCAAGGCGATCCGCATCGCCGAGTCCATCGCTCCGTGCGTGCTGTGGATCGACGAGATCGAAAAGGGCCTCTCGGGGACGGAGAGCTCAGGCATTTCCGACGCGGGGACCACGGCGCGGGTGTTTGCCACGCTCATCACTTGGCTGCAGGAGAAGGAGAAGCCGGTGTTCGTTATCGCGACGGCGAACGACATTTCGCAGCTTCCCCCGGAGCTGCTGCGCAAGGGGCGGTTCGACGACATTTTCTTCGTCGACCTGCCCAGCGAGCGGGAGCGCGCGGAGATCTTCCGCATCCACCTGCGCCGCCGCGGACGCGACCCGGAGAAGTTCGACATCGAGCGCCTGGCGCGGGAAACCGAAGGGTATTCCGGTGCGGAGATCGAGCAGGCGGTTATCGGGGGGCTCTATGAGGCGTTTGCCGCGGGGCGCGAGCTGCGCACGGAGGACATTTTAAAGGTCATTTCGCAAAGCGTTCCGCTTTCCGCGACAATGCCCAACAGCATCGCCTACATTCGCTCGTGGGCGCGGCACCGGGCGCGGCCGGCGTCGAGCGAGGAGCCTCCGCCGCTGCCCCAGGGGGCGCTGGAGGAGCTTTTGCCCGAGCACGCGGAGGGCCACGATGCGCAAAAGCCGCTTCGATTTTCTTGAGCTCGGCGACGAGCTCCCCATCCCCGAGCCCGATGTTCTCGGCGCGCCGGAAAAACCGAAAATTCGCCCCGAGCTGCTCCGCGGGGCGCGGCTTGCCGTGGTCGAGGTTATCGGCGAGCGGGGCGAGCGCCTGGGCCAGTTTGGCTTTCCCATGGGCGTCTGCTGTGACTTCGAGGGCAACCTCTACGTCGCCGACACGTGGCAGCACAGGGTGCAGAAAATTACCCCGGACAACAAAGTTTATGGCTACGGGGGCTATGGGCGCGAGTTGGGCAAGTTCTGCAACCCTTCCGCAGTGGCAGTAGATACGCGGCAGATTATCTACATTTTGGAGATGGGCAACCACCGCGTGCAGAAGCTCGGCCAAGACGGGTTTTACTTCTGCACGTTTGGCGGCCAAGGGCGCGAGCCCGGGCTGCTCCAGGCCCCCGAGGACATGTGCCTGGATTTCTGGAACAACGTTATCGTCGCCGATACAGGCAACCACCGCATTCAAGTGTTCGACCCCAACGGCCGCTGGCAGCAGGAGTGGCTCGCCCGCGAGGCCGGCGGCTTCCGTTTCCCTAAGGGTGTTTTCGCAGACAGCGAGGGCCGCGTTATCGTTTGTGATTCGGGCAACAATAGGCTCGTCTTCCTCGACCTACGCGGAAACGTACAGCAGATAATCGAGGGCGGCGTGGGGACGAAGCGCAAGTTCTCGCTGCCCGTGAGCGCAAAAGTCGACGCCGACGGCAACCTGTGGGTCGTTGACGCCGAGCAGATGCAGCTAATCAAACTTTCGCCGGAAGGCGAGCGGCTCGCGGCGTTTGGGCCAAACCTCGGGGCCACGGGCAAGCTGCGCGACCCGCGCTCTTTGGCGATCGATCCCGACGGCGACCTCTATCTCTCAGACAGCGGCAACCACCGCGTGCTCAAGCTGGGCTATCGCGCCGCTCGGCCGCGCGGCTACGCCCCAGGGGAGAGCACACCGCCTGCTTAAAGCACGAACCGGCGCGCGACGCGGGCTAAAGCTCGAGCCGGCGCATATGGGCTTCGGAGCGGAAACCGCAGTGGGGGCACCTGTCCAGCCGCGCGAGGTACTTCTTTTCGCACTTCGGGTTGCCGCAGACAACGAGCTCGCCCTGCGGCCGGCGGACCAGGTAGGCCGCCGTGGCCGGGGGGAAGATCCAGGCAATTAGCCCCCAGCGCAGGCTGTGCTCCGCTTGGCGATAGGTCGCGTCCTGGTATACCCAGGTGAAAAAGGCAAAGCCCACTACGAGGTAGACGGCAACCGTCCACAACAGATAGTTTTTTACCCCCCAAATGAACGCCCAGACGAGCGGGGTAAACGCCGCGGCGACGATGAAGATCGTGCTGATTACGATAATCGCGCGCGCCCCGCGCTCCCTGCGCGTCGCCTCCTCTACGCGCCAGCTTAGCGCCTGGCCGACAAGGTAGCCGACGATCGCCCCAACAAGCGCCCCAACGCCGGTTTGCACCAGCTTGTGCGCCCACTCGCCGGCGAAATAGCCCACCGCCGCGCCGATCGCCGCGCCGATGTACGCGCCCCAGGCGATCGTCGCCACGTGGGCCTCGATCGCCGCCTGCTCAAGCAGTTGCGCGCGGTGCCGCTGCTCGATTTGCTCCTGGGTGAGGAACACGGTGGGGTCGATGCGCCCCGCTTCCTCGGCCGCTTTAATGGCGGCCTCCGTTTCTCCCGCCTCCACAGCGTCCAAGTCCACACGGCCGAAGTCGGAGACCTGGACTTCTTCCTCCTCTTCCTCGGCCTCCTCGGCGGGGGCGGCCGGCTTTAGCACCTGCTCCAGCTCCTGCGCGGCAGCGTCGCTCGCCCGCGTGGAGAGTTTCTCCGCCTGGTCAAGGTCCTTAACCTTAACCCCGGGGATGGCCTCCTCCGGCTCTTCGCGCTTTGCTTCGCGTCCGAAAATGGGCTCTTTGCACTTAGGGCAGTTTGGCCCGGTAATACGCTCGATCTCCGCGCCGCAGTGAGGGCATTTCATGGCTGCCATGCTCCTTCGCCGGTGTGTCAACACTAAATTCTGCCGTCTAGCGCGTCCGTCCTCCGCGGCGCACGAGCAGCGAAGGAGCAGCGCGCGGCGCGCCCGAAAGCAGCCGCCGGGGAAGTGACCGCGGCAATGGCCGAAAACGACCAGCGCGAAAGAAGCTTTTGGCGCGGGCGCGAGGGGGCGGCAGCCGCGCTTGTGCTTGTTGCCGCGGGGCTGTCGCGGCTGCCATTTTTCTCGCCTGTGCTCGACTCGTGGGACGCCTGCCAGTTTGCCCTGGCGCTCGAGCGCTATAACGTTGCCCTGCACCGGCCGCATCCTCCGGGCTATCCGCTGTTTGTCGCGCCGGCATATGCGCTGTTTAAGCTCGGGCTAAGCGGGCACGCAGCGCTTGTTGCCTGCAGCGTGGCTTGGGGCTTGGGGGCGTGCTGGGCGGTGTTTGCCCTTGCCCGGCGGATTTACGGGCGCCGAGCGGGGGTATATGCGCTGGTTCTCGCCGCCTGGGCGCCGATGCTTTGGGCGCTGAGCGAGGTCGGGCTGTCGTATACCGCAGAGGCGTGTTGCTCCGCGGTGGTTGGGCTGCTGTGCTACAGAGCGTGGCGGGGCGAGAGGGCGGCGCTGTGGTGGGCGGCGTTGGCGTTGGGCGCGGCAGGCGGCGTTCGGCAAAACGTTTTTTTGTTTTGCCTGCCGCTTTTTTTGCTCAGCGCTTGGCGTCAGGGGGCAAAGCGCGCCGCGGGGGCTCTCGCCTTGGCCGGTGCCGTGCTTTGCCTGGCGCTTTTGCCCGCGATGCTCTCCTGCGGCGATGCGCGGGAGTACTTCGCGGCGAGCCGGGCGCAGTTTTGCTATGTTGTGTGGTGGCCCAGCGCGGCGCGGGAGGTGGCAAGCGCCCGCTTCGCCCAGGCCGCGGCCAACCTTTGGGAAAACGCGCGCACGCTGGGCGTGGCCCTCGTCGCCGAGGTTCTTGCTTTGGCTGTGGGGGCAGTGCCTTTGGGGCTGTTTGGCTTTGGCGAAGGGGAAAAGGGGGGCCTTCGAGGCCTTGCCGGCTGGTTTGCTCTGTGGTTTTTCCCCGGGCTCGTTTTCGAGTGCTTGTTTATCGTCGGGCACACGGGCTACGCGCTGTTTTTCGGCCCGCCGCTGTGGGTTCTTGCCGGGGGCGGCCTGAGCTACCTCGCCGCGCGCTGGCGGGTGGGGCCGTGGCCGGCGCTTTTGTGCCTCGCCGCAAACGTCGCGGTGTTCTTCGCCCTGCGCCCGGCCGACGTCGCCCGGTGGCGCGCGCTTGAGGCTAAGCTTCGCTACGTGCGCGAGCATTTTGACCCTCGCGAGACGGTCCTCATTTGCGCGCGCGAGGCGCGCCACGCGCAGTATTACCTAAGGGAGTTTCAAGGGTTTCAGCTCCCCGGCTGGTGGACGGCCGGGGTAGACGCGTTCTGGGCGCTTGGCGACCCGCACGGCTTCCGCCACGGCATGGAGCAATATCGCCGCGCGCTCGTTCCCGTGGAGCAAACGACGCTTCCCGCGCTTCCCCCCCTGCGCGAGCGGCTACGCCGGCGGGTGAGCGTGCGCCTGCCGCGCTGGGCGAACTACGCCGTATTTTTAGACGAGCGCTATCTAGCGCTTGCCGACACCCCGCTGCGCGAGGTGCGGCTGGGCTCCGGGGAGACGATCGCCGTGGTGGACCTGCGGCGGGCGGGGAGGAAACTCACTTATGGCCTCGCGCTGGGCTACTTCTCGCGCGCAGAGGCGAGCGAACGCTCGCCGGCGCGGCGCTAATCCTCCGCCGCGCCCTCGGCAGGGAGGAGGGCCTCCTTCGCGGCGCCAAGCAGGGCCTCGGGCGAAAGCGCGCCGCGCTCCAGCGTAGCGACCACGGGAATGCCAAACAGCTTCTGCGGCCCCTCGCCGGAGTCGGTGAGCAGGACAAAAGCGGCCTCGCTGGGGAGCTTGGCCAGCCCGCGCAACGGCTTTTCGGGCAGGTGCTCCTGGCAGTCGAGGATGACCAGAGCCAGGGGCAGGCCATCGGCGGCGCCGGCGGTAATCTCCGGCCGGTCGGTGGCCAGCGCGCGCAGGCCCAGGTTGCGCAGGGTCGTCCCCACTCTGCTGCGCAGCTCGCTCGAGCGCGAAATAACCAGCGCCGAGCGCCGCCGCGCCGCAGCAACCGCGCGCAGCTCCCAGAGCAAAACGTCGCGCTCTAACGGCTTAAACAAACACGCCGCCGCCCCCAGCTCATATGCCAAGTCCGACTGCCGAAACGTAGTGGCCACAAGCACGGGCACATCGCGCGTCTGCAACTGCGACTTCAGCCGGCGGAGGACGGTCCACCCGTCGCGGTCGGGCAGCGAGCTCTCGAGGACGATTGCCCCGGGAAGCTCCGCAGCGGCGCGGTGCAACAGGTCGCGGGCGGTGTCTACGACACGGGGTTGAAACCCGGCGCGCTCCAGCCAGGCGCAAACAATCGCCGCCTGTTGCGCATTGGGCTCGGCAACAAGCACGGTTCGCGCGGCAAGCTCGCGCTCCGGCGGGACGGCGAGGGGGATGCGCAGGGTAAACGCGGAGCCCACCCCAGGGATGCTTTCCGCAGAGAGCGAGCCCCCGAGCAGCCGGGCGAGCTCGCGGCTAATGGCCAGCCCCAGCCCCGTGCCCCGGGCCGAGCGCGCCCGCGCCCCGCGCTCGAAGTAGTCGAAAATGCTCGCCAGCTCCGCCTGGGGCACGCCCTCGCCCGTGTCCGCGACGGTTAGCGAGAGCCACTCCCCCTCCGCCCGCGCGGTAACGACGATCGCCCCCACCTGGGTGAACTTTACCGCGTTAGAGACCAAGTTCATCAAAATGCGCTTCAGCCGCGCCTCGTCGGTGTGCACCAGGGGCAGGTTATCCGGGACATGGGCCAACAGCTCAACGTCCCTCCCGCGGAGCAGCGCGCCGGCCACTTGCAGGCAGTCGTCGACAACCGCGCGCAGGTCAACGGGCGAGCTCTTTACTTCCGCGCGGCCCGCCTGAATGCGCGCCAGCTCGAGCATTCCCGAGACGAGCTCGAGCAAGTCGCGCGCGTTGCGCCGAATGTTAATCAGGTTTGCCCGCTGCCGTTCGCTAAGCGGCTCCGCCCCCTCGTCGAGAAGGAGATCGGTAAAGCCGATGACCGCGTGCAGGGGGGTGTTCAGCTCGTGGGAGACGGTGCTGATCAGGCGGTTTTTCAGCTCCTCCGCCTGCTGCAGGTGGGGGCAGGTGTCGCACAGCCGGCCGTCCTGCGCCGCCTGCTCCAGCTTGCGCAGCGCCGCGGTGAACATGCGGCTGACGGCCAGCGCCACGCACATGCTCGCGAGCAGCGCCAGGGCGACGACGAAAAGGTATCTCTTGCTTCCCGGGCTAACCCACTCCGCGGCAATGGCCAGAGCGAGGACAGCCACAGGGAGCGCAGTGAGCGGCGCCACGGCCAGCGCCCAGCGCGGAAAGCGACCGTCGTTTTGCATTTTGCTTTCTCTTCGTGCGAAAACCGCGCAGGCCTTCTGCGATAACCGAGCGCCGCGCGCGCCGCGCGAGCGGTGTATAATGGTAGCCGGCGGCCCCCGGTGCTCGCCGGGGGCCGTACGGTGTTCGGGGAAAGCGCTGCGAGCACGATGACAGACGCCGCGTTTGCCAAATATCGCGAAGCGGAGCACCGCCGGCCAGAGCTCGCCCGCGCCCTTGAGCAGGCGCTTTCGCCGGAGCGCGTTCTGTCTAGCCCCGTGGAGCTTTTTGCCTACGAATACGACGCCTCGCTGGAGCGCGGGCGGCCGGACGTCGTCGTGTTCCCCGAGACAGAGGAGGAGGTCGCCGCCGTTTACGCCATCGCTCGGCGCCGCGGGGTGCCCGTTATCCCACGCGGGTCGGGGACGAACCTCAGCGGGGGAACGGTTGCCCCAGGCGGGGGAATCGTCCTGCAGATGTCGCGCTTTCGGCGGATTATCGAAGTGGATCCGGCAAGCAGGCGCGCCGCGGCCCAGTGCGCGGTTTATAACTTCGACCTCAACGAGGCTGTTGCGCGATATAATCTGTTCTTTGCCCCCGACCCGTCGAGCTGGAAGGTGGCCACACTCGGGGGAAACGTGGCCGAGAACAGCGGCGGCCCGCGGGCGTTTAAATACGGCGTAACCAGCCCGCACATCACCGGCTTGACCCTAGTCACCCCCACCGGCGACATCGTTAAGCTCGGAGGGAAAACGATCCACGGCGCGGGCTACGACCTGGTGGGGCTGATCGTCGGCTCCGAGGGGACCCTGGGCACGGTGACCGAGGTTGTCGCGCGTCTTTTGCGCACGCCCGAGGCCGTGCACACGATCCTCGCCGCGTTTGACGACGTGGAGCAGGCGAGCGAGGCGGTCTCGGCGATCGTCGCCTCGGGCATCGTCCCCGCGGCGATGGAGATGATGGACCGCACGGTAATCCGCGCCGTGGAAGCCGCCGCGCGCTGCGGCTATCCCACCGATGCCGAGGCGGTGCTGGTTATCGACCTGGACGGCCTGCGCGAGGAGATCGCCGAGTCTCGGCGGCGCGTGCGCGAGCTGCTCGTAGCCCACGGCGCGACAGAGGTGCGCGAAGCCGCGGACGAAGAGGCGCGCGAGGCGCTGTGGCTCGGCCGGCGCTATGCCTTCGCCGCGCTTGCCGAGCTGGCAAACACCCAGATCGTCTGCGACGGCACGGTGCCTCGCGATCGCCTGCCCGAAGCGGTGCGCGAGATCGAGCGGCTATGCGCGCGCTATGGCGTGCTTATGGCCAACGGCTTTCACGCGGGCGACGGCAACCTGCACCCCAAGCTCCTCGTTGACGGCGAGACGCCCGGCGCGCGCAGGACGATCGAGGAGCTTTCCGCGGCGATTTTAGAGATCTGCGTGGCCCTCGGGGGGACGATCACCGGCGAGCACGGCGTGGGGCTGGAGAAGGTGCGCGCCCTGCCCCTGGTCATTGACGCGCCGACGCTCGACGTCATGTGCCGCATTCGGCGGGTGTTCGACCCCGCGCAGGTGGCCAACCCGGGAAAAATCTTCTCCTGCACGCCACGCGAGCGGCCGCGCCCGCTCAGCCCGCCGGAAGACCTCGTCGAGGCCCTTGTGGAGGTCGTCGGGCCGGAGAGCGTAATCGCAGAGCAGGCGCGCCTGCGGGCCTGCGCGGTGGACGGGTTTGCCCCGCGGGCGATCGTTCGCCCGGGCGACCCCCAGGCTGTGGCGCAAGTGTTGCGCGTGTGCTACGCGGCGGGCGCCGCTGTCCTCCCTTGGGGGTGCGGGGCGCAGCGCGACGCCGGCCCGCCGGTGGACCGGCTCGATGTTCTGCTCGATCTCTCTCGCCTAAGCCGCATCGTAGAGCACAGGCCGGCGAACCTCACGGCCACGGTCCAGGCGGGGGCGCGGCTGGCCGTGGTGCGCGAGGCTCTCGCCCCCGCGCGCCAGGACCTGCCCACCGACGCCCCGGGCGAGATAACCGTGGGCGGGCTGCTTGCCACGCGCGCAGGCGCGGGAGCGCGGCTGGCGTTTGGGCCGATCCGCGACCATGTGCTCGGCATGGCCGTGGCCCTGGCCACGGGCGAGGTGATTCGCTGCGGGGGCCAGGTGGTGAAAAACGTTGCCGGCTATGACCTGGCCAAGCTTTTCGTGGGCTCGTGGGGCACGCTGGGGGTGGTCGTCGAGGCCACGATAAAGCTTGTCCCGCAGCCAGCAGCGCAGGGAAGCGTGCACGCCACGTTCGGCGACCTTGCCCAGGCGTTCGCCGCGGCCTCCGCGGTCGTTGCCTCGCCCCTTAAGCCCCACGTGGTGGAGGTTTTCCTGCCTGGCTCGGGTCAGGAGGGAGAGATTGTCCTCGCCTGCCAGTTCGCGGGGGCGCAGGGGGCGCTGCAGCGGCAATTGCGCGACTGCTCGCGCCTTCTCGCCGACCACGGGGCAAGGCGCGTGCTCCCCGGCGCCTGCGCGCCCGAGCAGCGCGAGTGCAAGCGCGAGGGGCTTGTGGTCGAGCTTCTCGTCCCCGCGGGGCAGAGCGAGTGGGCGGCGAGCGCCGTGGTCGAGGCGCTCGAGCGGCGCGGCGTCGCGGGGAGCGTTGCCTGCAGCCCGGGGATCGGGGCGCTGACCGTCGCTGTTAGCCCCGCGCAGCACGTGCCCGCGCTGGTGGACGACCTAGCGGCCACGGCGGAGGAGCTGGGGGGACACGCGCGTGCGTTGCGCGGGCCGGCGGAGCTGCGCCGTGCGCTATATGAGGCCCAGCCCGAGCCTGGCGGCTGGGACTGGATGTGCCGCATTAAGCAGGAGCTCGACCCCCGCGGGATTCTCGCCCCGGGCAAGCTCCTGGGCCGGATGTGAGCGACCGAGGTGGACCGCGACCTAATACTAAGCCTTGCCCAGCGCTGCAACCGCTGCGGCTATTGCCTGAGCGAATGTCCCGTTTATGCGGCGACGGGCGTGGAATCCTCCGCGGCGCGCGGGCGGATTGCGCTTGCCCGGCTGCTTGCCCAAGCCGCTTTGCCGTTCGACCGGAGCGTAAAGAACGTCTTGCACGAATGCCTTCTCTGCCGGGCGTGTGTCGAGGCCTGCCCGCCGAGCGTGGAGACGGACAAGATCGTCGCCGCGCTGCGGCACGAGTGGCACAAGAGGTTCGGCGGGGCGGGGCTTGCGGACAGGGTGTTTCACAGCTTTCTTCCGGACAGGAGGCGGCTGGAGCGCCAGGTGCGCGCGCTATATGCGGCGCTGCTCCGCGGGGCGCCCCAGGCGGCGGCGAAGCTGGGGTTGCTGCGCCTGCTTCCCGGGCTTGCCCTGCGCGCGCTGGATATGCTCCCCGAGCCGCCCCGGCAGTTTCTCACAGACCGCCTCGCACGGCTCAACCTTCGGCCGCGCGAGGCGAAGCTGCGCGTGGGCTACTTCGTCTCCTGCGGAATGAACATGGCTCAGCCCGAGGCCGCGGAGGCGTGCGTGCGGCTGCTCGTTAAGCTGGGGTGCGAGGTCGTTCCGCTGGACAATGTGTGCTGCGGCCTGCCCCCCTATGCCTACGGCGACATGGACGCCGCCGCGGAGCTCGCCCTGGCCAACGCGCGCGCGTTTGCGCGAACGGAGGGCATTCGCTGGGTCGTTAGCGACTGCGGGAGCTGCAGCGCGCACCTGCGCGAGTGCCACACCCTGCCCACGCTTGCCCCGCGCGAGCGCGAGCTTGTGCGCCGGCTGAGCGAACGCGTGCGCGACGTTACCGAGGTGCTGTGCGAGCTAGAGTGGCCGGAGCGGCTGAACGAGGTTAGCCTGCGCGTGACATACCACGATCCCTGCCACCTCAGCCGCTACCTGGACACGCGCGAGCAGGCGCGGGCTCTCCTGCGCAAGGTCCCCGGGCTAATGCTCGCCGAAATGCCCCGCGCGGACATGTGCTGCGGGGGAGCAGGGACGTATGGCCTGGAGCACCCGGAGATCTCGCAGCATATTCTCGACCGCAAAATCGCCGCGGCGGTGTCTACGGGCGCGGAGGCGATCGTCACCTCCTGCCCCTCGTGCATGCTCCAGCTCGCCTATGGCCTGCGGCGGCGCGGGCTGGGGCTTAACGTGTTGCACATCTGCCAGGTGCTCGACCGCGCCGTGCCGGAGGAGCAGTAGCCGAGGAGTCGGCGGAAAAGATGCGGCGCGCGCTAACGCCGCCGGCGCGCTAAAACCTGCCGCGGCAAGCCGTTGCCTGAAGCGAAGGCGCTGGCTACAATTCGGTGGTTTTCGCGCACAACGCAACGAGGTAGGGAACGAGAGCCGATGAACAAGCCGCGAGGGGAATATCCCCGCCCGGACTTCCAGCGGGGAACAACCGAGGGCGAGGACTGGATTAACCTTAACGGGCCGTGGCTGTTTCGCTTCGACCCCGAGGACGCCGGCCGAGCGAATAACTGGGCCGCTGCGCCAGATAGCCATTTTGACCGCGAGATCGTCGTCCCCTTTCCCTGGGAAAGTCCCCTCGCTTGGGGCCGGAGCATTCGCCACGCGCCGAACGACACGTACTTCGTCCCCGACTGCTACCTCGACCCGGATGCGGTCACCGCGGAGAACTATCGCGAGGCGCCGCGGCAGACGATCGGCTGGTATCGCCGCGCGGTGCGCGTGCCTGAGGCGTGGGCGGGCAAGCGCGTGTTTTTAAACATTGGCGGGGCGGATTTTCGCACAACGGTTTTCGTCAACGGCCAGCAGGCGGGCGAGCACGAGGGCGGCTATGAGCCGATCGCGATAGACATTACCGAGCTTGCCCCGCCGGGGAGCGAGGCCGTGCTTACCATTCGCGTAGAGGACCCACAGGACATCTCCGCCCAGCCCGCGGGCAAGCAAATCCGCTGGTATCAACGCACGAGCGGCATCTGGCAAACGGTGTATCTGGAGCCGCGGGGGGAGACGTGGTTTCGCTACGTCCACGTTGAGCCACGGGTAGAGGCAGAGCAGGCCGAGGTGCGCTTTGCCCTGGGCGGCGCGGCGCCGCCGGACGATGCGCAGGCGGTGTTTTCGCTAACCGGCCCCCGCGGCGAGCAGCTAAAGCAAGTGCGCTGCCCGCTCGCCGAGGGTCGAGCAACGCTGCGCGTTCCCAACCCCAAGCTGTGGGAGCCCGAGGAGCCGAATCTATATTTCCTTGAAGCGTGGATCGAGCGCGCGGGCGAGGTTGTTGACCGCGTGCACACGTATTTCGGCATGCGCAAGATCTCCGTGGCTACGCTGCCGGAAAGCTCAACGCCGTTTATTTGTCTCAACGACCAGCCGATTTACATTCTCGGGGCGCTGCACCAGTCGTTCAACCCATGGGGGATATACACGTATCGCTCGGAGGAGGACATTAAGCGGGACATCGAGCTCGCCCAGGCGGCCGGTTTTAACTGCCTGCGCGTGCACATCAAGGTCGAGGAGCCGCTCTTTTACTACTGGGCGGACCGCCTGGGGATGCTTATCCTGTACGACCTGCCCAACTTCGCCAACGAAGGGTTCGGCGAGCTGGCTTGCGCGCGGTGGGAAAAATGCCTGCGCGCGGCCATCGCGCGCGACTTTAACCACCCGGCAATCGTCGCCTGGGTGTTGTTTAACGAAAGCTGGGGCCTGGGCGGGAAGGAGTTTAAAACGCTGCCCGAGCGGCAACAGTGGGTGCGCAACATGGTCGCCCTCGCTCGCAAGCTCGACCGCACGCGCCTTGTCGAGGACAACTCCCCCTGCCACGGCGACCATGTGGACACGGACATCAACAGTTGGCACTTTTATATCAACGACTACGAGCAGGCCAAAGAGCACATTGCCGAAGTTGTCGCACAGTGCCGGCCGGGCTCGCCGCACAACTTCTGCCCCGGCGCGCAGCAGGGCGGCCAGCCCTTGCTTAACAGCGAATACGGCGGAATCAGCGCGCGCATGGGCGACAGAGACGTCTCCTGGTGTCTGCGCTTTTTGACAAACGAGCTGCGCAGGCACGAGAAAATCTGCGGCTACGTATATACCGAGCTGACCGATATCGAATGGGAGCGCAACGGCATTTATAACTACGACCGCACGCCAAAGTACTTCCCCTACGACCTGCAGGAAGTGCACAGCCCGGACTTTATCGCGTTCCACGCCCCGCCGGCGCAGCGCGCGCAGCCGGGCGAGGTTGTGCGCATTCCCGTTGCCGCGTGCTTGTTCGACCGGGAGATGCGCGAGGGCGCGGAGCTTGTGTGGTGGGTTGAGCACACGGACTGCCTGGGGCGAACCGTGGCCGTGGCCAGCGAGGGGCAAGCGGCGATCTCCGCGCCGCCACTACGCGTGAGCCAGCTCGGAGAGATCGAAGCGGCGCTTCCCGACCTACCCGGCTTGTCGCGGCTCACCGCGGAGGTGCTCGACGGGGAGGGGGTCGTTCTCGCGCGCAACTTTATTTGGTTTGACATCGAGGGCGACGAGGTAGAACTCGACGAGCGGGAGGAGCTGGCGCGCATTTCTCCCGAGGACATCGCGCTTGAGGGGTTTGAGCAAAGCGCAGCGGGCGAGTTTTCGTTTGGCGCGGGCGCGGGCGTGGTGCGCTTTTCTGTTTCGCTCCCGCGCGGGCGCGAGCTGGCGAAGCTGCGCTTTATCCGGCTCATCGCGGAGCTTGCCTCATATGACCCAAGCCTCGCCCAAACCGACGAGCAGACGACGCCCAGCGACCTCACCGTGCGCTGCAACGGGGTGGAGATCGACACCGTGCCCCTGCCCGACTGCCCGGTAGACGCGCGCGGGGTGCTCTCCTACCTTGCGGGAATTCCCGGGCGCCGCGGCTATCGCACCGAGGTAACCATTTACAAGGAGAAGCTGGGGCAAGTGCTCGAGCTGCGCGAAGGCGATACCCTGCGCTTTGAGCTTGAGGTTAAGCGCGACGCGGAGAACGTTGGCGGGGTGAGCATTTTCTTCCGCAATACGGGCTCGCTGCCGCTCAGCCCGACGATCCTCTTCGGCTATCGCCGCTGACGGTGCTTTCTTAGCTAATGGGCAAGGAAGACGTAGCGCAGGATAAACAGCACGGCGAACAGGTAAATAATCCAGTGCACCTGCCGGCCCTGCCGTGCGACGAGCTTAAGCACGGCGTAGCTGATAAACCCCACGGCGATCCCCTCGGTGATGGAGAGCGTGCCCATCATGACGATCGCTGTGAGAAACGCGGGGAGGGCCTCGGTGGGATCGTCCCATTTTACGCGGGCGATGCTCGCCATCATGAGCGAGCCGACAACGATTAGCGCGGGAGCGAGGATGGGGTAATACAACAGGCCCTGAACCTCGGGGTCGGGCACACCTCCGCCGACCATTTGCACCAGCGGCTTGAAAAATAGGGCGAGGAGAAAGCACAGCGCGGTAAACATGTTCGCCAGGCCGGTGCGCCCGCCGACCATTACCCCGGCGGCGCTTTCGATGTAGCTGGTAATCGTGGACGTGCCCAGGCAGGCGCCGATAACCGTTCCCGCAGCATCGGAGAGAAACGCCTGACGCGCGCGGGGGAGCTCGCCGTCTTTCAAGAAACCCGCGCGGTCGGCCACGCCCACGAGCGTGCCCACGGTGTCGAAGAGGTCGAGGAAGAAAAAGACGAAGATTACGGAGAGCAGGCCGGCGTCGGTAAACACGCTGCGGATGTCTAGGGCTAAGAACGTGGGCGCGGGGTTAGGCACCTTGCCCAAGATTCCTTCGAACTTGGCCAGCCCGCAGGCAAGGGCGACGAGGGCGTTGACCAGGATTCCCCAGAGAATCGCGCCCTTTACGCGCAGGGCCATAAGCGCGCCGGTTACGGCAAGCCCGAAAAAGCAAAGCAAGGCCACGGGGCTGTGAAACTGGCCCATTTGAAGCAGCGCCGTCTCCGCCGCGGGGCGCTTAATCAGCCCGCCCCACCACAGGCCGAGGAGGGCGATAAGCAGCCCGATGCCCGCGGCGATGGAGTGCTTTAGGCAGTCGGGGATGGCGTGCAGGATGCGCACGCGAAAGCCCACGAGAGAAAGGGCAATGAAAATGCACCCGGAGATAAACACCGCCCCCAGGCCGGTCTGCCAGCCGTAGCCATAGCCCCCGATCGCTGCCGAGCCGCATACGGTAAACGCGAAGAAGAAGTTGTGGCCCATCGCCGGGGCGAGGATGATGGGATAGTTGGCGAGCAAACCCATGAGCAGGCAAGCGGCGGCGCTGGCCACGCAGGTGGCAAAAAGGGCGCCCTCAAAGGGCACGCCCGCGGCTTTGAGGATCGCAGGCTGAACGAAGATGATGTAGCTTGCCGTGACAAAGCTCGTCAGCCCGGCCATGGCCTCGGTTTTTACGTCGGTGTTGTTCTCGCGGAGCTTAAACAGCCGCTCGATCACCGGCGCACCACGCTCCTCGGGGAGAGTCGTGGCCTTTTTCGGCCTTGCCCGAAGCTTCCCCTGCCTGCGCGGGCCGCGCCCCGGTGAACAACATCGCCCGGGGAAAGTTTCTCTTATGTCAGACGGCAAACGACATGCCGCTGCGAGGCCGGCGCGGCGCCCCGCCCGGCCAGCGCGGCGGCTTTCTTGTGCATGTCGGGGGGCGTCGAGAGGGAGTGGAAATGGAACCAGGCGCCGCACACGAGCTGTCGCTCGCCGCCGAGCTCGACGAGGCGTACGACGAACACGAGCTGCCCCAGCTCGCCATCACCCCTCAGGAGTTCGCCCGCCACGCGCGCAGCGCGCGGTTTCAGGCGGCGTTTGTCGAAGACCTAATCAACGCCTTGTCCCTGGCCATCGACCTCGAGACGCGCCCCACGGTGAGCAGCGGCAGGCGCGTCTCGCTCATCGCCTGCCTGGTCGCGTTCGAGCTAGGTATTCCCCGGGCCGAAGCGCTATATGCCGCGGGGCTGCTGCGCGATGTCGCCGCGGTGGGCCTCCCCGAGCACAACCTCCCCTATTCCGTCGTTGTCTCGCACCCCAAGGGCAAAGAAATCCTCAGCCACCCCGACCGCGGGGCGAAGATCGTGAGCCAGATCCCCGGCGTCGCTCCAGGCACAGAGGACGCTATTCGCGACCACCACGAATGGTGGCAGGGCCAGGGTTATCCCCGAGGCAAGCGCGGCGAAGAGATTACCATTGAGGGACAGATCCTCCGCCTCGCCGACACCGCGGACCAGATTTTACGCTGGGCAAGGCCCCGCAACGCCGACGCCCTCATGGGCACCCTGGAGCAGCTCGCCGGGGTGGAGTTCTCGCCCGAGGTCTACCGCGCGTTCGCCAGCCTGCTTAAGCGCCTGAACTTGGTTACCGAGCTGAGCGACGAGTGGAGCATTTCGCTCCTGCTGCGGCGCGTGCTGCGCCGGCTCCCGCGCACGGTCGTCCCCGCGGGCGTGGATGCGATGGGCACGGCAGCGACGATCTTCGGCCGGGTGATCGACTCCAAGCACGCCTATACCCAGGGGCACTCGGAGCGCGTCGCGCGCTATTCCATGCTTGTTGCCAACGAAATGGGAATCGACCACGCCGATGTTACGCGCTTGCGCTTTGCCAGCCTATTGCACGATGCGGGCAAGCTCGCCATTCCTCTGTTCATCCTCGACAAGCCCGGGCCGCTTAACGAACGCGAGTGGGACGTCGTGCGCACGCACCCGACGCTGACGAGCAGGATCTTGGGCTCTATGCGCGGCCTGCGCACGCTGGCGGACGTCGCCGGCTGCCACCACGAGCGGTTCGACGGCACGGGGTATCCGAGGAGACTGAAGGGCGAGGAAATTCCCGTGCTCGCGCGGATAATGAGCGTCGCCGATGCGTTCGACGCGATGACCTCGGCGCGGCCGTATCAGCCGAACCGAGGGATCGAGCAAGCGCTGGAGGTGCTCGAGGAGAACTCCGGCAGCCAGTTTTGGCCGGAGGCCGTGGAGGCTGCGGTAAGCGTTCTTCCCGACGCCGCGGCACCGCTGGCGAGCAGCATGTCGGAGGTGGCCTAATGCCCTGCGCCCGGCGCCCAGGGGAGCTCGCGCGGCAGTTGCGCCGCGGCTTGGCCGCGCGCATTGCTTCCCCGATGACGATTACCGAGATCTTTAACTGGGCGGTGGAGCTGTGCGGCCAGTTGCTCTGCGCCGACGTTGCCGAAGCGCACCTGGTAGACCAGCGCCTGTGGAGCATTAAGCAGCCGGAGGACCTCGCCGCGCGCGCTACCGCGGAACGCCCGCAAGACAATCGGCCAGGCGAGCAACACGAGCGGCACATTGGCGCGCCAGACGAAGGCGACGACGGCCGGGCGCGGGGCGTGCCCATGCTCGTCGCCCCCGTGCGCATCGGCGACTATGCCCCAGACGCATACATCGTCCTCGCGCGGCCGGTAGACGGGCAGCCGTTTACCGAGGACGATGCCGAGGCGCTTACCCGCGCCGCGGAGATCATCGGCGAGGCGATCAACAGCCGCCTTTCCGCAATTCTTCCCGACGAGCGCAGCGCGGCCGCGCACCCCGTAGCAAGTGCGGCAGAGCAGCCAGGCGAGCAGTAGCTCGCCGCGCGAAGGCTAATCGCTTTCTTCCTTTTCCTTCTTTTCTTCCTTGGGCTTTTCCGGTGTAGGCGTGGGCGTAGGTTCGGGTTTCTTTATGTCGGCAAGTTTCTTGGGAATATCGTTGTAAATATACTCGTTAACCAACACCACAAATGGCTTGCCGACGACTTTCGCGTAGTAATACTTGAAATCTTCTTTTTCCGTTTGCTTCCCGAAAAGAACGGTAACCGGCTCCTCCTTCTTCAAGCGGAAGGTAATTTTTACTTTGGGTTTGTCTAGTCCGTATTTCTTCAGTGATGCGGTCGACGCTTTCTCGACGACAAACTCATATGCCTTAAGGCTGGTGAAGTCCCAAAGCAGGGAGTCGACTTTGCTTGTGTCGGGCTCTACGCTTTTCGGGGTAACAACGGCCCACTCCGCTTCTTTGTCGCCCTTCTTCTTGGTCCGTTTAAGGGTAATCTTCGCCTCGCCCCGCGGCTCGATGACGATCTCCTGAACATCCTCGCGCTCGAACTTGCACACTGTCTTGTCGCGCAGATCCTTGGGCTCTTTGCGCAGGTCCTCAAGCACGGACGCTTCTACGGTAACCACGTCGTTTCGCCCCAGGGCGCGCGCGTAGATCGCTTCCTCGGTGCTTGTGCTCCAGGTGGGAGTAGGTGTTGGGGTAGCTTCGCTTTCCTTCTCTTCTTTTTTGGGCACTTTCTTGCCGAACTGAATGACGATCGGCTCGCGACCTTTAACCTCGATTGTCGCGACCAGTTGTGGTTTGTCAAAGCCATATTTCTTTTCGTTAATTTTGCTGGCGTTGGTAAGGACAAACTCCTTTGCTTCTAGGTCGCGCAGCTTGTTTACGATGTTGTTGTCCACGGACCAATCATCTGCCGCGGCGTTAATGGGTTTAACAATTTGCCATTTGTGCTCTTCTTCTTCCGGGTTGCGCACAACGACGACTTTCTTGCCGTTGTAGCTAAGCGTTACCCGCTGGACATCGTCGCTTTCAAAACGGGCGAGCCTCTTCTCGCGCACATCGTCGGGCGATTTGTCCAAGTCGGTTTTCACCATGGAGCTGACGGTATATAGCGCGCCGTCCTTGCTCACCTTGGCGTAGCGGTTGCCGCCGGTGGGCGTCTCGGCGCCCAGGGTTACGGTAACCTGCTTGCCGCCGTCGTAGGTAAGCGTGGCAATAAGCGTGGGCTCGTCAAATCCGTAGTCCTTCACGCTCGAGTCCCACTGTTCGTAGCGGTCGACGTATTTGATGCGCGCGACGGCCTCGACCATGCGCTTTACCGTATCGTTGTCGGCGAGGGCCTCGAACGGCTCGGTAAGCCACCAGTCGTCGCCGCGCTTTTCCAGGCGCAGGGTTTCCTTGCCCTTTTTCACCTCAAGCACTTCGGCCTTGTCGATGGGAATGCGCCGCCAAACCTGGCCTTTTTCCGGCTTTTCGCCGCGCTCATAGGTTGCTACGTAGAGCGTGAGCCCGACGGCGACCACGAACAGTACGCCGGCGTAGATCGCCTTCGTGGCAGCCATGCTCCTACGCCGCATCCCGCATCATCTCCTTATCCACCAGACCACTCCGCCGATTACTGGAAGCAGGAGGACAATCGTTCCGTGAAGGAGGAGGACGGTTCGGCTTTGGCGTTTGCTAAGCGTAATATATTCCGTTTCCGTGGACTTGGGCGGGATGGTCACGCGCTGCTTGTCGCCGACCAGCCAGCCCACCGCTTTTAAGCCGAGGACGAGGTTCATCGGGTTGGCTAGGGCATACATCCGCCCCGGGTCGACGAACAAGTCGCTTAGGAACTTGGAGTCGCCAAACACGACGAGCTTGGCCTTGGGGCCCTCTTCCTCGGGCGGCGGGGGCATCCCCGGATACTGCGGCGGCTTTTGCGAAAGATCTACGGCAATACCCAGGGCGAACGGCCCGGACTCCTCATCTCCATCCTGGGTGAGCTCGTCCATCGGGGCCAACGGGTTGCTCTCCGCCCAGCTCGAGGAGCTGGTAAGCAGCAGGGCACGCGCCTTGCTTGGCGGCGGCCCGCCATAGGGCGTCTCGTAATCCTCCTCGCTGGGCTCGGCGACCTTCAGCGGCCGCGCCATGAGAAAGTGAATGTTAATGAGATCCTTGGTAATGGGGTGGCTCTCCGGCCGCCGGATGATCAGCGAGCGAGGATCGTAGTTGTTATATGTGGGATCGCTGTCTACCACGACACCGTCGAGGACCTCAACGTCGTAATCGGCGAGAAAATCTTTAAAGTCGGGCACTTCGATTGTTACCCCAAATGGGTTGGGTAGCTGCGGTTCGAGGAGGAGAAGCAGGCTGCCGCCCTCGTCGAGGTATTTGTGTATCGCCTCCAGCTCATCGTCGCTAAGCTTCATGCGCGGGCCGGCGACGATAAGACAGGCGCAGTCGTCGGGAACCTTGGGTTTTTTGGGGTCGAAGGTAAGCGTCTTGCACTCATATTGTTGGTTTTCCAGGTTGCGCTTAAACACGGTATAGCTATTGTCGGCGCTCGCCCCGTAGTCGATCGTCTTCTCGCCGTGGCCTTGCAGGAAGTAGAGCTTCGTCTTCTCCCCCGTGGTCACGGCAAGGATGGCGCTGGTCAGCTTTTGCTCGTCGGGGAACATTATTTCTTCTTTGCGGTCGCCACATTTGACGATAATCGTCCCGTCGCGCGCGTTTTCGGCCTTTGCCCGCGCGGGATTTTTGTTGGGATCGATCAGCTCAGTATGGACGCGGCGGCTGTTCATCCGATATTCGCGAAGAAGGTCGCGAATCTCAAAGTAGTCCATATTGCTCGGGGTAACAAATGCCGTAATCTGCACGTCGGCGTCGAGGTCGCGCAAGATGGTGAGCGTCTGCTCGGCGAGCGAGAACTGCTTGTTTTTGCTCAAGTCTACGCGGTAACTATAGCGGTAGGCCAAATAGTTGAGCATTTGCAGAACGACGAGGGCAAAGATGCACAGCAATACGGTGAACAGCACAGGAACGGTAGTCGGCCTGCCGAGAAGCTCCATGAGCTTCTCCCAAGTTGCCGCGACGTAGAACGCAAGCAGCCCGATCGCCGCTACCGCAAATGCCTTGGGCACCCAGCCAAATGCGCTGTTTACAAACCAGTAGCCCAGGCACCACCAGGCAAAGTGCGTCCCCAAAATTAGTGCGACAATGCGGGCAATGTCGAACGCCGTTGCCTTTTTCGTAACCGCGGTAATGACAACCCAGGCGACGAACAACACGCCGCCGAAGATGTAAAAGACGATCGACTGCCAGCGGAACTCATCGGCGAGGAGCCACCAGAAAAAGGCCACCCAAATACAAAGCAGGCCGAGGGACAGGGTGCCGTAGCGGGCGAAGTTTAGCCAGCGCTCGGCGCCGGGTTCTGCCCCTTGCTCGCCCCTCTGCTGCTTGGCGCGCTTCTTCTCCGCCTTTTCGCGCTCTTCGCGCTCGTTACGAGACACGCCTTCCTCGGACATGGCCACCACCTACTTAATCCGGCTGATCTCCAGGGCACGCACGGCCATGAACAAGAACAGGATGCTCAGGCTGACGAAATAGGCGATCGGTCTTGTGTCAATAATCCCCTTGCGGAAATCCTCGTAGTTTTCGGGAATGGAGAGATACCGGCACACTTCGCTCCAAAACCCGCTGGTGTGCGTCCCCAGCCAGTTGATCAGCCAGAACACCAGCAAAATGAGCATCGCGCTAATCGCCGCGGCAACCTGAGACTTGGTAAGCACCGAGGTAAACACGCCCACCGCGGCAAACGCCGCGCCGGCGATGAGCAGGCCAACGTATCCGGCAATGATCGGGCCCCAATCGGGGTTGCTATATGCCCGCAGGATAATGGGGTATTGCAAGCTGATAATCACCATCACTACGAGAAACGCCACCGCGGCGAGATATTTGCCTACAACAACCTCGTAGTCGCGCACAGGGCTGGTCATGAGCAGCTCGATGGTCCCTGAGCGCCGCTCCTCGGAGAACAGGCGCATCGTTAGTATGGGGACCATGAACACGAGCAAGAAGTACATTGTCCCGAATTGGTCGCGCATTTCCGCCTTTGCGCCCGGCTGGTTCAAGATGAGGTAGAAAATGAGCCCGCACACGCCGAAGTAAAAGGCCATTACCGCATAAGCGACGGGAGAGATGAAGTAGCCTTTTAGCTCGCGCCAGGTGATTAAGAAGATGCGCGGCCAGGTAAGGCCAACCACCGCGCCCTCGAGGGCCACGGCCAAGAGGACAAGCAGGCCCGGCCCCCAGCCCCAGCCTTCCTCTCTGCTGCGTGCCCAGAGGATCGCCGCGACAAAAAGCAGCACGCCACAGACAAAGCCGGCCACACGCAGGACGTCTATCGTCTCAAACCGCGGGGCCTTTTCCGCCGCTTGCTCGGCAGCCTGGCTGTTTTCCGTTTTCGCTTCTCCGGGCATGGCGATCACCTACTCGCACAGAGGTAGTTGGGCGCTTTCGCGCGGGTGAGAGGGCCCGATTAACTTGCCGCCGCCTGGCGACCGGTAAGCTCGAGGAAGATCTCCTCCAGCGACATTTCCACCTGGCGTAGCTCAAGCAGCCCCCAGTCCTTCTTCAGGGCGAGCTCGGCGAGCGTGGGGCGCAGGTCTACGCCCACGTCGGTATCCACGTGGTACGTCGCGCCCTCGTCATCCACACCAACGCGGCGCACGCCGCGCACCTCGCTCAGCTCCGTCAGCTCGCGCTCTACGCTGCGGCTAGGGTCGGCGACCTTGACTAGGAGGGTGCTCGACTGGCGGATAAGCTTGGTTAGCGCCTCCGGGGTGTCCTCGGCGATAATCCGCCCGTTGTTGATAATCAGGACGCGCTCGGCGACCATCTGCGCCTCGGGGAGGATGTGGGTGGAGAGCATTACCGTGTGCTCTTTGGCGAGGTTCTTGATCAGCTCGCGGGTCTCCACCACTTGCGCGGGATCGAGGCCGATGGTCGGCTCGTCGAGAATGAGCACGTCGGGGTTGTGCACCAACGCCTGAGCGAGCCCCAAGCGCTGGCGATAACCCTTGGACAGTTGGCTGATTAACCGGTCGGCATATTCCGTAACGCGGCAGGCGTCCATAACCTCGTCCACACGGTCGTCGATTTCGCGCCGGCGCACGCCGCGCAGCCGGCCGCAAAAACGGAGATACTGGCGCACGGTCATGTCGTCGTAAAAACTTGCCTGCTCCGGGAGATAGCCGATGTGCGCGCGGGCATCGAGGGACTGGTCGTAGATGTCGAAGCCGGCGATGCGCGCAGTGCCCGTGGTCGCGGGCATATAGCCGGTGAGGATGCGCATTGTTGTCGTTTTTCCCGCGCCGTTGGGCCCCAAGAAGGCGACGATCTCCCCCTCGCTTACGTGGAACGAGACGTCGGAGATCGCCGGCTTGTCGCCGTAGTATTTGGTCAGACCCTCGGCCTCGATCATGGCAACATCCTCCGAGAAGCGAAAGCTGAACAGGCGGTGGCACAACTGGCGGGCCGACAGAACATCGGCCCGCGGCTAGCTTTGATCAGGACACTTAACCAAGCAGAAGGTTTATTTTTTCGCGGCAGGGCAAGTATATCTGCGCCCCTTGCGGGTGTCAAGCAAGTGGCATTTTGCCCTCCCCTTTTCCGTTTTGCGTAAAACGATCGCTGGAGTAACTTTTTTCAACGCCCCCCGCGACGGTTGGCGACGGTGGAAAAACCTGAAACCGCAGCCCCCGCCGACGTATCAGTTACTAGGTCGGCAGTGAACATCGCAGGCCGCGCAGCGTTGCAACACTGACCGGCGGACAGCGCAGGAGGTCGTGCCGATGCAAGCCATTTCCCGGCTGTTTAGCGAGGGCGGGGTGGCCATGTACCCCCTCGCCCTGTGCTCGGTGTTGACCGTGGCCGTGGTTATCAACCGCGTGGTGTTCTATGTCCGCGGGCGCGTAGACCCCCACCGCTTTGTCTCGGAGCTGCGGCGGCTGATGATCGCCGACGGCTTGACCGAGGGGGCGGCGGTGTGTCGCGAGGATCCCGCGCCCGTGGCCAAGGTTTGCCTGGCGGCGATCGAGGGCTTCTCCCGCGGCGAGGAGGCCATGGCCACCGCCCTAAGCAACTCGGTAAAGGTCCAACACGCCCGGCTTAATCGCTACCTCAACGTTCTCGGGACGATCGGCAACGTCGCCCCGTTCATCGGCCTGTTCGGCACGGTGCTCGGCATTTTGCACTCGTTTCACGAGATCGCGCGCACGGGCAAGGCGGGCTCGGCGGTGGTTGCCGCGGGGGTTGCCGAGGCGCTGGTGGCCACCGCCGCGGGCTTGGGCGTGGCCATCGTCGCCGTCGTCTGCTACAACTGGCTGACGAACTGGGCCGATAGCTTCCAGCTCGACATGGAGCTCGCGGCGAGCGAGATCGCTGAGGTCATGCCCGAGGTCGCTCGCGTGCGGCCGCACGAGGAGGTGGCCTAGCGTGCCTCTCGCTCTCCCTCCCCCACCCCAGCGGCGCACAATGTGGCAGATTAACATTACCCCGCTGACCGACGTCCTGCTCGTGCTCTTGATCATCTTCATGATCACCGCGACGTTCTTAACCGCCGAGGAGTCGGTGGACGTCCAGCTTCCCGGAGCGCAATCGAGCGAGCCGCGCGACGACGTGGGCGAGATCGGGGTGACGATCACCTCCGCGGGGGAGGTTTACATCGAGGGGCAGCTTGTCGCTCCGGAGGATGTGCTTGCCGCGTTTTTGAGCCTCTACAAACAAGGCGGCCGGCGTACTGTGCTCATCCGCGCCGACCGCAGCGTAGACTACGGCCTGGTGTTTCACGTGATGGACGCCGCCCGCCTGGCAAATCTAACCGACGTCGCCCTGGCCGCCGAGCCGTTGCCCCCGGGCGCGCCCTAGCGCCGCCCCCTGCCAAAGGATCGCCGCGCGGGGCGATGAAACTATCCCCTAGCCTGCTGCCGCACGAGGGCGCTCGACGATGACCCAAATCTTGCGCAGTATGAGCCGCAGGCGCGGGCGCGCCGCGCTGACCATCCTCGGCGTGTCCATCGGCATTTTCGCGTTTGTCGTAATGGGCGCGCTTGCCGAGAAAATGAACATTCACGCGACAAGCGCGCAGCGCTACTACGGCCGCTGCATTTGGGTTTTGGACAACCGCGTATACATCACCTTCGGCGGCTCCCTGCCCATGTCGCTGCGCAAAAAGCTCCAGGCGGTAGATGGCGTGCGCTACGTCTCGCCGCGGATTTTCGGGCCGCTCGACTACGCCGACCTGCGCAACCCGCTCGCCCTGTGCGCGATCGCCGGCGTGGATCTCACCCCCGGGCACAGCCCGTTGGAGGGCCTGGCCCTTGCCCGCGGGCGGATGCTCCGCCGCGGGGCGCGCGGCGAGGTGGTCATTGGCTGCGCTGTCGCGCGGAAGTACGACAAAGACGTGGGCGACTTCCTGCGCGTCCATCGGGAGAAAATGCGCATCGTGGGCGTGCTCGAGCCGACGAATACGGACCCCGACTCGCTCGTGTTCATGTCGCTCGAGGACGCGCGGCGGGTGCTCGCCATGGAGCGCGACGAGGTAACGGCGTTTGCCGTTTACGTCGAGCCTAACGAAGACGCGGAGGCGTTGGCCGAGGTGCTCGTTCACGTTGCCGCGCGCGAGGGCGTGCCCGTGCACACCATCTCGCCCGAGGAGATTCAGCGCAATGTGGGCTCGGCTCTTTCCATTTTCAACGGCATCGTTTATGCGTGCACGATCATCGCTGTTCTTGTAGGCACGCTGGGGATCGCCAACACGATGGTTATGTCGGTCAGCGAGCGGGCGCGAGAGATTGGCACGAAGAAGGCGATTGGCGCGCGCACGAGCGACATTTTCGTGGAGTTCTTGGGCGAGGCGCTGGTAATCGCCGTGGTCGGCGGGGCAATTGGGCTGGCCCTCGCCGTGCTTGCTACGTGGCTTTTAAACGCGCGGCTTGCCGAGGGCGGAGTGACGCTGTTTATCATTACCGCGCGGCTGGTGTGTGCCGCGTTTGCCGTCGCCCTCGTCGCGGGGTGCATCGCGGGGATCTATCCCGCGCTCCGCGCTGCGCGGTTAGATCCCGTTCAGGCGCTGCGCAGCGTATAGCACAAAGGCCGGCGAGGCCCATGGAGCACGCGACATCGGACAACAAGCTAATCGTCCGCGCGCGGGGCCTGGTTAAGGTCTATCGCCTGGGGCGGCGCAATACGGTAACCGCGCTTGCCGGCGTAGACCTCGACGTCCCCCGCGGCAGCTTTACCGTGGTTATGGGCCCCTCGGGCAGCGGCAAGTCTACCTTGCTTAACGTCCTCGGCTGCCTGGACACCCCGGACGAAGGGACGCTCATCGTTGACGGCCGCGATGTAACTCGCGCGCGACGGAGCGCGCTTTCGGACTTTCGGCTAAGAACCGTGGGCTTTGTCTTTCAGCAGTTTAACCTCCTCCCCCACCTCACCGCGCTGGAGAACGTTATGCTCCCTTTAAACTACCGCCGGCCGCGGCTTTCCGCACAGGAAAAGCGCGAGCGCGCCGCAGCCGCTCTTCGGCGCGTTGGCCTGGGGCACCGCCTGCACCATCGCCCAGACGAGCTTTCCGGCGGAGAGCAGCAGCGGGTGGGCATTGCCCGGGCGATGGTTAACGAGCCGAAGATCATCCTCGCCGACGAGCCCACGGGCGAGCTGGACACGAAAACCGGCGCCGAGGTTATTGAGATGATGTACGAGCTTAACCGCGAACGCGGGCAAACGATTATCCTCGTGACCCACGACTACGCGGTGGGCCAGCGCGCGGATCAGTTGGTGTTTATGAGCGACGGGCGCATTGTCCCACGGTTGGCGGAGCTAGAAGCTCCCCTTGCCCCCGCTCCGCCCAAGCAAAGCTAACGCCCCTCCTCCAGGACGCGTACGATGCCTGCCGCGCCGTCGACCTCGACGAGCTGGCCCGTGGCGATGGCTTTCGTCGCGCCCTGCGCCGCGACGACGGCGGGCAGCCCCAGCTCGCGGGCGACGATCGCCGCGTGGCACAGGACGCCGCCCACCTCGGTAACCAGCGCTGCCGCGGAAAGAAAGAACACAGTTAGCCCGGGGTCTGCCGCGGGAACGACGAGCACCTCGCCGGGCGCCGGAGGGAACCCGGCAAGGGGGTCGCGCAAAACGCAGGCCCGGCCGCGGGCGATTCCCGGCGAGGCCCCGATCCCCCGCAGCTCGCGCGCCGCGGGCGCCGGCGATGGGCTGCCTATTTCCTCAAGCGCATCGCTGAAGATCACCGGCGGGAGGGGGACGCGCCAAGCCACGGCAAGCCAACGGCGGCGGCCATTTGGCGCAGGTCAACATATGGCCGGCCGGCGATTTGCACAAGGCACGGCTCGGCACGCAGCTTGTCGTCGAACCACACGCCAAGCTCCTCCAGCACGCGCCCAAGCGTGCCGGAAAACGAAAGCGCCTCGCGCGCCAGAGCCGAGGCGAGCGGGCTGGGACGGGGGAGGATTTCCGCGACGTTGTAGCTCGTCCACACGCGCAGCGCGCCAGGCGACTGCTCGGCCAGCCGGGCCAAGCGCTCGCGCTCCTCGCGCGCCACCTCCTCCGTGGTCGGCGGCCGCTGCAGCGAGGTTACGGGGCGCGACTGCACAAGCCAAAGCAGGCCGTCGGCCAGCGCCCACTCCACATCCTGCGGTTCGCCGAAGGCGGCCTCCGCCTGGAGGGCGAGCTTAGCGACGCGCACAGCGCACGAGGGTTCGAGCACAGCCGGGCCACCCAAGCGCTTGGCCCGGCCCGTGGCACGCTCCACGCGCCAGCGCTCGGGCTGCGCCTGGCCCTCGACGAGCTCCGCGCCGCGCCCGGCAATAGCTTCGACGAGCACGACCTCGTGGTCGCCGCCGGTGGGCGCCGCGCTAAACGCTACGCCGCTCGCCTGGGGCTCGACCATCTCCTGGACGAGCACGGCCATGGCCAGGTCAAGGGGCAGGCCCATTTGCCTGCGGTAGTGCGTCGCGCGGCGCGAGAACAGCGAGCGGTAGCACCGGCCGATGGCCTGGCGCAGCTCCTCGGCCGTGCGCACGCCGAGCACGGTTTTGTGCTGGCCGGCGAAGCTCGCCTCGCGCCCGTCCTCGGAAATCGCCGAGCTGCGCACGGCAATGGGTGAGCGCAGGCGGCGGAAGGCACGGGCGGCCTCCGCCCAGACGTCTGCGGGAAGCTCGCCTTCGGCGTCGAGCGCACGGCGAAACCCTACCGTCGTTAAGCAAAACCCATTGGGGACGGGCATTCCCCGTCGGGCGAGAAGGGCGAGCGCTGCGGCCTTGCCGCCGACGAGCGCACGCTCGGTGCACTGTTCCTCGCCGAGCCAGACGATGCTCGGGCCGCCGTAGCGCGACATGGGGCGCATCCTGGGCTTGAAAATAAACAAAGCCCCTGGGCAGAAACTGCCGCAGGGGCTTTCGGTTCACGCTCCCCCGTTAAGAGCTACCGTCGCCGCCCGCGGCATGGCCCGCGGCCTCGGCCTTCTTGGCCAGCTCCGCCTCGCGAATCTTCCGCTCCGCCTCCTCGTCGACGATCGACCCACGCTTGGAGAAGATGATCGCCCCGATAAGCAAGCACAGGCACACCACGCACACGGCGACGCGCGCCGCGGTGGGAATGCGCGCCGAGGCCGCCGCCGGGGCAATGAGAATGGCGACCAGGTTCATTACCTTAATCAGCGGGTTGAGCGCCGGGCCGGCGGTGTCCTTGAACGGGTCGCCGACGGTGTCCCCAACGACGCCCGCTTTGTGGTACTCCGTCCCCTTGCCGCCGAACAGGCCGGCTTCGATTTTCTTCTTGGCGTTGTCCCACGCCCCGCCGGCGTTGGCCATGAACACAGCAAGGAGCTGGCCGGTGAGAATCGCCCCGGCGAGGTAGCCCCCAAGCGCTGCCGCGCCCGAGGGGAACCAGTGCCCCGCTTCGTCCTTGGCGAAAATGCCAAACCCCAAGCCAAAGGCAATGAGCACGGGCGTGCAGATGGCCAAAATCCCCGGCCCGAGAAGCTCCTTTTGCGCCGCCGCGGTGACCAACTCCACACACCGGCCATACTCCGGCCGGCCCGTGCCCTCCATAATCCCGGGGATCTCGCGAAACTGCCGGCGCACCTCCTCGACCACCTGGAACGAGGCGCGCGCCACAGCGTTTAGGGCAAACGAGGAGAAGAGGAAGGGCACCGCCCCACCCACGAGAAAGCCGATGAACACCACCGGGTGGTTGATCTCGATCGCTCGGAGCAGGTCGCGCCCCGCGCTGCTCGCCGCCTCGTCGATGAACGACTTAAACAGCGAGATCGCCGCGATAACCGCGGTGGCAATGGCAAAGCCCTTGGTGAGGGCCTTGGTCACGTTGCCCACGGCGTCGAGCTGGGCGACGACCCGGCTGGCGAACGTCCCCTCCTCGATCTCCGTGCCGGACATTTCGAAAATACCGTTGGCGTTGTCGGAGATCGGGCCGTAGGTGTCCATGGCCAGGATATAGCCCGTGGTGGTGAGCAGGCCAAGGCCCATGAGGGCGATGCCGTAGGAGCCGAGGGGAATGTCGCCGCCGAAGATAATGAAGCTCGCCCCGGTGCTTGCCGCGATGGCCAAAATGGCCCACACGCTGCTCTCCATGCCCGTGGCCAAGCCGCTTAAGATCAACGTCGCCGCGCCGGTCTTTGAGGTGTGGGCGATCTCCGTCACCGGTGGCTTGTCCAGGTGTGTAAACCAGTCCGTAAGCGCGCCGATGACCAGGGCCAAGGCCAAGCCTGTGGCGCAGGCCCAGCCAAACTGCCACTGCGGCCCGGCTTCGGTGCGCATGAGAAGCCCCGTGACGATGAAAATGCCCACGATCGAGGCGACGATCGAGGCGTAAAAGCCAATGTTGATGTGGCGCATGGCGTCGCCCACTTCTTTGTCGCTTTTCGCGCGGACCAGCAGCACGCCGAAGATCGAGGCGAACACGCCCACCGCGCGGATGAGGAACGGATAGGTCCACAGGCGCGAGCCCAGCTCCTGGGCGAGGGGGCTTGTTCCCTGGGCGAACGCCCCGAGAATGATCGCCGCGACAAGCGTTACCTCGTAGCTCTCGAACACGTCGGCGGCCATTCCCGCGCAGTCGCCCACGTTGTCGCCCACGTTGTCGGCAATGGTAGCCGCGTTGCGGGGGTCGTCCTCGGGAATGCCGGCCTCTACTTTGCCGACAAGGTCGGCGCCGACGTCGGCGGCCTTGGTGTAGATCCCACCGCCAACTCGCATAAACAGGGCGACGAGACAGCCGCCGAAGCCGAACCCGACGAGGACGAGCATCGCCTTCTCGCGGAAGATGAAGAAAATAATGCACGCCCCAAGCAGCCCCAAGCCCACAGTGAACATGCCGCTAATGGCGCCCGCGCGAAACGCCGTTTCCAGGGCCTGCTTAAAGCTGTGCAGCGCGGCATAGGCGGTTTTTACATTGGCGCGCACGGCAAGGCTCATGCCCACATATCCCGCGCTCGCTGAGGCCGCGCAGCCGAGCAAAAAGGCCAGGGCAATGCCAAACGCAAGCCAGTTACCGTATTGCATGCGGTAGCCGAAGAACAAAATTAGCCCAAGCAGAACGAGGAAGATGACCAGGGTTTTAAACTGCCGCGCGAGGTAGGCCTTTGCCCCCTCTTGAATCGCCCCGGCGACCTCCTCCATCTTCACGTTGTCAACCTTGCGCCGCTGCACTTCGAGCATGAGGTAAACGCCGAAGAGCAGGCCAAAGATAGCGGAGGCAGCGACGAAAATGAGGATGCCGATTTCCTGGCGGCCGATTTCTATGGGAATGTTATGCACCGCTCAAACATCTCCCTTCGCGGACAAAGCACGGCCCGGCAAGCGCCGCAGAACACGACAGCGCCTGCTAGCGAGCAATCAACCCCAGAACACCGATGCACACACAGTATACCCCAAACATCCATAGTTTGCCCCGGCGTGTCGCTCGAAGTAGCCAGGCAATGGCCAGATAACCAAAACACGCCGCGGCTAGCGCCCCGGCAGCGTCGCTCAGCGCCGACGTGGCAGTGCCATTGCCTGCGCCGTGCAAGAGCTCGGCCAGCGCCTCGTAGCCCGCGGCGCCGACGATCGCCGGAATAGACAACAAAAAAGCAAAGCGCAGGGCAAACTCTCGGCTCATCCCGCACCACACGCCGGCGCAGAGCACGGCCCCGGAGCGCGAAATACCCGGCACCACGGCCACCCCCTGAGCGACGCCCACGGCGGCCGCGGCAAGAGCGCCCGTCTGCGCCACCTCGGCCTTCCCCTCCGCCCGGCGCAGACGAAGATCTGTTACCACAAGTAGCGCCGCTGTGGCAAACAGCGCCACGGCGGCGAGCGATACGTTTTGGAAGAGATCGGACACCGCCGCGTCGAGCGCCGCGCCAATGGCGGCCGTGGGGAGGCAGGCGATGGCGAGCAGCGCGGCGAGCCGCGCCCAGGTGTCCTCCCCAAACACGCGGCAAAGCTCCGCGCGCGAACGCAGCGCGCGCGCCAGCCGCCCCGCTCCGCGCAGCAGCGGGGCGAGGTCCGCGCGGTAATAGGCGCACACGGCAACAAGCGTGCCCACGTGCACCGCCACGTCGTAGGACCTCGGCGGTGGGGCGTGGGCGAGCAGGTTGCCGAAAATGACCAAGTGCCCGCTGCTTGAGACGGGCAAGAACTCCGTTAACCCTTGCAGGGCACCGAGCGCCAGCGCTACCCAAAGGCTCATTGGGCAAAGCTCCCCGGCAAGCCAGGCCAAAGGCCGATGTGTTGTATCACGTGCTTGGCTTGCGCGCAAGTGCCTCGTTGGCGCGGTCTGGCGGTAGGCTAGCGTTCGGGCACCTCGATGCAGAAAAACGTCGCCGGAAACTGCTTCGTCTTGTCTTCCCGCGGGCAAAGGCGGAGCATGAGGCCGTAGATCCCCGGCTTGTTTGCGAACTGCGGGACGGTTACCGAGAACCAGCCGCCCTCGCCGAGCTCCACCTCGCCCCGGCCGCCGTCGTCTTTGTAGAACGTGTTTGGGGGAAGCTTCGGGCGAAGGTAGAGCCGGTCCGCGGGATAGCCGTAGCTGTCTTTGGCGTTGGCCTCGTCCGCGGTAAGCGGGCGCGGCGTGGGGTCGAAGAACACCCACACCCCGGCGACCTCGTATTTTTCCGGCTCAAGCAGCCGGCCGGAGAAAGGAATGGGCTGGCCCAGGGGAAAGCGCTGTGGGATGCGCTGCACTGCGGCGTATTTGTTCAAAAACTCCTGCACTACGCGCAGCCCGTTGCTGCTGTAGGCAATGCCCACGCCGAGGTGCGTGTGCCAGGGGTCGAGGATGTTTCGGCGATGGCCATCGTTGGGCGGCTTTTCGGCAAGCATCGTTTGTTCGTGGCGCACCATGGCGTTCCAAATTTCCTCTTTCGTCCAAACAACGGGCAGCTTGTGGCTCGTGCAGCAGACGTTTTCCGCGCAAAAGTGCGGCGAGCGGCCCCAGAGAGAATAGCGGTGAAACGGCGAATAGCCGTCGAGCAAGTAATGCCCGGTAACCCCCTGCTCCAGGGCGTGGCGGCAGAAGATGTCGCCGATGGCGCTGGCAAGGGGATCGTACTCCACGGGGCGCAGGCCAAACCGCGCGCGGTCGGCGTTTACCAGGACGACCATGCGCTGCTTGAGCTCTGCGAGCTCCTGCTCGGTCGCCGGCTGGCGCACGCCGGCAAACCACAGCGGAGGCAGAAGAAAGAACGCCAAGCAAAGCGAGGACAGTCGGCCGCGCATAGCGGGCATGCTCTTCCCCAACTGCGCGATATGCTCCTGCGCGAAAACGGGCCGGCGGGCAAAGCCTGCGAAAGCGGCGGCGTCGGCTGGCCTGTGGCGCAGTGCGCTACTTGCTTGCCGAGGCTCGGCTGCGGGGGGTTAGCGGCCCGCGGCGACGGTTAGCGCCTGCTCAACAAGGCCCGCGACATACTCTACCGCGCCGATCGCCTCCTCGTACTTCATGCGCGTGGGCCCAAGCACGCCAACGAGCCCGCGCACATCGCTCCCCGCCTCGTAGGGCGCGGTAACGAGGCTCAGGTCGGTCGCCTCGTCGCGGTCGTGCTCCGAGCCAATGGTTACCGAAGTGCCCTCGGCGTCGAGCTCCGCCTGGAGCACATCCTCGAGCACCTCGCCGGGGTCGAGCACAGCCATTACGCGGTCCAGGCGCTCGGGGTCCAAAAACTCCGGCTGGCGCAGGGTGTGCAGCACCCCGTCGATGAGGATATGCAGCTCGCGCTGCCCGGCAAGCGCCCGGCGCACCGTGGTAAAACACTCCTGCAGCAACAGCGCCCGCGTGCGCGCCTCGCGCGCCAAGGCGTTGGGGTCGAGCGCCTCGATCTCCGACACGCGCATCCCCGTCAGCCGCCGGCGGAGCAGGTTGCTGATAACCTCTACTTCGCGCGCGGAGTGCTCCGTTTCGGAGTCCACGCGGCAGTGCATGATGTGCCCGATGTCCGTGACAATGGTGACAAGCAGGCGGCGCGCGCCGAGGTTGGCCACGTCAATATAGCGCAGCTCCGCCTCGCGCAGCCCAGGGACAACGGCCACGGCGGTATACTTCGTTATCTCCGAGAGAATGCGGCAGGCATGGCGGAGGATCTCCTCTAGCTCGGGGACCTGAAGCAAGCGCCTTATGTCCGCTGCGCGCCGCCGGGCGTCGTCTAAGCGCTTGACGCGGATTAGCCGGTCGACAAAGTAGCGATAGCCGGGGTCGGAGGGGACGCGCCCCGCGGAACGGTAGGGCTGATGGATCAGCCCCACGGCCTCGAGGACAGACATGTCGTTGCGCACCGTGGCGGAGCTTACCTGCAGCCCGTGGCGCGCGACAAGCTGCTCCGAGCCCACAGGCTCCACGGTTTCCACGTAGTCGCGCACGATAGCCGCGAGGACTTTTTGCTTGCGCGAGTCGAGGTCTACGTCGGCCAGAGGCCTCAGGCGCGCAGCCATGGCTTATCTAGGCGCTCCTCGATCGTGCCGCCGCCCAGGACAACATCGCCGTCGTAGAACACCGCGGCCTGCCCCGGCGCCACGGCACGCTGCGGTTGTTCTAGCTCGACAACTGCCACGTTGTCCCGTTCGGGCACCACCACTGCTCGCCCGCCAGGACTATTATATCTTATTCGCACCGTGCACGGCGAGGGGCCCTGGGGAGGATCGGGCACGGTCCAGTGCACGTCGCGCACGCGCAGCCGCCGCGCCCAGAGGTCGCCGTCGTCGCCCACGATCAGGCGGTTGTGCGGGGCGTCGATGTGCAGCACGTATAGCCGGTCGCCTCCGCCAATGCCCAACCCGCGGCGCTGGCCGACGGTGTAGAACGCCAATCCGCGGTGCTCGCCGAGCACCCGCCCGTCGACGGAGACGATCTCCCCCGGGCGGGCAGCCTGTGGGGCGTGGGCGGCGACGAACTGGCCCACGCGCTCGGCGATGACGAAGCACACCTCTTGGCTCTCCGCCTTCTCGGCGACGTTCAGCCCCAGCTTGCGGGCGATCTCGCGCACCTCGGCCTTGGTCAGCTCGCCGTTGGGGAAGAGCAGGTGGGCCATTTGCCGCTGGGTAAGGACGTACAGGAAATAGGACTGGTCTTTGGCTTCGTCTACGCCCTTGCGCAAGAGAAAGCCGCGCGCGGTTTTTTCAATGCGCGCGTAGTGGCCGGTGCACACATAGTCCGCGCCGACCATGCGCGCCTTTTTGAGCAAAAAGCGAAACTTTACGAACTCGTTGCAGCGAATGCAGGGGTTTGGCGTGCGCCCCGAGGCGTATTGGCGCACGAAGTCGTCTACGACGTATTTGCGGAAAACATCTTTCAGGTTGAGCACATAGTGGGGGATGCCCAACGTATTGCACACGGCGCGCGCGTCTTCCACGGCGTCCACGGAGCAACAGCCATCGTAGCGCGCGGGAGCCTCGAGCTCGGGCGTCCACAGGCGCATGGTTACGCCCCAGACCTCATATCCCCGCTCGAGGCACAGGGCAGCGGCGACGGAGCTATCCACGCCCCCGCTCATCGCGGCAAGGACAAGCTTTCGCCGCCCGCTCAGCGCTCATCCCCCTTTGCCCGCCGCTGCCCAAAGCCAGCGCCCTACTGCCCTGCAGCTTTTGCCTTTTGCTTGGCCAAGTAGTCCTCGATCGCCTTGTGCAGCCCGTCTGCGGCGAGGTTTGAGCAGTGCATCTTTATCGGAGGCAGGCCCCCAAGCTCCTCGGCCACGTCGTCGCGGGTAATGGCCAAGGCCTCCTCGAGCGTCTTCCCCTTGGCCAACTCGGTGATCATCGAGCTCGTGGCAATCGCCGCGCCGCAGCCAAACGTTTGGAACTTTATGTCTACAATGCGGTTGTCCTTAACCTTGATGTACATCTTCATAACGTCCCCGCACACGGGGTTCCCCACGGTCCCCACGCCGTCCGCATCCTCGATGATCCCCACGTTGCGCGGGTTTTGAAAATGCTCCATCACTTTGTCCGAGTACATCGCTCACCGCCTGCCCAACCTAGCATCTCGGCACTCGCCGGAGAGAAGCGTTAAAACTGTATCGCGCGGGAGATCTCGCGGATCTGGCGCACGGCGTCCTCCAACGCGCCGATGGTGTAGTCGATCTCCTCCTCGGTGTTCCCCTTGCCCAAGGTCAGGCGGAGGACGCCGTGGGCGAGCTCGATGGGCACGCCCATGGCCTCGAGCACATGCGAGGGCTCAAGCGACTGCGAGGTGCACGCCGAGCCGCTCGAGGCGCAGATCCCCATGTTGTCCAGCCGCAGCAAAAGCGCCTCGCCCTCGCACCCGCGGAAGCAAAAGCTGGCGTTTTTCGCCAAGCGGTTCGTGGGGTGGCCGTTAAGCACCGAGTCCTCAATGCGCTTAAGCACGCCGTCGATCAACCTATCGCGCAGCGCGGCGACGCGCGAGCGAATCTCCGCCCCCTCGCGGGCGATAATCTCGCACGCCTTGCCAAAGCCGACGATCCCCGCCACGTTTTCCGTCCCCGCGCGCTTGCCGCGCTCGTGCGCCCCGCCGAAGATCAAGCTGCGCAGGCGCGTCCCCTTGCGCACATAGAGCGCCCCGATGCCCTTCGGGCCGTAGATTTTGTGCGCGGAGAGCGACATCATGTCCACGCCGAGGTCGTCTACGTTAATGTCCATATCGCCCAACGCTTGCACGGCGTCGGTGTGGATGGTGATTGGCCGGTCGCCGACGATCTTGCGGATCTCCTCCACGGGCTGGATCGTGCCCACCTCGTTGTTGGCGAGCATAACGCTGATGAGGATCGTCTCGTCGGAAATCGTGTCCGCAAGCTCGTCGAGGTCTACGATGCCGTGGCGGTCGACGCCGATGTAGCTAACGCGCTTGCCCAGCTTCTCCAGATATTCCGCGGGGTGAAGCACGGCGTGGTGCTCGATTTTCGTGGTAATCAGGTGGTTGCCCCGCTTCTCGTTTTGCGGGGTGGTCATATAGCCGATGAGCGCGTGGTTGTCGGCCTCGGTGCCCCCGCTGACAAAGACAATCTCGTCGTCGCTGCACCCGATGAGCGCGGCCACTTTCTCCCGCGCTTCGTCCACGGCGGCGCGCGCCCGGCGCCCCATATGGTGGATACTCGAGGCATTGCCATATTGCTCCTTTAAAAACGGGAGCATGGCCTCGAGCACTTCCGGGTCGAGCGGGGTCGTTGCTGCGTGGTCGAGATAGATCGTGGCCATCTAGCGTCCCTCCGTCGCGCGAGCTTGTTCTACGAGCTCAGCCAGGGTAAGTCCAGCGAGCACTTCGTCGACTTTGCGCGCCACCTGCTCCCAGACAACGCGCGAGGTACAGCCCCGCTCGCGGGCGCACTTGCCCGGGCTATAGTCGTGGCGCAAGCAAATTACCGGCGCCGTAGGCCCCTCCACGACGTCGAGGATGTCCTTCGCGGTAATCTCCTTGCTGCTCTTCCCCAGAACGTAGCCCCCGCCGGGGCCGCGCACCCCGCGCACGATGTGCTTGCGCTTGAGCCGGTGCATGAGCTTCTCCAGGTACTTTTCGGGAATACCCTCGCGCCGCGAGATGTCCTTAACGCGCACCGGCCCCTGGTCGCAGTGCAGGGCGAGGTCGATCATCGCCCGCAGGCCATAGTGGCTCGCTCTGGTGAACTGCATGATGCTCTCCGCAAAGCGCACAGGGTTTTGGCGCAGGTTACAATTCTTGACTAATTTAGTCAACAATTTTCCCTCGGCCGCTGTTCCCGCGAACAAAAAAGCCCCCGGGCGCGCTCGCCCAGGCGGCTCGCCTGCCTTCGCTGCGCCGGGCTACTGGGCCTGCTTGGTCGTGGGCAGGGTAAAGTGGAATGTGCTCCCCTTGCCGAGCTCGCTTTCCACCCAAATGCGGCCCCCCTGGAGCTCGACAAGTTTTTTAGCGATAGTCAACCCCAATCCCGTGCCCTGGTGCCGCCGCGCCGACGACCCGTTAGCCTGGCGAAACTCCTCGAAGATTATCTCCTGGTCCTCCGGGGCAATCCCCGGGCCGGTGTCCGAGACGCTCACGTGGGCCATGCCCTCTGGGGTAAGCTCCGCGCGCACGGTGATCTTTCCCTTCTCCGGGGTAAACTTGCACGCGTTGCCCACGAGGTTAATGAGCACCTGGCGCGTGCGCCCCGGGTCGCCGACGACGTTTATCTCGTCCTCGGGTATCTCAAACGTAAGCGCCTGCTCCTTCTCCTCGGCCATGGGGCGCATCGTTTGCTCCACCTCGGCGAGGACATCGGCCAGCGGGAACGAGCTGCGCTCCATAGGCATGCGCCCGGACTCGATCTTGGACAGGTCGAGCACATCGTTAATCAACTGCAAAAGGTGCCTGCCGTTGGAGCGAATGGTTTCCAAGCGCGCCGCCTGCTCCGGGGTGATCTCGCCGAGCACGCCCTCGAGCATCACCTCGGCCCAGCCGATAATTCCCGTAAGCGGGGTGCGCAGCTCGTGGCTCATGTTAGCGACAAACTGCGACTTTAGCCGGTTTGCCTCTTGGATCTTGCGGTTCGCCTCGGCCAATTCGCGGTTGAGGGCCTCGAGCCGCTTCTCGCGCTCGACGAGCTCGCGGTTGCGCCGCGAAAGCTCCTCTTGCGAGCGCTGGAGCTGCTCGAACAGCTTCACGTTCTCCACCGCGGTGGCCGTCGTCGAGGCGAGGGTGGTGAGCAGCTCTACGTCTTGGTCGTCGAAGTCGCCCGTGCGCTTGTTCGTCACGACAAGCACACCCAGGACGCGGTCTTCGCCGAGGAGGGGGACCTGCACGCAGTTGTAAACGCCGAGCTGGTCGACAAGCGGGCGAAGGGCGCGGCTGTCCTTCGAGACATCGTTGATCACAGCGGGCTGGCCGGTGTTTAGCACCCAGCCGATGACCCCCTCCTTGCCGGAGAGGAGCACTTCGTCCTCGATGGCCTCGGCTTTCGTGCCCACCGCCGCCCACACGCTCAGCCGCCCGTCCTCGCCAACGAGGAATACGGCGCCCATCTCGGCGTCGAGCACGCGCAGGCCCTCGCGGACCACCGTTTCCAGAAGGTCCTTTAACCCGCGGCGCAGGGTAAGCTGCTTGCCGATGCCCGCGAGCATGGCCAAGCGTTCCGCCTGCTTGCGCGCACGCTCCTCAGCCTGCCGCCGCTCGGTAATGTCGAACATGTGGCCCATGGTCGCCGGGCGGCCGTTGTAGACGATGCGCGAGGCAGCGACCTGGAACCAGGCGATGGACCCGTCCTTGCGAAACACGCGCAGCTCATAGCGCGCCGGAGGCTCAGCCCCCTCTTGGCGCGCGGCGGCGCGGGCGACGGCCATGGGCCGGTCCTCGGGGTGAATTACGTCCCAAAACCGCTCCGTGCCGACGAACTCCTCGCGGTTATAGCCCGTGGCCTCCTCGAGCTGTTTGTTGGCGTAAGCGAGCTTGCCGTCTTGAATAATGTAAATGCCCGCGAGGGACTCCTCGGTCATGCTCCGATAGACAGACTCGGAATGGGCGAGCTGGGCTTGGGCCTCCTCCTGGGCGTCGCGCAGGGCGCCGACAACCATGGCCACGATCCAGAACAAAAGCGAGCTGGCCACGTCGAAAAACAGCCCGCGCGCGGCATGAAGGACAACGACGCGCAGAAGCATTAACCCCAGGCCGCACAGCGCGGCGACCCACACCCCGCGCTTGCCCCACCACACGCTGGCCACGATAATCGGGACATAAAAGAAGTGGACGAACGTTAGCTCGACTTCGTAGGCGCAGTGGAAGTAGTAGCTGAGCACGAAGCAGAACGAGACCAACAGCCCCATGATCACCACGCGGAACTCGCGGCTACCCTCGAGCTGGCCGAGGATGTCGGCATGCTTGGTTTCCGCGGGTGCGACTTCGGCCATCGCGGTCCCCTCCGCATCGAAACGCAGCGTTTGCCCGTGCACACGGGTTGGCTTCGTATAACTGGGCAAAAGTCCTTTAGCTTTCCCTGGGACAAACGCTACGCCCGAGGGGCCGCGTTCACTGCCCCGGCCCGGGAGAGGGCGAGCCCGGCGTCGCCTGGAGCAGCTCCCCGATGTCCGGCAGTTGTTGCGCCTCGGCCGCGGGCGCCTCTTGCTCCAGCGCGGCCTGGCCCGCGCCCGCGCTGCTCGTCTGGGCTAGGGCCACCGCGCGCAAGCCGACGGCAAGCAAAAACAACGCCACGGCAAGCGCCAGCGAGCCGACGAGGGCCGCACGCCCGATGCGCCGCGTGCGCAGCGAAAGCTCCGATTGATACTCCGGGTCGAGGCTGTGCCACAGGCGCGAAGCGGGCCAGGCAAGGGCGAGCACGGCGATCCCCGCTGCGGCAACCACCGGCCCCGGGGGAAGATCGTAGGCGCTCGCCGCCGCCGTGCCCACGATGGTCATGAGCAGCGCCGCGGCTATGGCCACGCCGATGGCCCCGCGCATGCGCTTGGCGAAAAGCAGGGCTACTGTCCCCGGTGCGGCGAGGAACGAGAACACCAACAGCAGCCCGAGCATCTTTACCGCAAACGAGACCACGGCGGCGATTGTTAGATAAAGCACCATGTCGTAGAGCTTAACGTTAATGCGCTGCGTCGTCGCCGTCTCGGGGTCGAACGAGGAGAAGAGAATTTCCTTGTAGAGCAGGGCGTGGATGAGGATAACCACGGCGAAGATGGGCAAAAAGGCGTAGATATCGGGCATGAGCACGCCCAGGATGTCGCCGTAGAGGATCGCCGTCATCTCGTCGTTGCCGCGCTCGGCGAGGGCGAAGAGGATGATGGACACGGCCCAGGCGCCCATGTAGAGCAAGGCAACGAAATTTTCCGCGCGGCGCGACCCCCGCGGCCCAGCGAGGCCCAGCGGGACAACACCCACAAACGCCGCGACCACCGCGCTGGGCAAGGGCGGGGCGCCCGTCAGCGCGGCGACCCCCAGCCCCACCGAAGCGAGCTGCGTTACGGCAAGGCCCATGAAAATGAGCTGCCGCAGGACGACGTAAACGCTGAGCACACCGCACACCGTGCCCACGAGGACACAGGCAAGGAGCACGCGCTGGAAAAACGGATACTGCATGTGTTCCGCGACGGCCTGGATCACTTTTCGCCCGCGCCGGCGGAGCGCCCGAGGATAAACCGGGCGAGCTCCCCCGAGGCGGTTTCACCTCCGTTTGTGCGCACAACATGCACGCGGCCTTGCTCGATGACTAGCACGCGGCCCGCGCGGCGCGACACTTCCTCGAGCATGTGGCTGACCAGGAGCACGGTAAGCCGTCCCTCGTCGCGCAGCTTTTCCAAAAGGTCTAAAAACTCCGCTTGGGCGCGCACATCGAGGTCGCCCGTGGGCTCGTCGAGGACGAGCACGTCTGGCTCGCCGACAAGCGCCCGGGCAAGGAGCACGCGCTGGCGCTGGCCGCCGGAGAGCTCGGCGAACTGCCGCCGCGGCGAGGGGATCCCGCCCACACGGGCCAGCGCCTGCTCCGCGGCGCGCAGGTCCTCCGCCCCCGGGCGGCGGAAGACGCCGAGCAGGGCTGTGCGGCCGAGCAGGACGACATCGAGCGCGCTTAGCGGATAGCTCAGGTCGATATCGCTAGACTGCGCCACGTAGCCGAAGCGCAGGGGCGAGCCGTCGGCCCGCCGGACAACCTCGATCCTCCCCCGCAGGGGGCGCAGGGTGCCCATCATCCCGCGCAGGAGCGTCGTTTTCCCCGCCCCGTTGGGTCCGATAATGCCCAGCAGCTCGCCCTGGTATACCTCAAACGTCACCTCGCGCAGCACGCGATGCGCGCCATAGCCCAAATCGGCGTCGACGCAGCGAATGACCACGCCGTCGCTCGGCTGTTGCTCGGCCACACAGCCCACCTCCCGCGCGGCTACTTATAGGCCTCCTCGAACGCCCTGACCAGCCGCTCGATCACGTCAAACCAGGACTTCGTGCCCAACGCCCCCGTGCTCGTGGGCGAGATGATGACCTTCGCCTTGGTATCCGCGGCAACGGACTTCGCCGCACCGCCCGGATAGAACACCTCTTGCAAGATGAGCCGCGTGTCGTTGGCGTTCACGGTCTCGATGACATGGCGCACATGCGCCGCCGACGGAGGAACGCCCAGCTTCTCCTCCAACGTGCACGCGCGACGGACGCCAAAGAAGTCCGCGAAGTACTCGTAGGTCTGGTGATAGCTGACGTAGGTCTTCCCCTTAAACGGGGCCATGCGCCGCTGCCAGTCCTTCGTGCGCTGCTGGATTTCCTGCAACAGCTTGCGTGCGTTTGCCGTGTAGACGTCGGCGTGGGCGCGGTCCACCGCGCGGAACGCGTTAAGCACATTGCCCACGATGATCATCGCGTTGCGCGGGCTGAGCCAAATGTGCGGGTTGCCGAACGGGTGGAGGTGCCCCTGGGAGGGGTCGATGCGCTCGCGGGGGACGTCGCGCACCTTTACCCCTTTGGAGCAGACGACAACCCTCAGCCGGGGGTTAGCCGCGGCCTTGCGGATCTCCCGCGCCGCGGGAACGCAGGAGAGGCCGATCTCCAAGAACAGGTCGGCCTCGGCCGTTGCTCTGACGTGGCTCGGCCGAGCTTCGAGAAAGTGGGGGTTTATCGCCCCCGGGCAGAGGACGGTTATCTCGGCGAGATCGCCGGCGATGCGCTTGGCGAAATAGCCCAGGTCGGAGATCTCGCAGACGACCTTAAGCTTCGCCGCTGCCGGTGCGCAAAACACACCCCAGGCGAAAGCCAGGGCAAGGCAAAGCGCCGCTATGCCAACCGCTCCTCGCATCGCTTCAAAACCTCCCCTCTCCGCTACTTAAAGCTGTGGAAGTGCGGCCCGATGACCCAGCCGATTTGGAAGAACAGGCTGTCGTCCTTCAGCCCACCGGGATATTGCGCGTGACGGTATTGCACGCGATAGCGCTGGTTTTCGTTTTGCTTGTAGGTTACAAACAGGTTATAGGACTGAGACTGCCCGCGCAGGGCGGGGTCGCCAAACCCCGCGCGGTCGTACATTACCCCCCACTCCGACCGCTCGGAGAGCTTGCGCACATAGGCTATATAGCCACCATCGCGGCGCACGTGCCCCAGCCCCGTGTCCCTGTCGTAAACGGTGTACTCGACGAGCACGCGGTCGCCCTTGCGCGCGCCCTCGCGGATTCTGCGCCAGCTTCCGCTGACGTTAAGCATTTGCGTGCGCGTGGGCGAGGTGAGATCGTTTGGGCCGTTGAGGTAGCACAGGCGCAGGTCAACGTCTTCGTCTTCGTCGATGTCCCAGGCGCGGCGCAGGCGGACCATATAGCTTGGCTTGTGCGGCCGCGCGCCCAGGGGGAGCAGCGCCGTCGCGGTTTCGCTCCCCAAGCCATTGAGCACGGACACCTCGAGCGCGGTATAGCGCCGCGTGGGGAGGAGATATTGCACGCGCAGCCCCTGCGCTTGCAGCCCGGCGAAGCCGAAGAAGTTCGTTAGGCTTCGCGGATAGCTGACAAACGGCAGGTCGTGCTCGTGATACTCGTTGATCTGCCCCCAGCGTGCGCGCCAGCGCCCAAGCATGAACTTCCACCGCTCGCGCTCGCGGTTGATGTCGATATACGCTTCCTCGACGTGCGGCCCGTGGCCGTGGTCGCCGAGCAGCAGGATCGCGTCGGCGGTGGTCGACACGCTGTAGCGAAAGCCGACTTCGACGGAGCGATTGCCCAAGATGGGCCGCCGGTCGCGGCCGTCGGCGTCATATAGCGCGGGGGAGAGCTGGCCCACGCGGGCGACGAACTCACCCCCGGCCCAAACGTCTGGGTTGAGCGACTGCGATGTGCTCGCCTCGCCCGCTCCGCCGGTAACTACTTCTTGGGGCTCGGCCGGCTGAAGCAGGTCCTCGATGCTCGGGAGCGTTTGCTCCTCGGGCACTTCGGCCTTTTTCTTTAGTTCATCTATTTGCTGCTGCAGCTCGTTAATCATTTGCAACAGCTTTTTTTGCTGTTGCTCAAGCTGCTGTATCCGCTCTTGAATCGTCGGCGTGGGCTGTTGCGCTGCGGCCCACGGCGCGCATAGGGTAATTGCCAGCGCCAGAGCGAAAGACAGCGCGCAGCGCCGCCGCACGCCAGCGCGGGTGTTCGCTTGGTGCATCGTCCTCTCACCTCCTCGAATGGCGCCGTTACTCGCTGTGCTCCGCTACGCGCAGGGACAAGCCGCGCCAGCAAATCGCCGCCGCAGGCCCGTCGGCGACGACGTTTCCCGCGCGCACGAGCACAACGTACTCGCCCGGAGTGCTCGGCGCGACGAGGTGCGCGTGAAAGCTGGCCCCGCTGACCTCGGCGGACACCGGGGCTCCGCTGCCCACCTGAGCGAGCACTCTGCCGCTCCCGAGCAGCGCGACGGACCCCGTCACGTGAAACTCCTCGCCGCAGCGCACCGCGGCGCTCTCCAGGGCCACGTTGGCGAGCAAGGGCACGGCGAGCTCAGGCCCGGCGAGCATCTGTCCGCGGACGATGGTCTGCGAGCTTAGCCGCGGGCCGGAGCTTGTGTCGGCGACCGTCCAGCGCATGTCGAAAAAGCCGCGCACGGGCACCGAGCCAGTGAGCGCCGCTCCGCCCGAGGGCTGCTCGCCGTGTTCGTGCTCGTGCTCATGCTCGTGCCGCGCTGCCGCGCGGGGCGGCGCCTGGCTGGGGTCGAGCCCCTGCGCCGCTGCCCCAGGCAGATACTCGGCAAGGTGCTGGGCAGCGATGGAGCCGGAGAAGCTCACGCGCGCCCAGACTTCGCCCTCCGCTTGCTGCTCGGCAAGCGGCTCGATGAACTGCAGCGTAAGCGTGCTGATTTTCGTATGCTCGTCGCGTGGGAGCAGGAACGACTGGGCGACTTCGGCCGCAGTTTGGCCGTTGTAGGCGTAGTCTTCGGTATACAGCGAGGCAAGGGCCTGGGCATCTTGCGCTTTCTGGCCCTCAGCCCACGCCTCAAGCAGCGCGGCGACCTCGGCGCTTACTGTGGCCTCGGTAATGGCGTTGGCGGCGCTGGGGACGACGTCGAGGCAACCGCAAAGCGCCGCCGAGGCCATGCCCAGGCCCAGGCTAAGCAAAACGCCGAGCGCCACGCGCCGCATGTTCGTCCGTGCGTGCATTTCGCTCACTCTCCTGGAGCAAAGCAAAAGCTGCGCGAAGCTAGCACCTCGCACAGGTGGCAAACTGTGGCAAAAGCACTTGCGGAAGCGCCAGCTTAGGACTTGCCGGCGCAAGAGAGGGGTTAGCCGGGAGGAGCGCGCGGCTGCTCCGCGCTCAGCTCAAGCGCGCTGTGTTGTACGATCTGCTCCGGCGCGACGGTTTCCGCAAGCGGCGCCGCGAGCAGTTGCACGCTCGCCTCAAGCGAGGGTTCGTGGGGGTTGCTCAACCAGTCGCAAACCGGGCAGTGGCGGTCGGACCTAAGCGTCGCGGTTGAGCGGCTAAGATCCGCCCTGTGGGAGAAGCTGTGCAGCACAACGGCGACCGTGGCCAGCCCGACGTAAACAACCAGGCAGGCCAGGACGATCCCTTTTACCCGAACGGTGCGCAGCATCGCCACCACGCCGCGTCGCCAAACGCCGGCGCGGCCTCTCCAAGCAAGCTAGTATAGCCCTCCCCGCGCCCAGCGGTCAACGCGCGGCGCTCAGCTTAAGTGCAGCTCATGGCCTAGCTTGTCGCGCTTGGTCTCTAGGTACTTTCGGTTTTCTCTGTTCGGCGGGACCTCGATGGGCACGCGCTCGACAACCTCTAGCCCATAGCCCTCCAGCGCCACGTGTTTGCTCGGGTTGTTGGTAAGCAGGCGCATGCGCCGCACGCCGAGGTCCACGAGCACCTGCGCCCCCAGGCCATAGTCGCGAATGTCAGGCTTAAACCCGAGCATTTCGTTGGCCTCCACGGTGTCCGCGCCCTCGTCCTGCAGGCGATAGGCGCGCATTTTGTTGTGCAGGCCAATCCCCCGGCCCTCGTGCGCGGGAATGTAGACGATTACCCCCTTGCCCTCCTCGGAGATCACGCGCATGGCGTACTCGAGCTGCTCGCCGCAGTCGCAGCGCAGCGAGTGGAACACGTCGCCGGTAAGACAGCCGGAGTGCACGCGGACGAGCACGGGCTCATCGGGATTGATCTCGCCTTTGACCAGGGCGATGTACGGCTGAGCCTCCACGTCGCACCTGTAGTCAATGAGCTTCCACTCGCCATAGGGGGTGGGAAGGCGCGTTTCCGCCACGCGGTGCACGAGCTTTTCCGTGCGTCGGCGGTAGGCGACGATGTCGCGAATGGTGGCGATCTTCAACCCGTGCTCCGCGGCGAGCTTCTCCAAGTCGGGCATGCGGGCCATCATGCCGTCGTCGCGAATGATCTCGCAGAGCACAGCCACGGGCTGGCAGCCGGCGAGCCGAGCAAGGTCCACCGCCCCCTCGGTGTGTCCCGTGCGCTGGAGCACTCCGCCCTCAGCGGCACGCAGGGGAAAAACGTGCCCGGGGCGCGCCAGGTCGCGCGGCCTTGTCTTCGGGTCAACCACGGCGCGAATCGTCCGCGCGCGGTCGTGCGCCGAGACGCCCGTGGTGATCCCATGCTTGGCGTCGATGGACACGCAAAACGCGGTTTTGTTAACCTCGGTGTTCTCGGCGACCATAAGGGGAATTTCCAGCTCGTCCAGCCGCTCGCCGCTGGAGGGGAGGCAGATCAACCCGCCCCCGTGGCGCATCATAAACGTAATGGCCTCCGGCGTAACCCACTCCGCGGCCATGACGAAGTCGCCCTCGTTTTCGCGGTCTTCGTCGTCCACGAGGATGATTATTTCGCCGTTGGCGATCGCCTTAATTGCTTCCTCAGTCGAGACCACGGGCATGGCCTTGCCTCCACTGTTCCGCGCAAGATTGTGTATACTGCAACGGCCTGGTTTGGCTTGCTAGTCGCCTACTGCAGCGCAAGCAAGAGGTTTTGCTATGCTTCCGCTGAGCGATGTTAACCGCGCGCAGCGGTTTCCCATAGCCACTGCGCTAATTGTGCTTTGCAACATCGCCGTCTACCTCGCCGAGCTTTCGCTCGGCGAGGCGAGAATACTATTCTACCAGCAGTATGGGCTAATCCCCAAGCTGTTTTTCAGCGTCCATGCCTGGCTCGAGCGGGGGTTTACGGCAAACGCCCTGCCTTTGCTCACCCACATGTTCATCCACGGCGATCTCTTTCACATCGCGTTTAACATGTGGTTTCTCTGGGTGTTCGGCGACAACATCGAGGACATCCTCGGCTCGCTGCGCTTCGTCGTTTTTTACCTGCTCTGCGGGATGTGCGCCGCGCTGGGCAACGCCTTGTTTACCTTCGCCTCGGCGACGCCGGTCATTGGGGCCAGCGGGGCGGTCTCCGGGGTGATGGGGGCGTATCTGATTCTCTTTCCCCTAGCGCGGATTAGAACGCTTGTCCCGATATTTTTCTTCCTTCCCGTAATCGCCGAGGTGCCCGCATTTTTGTTCATCGGAATGTGGTTTTTAGGGCAGGTGTTTAGCGGGCTGCTTAGTTTCGGGCAGTATACGGGAATCGCCTGGTGGGCGCACATCTTCGGCTTTCTGGGCGGGATCTATTGCTACCTTAAGTATTTTCGCCGCCGTCCCCGTCCCCCTCGCGTGCGCATTCGGGAGATTCCTCTGCGCTAGGCTGCCCGGCCCCGCGCCGCCGCTCGATAAGCTCGCGCGCTTGCGGTGCGATGTACAGATCGTTGATGTTAACGCGGGCGAGCTCGCTCGCCAAAAGCTCCACTCGCTCCTCAAGGCTTTTGTGTCTGGGAACAATGATCATCCGCTCGCCATAGACCACACACAGCCCTCCCGCGGCGCGCACGTCCTCGCAGCGCACGCGAATCCCCAAATGCTCTGCGACGCGCACAAGCTCTTGCCACATCATCTCCTCGGTCACCGCTGGCGTCCCTCCGCTGTCGGCCTCTGTTGCGAGAGAGCGTCGAGCGTGCTTTTCAGCCGGGCGTCCATTTCGCGCAGCGTCTCCGGGATCTGCCGGCCCTCGTAAGCCGCGGCCCGGGCAAACTCGCGTATCGTCGTGTCCACGGAAAGGTCGCGCAGGCGCGACGTGCGCGCCATAAGCAGGTGGTTTGCGAAGAGCGCAGCAACCATGTCCACCTCGCGCTCGGACAGGCCAATGCGCTGCGCAGCGCGGGCGATCTCCGCTAGCGCGCGCTGGAGCTTGTCCTGCAGCTCCTCCCAGCGGCTTTCGCTGTGCGGGGCGGAGTTCATCGGGAGAGGGTCACCTCGGGGCTTTGCCTCAGTTTACGTCTATCCCCAGGTGGGTCACAAGGGTAAACACCACGTCGCCCTGGTCCTCGCCCCCGAGGAGCGTTTTCACCCGTGTGCTTGTTACGCGGAGCATGTCTACAAACGCCAAGTCGCCGGTGTCTAGGCGGAAGGTGGCCGCGCCGTCGTCGGCGGGGTCGTCGAGGTTGCCCGTGAGGGGGATACCCGTAAGCGCGTAGGAGTCCGCGCCGGTCGGCTCCCAGGCGACCTCCATGCTCGGTCCGCTCAGCTGCGCCCCCGGGGCGGGGGTGGTGAGGTTTGCGAAAAGGTGCGGGGCCTGAACGGTTACCCGAATCTCGCCCCCGTTTATCTCAAGGGTATAGTAGCCGTCCGGGGTAAACTCGAACGCATCGCTGGCGCGGTAGGCGCTGCGCGTGCCGTCGTAGTCGAGCTTTCGCCCGTTAATTTTCACCGTGGCGCTGGACACCGCCGCGCCGTTAAGCGTAACAACCACCTCGGCCACCGGCGTGGGGACGGAGCCCGCCGGGCCTTGCGCAAACTCCAGCCGCGCCTGAACGGCATAGCGCCCGATGACGTCGGGGCCTGCCGGCTGGGCGAGGCCGGGTGTCTTCCCGCCCGGGGTGGTCTCGCCCGGCGTCCCGCCCTCGCCCGCTTCGCTCAGCGGCTGTAGGGAAAACGTGCGCGCACAAACCGCCCCCTCGACAATGGGCACCTGCACGGTGGTCTCGAAGTATTCCGGGTGCGAGATGGTTAGGTCGTAAATGCCGCGGGGTATGTTGCCGATGCAAAACAGCCCGAGGTCGCTCGTTACTACGGTAAAGCTGTCCAGCCCCACCTGCTCCAGCGAGACGGGAAGCGAGATGCGCACGCTCGCCCCCTGAACGGCAAGCCCCCTTGTGCTCACCACCTGGCCGGAGAGCGCGCCGACACTAGGCCCCACGGTTAGGTCAGCGGTAAACGTGTTAAAGTCTACGAACACGGGGATGCCCAGCGGAGGCGGCCCGCCCCGCCCACCCTGGCAGCCTGAGAGAAGGGCACAGGCCAATGCGGCCGCGGCCCCCGCGCAAATCGCCACAGCTAAACCGTTCGCTCGCGTTGATCTGCCCCGCGTCACCGGCAAGGCTCCCTTTGCCCGAGCTTGCTGCGCATGTTGCTCCTGCGCTCGCGTGGCAGGATAACATCATCCGCAAGGCGGGGCAACAGGGGCGAGGAGTGTTAAGCCGAGCGCCAAGCGCCGGCCGCCGGTTTGCCCTCAACGGCGGCTGTCGCTTGCGCCGCGGAGGTGCGCGCAGAACGCGCGCAGATCGTCCATCGCTCTACCAACGGCGCGATAGACAACGCGGTCGTCAACAGCGTTGTATGAATACGTGAGGCGATTGCGCAGCCCTGTCAGCGGGGCAAGTCGCCGGGCAATGTCCTCGGGCAGCGCACCGGCACGGGCGACGTCGAGGAACGATTGATACGCCGACTCCGGGACCGGTTTTCCGATGCTCAGCAAAAGAAGGGAGTTGATGTCCGTCGCTGCCTCGACGACTAGCTGTATCAGCCGTTCTACCGCCCGGCGTGTGCGGAGATCAGAGAGGTAGGCGTCCTCCTCGTCGGGGAGCAGGCTCTCCAGCTCCTCGAGATAGCCCGCGAGCGAAGTTAGCTTGTCACCGAGAAGAGCGCTGTCCATAGTTTAGGCCCAGGCGTTTGAGCCAATCATCCAGCGCCTGCCGGCGCATCTCGCGCATCTTCGCCGCATCCCAGTAGAGCTTGAGGGAAAGCAGCCAAAATCGCTCAAACGCGCCCCGCTGCCGCTCAAAGAGAACAATCGCCGAGTCGGCGACTTCTTTGCGCAGCGTGCGAGGGGCGTGGTCCAGCCGCACGGCGTCTACGTTGTCGCTGCCCACGGCCTCGGCGAAGCGCGCGGCGAGCTCCAGGTCCTTCTCCAGGGAAAGCTCGGCCGCAGAGCAGGGGAGATAGGCAAAATCCCAGTCGCTTTGTCGCCTCGCTTCGCCGCGCGCCCGCGAGCCAAAGAGCACAACCAGCTCCAGCCCGTACTCCTCGGCGAGCTCGCACACTTTCCCGAGATTTACATCCTTGGGCACCGCATTCATACGTGTGTGCTTCGCGACAGCAAAGAATTGTTCCTCCCGCGGCGCGCCTCTCGCGCTGCGCTTGCTCGCTCTCCCGCGCCCGCGGGCTAGTCCTCGCAGGTCGGGGGGTCGGCCGCGGTGGCCGAGACCTTTTCCTCTTCCTCAGCGACCCGGCGCGCCAGCTCCTCCTCGGCAAGCTGCGCCGCGTGCCGCTCCTGCAGCCGCCTGAGCTTGATCGTATAGATCGACTGCGGGCTGAGATTCACTGCCACGAGGTAGCTGATCACTACGCCGGTCATTAGCGGGAGGATGATTTTGTAGTCGTCGGTCATCTCAAACAGGATGATGATCGAGGTAATCGGCGCGTGCGCGGCGCCGGCGAACACGGCGGCCATACCCACCAGGCTATAGGCGCCGGCGGGCGCGGTTATCCCGGGGAAGAGCATGTTTACCAACTGCCCAAACGCCCCGCCCGCGGTGGCCCCGATGAGCAGCGACGGGGCAAACACGCCGCCTGAACCCCCCGCGGCAAGCGTTAGCGAGGTGGCCAGGATTTTCAGCGCGGCCATCAACAGCAGGACAGAGAGCACCAGCTCGCCGCGCAGCGCCTTCTCCACCCCGCTATAGCCCACGCCGAACAGGTCCGGAATAAAGTAGCCCAAAATGCCGACAAGCAGCCCACCAAACGCCGCCTTTATGTCGTCGTGCAAGCGCCAGCGCTCAAACAGCCCCTCCAGGAAATAAAGCGTGCGCACATAGGCCACGGCGACAAACCCCAGGGCCAGGCCCATTACCGCGTAAAGCAAAATTTCCCACGGGCTTTTCTGCGAGAACGGGTGGGGCAGTTGAAACGAAGGGGCCTTGCCCAGGGCCCACTGCGACAGGGCCGTGCCCGTGACCGAAGCGACGACGACAAGGGCCAACGCGCGGCGCTTTAGGCTGCCCAGGATAACCTCGTGGGCGAAGATCGCCCCGGCGAGGGGGGCGTTAAACGTGCCCGCGATCCCCGCCGCCGCGCCGCAGGCGACGAGCAGGCGCACCTCCGAGGTCTTCAGCTTAAGCACCTGGCCCAGCGTGCTCCCCACGGAGCTGCCGATCTGCACGATGGGCCCCTCGCGGCCCACCGAGCCGCCGGAGCCGATGCACAAGGCGCTCGCCAGCGCCTTAACCACGGCCACCCGCGGGCGAATGCGCCCGCCCAGGTCGCGCTCCGCGAACATTACCTCGGGCACGCCGTGCCCGCGCGCCTCGGTGGCGAACTTGCGCACGATGACCGAGACGATGACCAAGCCGACGAGCGGGGCGACGATCACGTGGTACTTGCCCATAAACCACAGCGCCTGCTTGCCGCAGTCGAAGAAAATGTGCTGCGCGCCGGCGATGAGCCAGCGGAAGACTACCGCCCCAGCCCCGCCGGCAAGCCCCACGACGACCGCGAGAAGCAGCGGGCCGAAGTTCTCCGTCGAGCGTAGCTGGTCGAGAACACTGTGCAGCGCTCTGCGCGCCGATTGACGGATCAACGCCTCAATCACTCGCACTTGCGTCAGAAATTGGCGGATCGCCCTTTGCGGTGCGGAACCTTTTCACAATAGACGCCCGCGGCGATCTCTGTCAAGGAAAGCACATGACAGTGCCACAGTAGGAGAGGATCACCCCCGCCCCTGCCCGAACTTCCGCCGCCCGGGAGGAGATGCGCAATGGCGAAAAAGTATCGCGCGGCGGTTATCGGCTGCGGCGGGATGTCTCCTGCGCATATCGGCGGCTACTTGAATACGGGAAAGTGCGAGGTCGTCGCCGTGGTGGACATCGACGACGAGCGCGCCGCGGCCATGGCGGAAAAGTTTAACGTTGCCCAAACATTCCGCGACTATCGGAAAATGCTTAAGGAGGTCCAGCCGGAGCTGGTCAGCGTCGTCGTCTGGACCCCGCTCCATGCGAAAATCGTGCGCGCTGTGGCGCGCAGCGGGGCGAAGGCCATTCACTGCGAAAAGCCCATTGCCCCCACCTGGGGCGAGTCGCGCGCGATGGTCCGCGCCTGCGAGCGCGCCGGCGTGCAGCTTACGTTTAACCACCAGCGCAGGTTTCTCGAGCCGTTTCGCATCGCCAAGGAGCTGGCCAACGACGGGACGATCGGCGACGTGTTGCGCTTCGAAGCCTCCTGCCCGAACCTGTTCGACTGGGGCACCCACTGGTTCGACATGTTCTTTTTCTTCAACAACGACGAGCCCGCGGAGTGGGTCATTGGGCAGATCGATGCGCGCGAGACGAGATCTGTGTTCGGCGTCCCCGTAGAGAGCCAGGGGCTTTCTTACTTTAAGTTTAAAAACGGCCGCCGGGCGATGCTCGTTACCGGCCACGACAGCTTCATCGGCGCGGCCCACCGCATCTTGGGCACGCACGGCGCGGTGGAGATCTATTCCGAGAAGCCGCACGTGCGCTATCGCGGCAGGCGGCGGATGACCTGGCGCGAGGTTAAGACAAAAGACGGGATCCACGGCATGCACGCTGTGCACCGCGCGATCGCCGACTTGGTGGAGGCGTTGGAAAAGGGCCGCGAGCCGGAGCTTTCCGCGCGGCGCGCCCTGCAAGCCACAGAGATTATTTTCGCCACCTACGAGTCGAGCAGGAGGCGCGGCCGGGTAGACCTGCCGCTGAAGATTAGCGACTCGCCGCTGCTCACAATGCTCGAGAGCGGAGAGCTAGAGCAGAAGAAGCCCGCGCGGAGCAGGCGGCGGAAGAAGTCCTAGCCCCGCCTCTGCGCGCGAGGTTACTCCACGACGAACACCTGGTCGCCGCGGCGCACGGGCGCGCTGACCTTAATTCCCACAGAGTCCCCCGCGCCGGCGGTCTGCACCGTCTCGTGCTCGATTTGCATGGAGTCCACCGTCTGGCGCAGGTCGGTGGTGTTGCCGCGGATGTGGATTGTGTCGCCCACGCTCAGGGTGTCGCTCAGCTCCACGGCGGCGACGCTAATTTTGCTGTAGAAGTTGACGACCTTGCCGACAAGGCGCTCTTGCTGCTCCGTTTGCTCGCTCACGGCAGTCAACCCCTGTGTGCCGGCGGGGCCGGCGGTTTTGGATAGATTTTGCCTTGCCTGCGCAATTACCTTCTTTTGCTTGGGCTTGACGCAGGGGAGGATTATTTTTATCATTTTGTTTGCAAATTGGCGCCGGTGTGCGCTAAGGTGCCCCCTTCGTTCAGTGGCCTAGGACGCTGGGTTCTCATCCCAGAAACGGGGGTTCGACTCCCCCAGGGGGTACCATTTCTCTTATTTTGCACCGTTCCGCCCAGCGCCGCTCGCGAGGAGGGCGCGCCCTTGGCTGAGGCAAACCCCCTGCTCACCACCTCCTGGCCCGCGAACAATTTCTGCCCCGCTGTTGACCCCGCGCGCATCGGCAATCGTTCATGTTCAGGGCGATGCCCATGACGCTCTCGGGCCGACGATATAGCGCGCTGCTTTTCGCCCTCGCCTTAGCCCTGGCGTCGAGCGCAGCGTTTGCCCAGGAGCTCGGCGACCCGAGCGCCGTGCGCCGGCTTGAGGCCAGCGCACAGTTCCTCCCCGGTCTGTCGCTCGGGCAGGCGCTTGCCGCGGGCCAGGCCTACAGCGGCAAGCTCGTGCGCGTTGTGGGGCGAATTTGCGGGATCGTCACCCGCGCGGGCCAGCAGGGCGAGCTGCAGACAACGGTTATCCTCGCTCTGGATTCAGGCGAAACGGCGATGGTCGACCTTCCCGGGCGGGCAGCGGTTGCCGTGGGCCAGGAGCTAAGGCTTGTGGTGAAGGTCCCCGAGGCCGGCGCGGGGCGATCGCGGCCCGCGGCCCTGGCTTGGGCCGACGAGGCGTTTTTTGCCGAGCAAAGCGCTCGCTCGGACAATCCCAAAGCGCATACCACCGCCGAACCGGCAACCGAGCCGCCCCTGCGGCAGGGGACGGCGGGCGCGCCGCTCTCTGGCGCGCGGCCGGTGGCCAGTGGGACAACGCAGCCCGCGCGGCCAAGGGCCGACCGGCGCCGGGTGTTTACGCGCACCGCAGCGCTTATCCAACCCGTAGCTCCGGCGCAGGCCCTGACGCAGTCGTTTACGCCCGTTTACGTGCCCAGCGAGCAGGAGCTGGCCCAGTTTCAGTCCTACCTGCGCTTGGTTAAGTATTTCAACCCCAAGCTGACGGATTTTGAGGCAAACCTAATTGTGCAGTGCCTGTTCCGCTACTGCGCGGCGTTTGGCGTCCCCCGGCCGCTGGCCGCGGCGATGATTTACGTCGAGTCGCGCTTTGACCCGTTGGCCAAGTCGCCCGCGGGGGCAATGGGGCTTACCCAGCTCATGCCCAAGACCGCCGAGGCGCTGGGCGTAGCCAGCCCGTATAACATCGAGCAAAACATGCGCGGGGGAATTCACTACCTGGCGCTGCAGCTCGCCAAGTATGCGCGCTATCCGTTAAACGAGCGGTTTCAGCTTGCCCTTGCCGCGTATAACGCCGGGCCGGAGGCGGTAAACAACCACCGCGGCGTTCCCCCGTATTCCGAGACGCGCAACTACATCGCTCAAATCGCCGGGCTGTTTAACGAGCTTTATCGCCTAGGCTACCGCTAGGCGCGGGCCCCGGGGCGGCGCGCAAGAAAGGATTTCGCGCGCGGGCGGCCGAAAAGGCAATTGCGGCCCCGGGCCATATCCCTCGGCAGCAGAGGTGAGAGCTCTGACGGCGAGAGCGCCAGCTCCGGAGAACCTGCACAAGGCGATCAACAGCCTGGAAAAGCTCTATCTCGTGCTCTTTTTCCACGAGAATCCGGAGACCCTGGATAACGCCAGCGGCATCGCCCTGCGCCTGGGATACTCCGAGGACAGGCTGCGCCAGCCCCTGGCTGAGCTCGCCGAGGCGGGCGTTTTGGTTAAGCACGGCGAGGGCGACCAGGCGGTTTATGTCTACACGAGCGACCCCGCGGTGCGCGAGTTTGTGCAACGGGAATACTGCGAGAAGTATCAAAGCAAACAGGCGCGACGCGAGTTGGAGTCTGCCGTCCTGGCTAGGAGGGAGGCCAATGCCAGATAGCATCCCGACCGGCATCGAAGGCCTCGACCGCGTGTTGTGCGGCGGCGTGCTGCGCGGGGCCACCGTGCTGGTCGAGGGCACCCCGGGGGCCGGGAAAACTACCCTGGGGATGCAGTTCATCTATGCCGGCATTATTAAGTACGACCAACCGGGACTCATAGTTACATTCGAAGAATTTCCCCAGCAGATGTACCGCGACGCGGAGCAGCTCGGCTGGGACCTGCGCAAGCTCAGCGACGAGGGCAAGCTGCGCATCATTAGCACCTCCCCAGCCGTGTTCCAGCAGGAAACCGCCGGGCCGGACGGCATGATCAGCCAAATCGCCCGCGAGGCCGCCGTGGAGCGCGTGATGATCGACTCCGTCTCGCACTTCCAGCGCCTCACGCGCGACCCCGCGGAGCAGCGCGAGATCTTCAACGGCCTGGTAAACATGCTCAAGCGCGGGGGCTATACCTCGTTCTTCACCAAGGAGGTGCGCCTGCGCGAGGAGCAGGAGGTCTCGTTCGAGGAGTATGCCTCGGACGCCGCGATCCGCCTGACCTACGAGAGCACAGGGACCAACCGCCGCGTGCGCATGCTCGAGGTGATCAAAGCGCGCGGGCAAAACTTCCTCCCCGGCAAGCACTTCTTTGAGATCGGCAAAGGCGGGATAACCGTCTATCCCTCGTTTGTCCCCGAGGAGTACGAGGAAAAGATCAGCGCCCCGGAGATCGAGCGCGTCCCCAGCGGGGTAGAGGGGTTGGACGAGATGCTCGGCGGGGGGCTGATCCGCGGATTCTCCACCCTGATCATCGGGCCCGCGGGCACGGGCAAGACGGCCATCGGCCTGCAGTTTCTCGCGGAGGGCATCGCCCGCGGCGAGCCTTGCGTCCTCGTTACGCTCAAGGATCCCCCGGCGAAGGTCGCCGCTCTCGCCTCGTCCATCGGGATAAATATTTTCGCCGACCCCAAGCTGCTCACTGTAATCCACGAGCCGTTCGTGCACATGAACCCCTACGCCATTCTCTCGCGGGCGATCCGCGCCGTGGACGATACCGGCGCGCGGCGGCTGTTTGTCGATGGCCTGGCCGAGGTCGAGGACGCCGTGGTGGACCAGCAGGGGCTGGAGGCGTTTATCTATCAGGCCCTGCAGGAGGTCCACCGCCGCGGAGTAACGGCGATGTTCAGCGGCAGCTCGCACGGGGCGCAGGGTGCGGCGGAGCTCGCCGAGCTCGGCCCGGCCTCGCTCGCCGATACAGTAATCAGCCTGCGCTATGTCGAGGCCCGCGGGGAGATTCGCATGGGCCTCTCCATCCTCAAGACCAAGGGCGGGGGGCGGATCAACGACATTAGGCCCTACGAGATCACCAGCCGCGGCGTGCGCGTAATCACGCGCCGCGTCACCGTTCTCAACGACCGCAGCGAAGGCTAGGGAAAAAGCGCGGGGAGCTCGAGCGGGGGAGGGAGCGGGTGATTCGCGTCGGCCTGTGCACCATCGCGTTTCGCGAGATGCTCCTCGAGGATGTGTTATGCGTGGCCCAGCGCTGCGGCGTGGACGGGGTGGAGCTTTGGGGCCGCGAGCCGCACATCTGCGAGCACTTTAACCGCGAGCGGGTGGAGGCCGAGGCGCGGCTCATCGCCTCGCGCGGGCTCGAGGTAAGCATGTTCGGCTCCTACGTGCGCCTCGGCGTGCCCCGCGAGCACGGCCGCGGTCGGCTAAGCGCGGCGGAGAGCGCCGTGCGCACTGCGCAGTGCCTCGGAGCGCCGCTTGTGCGCGTGTGGGCGGGCGACTGCCCCTCGGCTCAGGCTACGGCGAAGCTGTGGAAGGCGTGCCTCGCGGACCTCAAGCGCATGGCGGAGATCGCCGCGCGCCACGGCGTGGCCCTGGCCATCGAGATGCACGACAACACCCTCGCCGACACAGGCGAGACCACGCGCCGGCTGATTGAGGACTGCGGGGCGGAGAACGTGTTCGCCAACTACCAACCCTCGTTCGCCCCCGAAGCGGACGACCCGCTGGAGCGCCTCGAGGCTGTCGTGGACAAGGTAGCCAACGTGCACGCGCAGAACATGGACGAGCGTGTGGTGGACGGGGTCGCGCGCATGGTGCGCGTGCCCATTGCCGAGGGGCGGGTGAACTATGAGGCGGTTGTTGAGCGGTTGAAGAGCGCGGGGTTTAACGGATACGTCGAGGTGGAGTTTGTCGCTCCTGGCGCGCTGCCTAAGGAGGAGATGGCTGTCCGCGACGTAGACTTTCTGCGGAGCATCGCGCGCTAGGCGGGGCGCGTTGGCGCGTGGGTGGAGCGATGGCCTATGATCCGCGGCGTTGGCGTGGACATTATCGAGGTTGAGCGCGTGCGCGACGCGCTGGCCCGGCGCCCGCGGCTGTTGCACCGCTTGTTTACCGAGGAGGAGATCGCCTATTGTCGGTCAAAGCCGGCGTCGGAGTATGCGCACCTGGCGGGGCGGTTTGCCGCGAAGGAGGCCGTGGCCAAGGCGTTGGGGCGCAGCTTGTCCTGGCAGGAGGTCGCCGTGCACAACACCCCGAGCGGCAAACCCGTGGTCGTGCTTAAGGGCCGGGCTCGCGAAGCTCTTGCCGACCGCAAAATCATGCTCAGCATCTCGCACTCGCGCAACTATGCTGTGGCCTATGCCGTGCTCTGCGACGCCGAGGACGGCATGGACGAAGGCGAGTGCGAGGAGGGGAAAGGTGAACGATAGCCGTGGCCGAGGAACGGTTTGCCCAAATCGCCGATCACGTGCGCGAGCAGTTTGAGCACATGGACAAGCTGCGCGAGCAAGCCTACGCCCTGTCGCGGGAGATCGTGCGCAACAGCGCCACGGCCATTCGCATGGTCCACCGGGGGGAGCTGGACAAGGCGGACGAGCTGATGCGCAGAAATACCGAGGCGCTGGCCAAGCTCCGGCCCCAGCTCGAGGGCCTGCCCGCGTTGCTCAGCGCAGGCTTCGTGCAAGACGCGATGAAGGAGCACGCCGAGGCAAACCTTACCCGCTGCCTCGCCTGCGACCTGCCCTTTCCCACCCCGGAGGAGATCGCCGTTGATGGCGCCCCGTATCTCAACGGGATGGCCGAGGCGCTCACCGAAATGCGCCGGCACATTATCGACAAGATCCGCCAAGGCGAGCTGGAGCAGTGCGAGGCTTGGCTGGCGCGCATGGACGACGTGTACTACGAGCTGATGACCTTCGACTACCCGGACGCCATCTCTCAGGGGCTAAAGCGTCGGCTGGACACCGTGCGCACGGTAATCGAGCGCACGCGCTCCGACCTAACCACGGCGATCCGCCAGCGGGCGCTGGAGGAGCAGATGGCGCGGCTGGAGGAGCTGCTGCGCAGGCGCGCGGAGTAGGCCGTGGACGAGCGCATCGTCATCGAGTCCCCAGAAAACGTGGAACTTGCCCTGGAGATCGCCGGCCTGGGCCGCCGGTTTGTCGCGGCGATCGTTGACTCTATCCTCCAGGGCGTGCTGCAGATCGCTATTTTCGTGCTCACCCTTCAGGTATACGCGGCCGTAATTAGAACGCCCGAGCTTACCAACGTGGCGATCATCGCGCTTATCGCGGAGCAGTTTTTCGTGTTCGTCGGCTATTACATCGTGTGCGAGATGCTCACCAGCGGGCAGTCGCCGGGCAAGCGGCTTGCCGGCATCCGCGTTGTTCGGCTAAACGGCGAGCCTATTTCGTTTACCGACTCGCTCCTGCGCAACACGATTAGGATCTTCGACTTTCTCCCCGGCTTTTACGGCATTGGCATTGTTTGCGTGTTTGTTTCGCGCGAGTCGCGGCGCTTGGGCGACTTTGCCGCGGGAACAGTGGTCGTCCACGAGGCGCGGCGCGAACTGCCCCAATATTTGTTCGTTGAGCTAGAGCAGACGGGCCTGCCCGAGGCCGAGCTTGCGCTCATTAAAGCGGGGGTCGCGCACCTTGCCCGCGAGGAATACGAATACGTGCGCCACGTGCTCCAGCGGCTGCCCTCGCTCGACCCGCGCACTGCGCATCACGTTGTGGTGCACACCGCGCGGCAGTTAATGGAGCGGTTTTCCATTTCCAGCGACGGCGCAGACTATGAGCGCTGCTTTCGCTTCCTCACAGCGGTGGTCGCAGCCTATGCGCAGCGCAGCGTGGCGCAATAGGCCTTCGCAAGGGGGAACGCTTTGGGGGCGCTATTCGAGGTCGTCTAGCCCGGCGTCGTCGAGCAGCGAGCGGAAGCGCTCGATTTCCTCCTGTTCTTCGCGGTCCTGCTGGCGCGCGCTGGGAGGATCGATAAGGTATGCCCCCGCTTCCTCGAGCACCTTGTCCGCGACGTAGATCGGCGCCTTGCAGCGCAGGGCAAGGGCAATGGCGTCGCTCGGCCGGGCGTCAATGTCCTGCTCTACGCCCTCGCGCTCGACGTTGATGATCGCAAAGTAGGTCATGTCGCGCAGCTCGGTGACCACGACGCGGCGGACACGCGCGCCGACCTGCTCCAAGATGTTGCGCAGCAGGTCGTGGGTCATGGGCCGCGGAGGCTTGTAGCCCTGGAGCTCAATGTCGATCGCCCGCGCCTCCCAGGGCCCGACGAGGATGGGCAGCCCGCGCGAGCCGTTAACGTCGCGCAGGATAACGAAGTGATTGTCGTTCTGGTCCATGGCGATGGCCTGAACAATCACTTCAACCATGTGCCCGCTCTCCTCCGTGAACACCAGTATACCCTTTCTCGCGCCAGCGGCCAACACCGGGCTACGCCGCACGAGCCCGCTATATGTTCTGACGTTTCACCTGGGCGAAAGTTTGTTTGGCCGTGGGGGGGGCGCGGCCCGGCGCAGGCGGGGCTACTTGCCCGCCTGCCGGGCGACGGCCTCAAGCGCCTCGCCGATTATCCCCACGCCCCACTCCGCCCAGTTGCGCTCGATGGTCAGCGGCGGAGCAACGCGGATTACGTTGCCGTAAAAACCAATGGGCGCAATAAGGCACAGCCCACGCTGGTAGCACTCCCAGATGACGGCCTTGGTCAGCTCCGGGGCGGGGGTTTTGCTCGCCTTGTCCTCGACGATCTCCAGGCCGATGGCCAGCCCCATTCCCCGGACGTCGCCGAGAATAGGCGAGCGCTGCTCGATCTCGCGGAAGCCGGCGAGCATCGCCTCGCCCACGACGCGGGCGTTTTCCACAAGGCCTTCGCGGTCAATAATCTCCAGGGCGGCCAGCCCCGCGGCGCAGGAGAGAGGATTGCCCCCGTTGGTGCTCGACATTTCGCCGGGCTTGAGGACATCCATTATCTCCGCGCGCCCCACGACGGCGGAGCAGGGAACACCGCTGCCCAGGCCCTTGCCCAGGGCGATAAGGTCCGGCTCCAGGCCCCAGTGCTCGATGGCAAACCACTTTCCCGTGCGCCCAAACGACGACTGCACCTCGTCCACGATAAGCAACATGCCCCTCTCCCGGCGCCACTCGTCTAGCCGCTCAAACCAGCCGGGCGGCGGGATAATTGACCCCGCCCCGCCCTGATAGGGCTCAGTAATCACCGCGCATAATGCGCCTGTGGACTGCGTTTTCACCACATAGTCGAGGTAGTCAATGCAGGCCAGGTCGCATGTCTCCAGTTTCTGGCCCAGGGGGCAGCGATAGCAGTAGGGAAACGGGGCCATGAGCACCCCGGGCATAAGCGGCCCAAACCCGCGCTTTACGCCAACGTTTCCCCCGAAGGCCATTGCCCCGTAAAGCCTGCCGTGAAACGCGCCGCCGAAGGTCAAGATCTCATATCCCTCGTGAAACCGGCGGGCCATTTTCACGCACGACTCAGTCGCCTCGCAGCCTGTGGTGAGCAAAAATGCCTTGTTCAGGTGCGGCGGGGTAAGCTGAACGAGTTTTTCGGCAAGCAGCACGCGGTTGGGGTTAACGAAGTCGTAGCAGTTAAACAGCTTGCCCGCCTGCTCGCGAATGGCTTCCACATAGCGCGGGTGGCAATGGCCGACGTTGGTTACGAGCACCCCGGAGGAGAAATCCAAAAACACGTTGCCGTCCACATCGGTGATCCACACATCTTCGGCGCGCTCCCAGACCAAGGGCACCTGGTCGCTCATGGAGTGGGGCTCGTAGCGGCGGGAGAGCTCCACGAAGCGCTTGCTTTGGGGGCCGGGGAGCTCGGTTTTAATTTGCGGTGCCACGGTTGCCCCTCCTTCGCGTTAAGCTAGCTGCGCTAGCGCAAGGCGACGAGCTCGCCGGTTTGCGCGCTGCGCTCTGCCGCGGCGGCAATGCGCGTGGCCTCTAGCCCGTCCTTGCCCGAGGGATATTTTCCCTCAAGCTCCTCCAGCGTGCCGCCGCCCAGCAAAAAGGCCGCGTTTTGGGCAAAGTCGGCAATCGCCGCGATGCCGTAGCCCTCCCAGTATACTTCGCCGCGGGCGTCCTCTCTACGGGCGAGAAAGCCGAGGTTGTACGTACGCATTCCGCCATCGGCGGCGAGGCACGACTCCGCCCCGCGGTTTTGCGTGTCTACCTCGACCAGCCCCTCGCTGCCCACCACGCGAATGCCTTGGTTAACCGAAGCCTCGAACGCCTCGGGGAGGATCCACGAAAGGTGGAATGTGAACTGGGCGCCGTTGTCGAAGTCCACTGTTGCTTGCACGGCATCCCAGGTGTCGATTCCCAAGGCGGGGAGCTTGCTTTTCGCGCCGTGGGCAAACACGCGCACGGCTTCGGCGCGCAGCACAAAGCGCGCCAGGTCGAACATGTGCACCCCTAAGAACCACACGGGCGAGCTGTGCTTTGCCCAGCGGCGCAGGGTCTGCGTGGGAACGTCGATCCGGTCCTCCATGTGCGCATAGCCATAGAGCACCTCGCCCAGCTTCCCCTCGGCGACGAGGCGTGCGAGCTCGACGTGATATGGGTCGTAGCGCTTGTGAAAGTCCACCTGAAGCAGGCGCTGCGCCTCGGCCGCCGCGGCGACCATCTCCTGGCAGCCGGCCACGGAGACATCGAGCGGCTTTTCGCAGAGCACGTGGCAGCCCGCGCGCAGGGCGTCGAGGACGATTTCCCGATGCAAGTGGTCGGGCGTGGCAACGGTGACCGCGTCGAGCTCCTCGCGGGCGAGCATTTCGCGGTGGTCGGTATATGGGGCAAAGCCAAACTCTGCTTGCCGCTCGCGCAAAAGCTGCTCGTTTGTCTCGCAGCCGGCGACGAGCTCAACCTCGCCGCGCCGCGCGAGCTGGCGAAAGCACCGCAGGTGAATAATCCCGAACGCGCCCAGGCCAACGACACCCACGCGCAAAGCCATTCGCTCACCCCCGGGCGAGGAGAGGCTGCTTGGGCGGAAGTTCGCCGGAGGCGGGCTTTCGGTCCTGCAGCGGGGTGCGATTAGTTGAGGCTGATGTCCAAGTCGAGGCCATCCAGGGCGCTTTCGATAAGCGTGGCCACGTCCGGGGTGCGCTCTTTGAGCTTTTCGCGGTTGGGCTGGGGCGCCTGAAGCATCTTGAGCAGCTCCGGGTCCACCGAGGGGAGCTTGGCCAGGGCGCCCATTTCCAAGAGCACCGAGGCGCACTCCGCCTGAAGGTCGGGCAGGGCCGCGGCGCCGGCAAGAGCCTCGGCGTGCTTTCCGCTATACTCCATTAGCTTCCTAATGCAGTGCATGGACTTTACGTAGCTGGTCAGCGCGGGGCGCAGCTCGCCCTGCTTGCGCAGCAGCCGGGCGAGGTCCATGTGCCCGCGCCACATTGTCTCGAGGTGGGAGATTCCGCTCGCTACCTCGACGCACTGCTCCAGATAGTGCTTGGCCTGCTCTTCCTCGCCGGCCTCGACGTAGCACCGACCCAAGCCCAACAGCGCCTCGGCCAGCGGGAGCTGCGTCCCGATCTCTCGGGCGATCTTCTCCGCCTCGGCGAACGTGGACAGGGCCGAGTCGACATCCTCCAACGCAAGCCAACAGAAGCCATAGCCGTTTAGCGCCAAGGAGACCCCGCGCGGGTTTTGCATTTCGCGCGAGCGGAGCAGGGCAATGTTGAAAAAGCTCATTGCCTCCTTCGGGTCGCCCACACGGAGGCGAATAAACCCAAACACCCGGCCGCAGTCGGCCTCGGCCTGCGAGTTGCCCAGGCTCTTGGCCAGGTCTAAGGCGCGGCTGGCCAGGTCGTGCCCCGCGTCGAGGTCGCCGATGCGCAGGCAAATGTGCGCCTCGACGACCATCGCTTCGACAAGGCGCGTATCGTCGGCGATCTCCGAGGCAATGCGCCGCGCTTCGCCAACAAGCTCAAGCGCCTCCTCGTAGCGCCCGAGCTCAAACGCCGCGCGGGCCATGTCCTTAAGCATGGCGGACTCCATTGTCCGGTGGTCCATGCGGCGGAACATGGTTAGCGCGCGGCGGCAGTAGTCGTAGGCCACCTGATGCTTGCCCAGGGCATATTGCACCTCGGCGATGTTCGCCACCATATATGCCTCGCCGGTGCTGTCGCCCACGCTCTTGAGCAGCTCGCCGGCCTCGGTAAAGCACTCCAAGGCTTGCTCGTATTCCGCGAGCTTTTCGTGCGCCGAGCCGAGGTTGATCAGCGCGGAGACCTCGCACACGCGCTCGCCCGTCTGCTCGCTGAGCTTCTTCGCCTCCTCGAGCGCCTCGAGATAGCCCTGCTTGGCCGCTTGGTAGTCGCCCGTGGTCCAGAGGATGTTGATAATCCCCTGGCGGCAGACCTCCAGCCCGCGCGTATCGCCCAGCTTCTCGCGGATCTTATAGGAGAGCTTAAAGTACTGCTTCGCCCGCTCGTACTCGCCCGTGTTCGTATAGGCCAGGCCGAGCTTCTCGTAGGCATCGGCCTCGCGAGCGAGCGACTTGCAGGCGAAGGCCACCTCGAGCCCGCGCTGGCAGTCCTCGATCGCCGCCGGCGCGCGGCCCGTCTGCAGCTCGCCATAGGCGCGCTGAACGTGGAACAGCGAGATATATTCCAGGATCTCGTCCGTCTTTTCGCTCTCTTTGCCGAGAAGCTTCAGGCCCTCGGTGCAGTTGCTGATAATTTCGCGGTATGCCGCGGCGTTGATGTTCTTGTAGACGGCCATTTCGAGATATTTCACCGCGGCAAGGGTCACGCCGCCTTCCGCCCAGTGGTGGGCGAGGACCTCGGCGTGCCGCTGGCGTTCGGCATCGGTGGCATAGGCCCGCTCCATCGCCTGCGCGACCATGCGGTGGAGCTGCTGGCGATGTCGCCGGATGATGCTGAAATAGGCCACGTCGCGCGCGAGCAAGCTTTGAAACTCATACTCCACGTCCTGCTCCGTCTCGCGCGCGCGAATGAAGTTCAGCGACTCAAGCAGGGCGAGGTGCCTATCTAGGTCTGGGTCGTGCTCGACAAGCTCGGCAAGCAGCGAGCGGCGAATACCCGTGCCGATTACCGAGGCCATCTGGAGCACGTTGCGCGCCTCGGGCGACTGCTCGCTGAGCAGGTCCAAACGCAGGCGGATGATCTCCTCGACGGTGTCGGGAATGGCCTCCACGTTAACCTCGCCGCTGGCCTCGAACGCCCCCTGAGCGTCGAGGGTGCGCACGATCTCCTCCAGGTAAAACGGGTTGCCGCCCGCCTTCTGGAGGATCGTCTCCTGCACGTCCTCGGGGATCTGCTTGCCCGCGAGGTGCTCTTTGAGGAGCTCCGCGCTTTCGTCCTCGGAAAGGCGGGTGAGCTCGATCCTCCGGTAGTGGCTTTCCTCAATGGGCCAGTTGTGGGCGAAGTCCGGGCGGTGGACGACGACGAGGAGCATGCGCCGTCGCGGCACCCCGGGGACGAGGTGGTCGAGCAGCTCAAGCGACATGCTATCGATATAGTGCAGGTCGTCCACGATGAGCAGCAGCGGCCGCCGCATGCTCAGGCGCTCAAGAAACGTTTCCACAGCGGCGAACGCCATGGACTTTTTCACATCGGGCGGGGCCTGCTCAAACGCCGAGTCGGGATAGCGCAAGGCAAACACGCTGGCCAGCGCCGGGACCTGCTCCAGAAGCGCCTCGTCTAGGCTGCGCAGCGCATCCTCCAGCTTTTTCCGCTGCGTCTCCTCGTCCTCCATCTCCTCGATCCCCGCGGCTTGGCGGATGATCTCCTGAAACGGCAGATAGGCCATGCCCGAGCCGAACGACAAGCACTGCCCCTCGAGAACCTCGGCTTCTTCCTGGCCGTCCTGGGTCGCCCTAAGCTTGAGCTCATAAACGAGGCGCGACTTGCCCACGCCCGCCTCGCCGACCACGGTAACCATTTGCCCCTCGCCGTCGAGCACCGCCCGCCAGGCATCGAGCAGGCGGTTAAGCTGGCTCGTGCGCCCGATCATGCGCACCATGCCCGCGCGCTCCGCGCGCTCCAGCCGCCGCTCGCGCCGCTTGACGCCCTTTACGAGATATGCCTGGACGGGCTCGCTGACGTTCTTGAGCTTGAGCGGCTCCATAGGCTCGAACTCAAACAGATGCTCCACGCGGCGGTAGACGGGCTCGCTGACGAGGATTCCGCCCACGGGGGCGGCGCTTTCTAGCCGCTGGGCGATGTTTACGGCCATGCCCATAACGTCGAACTTGCGCACCCCGTCGGCCATCACGCCGCCGGCGATGACCTCGCCCATGTTTATTCCAATGCGAATGCGGAGCTGGACGTGCTCCATGTCCACGCCGTCGACGTAGAAGTCCTTAAGCTCCTCCTGCATGTCCAGCGCGGCGCGAACGGCACGCTCGGGGGCGTCCTCCAGGGCGATGGGCGCGCCGAAAATGGCCATAATCGCGTCGCCCATCGTTTTCACAATCCAGCCGTCGTAGCGCTCGGTGATGATTTTCACCAAGCGCTCGAAGCACTCGTTCATGACGTAGTGCACATCGCCGGGCTCGAGGTTTTCCGCCATGCGCGTAAAGCCGCTGACGTCGGCCATGAGGATGGTCACCGTGCGGCGCTCGCCCTCGGAGGCGGCCATGGAGCTGGCGCGCGCCCGGCGCAGGGCCTCGTCGGACACCTTCGAGCGCAGGGCGGCGGTGCGCGCGAGCTCCTCCTTGGTCGGGCGAGCCTCGACCTTCGGGGGCTCCGCCTCTGCTACGGCGGCTTCCTCGCCGGCCCGCTGTTCAAGCGCGGCTAGCTGCTCCTGAAGCGACTTTATTTGCTGAAGAATCTGCTGCCGCTGCTGGCCGAGCGGAGCGGCAGCCTGCGGCGCAGCGGGAACGGGCGGGCGCGCAGCAGGCGGCGCCGCGTAGGGCATCGCCGGCCAAGGGGCCATGGGGAAATACGGCCAGCCATATGGCGGCGCATACGTCGGCGCGGGAGCAGCGGGGCTCAACGGCGCCCCGCACTGGCCGCAGAACCGGTCGCCGGCTTGGGGCACGGCGCCGCAGCTCGGGCAGACGAGGGGCTGGCCGCACTGCGTGCAAAAGCGCACCCCCTCGCGGAGCTGCGCGCCGCATTGAGGACAGCTAGGCATGACAGTACCTCATTGGCGCAGGGGCGCAGCTTCCTGCGCTTGTTGCACCGCAAAAGTTGTGATTGTCAATTACAAAACTTCAACGAAAAATACGTTGTTCGCCCGGGTGCCCCTCGCCGGCTCCTGCCGCGCGATGCTTATGAAGCCGATGGGCCGGGGTTTCGCCCCGGCCCATCGCTGCTCGTTGCGCCGCTACTCTTCCTCCCAGGAAATGCACTCCGCAGGGCAGTTGTCGATCGCCTCTTGGATAACGTCTTCCGGATCTCCCTGCGGATCCTTAACATAGGCGAGGTCATCGTCGTCGAGGGCAAACGTGTTCGGCGCAGTCTCCGCACACACACCGCAGCTTGTGCACTCGTCTCTGTTGATCACCGGTTTCCGTGCCATTACGCCTCTCCCTCTGCGTTGGAAGGTTGGTGCGAGAAAGAGTGATCTAGCTCACTCAATCGCACTGTGACATTAGCAGAATAGCCGCCCATCGTCAACGCTGGCGCGCGCTCTCCCCCGCCTGGCGCGGGTCAGACGAGGAATAAAGCGCGCGCCTTTGGACGCATGAGGAGGGAGCCCGTCTCTCCCTGCGAATACACGAGATCAAGATGCTGCAGCAAGGCATGGCTGCGGCTTGCGCGGAGGCGCTATGGCTAAGCGATCGCGAAAAACACTGTTTGCGCTGCGCTGGCTTGCCGTGGGCTTGGTCTGCGCGCTTGTTGTTCCCGCGCTGGCCGCGTTTGTCGCCGGGTGCTACGACCCGAGCGTGTTGCTTCTCTGGCCGCTGGCGGACTATGTGATCAACCGCAGCCGCAGCGACCGGACAACGCGCTACATCTACCAAGTCGTCGCCGACATTCCCTCGCGGCCCCCGATTGCCGGCGCGACGATCCAGCTCTTCGCCCTGCGCACCGGCGGCCAGCCGGACAACCCGGAGGATTACGAGGCCGTTGCCGATGCCGTGCGCATGACCAATCAGAACGGCGAGGCCGAGGTGCGCGTGCTGGCCTCGCCCAATGTCCCCGGCGACAACGTCATCCGCCCGGGGACGGTATATCGCGAGGTCGTCTCCGCGCCCGGCTTTCAGTCTGTGGTTAACCAGCGCAGCGCGGTAGAACTAAACCAGGGGCCGATCGAGCTCCCGCCCATTTTGCTTACCCCGCTTTCCGCCAGCGGCTCGCAGTAGGCGGCGCCGGCCAATATTGTTGTCGGGCCGTTTGTAGGCAGCGCGCCGGGCGGCCAGGGCACGTTGCTGTGCGACAGGTGACGGGCGGAAGGAAAAGCGCTCTGCTAGCCCTCGCCGCAGAGAATTTCGGGGAACCTTTCCACAAACGCCCTTAGCTCGTCGCGCACGCGGCGGTAATGGGCGAGGGCGTGGGCCTCGCTTGGCGCTTGGGCGGCCAGCGCCGCGGGGTCATCGAAGGACCTGTGGAGAACGACCTTTGCCGCCAAAGGCGCGGGACAGGCCTCGCGCGCCTCATCGCACAGGGTAACCACGCAGTGGACGGGCACGTGCCGCAGCTCGCGCAAATGCTTTGGCCTGTGGCTGGAGATATCAATGCCCGCCTCGCGCATTACGGCAACGGCGCGGGGGTCAAGCGCGCTGGGTGCCACGCCGGCGGAGTAAGGCTCGATTTCCCCGTGCCACAACGTCCGCGCCCACCCCTCCGCCATCTGGCTGCGGCAGGAGTTGCGCAGGCAGAGAAACAACACAGCGCGCTTTTCGCAGTTAGCACCCATACCTTCGGGCAACCATTGCCCGATGTTGAGCAGTGCCCGCTCGGCTGCGCCCATCGCCGCCTCCGCGCCGCGGGCAACATCAAGGCGAGGCCGAGCGTTTGCGCAACCCTCTTTGATTGGTGCTTCACAGCGCTGATTGGCGCATCCTCCTTCTTTGCTGCGCGAGTGCATCTACGGCGGCGGGCTGCTCACCCCTGCGGCATTGACGGGCCTGGGGGGCGGTACTATGATCTGCCAGGCGTGGCTGGTTTTTCGGGCGGAGGAGTCGCTGTGCGCCCCGCATGGATTGAGGTTTCCGAAAGCGCAATTGCCCAAAACATCCGCGAGATGCGTCGCCTTTTGCCCCCGCGCTGCCAAATATATGCCGTCGTTAAGGACAACGCCTGTGGCCACGGGCTTGTCCCCTGCGCGAAAATCGCCCTAAAGCATGGCTGCGAGCGGCTTGCCGTGGCTATTGTCGAGGAGGCGCTTGAGCTTCGCGAAAGCGGCATCCGCGCGCCCATTTTGGTCATGGGCGGGGTGCTCGAGGAGCAGGCGGAGCTTTTTGCCCAGCACAACATTACCCCAACCATCGGCCGCAGCGAGCTTGTCGAGCCCCTAGACCGCGCCGCGAGGCGGGCCGGCGTGGTTCTCGACGTCGAGGTGAAAATCGACACGGGCATGTCGCGTATCGGCGTGGCCCCGGAGGACGCCGTTGAGCTGTGCGCGCAAGTGGCCGCGGCTGACAACCTTCGCCTCGCTGCGGTGTGGACGCACCTGGCGACCTCCGACGAGGAGCCGGACAGGTTCTCGCACGAGCAGTTTGCCGTTTTTTCGCGTTGCCTTCGCGACATTCGCGCGGCGGGGGTCGACGTGCCCATGGCCCACGTATGCAACAGCGCGGCCATTGCCCGCTACAAAGAGATGCACCTAGACGCCGTGCGCCCGGGCCTAATGCTCTATGGCTTGGACCCCTGCCGCGGGATAAATCCATATGGCTTTCGCTATGCGCCGGCGATGGCCGT
>CAZMGT010000001.1:99477-112479 GCA_964565895.1 uncultured Armatimonadia bacterium
AAGGGGCAAACGGTGTCCTATGGGCGGACGTTTCGCGCGCCCCGGCCGCTGCGCATCGGCACCGTGCCCGTGGGCTATGGCGATGGCTACGATCGCGGGCTGTCCAACAACGGCCGCGTGCTTGTCCGCGGGCGCGAGGCGCCGATTGTCGGGCGGGTGTGCATGGACCAGTTTATGGTTGACCTAAGCCCTGTTCCCGAGGCGCGCGTGGGCGACGTGGTTACCCTGGTGGGCAGAGACGGCGAGCTGGAGATCCCCCTCCACGAGCTCGCCGACCGCTGCGCGACGATCGTTAACGAAACCGCCTGCCGCATGGGGACGCGGCTGCCGCGGGTCTATGTGGAGTAGGTGGCCGGCGTGGGGAAAACCGTGCGCATTTGCGTGCCGGCGACCGTGGCCAACCTCGGCTCGGGTTTCGACTGCCTGGGAATGGCCGTTACGCTGTACAACAAGCTTGAGGTCGAGCGCACCGCGGAGGGCATTACTGTCCGGGTCGCCGGCGAGGGGGAGCAAGAGCTGCCCGAAGACGAGACAAACCTTGTCGCGCGGGCGTTTTTGGCGGCGTGTAAGCGGCTGGGGGTGCGCGCGCCGGCGGCGCGCATTGCCTGCCGCAACGAAATTCCCCTGGCGCGGGGCTTGGGAAGCAGCGCCGCGGCGATCGTCGGGGGCATTGCCGCCGCGGAGGCGCTTTACGCAAAAAGCCTTTCCCCCGAGGAGCGGCTTGAGCTCGCCGCGGAGCTCGAGGGCCACGCGGACAACGTCGCCGCGGCGTTTTACGGAGGGCTGGTTATCGTCCCCTCGGGGCTGCCGCGCGCGCGATGTTTGCGCTTTGACTCCCCGCATCTGCAGCGGCTGAGCGTCGTTTTGGCCATCCCGGAGTTTTCCGTGCCCACGGCCGAGGCGCGTGCCGTGCTCCCTCAGGCGGTGCCCCTCGCCGACGCCGTGTTTGCCGCCTCGCGCGTGGCCACGCTGCTCGCCGCGCTGCACTCCGGCGACCTACGCTGGCTGCGCGAGGGCACGGACGACCGCTTGCACCAACCCTATCGCGAACAACTCATCCCCGGCGGCGCACAAGTGCGGCAAGCGGCGCTTGACGCCGGGGCCCTGGCCAGCTTCGTCTCCGGCGCGGGGCCGACGATCGCTGCGTTGTGCGCGGGCGACGCTCAGGCGGTGGGCGAGGCCATGGTTGGGGCGTTTTCCCGCGCGGGGCAGCACGCCCGCTACGAGGTAGTGTCCGTGGACAGTCGGGGCGCACGGATCGTGGAGCAAGAGGCGTAAGCGGGGCGGCTGCCGCGCCGCGTTAGGTGAGAAAGCACAGGACGGACACGGGGCAGTTTTTGCAGTCGCGCTCCGGCCCCTTCCAGTGGCAGGTGGGGACCTTGTCCATCTCCTCGTCGGGGACTTCGAAGCAGTTAATGTCGTTCTCCCAGGCGGGACAGCCATAGCGCATGTCGCCGCACGAGCGGACATCGGCGCACACGCAGCGGTGCTCGTCCTGGTGCATGTAGGCGTCGAGGATTAGCGCGTGCAGCCCCTCCTCGGGCGGAGAGAGGAACTTTACGCCGACCATCCAGCGCTTCTTGTCCGCCGCGCGCTGGCACCACATAACCACGCCCTGGACGGAGACGCGCTCCTCTTCGTTCCACTCCGGCCAGATCGTTGCGGAAAGGTATGTCCCCACCTCGAGGGGGTCGTCGGCGAAGAACGACAGCCCGCCGCCGCTAAGGTCGCGCGTTTGCGTACGCCGCGGCTGAGCCTCGCCTATTTCCCCAGGCTGAAGCGAGACCCACTCCAGGTTGAGGGGGACCTGCAGCCTAAGGTATTTTCTGCTCGACTTCGTCGGCCACTCCACAGCAGACACCCAACTGAGTTAACTTTTCCCGCAGGGCTCGCCGTTCACCCGCCCATTTCTATCTTACCCCTCGGGGGCAAAACTGAGAACCACCCTGTCGAACGCCACCCAGTTCGGCCCCTCCGCGGCAAGCGTTAGCTCGTTCTCCCCGCGCACAAGGACATCGGGAGAGAGGGAGAGGCGCAGCGTGCTCCACTCGCGATCATCGCCGTCGTTTTCGCACACCTTCAGCGGAGGCACCTGGCGGTATACCTCGCGCCCGTTGACAAGCACGCGCAGGGTAACCTCAAACGGCCCGGGGAGAACGTCGCGCCGGCCGTAGAGGTCGCCGACAACGCCGTGCAGCTCGATGGTCAGCTCGCGCTGGGGCATCGTCCAGCGCACGAACCGCGCCGTGGCGCTCTCGCCGCAATAGCGCTCGAGCCAAAGCACCTCCTTGCCATCGATCGTCCCGTGGCGGCCGCCGACGAACGCCGCCGGCGCAAGCTCGACAGTGGGCTGTTCCTCTGGTGCGGGGCTCAGAGCGACGCGATATAGCCTGCCGTGCGCGAGATAGGCCTCGAGCGAGTCGCGGCGGAGCGTCCAGTCGCGCAGCTCAACCCATTGCTCGGCGCCGGCCGTCTCGCGCGCGCGCTCGGCGAGCGATACCTGCCTCCCCTTAACCAGCTCCTCAGGGATGCGCATCTTGATTTTCCCGCTCCCCGCGAGGCGCAGGAGACAGGTGGCGTTGTCCTCAAGCAAAAACGCCTCGCGCACCTCGGCATCGGCATCGGTGAGCACAATCGTGCGCTGCTCCTCCGCGGCGACAAAGCGCCATGGCCCGCGAGCGACGCAGTCGCCGCCGCGCGGGGCGTAGAGCCACGTCCCACGCCCGGGACAAAGAAGAGGGCGCTGGGCGCCAAGAAGCACCTCGGCGCCGGAGCTGACGAAGCACTTCGTCCCGTCCGCAGTGTAAAGCACGACCTGCCCCCCGCGCGGGCGCACGCGCAGGTCGCGGCTGAGCCACAGGGCAAGCTGCTCTTTGCTCGCCTCAGGCCGTGGGCCGAGGGCGATCCCGAGCACCCTCTCGCCGCCGAGGTGGATGTCGTAGATCGCCCCCCGTTGCTCCCACGCCGGCGGGGGCCAAACCTCGGGGCTGGCGATAACCGTCGCCCCCCGGCGCGCGCGACGCTCTGGCTGGGGCTTGGCGCGCAGGGGCTCGCCCAGGTAGGCCATGACATCCTTGACGATGTTCTCGCGAAAAATGTGCGGCGCGCCGTTTATCCACACCACCCGTCCCTTGCCCTGGCCGCCAGCGACGATCGCCGGCGCGTCCAGCTCAAGCCAACGGGCGATGGTCTCCGAGTAGTCGCGCGCCGAAGCGCGCCAGATGCCCCGCGCCGCGGCGATGCACGAAACGTGTGCTCCGCTATGCCTTCCCGAAGGGCCGATGTCGCGCAAAAAGCGCACCGTGCGCACCTCGGCTGTAAACTGGCGCGTGCGCTCAGCGGGGAGAAGGGCGTCGCACGCTTCGCGCTGGGAGCTGCGCAGCGGCTCGCCGAAAAGATCCTCGCTCCCCACATCGCTGTAGGCGACGAGCTGCCCGCCGGCCTCTACCCAGCGCTCAAGTTGCCCCACGAGCTGGGGGGCGAGGCGCCGGCCGCCGGCGAGGACGAGCGTTTTCGCCTCCAGTTCGTCCAGGTCCCCAAGCTCCGTGGCCACCGACCAGCAGCAGCCGGCGTCGTTTAGGGCCAGGGCAAGGAAGTTCGCGCGGTCGCGCTCGCGCGAGGGGTTAATCCTGCGCACAAGGGCGTCGGCGGCGACAGCTCGGGCGTCCACGAAAATCGCCGGCCCACGCTGGCCGGAGAAGCCGCCGGCGTCCGCGAGAAATGCGCGCAGCTCGCTCAGCCCCTCGGCCAGCCGCGCCGTGTCTACCGCGGGGTTGAGCACAAGCCGCGCATCGCCCAGGCTGAGCCACGCCGGGCGGTGCGCTGCGGCAATGGCCGCCGCGCGAAGCAGCTCGTCGGCGTGGGGAGCGGCGGGCTGCAGCTCGCGCGGCGCGCCGGGGAGCGCGGCAAGGTCGAGCGCGAAGTTCGCGCAGGGCGGCCGCGGCAAAGTTACCTCAACGAGCGGGACAACTCGCTCAGGCAGCTTGCCCACCAGCCCGGCGAGGAGAAACGGGTCGTCCGTGCGCAGGAAAAAGCGAACGTTGCCCGCGGCCTGGCACGCGGCACTGATCTCCTCAAGCCGCGCGCGTAGCCTCTCGCCCAACTGCTCCAGCCCCTGCGCTGCCTCCTCGGCATTTTGCGCGGTGATTTTGCGCAGCTTGGGCAGGCGCCCGGCAAACCCAAGCAGCCGCTCGCTGGGAAGAACAGCCGCTGCCCCGCGAATAGCGTCGCCGACGATCGCCGTGTCCAGCGCGCGGGGAAGATCGAAGCCGTCCACGATAATCCGCGCGGCGGAGTTCTTCTCCACGGCGGTAACCGCCCGACGGAGGCGCTGGGCGCCCTCGCCTTGGGGATCGTCGAGCAGGGGAAAGCGCAGCTCCTCGCCCTCGCCCGGCGGCGCAAGGTCGAGGACGACCACGGAGAGGTCGCGCAGCAGGGGCCGGACAAGCAGCTCCTCAATCGCCCCGCTTTGCAGCGCGCGGACGACCTCCGGCTGCGCGGGAAGCGCGTAGCTCGCCGGCCCGGGCTCGGGCAGGGGGCGCACGCTGAGCGTAATGCCCAAGTTAAGCGGCTCGGCCGCCGCTGCACAGCATAGGGCCAGAGCAGACAGGCACAACGGAAACAGCCCACGAAAGCGGGACATGGTGCACGCACCTCGCAGTGCGCGGGAAGCGGTCGCTAGCCGCGCTTAAACCCTATCCAAAACCCGACGACAAACGACCCGCCAAACGGCAAGTTATGGGTGAGAATGGCCATGAACTTGTCGAACGCCGTGCGCGGAAGCTCGCTTTGCAGAGCCTCGTTCGCCGCCTCGCCGATAGCGTCCCAGTGCAGGGTGATAATGTGCTTGTAGGCCAGGAACTGAAGAAGGATAAACAGCAGCCCGAGAACAACGGCGAGGAACTTGGCCGCCTTTTTCGTGGCGTAGCCGACGATCACGCCGGCTAGCCCGCCGAACCCAAGCTGCTCAATAAGCGGCGTACACCAGCTCACCGGGCGCTCACCTGCTCCTGCGGCGCAACGTATGCTATTGTTCCTCGCTCGGCTCGAAGCTCAGCGCGACGAGATGGGCGAGCACGCCCACGCGGTTGCCCGCCTCGTCCTCCAAGGCGCTTAAGTGAGCGACCAGGCCCTGGCCGATGTCCGAGTTTTCCGTTTGCACGTTGTTCGGGATATATTCCACGGAGCCATCGACAAACGCTCCGGGGCCCGCGGCGGCCGCGCGGCGCACGATGGCACAGGCGTTTTCGAATACATCGCTGCCCAGCTCCGCGGCGCGCGCGGCCAGCGACTGCGCCGCGCGGTTTAGGTGAATCGCGCCATCGGGCAGGGCGACGACCACAGCTTGGCCGATCGACCGCGCCGCGGCGCGGCGGAACGCCGCCGCCTGCTCGCTCGCCTGCCGGGCCACGCGGTTGGCCTCTTCCGCGGCCTTCTCCAGCTCGTTATAAAGACGCGCGTTTTCGATAACGATCGACGCCTGGCTGGCGAGAGCCATGAGCGTGCGCATGTCGTCCGCGGTGAACCGGTCGTGGCCGATCTTGTTCATCACCTCGATGACCCCGATCGGCTGTTGGCGGATCTTAAGCGGCACGCAGAGCATGTTGCTTGTCTGGTAGCCGATGCTCTTGGCGATGTCGCTGCGCCAGCGCTTGTCCGTGGCGATGTCCGCGGCGTTCACCGGCCGACCGTGCAGCGCGACCCAGCCCGCGATACCCTCGCCGATCTCCAGCTCCACGCCCTTTAGCTCCTCGGCCTTGGGCCCCTTGGCCACGGTAAACTCCAGCCGCTGCGTCTCGGGGTTAATGAGCATAAGCGTGCCCGACTCGGCGTCTACGATGCGCAGGGCAATGTCCATTATCGCGTTGAGGATAGAGTCCAAGTCGAGCGAGGCGTGGAGCACTTGGGAGAGCTCCTGGAGAAGGTCGAGCTTGAGCATGAGGTACTCATAAGACGCTTCGGACTGCGCCAAGCGGTCGTCAATAAAGTCGGCGATTTTCTTTAGGTCGGCAAACGGGACATCGCGGAACTCAATCGCCGCGGCCCATACTCCCTCCTCGCCCTCGTGGGGCTCCACGCGCAAAACCTCCGCCTCGGCGGAGACCCCGTCGAGCATGGAGGGGATAGGCATTTGGATCAAAATCCTCGTCCCCGGCTTGAGCGGCTCGCGAATTTCGATCAGCGCCCCGCCGATGCTAATGGACTCCAAAATTCCCGCGCGCAGGGCCTCCGTGTCCGTGCCTTCGTCGAGCAGCCGATAGGCGACGGTGAGCCGCCCCGAGACGCGCACGTAGCGCCTTCGTTCCCTGAGAGCACGCGACTCAGCTTCGTGTTCCGCCATAAGCGCTCCGTTCGTCACATGGCAAGTCTCGGCCGGCACGGGTTACCGACCGCGCAGCCCCCCGCGTCTGCGCCAGAAGCGCACAAGATGATACAACCCCACAGGCACCCAGACGGAGAGCACGACAAGCCGCAAAACGTCGAACTCGTTAAGGGGAAAGGCGACCTCCGCGGGCTCGAGCTCGGCGCTGGGCGTGGGGATTTTGACGATCGGCGTGGGCTTCTCCTCCTCGGGCAGCTCCTCGCGCCGCGGCGCGGGCAGGCGCTCGTCTACCGGAGGGAGCGGAGGAAACGGCGCGTGGGGCTCCGCTTGGTACCAGTAGGCTGTGCTGGCGTAGTCGTCTTGGCGCTTATTTTCGCTGCCGTGTTCGAAAGTAACTTTAATGGAGCTCGTGAATACGATAGGGTCCTCGATGTGAAAGCGAAACGCGGTGTATTTCTCGGCATAGCCGGGCTTTTGAGAGTCGACCCACGCGCCGGAGAACGGCGCGGAAAACGGCTTGGAGAAGCCCCAGGCGGCGCAGAAGTAATCCTCGGCGCCTGTGCCTCGGAGGGTAGGCTTTTGGGAGTCGAGGTAGATCTTCTCGTCGCCCTCGCCCCACCAGTCGGAGTCCGAGGCGTGAACGCTAAGGTTACAGCCGATGTACCTTCCTCGGCCGCGCGCCTGTAAAATGACGTAGTCCCCTCCCTTCGTCACCCGCTCCCTACGCCACTGCGCGTGCAGCCGGCCCCACTCCCTGGGCAGCGGCGCATCGTACTTTTGGTAGTCGATCTGATAGTAAAACTTGCGAACCTCCTGCTCTCCCTCGTTGGTCACCTCTATCCTAGCCTTGTTAAACGGCATAGGCAGATAACAGTTCAAACCCTTCCCGTAGATCGCGGTAAACGGCAAAGAGTTGACTTCGTAATACTGCGCGTGCCCCAGGCAGAAGAAGTCTCCCAGGGGCACTTCCACGCTTGGCTCGCGCTCGCCGTCCCAGAACATACGCAGGACGATCTTGCGCAAATGGTTCTCTTCCTTGCTCGCCAGGGTGCACCAAAAGTGTCTGATGCACCCCGGGCCCGTGGCCTGGAAGATGGTAACCGTTTGCCCGGGCGCGATTACCTTATAGTCCTCGTTGCCCCCCTTCCTGTCGTAGCTCGACGCGCGCAGCGCCCGCGCGCCGACGATGCGCGGGAGGTCAAACAGGGCGCCGCGGGGGACGTTTTCGGGCCCCGCCCCGGCGCTTGCGCCACAGAAGACAAGCGAAAAGAGAACAAGTGCCATGCCGCGCACAGCTCCGTCCCTCCGCAACGTGGATCACTGGGCGACGGCTCGCCTGGTCCTTTTTGCCGCGCCGTTCCTACCCCACCCTGCCCAGCGTGCGCAACGCGGCGGAGGCCGGGCCGCGGCACGTTAGCCGACCCTCCGCTGCCTGCGCTACGTCAGGTGGGTGAGCACAGCGCCAGCCTTCTCCACGTCCTCATCGGCGACGCGGAGCAGGCAGGTATGTCTGCCGAAGTTGGCGCAGGCATTTACCCCGGTGATATTAACCCCGGCGTTGCCCAGCTCCCTCGCGAGCTCGACGAGGGCCCCCACGCGGTCTTCGCCCTCGAGTAAAAACAGCGTGTGCTCGCGCACCTCGATGCCAAACTGCGCGGCGAGGGCCTTGAGCTTGCCCACGTCCTCGGCAACGCAGCCCACGCGCGCCCTGCCCCCGCCCTCGCTCCAGGCAAGCAGGGCCACCAGGTTAATCCCCGCCTCCGCCAGGTGCCGGGTGATGTCCGCGAGCATACCCGGGCGATCCTCGACATTAAACGCTAGCTCCGTTACCCGTTTGACATTAAGCGCCATTGCCGGCCTCCTTTCCGGAGCACTGTCACTTTTCGCCGGCAGGGAGGGCGAACCTCCCGCGCCTAGCGCAGGAGAAAATGAAACACTTCCTCAACCCCGAGCAGATCCACAGCATCGCCGAGCAGGCGCCGCAGCGGCCCTGGTGCGGCGAAAAACAGCGCGAGCAGCCCCGCACAGCAACAAAGCAGGACGAGGTATAGCCGCTCGCGCCGCGGCCGCTCCGTCCACGTATAGCTAAACCACAGCCAGGCTACCGCCGAAGTCAACGGCACAACAAGCAGCGGCCCGGCCAGCCGTCCCCCGCTCAGAGGAATTATCGTGAGCGCCGAGGCGCCGAACAGCGACAAGGCAATGATAACCAAAGCGAGCCAGTGCGCTGCGCGGTGCACCGGCCCGGGCTGCTCGGACGACGTGGCCCGGCCCGCGGCGCCTGCAACGAGCATGCCCGCACGGGCCACGGCGCAGATGAATACCAGGGCCAGGCCCACGGTTACCGCGGGCGCGGGGCCCTCCCTGGGGTCTGCGGAAAGGGCCATGCACACCAGGCCCACCTGGGCGAGCATTGTATACGACGCCCGGCGGCTGGGCGCGCGGGCAAAAAGCGCGGCGAGCGTCCCTCCCAGGGCAAGGGCCGCCGCGGCCCAGCTCATCCTCCCGCTGAGCATGGCCCAGAAGCGATAGGGAAAGCCCTGATAGGCCAAGCGCACGAAGGCATAGCCCGCCCCCACGAACGACGCTCCGCAAACCATCAGAGCGACAGGCAGCGGGCGCCGCGAGAGAACCTCGGGCACAGCCTGCGGCACAGTCGGGGCAATGGCCACAAGCAGCCACCCCCAAAACAGCCACTGCGCAAGCCGGCGCAGGGCGGGCCAGTCGCCCAAAGGAAGCGACTGCTTTAGGTCGGCGATCTCCGTCGTCGGGCTGAGCTGGGCGAGGCGGATGGCGACGGCGAGTATGATCGCTGCGCCCGCTTCGGCGCAGAGGAAATAGCGCAGCGCCGCGCGCCGGCACTCGCCCCGCTCTCTGCCAAACAAAAGCGCGACAGCGCAGGCCAGGACCATTAGCTGAAGCGAGAGCGCAAGCTGCACGAGATCGCGCGCCAAAATAACGGCCACGACAAAGCCGAGCACGGCGAGCAGGGCGCCGTGCGAGATGGCCTCGCCGCGGGCGCGGGCGAACGTGGCAACCAGGGCAGCGAGGGAGAGAAGGGCGGCGAGGGCGAGCGCTGGCCCGCTGAGGGCGTCGAGCACGAGGCCCCATTCCCCAGGCAACGGAACGGCGAGGAACAGAAAAAACGCCCCGCTCGAGCGCTCCATGAGCAGAGCGGCGAGGGCGAAAAGGGAAACGGCTGCGGCGAGGACGGTGGCCGCCCAGGCCCCCGCGCTGCGCGGGTCGGCGGGCTCGCCCAGGCGCTTGCTCAGCACAGACACGATATAGCCGCCGAGGGGTAGGACAAGGGCGCCGCACAGCGGAAGCGCGGGAAGCAATTCGAGCAGAGCCTTGTCAAAGCGCATTGTGCTGGCTTTTTCTGGCCCACAGAACAGCTTTCCTTCGCCCCGCGGGGGCAGAGCGTGGTATAATGCGGCGCCTGTTGCTGCTGCTTTTTGCGCAAAACACTCTTCCGTAGCGCGTGGTCGCCAATGTCCTCTGACAAGGGTTACTCCGCGGTCAAGGTCGCCCTGCTCCTTGGGGCGTGTTTTTTGATCGAGTCCACCGTGCTCGCGATGTACCTCGGCGCCCCGCAGATCGCCTTGGACCTGGGGATACACAAGGCCGGGCTGGGGATCCTCGGCGGCGTGGGGAGCGCGAGCTACGTGCTCACTTGCCTGTGGACGGGTCGGCTGTCCGACCGGCGCGGGCGCAAGGCGCTCCCCGTGGTGGGGACAGCGGTTATCGCCACGGGGTTTATGTGCATGCCGCTGGCGCGCAACCTGGCCCAGCTTTGCCTTTGCCGCGCGGTGACCGGCCTGGGGCATGGGATGTTTTGGCCGTGCATTGAGGCCTGGCTGGGCGATGAGTCGCCCGCGGGCGACGTCCTGCGCACGGTGGGCCGGTTCAACCTCTCCTGGGCCACGGTAGACATTTTCGCCCCTGTGCTCTGGGGCCGGCTATATGATTTCCGCCCCGCGCTTTTGTTTCACGCGGGCGCCGCGGTCGCCCTTGTCCCGTTCTTGATGCTTTTGCCGCTGCCCGCGGCGCGGCGGGAGAAAGTGCTCCAGGGCGACGCCCTGCTTCCCCCGCACCCGCGGTGGCAAACGTTTCTCATCGCCGCCTGGGTGGCCAATTTCTTCAGCTATTTGTGCAACGGGCTGATCACCGCGCTCTTTCCCGAGCTCGCGCGCACGTTCGGCTACTACGGCCAGGGCGCAGGGACGTTCCTTGCCCTCGCCTACATCACGCGGCTCGCAGCGTTTATCATCGCCCCGCGCACGGCATTTTGGCTCTACAAGGCGCGGCTGCAGGTGGGCTGGCAGTGGGCGGCAATAGCGGGGCTGTTGCTCATTGGCCTAGGCAACAGCGGGCTGGTCTTCGGCCTGGCCTGCGCGCTGATCGGCGTGAGCATGGGGATGTCTTACTCAGCGAGCATGTTCTACTCCCTCGCCGCGCCCCAAGCCCGTGGCTCGCGCAGCGCGGCGCACGAGATCTTCGTCGGGCTGGGGATGGCCGTGGGGCCGATCTTCGGGGGCTGGCTCGCCCAGGTGTTCGACTCCCTCCGCGCGCCGTACTACTTCGGCGCCGCTGCGGTGCTTTTCGGCATTGCCGTGCAGTGCGTCCTATTCTTAGTGGGCCGTCGCTCGCGTCCCTAGCGCCCTACACGGGCACGCGGGGCTCAGGTAGATGGCGTCCGAGCAGCGCGGCAAACCCCAGGTAAATGGGCACGGCGAGGACTCCATTGTACAGCGCCTGCGCGGCGCTTGACGCGAGCCACGAGGCGAACTCCTGCGTCGGCGAGACGGCGAAGTAGGCCAGTTGCGTGCCCACCGTCCCCGCGGTGAGCGCGAGAAACGGCGCCCAAACGTTTACGCGAAACACCCTGCGCCCCACCTGGCCGGCGACGAATCCGGCGAGCGTTCGGCTGGAAAGCAGAGCGCCAATGCCCCCCAGCGTCCCTTGGGGAAGCTGAAAGAAGGCGCACAGAAAACCAGCGAGCGTGCCCTCGGTGGGACCGAGAAGCATGCCCACGGTAATGGTCAGCACAAGGGGCAGGTCGGGCTGCACGCCGGCGATGGCCAGGCGGAGAGCGAGCGCCGGCTGCACGGCGCAAAAAAGCAGCGCGACCAGCGCCAGCAGTACTCGGCCCACTATCCCGCCCCCCTTCTCCCGCTCCCCCGGAGGACAGACACCTCGGTCAGCGCGCGCCAGCGCGCCGCGGGTCGCACCCAGGCCACAGCGCTCACCGCACCCGTGGAAGGGTCCACGGCCATCTGGTAGCGGCACACGCGGCCGACGATTAGCCCTCCTGGATAGCGGCGGTCTAGCCCGGAGGTTATCACTAGGTCGCCCTCGCGCACGTCGGCTTGGGGGGCAAGGGCCACGGTGCGCAGGAGCTCCCCGGGCAGGTCGGCTACCAACTCGCCCAGGGCCTCCTGCGAGCGCACCCCGCGCACGGACATGGGGTTTGCCCGCGCGCAAAGGCAATGGACCACCGATGTGCAGCGAAACGCCTGCGCCACGCGCCCGACAAGGTTCGCTCCCGCGACAACGGTGTCGCCCACGCCTACGCCGTGCCTCCGGCCGACATCGATGAGCAGCGAGCGGTGATAACCCGGCGAGCCGCGCCCGATGACGTGCGCGCGGATGCTCGTCTCGCGCAGGGCGAGGAGCTCCTGCCGCTCGGTGGCTAAGCCGAACAACACCACAGGCTGCTCCATACCCCGCCGGAGCAGAATGTTCCGTCGCCTCATGAGGCGCACGCGGGCCTCCAGCTCGCGCTGTTCGGCGAGCAGCGCGCGGCGCAGAAATAGCCCGCGGGCGTGGCGGCACACGGCGCGTAGCACAGCGGCCGTCGCCCGCTCGGGCCAGGAGACGGCGAGCTCCGCGGCTGCCGCGACCCACGACGTGTGCCCCGCGCTAAGGCAGCGCTTGTGCGCCACGGCCAAGAGCACGGAAAGCGCAAGCAGAACTATAAACAGCGGAATTGCGCCCCGGTAGCGGTCGGAGTCGAACGTCATTGTCCGCTTAGGCCGCCTTTCCCGCGGTGGACAACGAGCACCTCGCGCAGCTTACCCCAGCGCACCGCGGGAACGACAGTCGCCCGCGGCGGGGGCGGCTCGAGGATTACTGAGCCGGTTACCCAGCCCACGCGAATGTCCGGGGGATAGACCTCTCCCCGGCCCGAGGTCCACACCTCGTCCTCCGCAGCGACGTTGGCATCTGGGGTGAGATAGGTGAGCCAGAGCAGCCCGTCCCCTCTTCCCCCGCAGGCAATGCCATAGTGCGTTCCCCGCGCCGCCTCCTCGCTAGGGGGCTGCACACGCACGGGCACGCCGGCGCGCTCGTCGGTAAGCAAGATCGCGCGCGAGGACAGCAGCCCGGGCTCCACGACAAGCCCCACCAGCCCCGCCGCGCAGACGAGCACATCGTGCCGGCGCACGCGGTGCCTCCGGCCGCGGTTAATAACGATCGTCCGCTCCGTCCCGCGCGCCTGCTCGGCGATTACCCGCGCGGGGACGACGCGCAGGCCGGCGCTCTCCAAAGCCTGACGTTGGGCGAGCAGACCGGCGAGGCGCACGCGCTCGTGCGCCTCCTCGTTAAGCAGCATGCTGCGCGCCTCGAGCTCGCCGAGCACGCGGCGCAACTGGTCCACCGCGGCGACGGCGTTGCGCGCG
>CAZMGT010000001.1:112489-274622 GCA_964565895.1 uncultured Armatimonadia bacterium
ACAGGAGGCGGTCGTGCGTTGCCGCGGCCGCCCCGGCGTTGCGCGCGCGGGCGAGGAAACCCAGCGGCGAGCGTGCCGGGGCAGCGGCCATGCGCCAGAGGACGAATGCGAGGAGAGCAAGCCCTATCGCAGCCAGCTTTCTTCTGCGCGCCTCCCCGCGCCTGGCCAGGGAGAACCGAAGCACCGCCCAGCCCCCTCACCGTCGCCCTAGCTCGAGTTGTTTCTCCGCTGAGGTTCGTAGGCCACCACGTTGTAGTAGTCCATGCCCACGATAACCATCGAGTCCGCCACCGCGGGCGAGGAGCTTACCGAATACGCCGTTTCGTCGCGCCACGTGACCTCGCCGGTGACCGGGTCCACGCAATAGAGCGCGCCATCGCGCGAGCCGAACAAAATGGCCCCCGTGGCCGCGGCCGCGGAGGAATAAACAGCCTCGCCCGTGGCCACGCTAAATTCCTCCTCGCCCGTCTGCGCGTCCAGCGCGTAAAAGTGCTTGTCGCTCGAGCCCACGTAGACGTGCCCGTTGCGCACGGCAGGCGAGGCGCGCACGTGGCCCCCCGTCTGATAGCGCCAGCGCAGCTTGCCGTCGGCGAGGCTCACGCAGTAGACGTTGCCGTCGTCTGAGCCGAAAAACGCCAGCCCCTCGACTACCGCGGGCGAGGAGCTGATCTCGCCGCCGGTTTCAAAGCGAAACTCGCGCCGGCCGCGGCGCGCGCTGACCACGTGCAGCGAGCGGTCCCAACAGCCGAAGACCACCAGGCCGTCGCACACCGCGGCGGAGGAGTAGATCTCCCGTCCCGCGCGATAACGCCAGCGCTGCTTGCCGTCCTCAAGCGAGAAGCAATACATGTGGCCGTCCCAGGCGCCGAGATAAACCCAGCCCTCGGCGATCGTCGGCGAGGCAAGGAGATCGCTGCGCAGCCGTGTCTTCCAGAGCAGGCGCCCGGTTTGCGCGTGCACGGCGTGTATTGTGCCGTCCTGGCAGGCGACAACGACGACATCCTCGCACACCGCGGGCGAGGACTCGATCCGCGCGCCCGTCTGATAGGCCCAGCGCTGCTCGCCGGAGCGGATGTCTAGCGCGCGCAGAAACCCATCGCGCGAGCCGGCGTAGACAACCCCGCGGCTAACACAGGGCGAGGACATAACATGCCCCTCGGTGCGCACCACCCAGCGCCGGGCGAGCGGCGGGCGGATAACCTCCGGCGTGGCGCCCGTGTGCTGGGCGTTTTTGCGGAACATGGCCCACTCGAAATAGCCCTGGGCGAGCTGCATCTCGATGCGCTGCACGGCGCGCTCCAGCTCCTCCACGGCGGCGGAGACGTGTGGCTCCTGCGCCGTGCGCAGGGCGAGGAGCTGCTCCCGCGCCTCGGCGACCTCGCGCTGGCGCATGTGCGCCTCAGCCAGGGCGTAGCGGATCTCGGCGACCTCGGGGTGGTGCGCGGCGGCGCGGAGAAGCTGCTCGCGCGCCTCCTGCCACACCGAGGAGGCGGCAAGCGCCCGGGCCCGCGCCCAGCGCGCTGCCGGAGTGAGCCTTCCGTTGCGCGCGACGAGGCTGTGGATGAGCTCCGACGCCGCCCGCCGCGCCCCGGCGTGCCCGATGCGCCGCATGGCTTCGATAATCGTCTCGCGCAGCTCGTCGGGAAGCGTCTCCTCGTCTAACGCCTGGACGAGGGCGCGTACGGCGACATCGCTGCCGATGTGCCCCAGGGCCACTGCGGCGCGGCGACGCACCTCAAGCGGCCCCTCGCGCAGGCTCGCGGCAATCTCCCGGTCGTGCCGCTCAAGAACCTGGGCGATGGCCCGGGCCACACGGCCGCGCGCCGAACCTAAGGCGGAGAGCAGCACATCCACGGCCTCCGGCGTCCCCAGCTCAGCCAGCCGCTCCACCGCGCGCAACTGCACGTCAACCTTCGCCGTGCGGAGGATATGCCGGAGAAAGTCAAGCTCGCGCTCCTCGAGCTCGGCGATCCGCCCAAACCAATAGTCCAGCTCGAAGTCCTGCTCGATGCAGCTACGCAGAATAAGCTCCAGCTCCTCGGGCGTTACTTGGATCTGCGCGCGGTGCGTGTCGATCACCCGCAGGCGCTCGAGGTTCATGGTTAGGCCAAACTGGCGCCAGTTATTTAGCTCGCGGGCAAGCAGGTCCTGAACGTCCTTTACCGCCTTCTCGTCGCTGGACATCCAGCTTTCGATCTCGTCCACGAGGTACTCATGCACGAGCTCATACTGCCGCTCGCGCTCCGTGCCTAGGCGGCGCACGAGGCGATAGTCCGTGAGCTGCCACAGGATGCGCTCGATGCGCGAGCGGTCTACCTGAAGGTCCGCGCAAATTTTCTCCACTGGCAGCGGCGCTTTCATTTTCGACGAGCGCACGAGCTCCTTAAGCACGGTGCGCGCCGTCTCGCGGTCGCGCCAGGTAAACTGCTGCAGGACGTAGGTCATGTGCTGGCCGAGGATGCGCTCCGCGCCGCCCAGCTCCTCATAGGTGCTCAGCTTAATCGTCCGCCGTCGGCCCTCGAGGGTGCTATAAAGCCTGTGGCAGACGATCTGCAGCGCCGCGGGGGCAATGCCGTCGTCGTAAAGGTCGTCCAAAATGCGCTCCACAAGCGCCTCCTCGAGGCGCACATCGAACTTCGCCGCGGGTTTCACGAGCGCCTGGCGCGCCGCGCTCCGGCTTAGCGGCTTCAGCCGAAACACGGCGTGCAAAATCCAGGGGATGCTCGGCTGCAGCTCATAAAGCTCGCTGAAAAAGTCCTCGCGCACGGAAAATAGGATGCGCACATCGAGCTTCTCATCGGTGAGGCACTTGGCGAGCTGCCCCATAAACAGCTCGCGCGTGCGGTCGCCCAGCCGCGTGAAAAACTCCTCGAACTGGTCCAGGAAAATGACGATCGGCGCCTGGCACGCCTCTTGCACGCTGTGCAGCAGGGCGTCTAGCGGCTCCTCGGCGGAGACGTGCACGGCGCACTGCTGGACGAACTCGTGGCTCGTTAGCTCCTCCGCGATGCGCGACAATGGATCGTCGAGCAGGCGCACGTTCACAGCGATTGTCCCGCGCTCGGTAAGCGGGGGGATGAGCCCGGCGTTAATGAGCGAGGTCTTGCCCACGCCGGACTTGCCGAAGAGGACCACGGTGCGATGGTCCTCGAGCAGGGAGAGCAGTTGCTCAACCTCTTTTTCCCGGCCGAAGAAAATGTCTGCGTCGCGCGGCTCGTAGTAGTCGAGGAACTTATAGGGGCCCTCGGGCTCGAGTTTGAGGTCCCTTTTGCGCTGTATTCCCTTGCGCACGTCGGGCGCGTGGCGCACGCGGCGGTTGTAAAGCTCGGAGAAAAAGCGGTCGAACTCGCCGTCTTCGCGCGAGATAACGTAGCGTTCGCTCGCTCGCGCGCGGAGAAGCTCCACGACGTGGGGGAGATATTCGTGCTTTTCCAGCTGCTCCGGGTCCTCAAGCTTGAGCGTGTCTAAAAGCTCGCGGTCGTCGGTGGGCATGCGCGGGCTAACCCACCAAATGCGGTCGCCGCTGCGTGGGATAGCGGCGACGAGGTGCTCGTCCAGCGGGCCGTAGCCGACGTAGATCACCGTCTTGCTCGTCGTGGAGTGCACCACGTGGGCCACGCGCTGGATGTATGTGCGCACCTGCTTCGGGGTAAACGCAGCGACGCCGTCGGCGACATCGCCCAGGACCTTGACCACCGTGAGCCGCGCGGAGTCGTTTACCGCGCCGGTGACCTCGGAGCGGCTATGCCGGCCGACGACGACGCGGTTATACTGCTCCTCCGGGACGAGGTGTTCGTGCTCCAAAGCGCGCTCGAGGAGGTCGTCCAGGCCCATGTAGAAGATGAGGCTAAAGTGCCCCTCGCGGATGATCTGCGCCAGGCGCAAGAACCCCTCGCCGATCTCCAGGTCGGCGAAATGCGGCCGAAGCCAGCGCGCCGCTTGCTCGGGCTCGACATCCTCCTCGGAAAAACGCTCCAGCGCGGCCTGCCGCTGGGCTTCGCCCTCCAGCTCGCGCAGGGCGGGGTATTTGTCGAGCATATAGTCCAGCGCGGCATCCTCCACGCGCTGGGCCGTGCTCCGGCGGTCCGGGCGCAGGGGGATACCGCTGCCCAGGATGAGCACGAGGCGGCCGACGCTTCCCCGCTCGCGCTTGAGCACCTCTGACAGTTCTTGGAACATTTTACCAACACACAAGTAACAAGGGGCCGGCAGCGTCGGGCATGGCGTGCCCCATGCTGCCTCGGCCCCCTGACTTCCCCCGCCAGCGCTCTGTCCCGATTATTATAACATACGGCCCAGCGCGGCGTTCACCGCGCCCGCCGGCAAAGCCTCACCCTGCAGCGCTCGCCGTGTCGCGACCGCGGGCTGTGCTCTTCTTCTCCCCCGTGCTCTTGGCGCTAATGTGCTCGCGCACCTCGTCCCATGAGACGATGCGCGCCTCGATGATTTTTTCGGGCCGCGCGGGAAACTCCTCCCCGCCCGCGGCGCGGGCGATCTCGTCGGCCACTTCCATCCCCGCCAACACGCGGCCGAATGCCGCATATTGGTGGTCTAGGTGCGGGGCGCGCGCGAGACAGATGAAAAACGAACTTGTCGCGGAGTCCATGTCGCCGGCCACGCGGGCCATGGAGAGCACACCGCGGTCGTGGAGCACGGGGCTATCCTCGAACTCCAGCGGAGGCACAGGGGGGACCTCCGCGGCGCCGGCCTGAATGACAAACCCGGCGACAACGCGGTGGAACGGGCTGCCGTTGTAAAACCCTGTTTCCACCAGGTGGAGGAAGTTTTTCGCCGTGCGCGGCATAAGCGAGCGAAAGATCTCGGCATACATGTCGCCCTTCGTGGTTTTCAGGAGGACGAACGGATCGTCCTCGCTATAGGGCACTTTGCCCTCGGTGGGGTCTTCGGCGAAGTGCTCCTCCCCGCGCGGGGGGCTCCACGGCGTAGGGGTTATCGGCGGCGGGGGAAGCTTTGGCTCTGTGTTCGGCTTAACGCTCTGGGCGACCATCAGCCCCAGGGCCACGACAACGGCAGCGGCACCGAGGTATAGCCCGAGGTTGCGCAGCATGGCACCGTCACCACCCCTCACGTTGCGCAAGAGGGACGGCGCGCAGACCAGCGGCAGCTTCGCCTAAACGCTGAACCGGAACTGGATGAGGTCGCCGTCGGCAACCTCGTATTCGCGCCCTTCCATGCGCAGCAGCCCCTGGGCGCGGCAGGCGGCGAGCGAGCCCGCGCGCTTAAGGTCGTCTATCGAGACGACCTCCGCGCGAATAAACCCGCGCTCCATGTCGCTGTGCACGCGGCCCGCGGCGCTCACCGCGGGAGTTCCCCGGGGAATGGCCCAGGCGCGCGCCTCGCGCTCGTTGCACGTGTAGAACGTGACGATGTCGAGCATCTCGTAGGCGCAGCGAACGTAGCGCTCGCGCGCGGGCTGGGCGATGCCATATTCCTTCAAAAACAACGCGCGCTCCGCTTCGTCCAGTCCCGCGATCTCCAGCTCGATCTGCGCGCAGATCTCCACATAGGGCCAGCCGCGCTGAGCAGCCGCTTCGCGCAGCGCGGGCAGCCCTTGGGCAATGTCGCTTTCGGCAATGTTTGCCACGACCATTGCCGGCTTTTGCGAAACGAATTGAAACCCGCGGAGCGCCACCTGCTCCGCGGGCGATACTTCGAGCTCCGACAGGGGCCGCTCCTCCTGGAGCAAGCGCAGGCAACGCTCCATTAGGGGCAGCTCCTCGGCGGCCTCCTTGCGCCCGCGCTCGACATCCTTGCGCAGGCGCTCGATACGGCCCTCGACCTTCGCTAGGTCGGCGAGGATGAGCGCCAGGGCGACGCTCTCCAGCGCCTCGGCGGCCGCGGCGTCGTCGCCCGGTTGCGCATAGGCGCCGATGACAATGCTTAACCCGTCGGCGTCGCCGATATGGCGCACGTAGTCGTCCGAAGGCCGGCTCGCGCGGCCCTCGAGGGCCACCATGTCGCAAAACGCGATCTCCTGCTCCACCTTGCGCTGAGGTTTGAGGAGCTCGAACAAGAAATCGAGCCGCTCATCGGGCACTTTAACCGTGCCCAAGCTCGCCTGGCGGCCACCCACGGAGACCTGGGTAAAGCTCCCCTCGGGGCCGATGAGCAGCTTAAACAGCGTTGTCTTCCCGCTTGCCGGGGGGCCGATTAGGGCAATTTTCACCGCCAGGCCTCCTCACAGGTTGCCCAGCAGGCGCATCGCCTCGGGAAACTCCTGCCGCAACGCGGCGATGACCTCGCGCGCATAGCGCCGATAGGTGGCCAAGGCGACCTCGAGCGGGGTCTCCTCGGTAAGCAGCGCAGGATGCCGCCAGAGAAGCTGCTGCTCGCTGAGCACGGCGAAGTCGCGCACCAAGGCAAGCAGGTCCACCAGGTTGCGATAGCCCGCGGAGCCCACATAGCGCGCCGGCTCGCGCAGCAGCTCATACTCGTATACCTCCGCCCCAACGCCGGCATAAACAAACGCCAACTGCCGCATTAGGCAAGGCACGCACACACCGCACGGCCGCGGCCGCCTCCCCGCCTCCCAGCAGGACACAGTCTTGCGAATCGTCTCCGGCGAGTGATAGGGGCGCAGCGTGTCGCGCACGAGCTCGCCCTTCGTCTGCCCCACGAACGGGTTGAGCAGCTTAACCTCGCGCCCCAGCGTCTCCGCGGCAAGCCGCGCAAACAGCGAGAGCAGGCGCGGGTGTGCCGTGCGCGTGCTTTGGCTCCCCACGCGGCTCGGGGCAAGCGGCACATGCAGCGCGAGAATCCCGTTTTCGCAAACGTAAACCTCCTCCACCTCGAGCGCCACGGCGACCACGCAAGCGAGGGATAGGTAGAGCAGCGAGCGCGAGCGCTGGCTGTTCTCGCGCTCCTCCGGTGGAGGAAGGGGGAACTCCGGGTCGGCAACGCGCGAGGCATGAACGGGCACACGCACGGCGACGATCTCGCCCCGCGGGGCCAGCGTGCGCAGGGCCTCGAGCACGGCGTCTTGGGCGGCGTGCACCGCGGGGTTGCCCGTGCGATGGATGACAAACGCCGGCCGGCGCTCGCTCGCCAGGAGCATCGTCGCCCCGGCGAACGAGTCCAACCCGCCGGAGAGCAGGCACACACAATCGACCTCCGCAGGCCGCGCACCCTTGGGCAAGGCCGGCGGAGGGACGGGATCCTCCGCAGGGACGAGCTCCACGTGAATGCGGTCCCACGTCGCCAGGTGCACCAGAGAAAGAAGCAGCCCCTGCACCTCGCGCCAGCGCTCCGCGTCGCGCACGGGGAAGTGATACCACATATCGCGCACCCAAGCCTCGTTTGGCCCGCGCAGGACGCACTGGTCGCTGGAAAAGATCACCGCGGCGATCTCCAACAGGTCGAGCTCGACCTCGCGCAAGGGGCGGCCGATGGTTTTGGTAAGCTCGTCGAGGCCCAGGGTAACGGCGCGGCGCGGGCCGCGGCAGTCGATGAGCACGAGGGTGTCCGGGGAGTCGTCGAACGCGGCGAGCCGCTCCCTGGGGAAACCCGCGATGCCAATTACCCGGTGGCTCATCCGCGGGCCACCCCCCGGCGCAGCGCGGAGAACACCGCAGTAAGCACGGCAAGCAGCGCGGCCTGCAACTCGCGCAGCTCCACCTGGCGCGCGGTGCACAGCTCGACGAGGGCGTCGACCTCCGCGGCGCGGCCCGCCTCGAGGGTAATCTGGCGCACTTGGTCGAGCAGCTCGTGCTCCTCGCCCACGGTGGCCAGGCCCTCGCCGCCGACAAAGTCCGAGGCATCGCGGGCGCAGAGGTAGGCGAACGTCGCCGCGAGGTACTCCGCGAGGAACTCGCGCGTGCGCTGCGCGGGGTCGCCCCGCTGGGCGCCGCGCAAGAGCAGGCGCTGGGCGGCCTCTAGGGCGAGCTCCGCCTGGCGCGAGGTGCTGTGGAAAATGGCCGCGCGCACAGACTCGTAGAACCGGGCGCAGGCCGCCGCCGGGCTGCGCGAGACCTCCTCCGCCGAGGGTGGCTCGCGCACCGCCGCGGCAAGGCATAGCGCAGGCGCCTCGCCAGCCATGTCGCGCACGAACTCGTCGCTTACCGCGCGGGCGATGGCGCTGACGACAGTCCGTCCGCTGATAGGCTTTTTGCGGTAGAGATCGCGTACGCTGCGCCACTCGGGAGTGTTCGGCGAGCGTTGCGACGTAGAGGTACCCATAGCGACCTTTCCCGCGGCGCACTCCGGCAGCGAGCGGCTCAGGCGAGGCCCCGGCTTCCCGGCTCGGTTAACGGCACGCCCTGCTGGCACAGAGGGCACTCACTTGGATCGTACTTTGGCATGTCTAATGTGACAAGTGGCTCAAAGCGCACGTCAAACTGCGCCGCACCGCCGCTGCGGTCGGCAAAACAGCCGATGCCCACGATCTCCGCGCGCCCGCGAACAAGATCTAAAACCTCGCGAATCGACCCTCCGGTCGTGGTAATGTCCTCCACGACGAGCACGCGGCGCGCGGGCTCTATGCGAAACCCGCGGCGGAAGGTGAGCTTGCCCCCCTCGCGCTCGGCATAGATCGCTCGGCAGCCGAGCGCGCGCGCCGTTTCATAGGCGATCAATATCCCCCCGACCGCGGGCCCCACGACGAGGTCCACCCCTTCGCCGGCAAACCGCGAGGCGATCTCCTGGCAGAGCGCCGCGGTATGCTCCGGCCACTCTAAAATGCGAAACTTCTCCACGTATACGTCGCTGTGCATTCCCGAGGTAAGCTTAAAGTGGCCGTGCATAATCGCGCCGGTTTGCTCGAAAATACCCAGCACCTCTTGCTCGGTCATTGCTCCTCGCCCTTCTCCTGTTCGGGAATTTGCAAGCTGCCCACAAGGTCGGCAATGCGGGCGATGCCTTGCTCCTCGAGGTAGCGGCGGATGCCCCGGGCGACCTCGACCGCGGCGCGCGGGTTGACGAACGTTGCCGTCCCGACAGCTACGGCGCTTGCCCCGGCGATGATGAACTCCAGCGCGTCGTCGGCGGAGATAATCCCGCCCATACCGACGATGGGCAGATCCACGGCCTGGGCCACCTCCCAGACCATGCGCACGGCGATGGGCCGAATGGCCGGGCCGGAGAGCCCACCGGTAACGTTGGCCAGCCGCGGGCGGCGCGTGCGCACGTCAATGGCCATGGCGAGGAACGTGTTCACCAGCGACAGGCCATCGGCGCCCGCCTCCGCCGCGGCGCAGGCGACCTCCACAATGTCCGTAACGTTAGGGGAGAGCTTAACGAGCAGCGGCAGGCGCGTCTGTGCGCGCGCGAGTCGCGTGACCTCGGCCACGGCCTCGGGCGACCGGCCAAACATCATGCCTCCCGCCTTCACGTTGGGGCAGGAGACGTTAAGCTCCAGCGCTGCCACGCCGTCGGCGGCGTCGAGCCGCCGAGCAAGCTCCGCGAACTCCTCCGGCGTCTCCCCGGCGATGTTCACGATAACGGGCACGTCGTGCTCGCGCAGCCGGGGCAGCCGACGCTCGAGAAAGCCCTCCAGCCCGTCGTTTTGCAGGCCAATCGCGTTAAGCATTCCCGCGGGCGTCTCCCACACGCGGGGCGGAGGGTTGCCCGCGCGCGGGGCAAGCGTCGTCCCCTTAACCACGAGCGCGCCGAGCTCGCTTAGCGGAAACCACCGGGCGAGCTCCTCGCCATAGCCCGCGGTGCCCGAGGCGACCATCACCGGGTTGCGCATGGTTAGGCTGCCGATGCGCACCGTTGTGTCGGGTGTCACTCCCAAGCCACCTCCGCAGCCTCGAACACCGGGCCATCGACGCACACGCGAGCATAGCCTCCACGGGCAAGCGGCACGGCGCAGCCCATGCACACCCCAAACCCACAGCCCATGCGCTGCTCCAGGGAGACGTAGCAGCAAACGCCGCGCTGGCGCGCCAGCTCGGCCACCGCGGCGAGCATGGCCTCGGGCCCGCAGGCGAGGACCGCCTGCGGCCGAATCTCGTCCCACGCCTGGCGCAGAAGCTCGACCACCGTTCCGCAAAACCCCGCGGTTGCGTCGTCGGTGGCCAAGCGCGTGTTTGGCGCTTGGCGAAAGTACTCCGCGCCGAGCAGGCGCTGCGCCGTGCGCGCCCCGAGTAGCGGGTGCAGGCGGAGCTTATCCGCAAACGCGTGGTGAAAGGACATTAGCGAGGCGACCCCCGTGCCCCCAGCGACGAGGGCGATGGGGCCGGAAACACCCTCGAGCGCCGGCCAGCCATTGCCCAGCGGGCCGATGAGATCAACCTCGTCGCCCGGGCGGCGCGCGGCGAGGGCCCTCGTCCCCCGCCCCACGACATCTACGATGAGCACAAGCGAATCGCCCTCGGCGCGGGCGATAGCCAACGGCCGGCGAAGCAAGGGATCGCAACCCACCCCTGGCGGGCGAACGTGCACGAACTGCCCGGGCGCCGCGCAGCGCGCGATCTCCGGCGCGTGGAGAACGATCTCCCAGGCCCCCTGTGCGCAGGCGTGTTTGCTCGTTATCCGGGCGAGGAGATGATGCACCGCGCCCTCCCTACTTTGCCTCGAGCTTAAGCTCGCGCTGCTCTACGAGGGCGTCGCAGTAAACGCAGCGGAGCTGGCCGTCGTCCAGCCGCTCCAGGCGGAACTCCAGGTGCGGCTCAAACGCGGTGACGCAGCGGGGGTTGTCGCACAGCCTCTTTTGCGAGACGACGCAGCGGGCGTCCTCGGGCCAGTCCGGCTCCCATTTTTCCTCGGCCTCGGCCCGCGCGAGCATAATCCCGAGCAGAGCCATGCGCGTGGGCACGCCGTAGTGCGCCTGGCGGAAATACGCCGCGCGGGGGTCGCTATCGAACTCCGGGGCGATCTCGTCCACCCGCGGCAAGGGATGGAGGACGATAGTGTCCGCGCGGGCGTTGCGCATCATGGCGCTGGTTACCACATAGCACCCCTTGAGCGCCTCGTATTCCGCGGGGTCGTCGAAGCGCTCCCTTTGGATGCGCGTAACGTAGAGGGCGTCGAGCTGGTCGAGGACCTCCTCGGGCTGGGCGACCTCCGCGGGGCGGCGGCCGGTGAGCTGCTCCACGAAGTCGAGCACGCGCCGGGGCATGCGCAGGGGCTCGGGCGAGATGCAGACGACCTCCGCGCCAAAACGCGCCAGGCCCTGGGCGAGGGAGTGCACCGTGCGCCCAAACTTTAAGTCGCCGAGCAGGCCCACGCGCAGCCCCTCGATCCGCCCCTTCTCCCGACGCAGGGTAAACAGGTCCACCAGGCACTGCGTGGGGTGCTCGCGCCCGCCGTCGCCGGCGTTGATCACCGGCGCCTGGGAGTGCAGCGCGGCGACCAGCGCCGAGCCCTCCCACGGGTTGCGAATAACCAGCACATCGGCGTAGCCGTTGACGATGCGCACGGTATCGGCGAGCGTCTCGCCCTTAGCCACGGAGGTCGTGCGCACGTCGGAGAAGCCAATGACCTTTCCCCCCAGGCGGTGCATTGCCGCTTCGAACGAAAGCCTCGTGCGCGTGGAGGGCTCGTAGAACATGGAGGCCATAATCTGCCCCGGGCGCATGATCCCTCCGATGCCCCGCTCGGTGACGAAATCGTTGACGATGCCGATCACCGTCTCCACGTCAATAGCGCTGAAGTCGCACAGGCGGTCGGCGAGGTCGAACAGGTCGTTCAGCTCCTCGTTGGAGAAGTCGCGCATGGAGACGAAGTGCTTCACTGGCTGTCCCTCCGCTCGGCGGCCAGGCCCAGAACGTCGTTGATCGCGCAGCGCATGTCGTCGCAGGCCGCCGCGGCAGCCTCGGCAAAGCGCGCCGGGCCAAAGCGCGAGAGATATGGCTCGCGCTCGCAGGCGAAGATTATCCCGCGCGCGGAGTTAACCACCGCGCCGCGCCCCTGGGCGTCGAAACAAGGCTTGATGTCCTCTGGCCCGGCGCCTTGGGCGCCAAAGCCGGGAACCAAAAACGGCACCCGCGGCATAAGCTCGCGCAGCCGCGCCGCGGCCTCGGGGTGCGTCGCCCCGACGACCGCGCCGACTGCTGAATACCCACACTCGCCGACGAGATCCTCCCCCCACTGCGCGACAAGACGGCCCACCGCCTGATAGACCATCTCCCCCGTTTGCGCCAGGCGCAGGTCCTGCAGCTCGGCCGAGGAGGGGTTTGACGTTTTCACAAGCACAAACACGCCCTTGTCGCGCTCCGCGGCGGCTGCGATAAACGGCTTTACTCCATCGCTGCCCAGGTAGGGGTTAACGGTAAGCGCGTCGACGGCGTCGGCGAGCAGCTCGCCCTTGACCTGCGGCGGCCGGCCGAGCAACCCCTGGGCATAGGCCACGGAGGTGGAGCCGATGTCCCCCCGCTTGGCGTCGAGGATAACAAGCAGGCCGTGGTCCTTCGCGCGCTTAACCACGCGCTCGAGCACAAGCCACCCCGCCCCGCCCAGCCGTTCGAAATACGCCGCTTGGGCCTTTACGGCCACGCAATAGGGGGCCACGGCCTCGATAATCTCCAGGCAAAAGCGCTCAATTGCCCCGCCCACGGTGCGCGGGTCGTCGGTTCGCGGAGCGACGCGCTCGGGCAGGCGGGTAAAGTCGGGGTCCAGGCCAACGACGACCCTGGAGCTTTTCGCGGCGATTGCCCGATGCAGCCTGTCTGCGAAGTTTGCCACAGCTTGCTCCCCGTGCAGGCGAAATCGCCTAGATTATCGCGTATTGCGAGACGTGCACGCGGCCGCGGTCGTCGGGCGCGGAGACCGCGGCGTGGTAGTCCTGCAGGGCCTTCACGTGCATGCCCCCCTTGAGCAGGGCCTCGATCCCCGCCACGCAGGCCATCGCCCCGGAGATGGTCGTCACGAACGTTACGCCCAGGTTTACCGCCTTGCAGCGGATACGCGCCTGGTCCTCCTTAGGCACGCGGCCCGAGGGCGTGTTGATGATCAAGTCGATCTCGCCGGCGTCCATGAGGTCCAAAACGTTGGGCTTGGCCTCGCTTACGCGGTGGACGACCGTGGCCTCCATGCCGTTGCGGGAAAGGGCCTTGGCCGTGCCCTTGGTAGCCACCAGCTCAAAGCCCAAGTCTACCAGGCGCTTGGCGATGAAGATAATCGCGCGCTTGTCGCTGTTTTTTACGCTGATAAACGCCTTCCCACGGAGGGGGACGTTGTGCCCCGCGGCGATATAGGCCTTGGCATAGGCCCGCCCGAAGTCCATGTCGATCCCCATGACCTCGCCCGTGGAGCGCATCTCCGGCCCGAGCACAGGGTCGACGCCGACGAACTTGTTAAACGGAAACACGGGGCACTTTACCGCGGTGTGGGCGATCTCCACCTCTTTGGTAAACCCCAGCTCTTTAAGCGTTTTGCCGGCCATTACCCGCGCGGCGATCTTAGCCAAGGGAACGCCGATGGCCTTGCTTACAAAGGGCACGGTGCGCGAGGCGCGCGGGTTGACCTCGAGGACATAAAGGTTGTCGCCCTTAATCGCGTACTGCACGTTAATCAGGCCGACCACGTTAAGCTCGCGCGCAAGGGCATAGGTCGCCTCGCGCACGGACTCCAGCTCCTCCTCGCTCAGGCTATAAGGGGGCAGGACACAGGCGCTGTCGCCGGAGTGAATGCCCGCCTCCTCGATGTGCTCCATAATCCCCCCGATAACCACGCGCTCGCCGTCGGCGACAGCGTCGACATCGATCTCGATCGCGTCCTCGAGGAAGTGGTCGATGAGCACGGGGTGCTCGGGCGAGGCCTCGACGGCGAGGGCCATGTAGTGGTCGAGCTGCTCCTCGCTGTAGACGATCTCCATCGCCCGCCCGCCGAGGACAAACGAGGGCCGGACGACCACGGGATAGCCCACCTCGGCGGCCACTTTGCGCGCCTCTTCGAGCGACGTCGCCGTCCCGTTCGCCGGCTGGCGCAGGCCGAGCTTTTGCAGCATCTCCTTAAAGTGCTTGCGGTCCTCGGCGCGCTCGATGCTCTCCACGCTTGTTCCGATAATGTTTACGCCCTCGTCGGCGAGGGGCCGGGCGAGGTTCAGCGGCGTTTGCCCGCCGAACTGGACGATTACGCCCTCCGGCTTTTCCTTGTCGATGATGTTCAGCACGTCCTCGAGGGTGAGGGGCTCGAAGTATAGCTTGTCCGAGGTGTCGTAGTCGGTGCTCACCGTCTCCGGGTTGGAGTTCACCATAATCGTCTCGTAGCCGTCCTCTTTGAGGGCAAACGCGGCGTGGCAGCAGCAGTAGTCGAACTCGATCCCCTGGCCGATGCGGTTCGGCCCGCTGCCCAGGATCATAATCTTGCGTTTTTTGCTAATCCGCGCCTCGTCCTCTTGCTCGTAGGTGCTGTAATAGTACGGGGTATAAGCGACAAACTCCGCGGCGCAGGTGTCGACAAGCTTTAGCGCGGGGGCAATCCCCAGCTCCTTCCGCCGCCGACGCACCTCCTTCTCCGTCTTTCCGGTAAGGTGGGCGATTTGCACGTCGGAAAACCCAAACTGCTTTGCTCGGCGCAGGCGCTCGGTCTCGTCCTCCGCGGGGAGCAGGGCAAGCTGGCGCGACTCGCCGGCGAGCTCCTCCTCCATCTGGACGATCTCGGCGATGTTGTGCAAAAACCAGGGGTCGATATAGCTTAGCTCGTGAATGCGCTCCACGCTCAGCCCTCGCTTAAGGGCATAGCGGATGTAAAACAGCCGGTCGGGGTTGGGCACGCGAAGCTTCTCCTCGATCTTCTCCAGAGGCATCGAGCGCCAGTCCTCGTCCTTGCCGTCGGCGCCCAGGCCATAGCGCCCCTGCTCCAGCGAGCGCAGGCCCTTTTGCAGGGCCTCCTTAAACGTCCGCCCGATGGCCATCGTCTCGCCCACGGACTTCATCTGCGTGTGCAGCGTGGTGTCTGCCTCGGGGAATTTCTCAAACGCCCAGCGTGGGATCTTAACCACGCAGTAGTCGATCGTCGGCTCGAACGACGCCGGCGTCTCGTGGGTGATGTCGTTGGGGATCTCGTCCAAGGTATAGCCCACGGCGAGCTTGGCCGCGATCTTGGCGATGGGGAACCCCGTGGCCTTCGAGGCCAGCGCCGAGCTGCGCGACACGCGCGGGTTCATCTCGATAACCACCATGCGCCCCGTTTTCGGGTGAATGGCGAACTGAATGTTGCTCCCGCCCGTCTCCACGCCGATCTCGCGGATCACGCGGATCGCCGCGTCGCGCATCCGCTGATACTCTTTATCGGTAAGCGTCTGGGCGGGGGCCACGGTAATGCTGTCGCCGGTGTGGATGCCCATGGGGTCGAAGTTCTCGATGGAGCAGACGATGACGACGTTGTCCGCGGAGTCGCGCATTACCTCAAGCTCGAATTCCTTCCAGCCGATAACGGACTCCTCAATAAGCACCTCGTTAAACGGCGACTCATCGAGCCCGCGGGCGACGATCTCGCGCAGCTCCTCGACGTTGCGGGCGATGCCCGCACCCGTGCCCCCGAGCGTCGACGAGGGGCGGATGATTACGGGAAAGCCGATCTCTTTGGCGATCTTCTCCGCCCCGCTGATGTTATAGGCCAAGCCGCTCGCGGGGACCTCGAGCCCGGCGGCCTTCATCGCGTCCTTAAACAGCTCGCGGTCCTCGGCTTTCTTTATCGCCTTGCGCTTGGCCCCGATCATCTCCACGTTATAGCGGGCCAGGACGCCGCGCTCGGAGAGCTCCATGGCCAAGTTCAGCCCCGTCTGCCCGCCCAGCGTGGGGAGCAGGGCGTCGGGGCGCTCCATGGCGATAATCCGCTCCAACGTGCGCACGGTGAGGGGCTCGATATACGTGCGGTCGGCCATTTCGGGGTCGGTCATAATCGTCGCCGGGTTGCTGTTAACGAGAATTACCTCGTAGCCGTCGGCGCGCAGGGCCTTGCACGCCTGCGTGCCGGAGTAGTCGAACTCGCACGCCTGGCCGATAACGATCGGCCCCGAGCCGATGATGAGGATCTTTTTCAGGTCCGTGCGCTTGGGCATTCCGCTACCCTCTTTCCAGCATCGAGTAGACGAAGTTGCGGAACAGATAGTCCGAGTCGTGCGGCCCGGGGGAGGCTTCGGGGTGATACTGCACGGAGAACACGGGGAGGACTTCGTGGCGCATTCCCTCCACCGTGTCGTCGTTTAGGTTAATGTGCGTGAGCTTTACCCCGGCGTCGCGGATGCTCTCCACGTCAACGGCAAAGCCGTGGTTTTGCGCGGTTATCTCCACAGTGCCCGTTTCCAGGTTCTTCACGGGCTGGTTTCCGCCGTGGTGGCCAAACTTTAGCTTAAACGTCCGCCCGCCGAAGGCCAGCCCGAGGATTTGATGGCCGAGGCAGATCCCGAAGATGGGCAGGCGATAGAGCAGCTTTTGCACCGTTTTTACGGCATAGGGCACGTCCTGGGGGTCGCCCGGGCCGTTGGACAAAAACAGCCCATCGGGCTCCAGGCGGAGGATGTCGTCGGCGCTCGCCGTCGCGGGGACGACGGTAATGCGGCAGCCGTAAGCGGCGAGCCGGCGCAGGATGTTGAACTTTATCCCAAAATCCATGGCCACCACGTGCAGCGGCTCCGGCGAGCGATAGGACGGGGGAAGCTCCAGCGGATCGCTCACCGGCGCCTCAAACGCGTGCCGCCGCGTCAGCGCCAGGCGCAGTTGGTCGCGCCGCCCCGCCCCGCCGTGGTCGCCGTCCGGGTCGCCGCGCCACTCAAACGGCGCCTCGCATGTTACCTCGCGCACAAGATCCCGCCCGCTCAGCCCCGGGCTCTCCCGCGCAATGCGCACCAGCTCGCGGTGGTCGGAGATCTCCGTGGAGATAACGCCCTTTTTGAACCCGTGCGTGCGAATGTGCTTGGTTAGCGCGCGGGTGTCGATCCCTTGAATGCCGATTATCCCCTCGCGCTTGAGATACTCCCCGAGGCTCATCTCCGCGCGCCAGTTGGAGTAATAGGGGCAATATTCCTTAACGACAAACCCCTCGACAAACGACCGGGGCGATTCCACATCCTTGCGGTTTACGCCGTAGTTGCCGATCAGCGGGTAGGTCATGGTAACGATCTGGCCCTTGTACGAGGGGTCGGTGAGGATTTCCTGGTAGCCGGTCATGCTTGTGTTAAACACGACCTCGCCCGTGCGTGTGCCGCGGGCGCCGAAGCTTTCGCCCTCGAACACCAGCCCATCTTCCAGCGCGAGGTAGGCTTTCATCTTTTCCTCCATTTCGCGCCGCCGACGGCCGCGCTAAACGTCTTCGCCGCCGTCTCCCCCAAGCGGCCGGCGGTAGCGGTAAACCCCCCGCAAAACCGTCGCCAACGGGCGCAGCCGCGCCGTATAGCCGAAAAACGGGCTGTTGCGCCCGTTAGACTTTATCCACGACTCGTCGACAACAAAGCTCCCCCGCTCAAATACCGCCAGCGACGCCCCCTGGCCCACGCGCAAGCCATGCGGCTCGATACCAATGATCTCCGCGGGGCGCGTGGTAAACCGCGCAACGAGGTCCTCGAGCGACATTAGCCCCGTCTCCACAAGCTCCGTGTAGCACACGGCCATGGCCGTCTCCAGGCCGATTACCCCAAACGGGGCCTCCACGATTCCCCGCTGCTTCTCCTGCGGCGTATGCGGGGCGTGGTCGGTGGCCACGATGTCGATCGTCCCGTCGGCGAGGGCCTCGCGCAGAGCTTGGCGGTCCTCCTCCGAACGCAGCGGAGGGTTCATCTTGGCGTTAGGCCCCTGGGCCACGACGACCTCCTCGGTAAGCGCCAGGTGGTGCGGGGTAACCTCCGCGGAAAGCGCCACCCCGGCGGCCTTCGCCCGCCGCACGTGCTCCACGGACTCCGCGGCGCTCAGGTGCATCAGGTGCAGCCGCGCGCCGGTTTCCTGGGCGAGCCGCGCGTTGCGCTCCACAGCAACGGCCTCCGCCGCGCTGGGGATCCCCGGGATGCCCATGCGGCGCGCCGCCCAGCCGTCGTGGATAATGCCGTCGCCGGTAAGCTCGTAGTCCTCGGCGTGGCTCACGAAAAGTATGCCGCACTCCGCGCAGCGCTCGAGCGCGCGACGCATTAGCCCCTCGTCCTGGACGGCGAACGCGTCGTCGGTAACGGCAAGGCACCCCGCGGCCTTCAAGCCCGCGTAGTCGGTAAGCTCCTCGCACTTATTGCCCACGGTCGCCGCGCCGAGGAGGAACACCTTAACGTAGGGGCTCTCCTCCGCTGCGCGAGCGAGCACCGCCCGGGCGAGCGCGGCGTTGTCGATCGCCGGGATCGTGTTCGGCATGCACACGACGGAGCCGAAGCCACCCGCGGCGGCCGCAGCGGCGCCGGTAATGAAGTTCTCCTTGTGCTCTTGGCCCGGAACGCGGAAGTGCACGTGAATGTCAACCAACGCGGGGGTGACGAGCAAGCGCTCGCCGTCCAGCTCGGGCAGGTCGGTGCATTCTACATCGGGCCCCAGCCCCTCGAGCACGCCGTCGCGCACAAGCACGTTCGCGCGGACGTTCATCTCCTGCTCGGGCCAAACGACGTTTGCGTTGCGAATGAGCAAGTTTACCCGCTGCTCGTCGCTCACTGTGCCTCGTCCTCCACGAACACGCCCTCCGTGCCGTCTATCTCGTCCAGCAGCACGGTAACGCGCTCGGTTCTCCGCGTAGGGATATTTCGGCCGACGAAGTCCGGGCTAATAGGCAGCTCGCGGTGCCCGCGGTCTACAAGCACGGCCAGTTGCACGGCGCGCGGCCGGCCGAACTCAATGAGCGCGTCCATCGCCGCGCGCACCGTGCGCCCGGTATAGAGCACCTCGTCCACGAGGACGACGACCTTGTCGTTAATGTCCACGGGGACGTCGTTTTCGGGGATCTCCGGCGCGCCGCGCTGGGCGACATCGTCGCGGTGGGGACGTGGGTCAACGGCGCCCGCGGGAACCTTCGTGCCGTCAATGCGCCCGATGAGCTCGGCGAGGCGCCGGGCGAGGGGCACGCCGCGGCGGCGAATGCCCAAAACGACAACGTCGCGCGCGCCCTTGTTGCGCTCAATAACTTCGTGAGCCATGCGCACCAAGCAGCGGCGCACGTCGTCGGCGTCCATAATCTGGACGCTGCGCGCTCGTCGCCTACCGCTGGCGTGTGCGGTCATTTGCGCTAAAAAAGCCCTCTCGCCGGCCGGCAAGAGGGCTCGTACACACGCAAACACCTCCGCCACCCTTGCCGGCCTCGCTGGACCGATTTAAAAGGTGGCTATGTCATCAATCATCCTACCTCGTCGTTATCTACTAGGCAAGGGGAATATTTCCTTCTCGCCGGCCGGTTTTGCCGCGCCGCAGGCGAGCGCGGCGCGCAGCCCCGGCGGCTAGGGCGGCCTGTTGCTTTGCCGCCCCGCCCGCGCGGGCGCGGTTCTGCTACAATAGGTCCCTGGTGGGTCGGAGGAGCACAACATGCGCTTTGCCCTGCGCGTTTTCCTGTCCCTTGCCGTGGCGGCTGCGCTTTGCGCCGGCATTGTCGCTTTATGGTATTTCCGCGCGCTGCGCCCCGTGGACGAGGGACAGGCAGAGCAGGTCCTGGTGACCATTGCCCCGGGGAGCTCCGCGCGGGCGATCGCCGAGTGCTTGCAAGAGCAGGGGCTAATCCGCAGCGCGCGGGCATTTGTCCTTGCCGCAAGGCTCGGCGGCTATACGCGGCATTTCGTCGCCGGAGACTATCTTGTCAGCGCGGCGATGAGCTCGCCGGAGATCATAAAGCTAATTGCCTCGGGCAAGACGGCGACCCGCCAGTTTACCATCCCCGAGGGGTTTACCCTGGCCCAAATTGCCGCGCGGCTTGAGCACGAGGGAATCTGCCGCGCGGAGCAGTTCCTGCGCTATGCGCGCTCGCCTCGGGCGGCGCGCTCCGCCCCGTTTGAGATCCCGGCGGATTCCCTGGAGGGCTACCTGTTTCCCGATACCTACCGCGTGCCCTATCGCGCAACGCCTGAGGAAGTGGCCGGGGTAATGCTCGCGCGGTTTAAAGAGAAGGTCGCCGACCGCTACTGGGCGCGGGCGAAGAAGCAGGGCTGGCGGTCGCTGCACGAAGTGGTTACCCTGGCCTCGATCGTCGAGCGCGAGGCAAAGCTGGACGAGGAGCGGCCGATCATCGCCCAGGTATTCATCAAGCGCCTGCGCATGGGGATGCTGCTCGAGTCGTGCGCCACGATAAACTATATCCTGGGCGAGCAGCGGCCGCTCACCGAGGCCGACCTGGCGGTAGATTCGCCATACAACACATACGTGCACCGCGGGCTACCCCCGGGGCCCATTTGCAGCCCGGGCGAGGCGAGCGTGCGCGCGGTCGTTTTCCCCGCGAACACCGACTATTTGTACTTCCGCGCGCGGGGCGACGGAGGGCACATTTTCTCACGCACGTTCGAGGAGCACCTGCGCGCAGCGGAGGAGGTCTCCGCGGGGTGAGCGTCCTCCGGCCAGACTATTACCTGGACTCGGTGCTTGAGATAACCCCGCGCTGGTTGCGGGAGAGGGGGCTGGAGGGGTTGATCGTCGACCTGGACAACACGCTCACCTCGTGGCGCGAGCGCGACGTGGGGCCGGCGGTGCGGCGCTGGCTGGAGGAGATGCGCGCGGCGGGCGTTAGGCTGATAATTTTGAGCAACTCGCGCGCCCCGCGGCGGGTGCGCGAGGTGGGCGAGCGGCTGGGCCTGCCGGCGATCGCTTGGGCATCTAAGCCCTGGCCCTGGGGCTATCGCCGGGCGCTGCGGCGGCTGGCCCTACCCGCGGAACGCGTCGCCGCGGTGGGTGACCAGTTGTTTACCGATGTGCTCGGAGGGAACTGGGTGGGGTTGACAACGATCCTCGTCAGACCGTACACAAGCAGGGAGTTTTTCGGTAACAAGCTAATGCGCATCGCGGAGCGCATTGCCCTGCGTCGCATGGGGCTGCGCACCCCGCAAGCGACGCGCAAAACAGCGCCCGAGGAGGCGGGGCAGTGAGGGAACGGGGCAAGCGCGTGCTGCGCGAGGAGGCGGAGGCCATCCTCTCCCTCGCCGAGCGTCTCGGCCCGAGCTTCGACAAGGCCGTGGAGGCGATCCTCCGCTGCGAGGGCCGCGTGGTGGTCACGGGCATCGGCAAGTCCGGGAGCATCGCGCGGAAGATCGCCTCGACGTTCGCGAGCACGGGCACGCCGGCGCTGTTTTTGCACCCCGCCGAGGCGCACCACGGCGACTTCGGTATGCTTGTCAAAGGCGATGTGCTTTTGGCGATCTCTAAGTCGGGAAAGACAAACGAAGTGCTAAGCATGATCCCCTACGCCAAGGCCGTGGGCGTGCCGGTAATCGCCATGGTCGGCGACTTAAAGTCGCGCCTTGCCGAGCTTGCGGACATCGTCCTGGACTGCACCGTTCCCCGCGAGGCGGATTCGCTAAACCTTACCCCCACGACGAGCTCCACAGCAACGCTTGCCCTGGGCGACGCGCTTGCTGTCACGGTCATGGACAGGCGCCAGTTTACCCCGCGCGACTTCGTCCACTTTCACCCCGGGGGCGAGCTGGGGCGCAAGCTGCTTAGGGTAAGCGATATTATGCGCACGGGCGAGAGCAACCCCGTGGTGAGCACCGAGGCCACCGTCGCCGAGGCCCTCCGCGTGATGACCGTGGCGGGCAGCGCGGGCGTGGTTAGCGTCGTTGACGACGCGGGCCGGCTTGTCGGCCTGTTTACCGACGGCGACTTGCGTCGGCACCTCATGCGCACCCCAGACCTCCTCCAGCGCAAGGTGGGCGAGGTAATGACCCCCTCGCCCACGAGCATCGAGAGCTACCGCCTGGCCACGGAAGCCCTGCGCATTCTCCACGAGAACAAATGGGACAACCTCCCCGTGGTCGACGACGACGGCCGACCGATCGGCATGCTCGATGTCCAGGACCTGCTCAATGTTAAGATTCTCTAGGCTCCTGGCCCTCGTTGCCGCGCTGTGCTGGGCGGCCTGCGCCTGCGCGCAGCGGCCGGTGGGCTTGCTCGTCGGACGCTCGGCGAGCAAGCTTGGGGAAAAGTGCCTGGAGCGCGCGCTTCGCCCCCTCGGGCTAACCCTCATGCGCCAGGCGAGCGCCCTCACCGCCGCGCAGGAGGACAAGCGCCCCCGGCTGGCCATTGTCCGCGGGCGCGAGTTTTCCCAAGGCGATGTCCAAGCCATTGCCGCGTTCGTGCGCAGCGGGGGAAAACTGCTCCTTTTGGGCGATGTAGACGCGCGCGTGGCGGAGATCGTCGGGCTAAACGTGCGCGGCGCAGAACTCCCCTCCCCCGCCCCAACCGCCGCGGAGATCCCCTCCCCGCCGTTTGCGAGCTGCCCCGCGCGGATCGAGCAGTCGCCCAAAATCCTCGTTCGCTACGGCGGCGAGCAAGCGAAGGAGTTTGGCCAGTGGAAGACGGCCGCGGGCGAGGGCACGGGCCTTGCCTTTGGCGTCGTTTGCCCGAAGGCCGTGGCTTTGTCCAGCGAGCTTGCCCCGGGCGATCCCGACGGCGCGATGCAGCTTCTCGCCGCAGCGCTGGGGGCGCTCGATGGCCAGCTTTTGCCTCACATCGCCGCGCAACTGCTCGCCGCCGCGGGCAAGCTCGGCCGCTTCTCCGCACGGGGAATCGACGCCCTCGACCCCTACCTTCGCGACTGTGCCCAGCGCGCGGGCCGCGAGGAGCTTAGGCTGGCCGTAAACCAAGCGCTCGAGGCCTATGACGAGGCGCGACAATTGCTCGCCAGCGGCGAGTTCGCCCAGGTCATTGCCGCGGCCGTGCGCGCGCGCAAGCTTCTTCGCGCGGCATATGCGGCGACGTTTTCCGCGCGGCAGGGCGAGCTCCGCGCGGTGTGGTGCCACGTTGTCCCGGAGAGGACGTGGGAGGAGCAGGCGCGGGCCATTGCCCAGGCGGGGTTTAACGCGATCTTCGTTTACACCTCAAGCGCGGCGCACGCCTACTATCCCAGCGCGGTGCTCCCCCGCGCCCCCGATGCGCCGAAAGGCGACCCCCTGGCCGAGTGCCTGCGCGCGGCGGCCGAGGCGGGGCTGGACGTTTTCGCCTGGCACGCCGTCTTTTACGCCCTCGACGCCGCGGACGAGCGCGCCGCGCAGCTCCGCGCGGAGGACCGCCTCGTGCGCAACGCCCAGGGCCAGCAGCTTTGCTGGCTCTGCCCCTCGCGCGAGGAAAACGTAAAGCTCGCCGGCGACGTGCTGCGCGAGCTTTTGAGCAAGTACGACCTGGCCGGCGTGGTGCTCGACTTCGTGCGCCTGCCTAACCAGGCGTTTTGCTTCTGCAACGCTTGCCGCGAGCGGTTTGAAAAGCAGCGGCAAAGCGCCGTGGGCTCCTGGCCCGCGGACGTCTCGGTGGGGCTGCTTCAAGGGGATTTTCGCCGATTTTTGCAAACGACGCTCGCCGATGCCCTCGGCGCGCTGGCTGACACGGCGCACCAGACGCGCCCCGGCTCGCTTGTCGCGGCGACGATTTTCCCCGAGCCCGAGCGCAGCGCGCTTAGCGTGGGGCAAGAGTGGCGCCGCTGGCTTAGCCTGGGCAAGCTCGACATCCTCTGCCCGCTGGACTACGAGGTGGCGCTGGAGCGGCTGCCCGCGGTCGTCGGCGAGCAAGCGGCGCTTGCCGGCGAGCGCGCCCTGCTTTGCCCGGGGTTTGAGCCCGCGCCACCGGGCGAGCCGCCCGCCGAGCCCGCCTTCCTGTGCGAGGTCATCGACGCCGCGCGCGTGGCCGGTGCGGACGGCTTTGCCCTGCGCGCGTATAGCCAAGCGGCGCAGCGCGAGCTGTTTCCCCTTCTCGCCAGCGGGGTGTTCGCCCAGCGAACGGTCCCGCCGTATCGCGGCCCTCGGGTGCGCTGGGAGTTTGTCGGCCAGCCCCTACCCAAGGTGCAGCCGCGGCTGTTCTCCGCCGCGGCCGAGGTTCGGGCGAAGGTCTCGCTGGAAGGGAAGGGGCCGCTTGTCGCCTACTTCGAGCCCCTGGTCGGGGGCGCGCCAGAGCGGAAGTTTAACTTGCCCGAGCAAGGCGGCGAGGTCGTGGCGCGCCTGCCCGAGGGTAGATATCGCTTGGCCATTGCCCCCGCGGGCGCGGCTGGGCCGCACTGGGTGGCGCGCAGCCCGGTTATCGAAGTCGCCAACGAAAGGCGCATTGCCGAGCTCAAGGCCGCCGCGGAGCGCGCCGCACGCATTGATGTGGGGATTTTCGAAGGCGCCCGGGGCAGCCGCTCGCTGTGGCAGGAGCTGAGCCGCTATCGCAGCGAGGGCATCGCCGTGGCCTGGGTGCGCGAGATAAGCGAAGAGGCCCTGCGCCCGCTCGATGTGCTCGTGCTCTCCGACCCCCCTGAGCGGCAAAAGTTCACCCTCGAGGCCGTGCGCGCGCTGCGCGCGTGGGTGGCCGCGGGGAAGGGCGTGCTTGCCCTGCACGAGGCCGTGCGCCTCGGGCCAGGGCAGGCGCTCTTTCCGCAGATCGCCGACCCTTCGCGCGGGGGCCGCTCGAACGCCCCTGAGGTGAAGGTCCTTCCCGCGCGGCACCCCATGCTCGAGCGCTTTACCCCGGGCCATCGCTTCCGCCTGGCCTACGCCGACCACATTTGGATGGAGCCCGGGGGGTTTGGCACAGCGCTGGTCGCCGACGCACTCGACGAGACGCACGCCGTGGTCGTCGCGGGGAACTATTTGGACGGCCGGGTCGTGCTCTGCGGGCTGGCCATGGGGTTTTCCCAGCGCGGAGAAGTTCCCATAGCCCCCGCCGAGCGCAACATTCTCATCGCCGCGGTGCGCTGGCTCGGGGGCGCGAGGCCCGCACGACCTGGCGCAAGCGCGCCGGGCGCGCCCTAGCCCTCGCCTTCTCCCCCGCCCCGCGACTGGTCAAGGTAGCTTTGCAAAATAAGCGCTGCCGCAAGCTGGTCGCGCACACGCTTGCGCCCCGCGCGCGAGACGTCGTCGGCAAGGAGGATTTTTTCCACCTCGGCGGTCGTTAGCCGCTCGTCGTGAAAGGCGATGGGCAGGAGTGTCCGCTTTTCAAGCTCCCCGGCAAACCGGCGCACAGCACGTGCGGCGTGGCTCTCCTCGCCGCTTAGGCTTACGGGAAGGCCGACGACGATGAGATCCACCTTCTCCTCAGCGGCGATCGCCGCGATCTCTTCCGCAGCCTGGCGGTCGTTCCAGCGCTCGACGGTGGCTAGGGGCCGGGCGACCACTCCCGCGGCATCGCTGATCGCCAAGCCGATGCGCCGGTTGCCGTAGTCAACGCCGAGCACGCGCTTCAGAGCGACCGCCACCCATCGCCGCGCGAGCGCGCCCGCCGGAAGCGGCGGCGGGCGGAGGGGCGAGCTACGCGCTGGGTTTCTTTACGTCGTGCACCTGCTTGAGCTTCCGCTGCAGCTCGGCCACGACGTCGAGGTTCTCCAGGGCGACGTTGCGCTGCTCGCGGGGATCTTTCTCCAAGTCATAAAGATGGGGGATCCCCGGCCCGCCCCGCTTAATCTTGTCCCCCTGCTGCTTAACGTAGTCCAGGGTGAACTCGTCGGACTTGCGCACGCGCTGGAAGTAGTGCCACTTTTCGGTGCGAATTGCCCCAAAGCCGGAGTATTCGGTAAGCACAAAGTCGTGCAAACGGTCGCGTTTGCCGGTAACGAGATCCCAGAAGTTCTCGCCGTCGAGCTTTCCCTTGTGCTCCACGCCAAGGAGGCTGAGGAACGTTGCCGTGTAGTCTTTGGCGCTCACGAGGGCATCTATGCGCTTGCCGGCAAACGACTGGTCGGGATGGCGCACGATAAGCGGCAGGCGAGCGACGCAGGAGTTAAGCAGCCCCGCCGTCTTTTGCACGCAGCCCTCCTCGCCGAGGTGCGTCCCGTGGTCCGTGCTGAACACGATAATCGTGTCGTCCAAAAGCCCCATTTTGCGCACGGCGTCGATGAACTGGCCGATCCAGTAGTCGACAAAGGTGACCTCCGCGCGGTATAGCCCGCGGATCGCCGGCAGGTCGTCGGGGCGAATGTCCTTGACGTTTACGCCGTAGCCAAAGAGAAAGCGCTCGTAGGGATAGTCGTTGTAGTACATCTGCTGAAAGCGCTTGGGGGCGTCCCAGGGCTCGTGTGGGTCGAACGTGTCGATGAACAGGAAGAAGCGCTCGGCCTCGGCGTTGCGCTCCAGCCACTTCAGCCCCGCGCGCAGGGAGCGCGCGCAGAAGTAGTCCTCCTCGCCCTTGCGGTCCTGCGTGTTGAGCAGATACTGGAGCATGTTCGCCTCATAGCGCGGGTTGCGCAGGTGGGCGGGAATGTGCTTTTTCGGGTCGAACTTCGAGCGCGGGCCCGATTGCCAGCGGTCGGTCTCTTGCCCGCGGATCCACTCCCACGAGCTAAACCCCGTGTGGAAGTTCATGTTTGGCTTAAAGTAGTGGTAGGTGTCGGCGATGAACCCGGTGATGAACCCGTGCGCGGAGAGGATTTGGGCGAGCGTCCGCCGCCCGGGCTGAATGGGGATCCACCCCCCGTGGACCTTCATGGGGATAATGCTCTTGCCCGTGTGATATACCCTGCGGCAAGGAATGGTGGGCAGGCCGTCGGCGTAGACGTTGGTGAACATTACCCCCTCGGAGGCGAGCTTGTCTAGGTTGGGCGTCTTTACCTCGGTGTTTCCGTAGCACCCTAAGTGGTCCGCGCGAAACGTATCGGCGACGATGAAGATCATGTTCCGCGGGGTCTTCCCCGTGCCCGCGGGCTGAGCCTGGGCCAGCGCGCGGCCCCCGGCCAGTGGCGCCGCGGCAACGGCTCCGGCCACGGCCTTCAAAAAATCCCGCCTTGTCGTTCGCCCCAGTGTTGCTCGCTTGCCCTCGCGCTCTCTCATTTTTCTGGTTCACCTTCCCGCATACCAATCGTTAGCATTCCGCTCCCGTGAGTAACACGCCCGGCGACAAGTGTCAAGCAGCAGGGAGGGCGAAGCCGGGCGGCAAAAGGTCTGGCAGCGTTGCGCAAGAATAAACGATGGCGTGCGGCGGGCCCGGCCCGCGGCGGAAAGGGGGAGAAGAATGGCTTGGCGCCTCTTCTGCCTTTTCTTCTTTTTCTGCTTTAGCTGCTGCCTTGCCGCGACGAAGGAAATTTGCCTCTACGTCGCTCCGTGGGGTAGCGATGGCAACCCGGGGACAAAGTCGCGCCCCCTGGCCACCCTTGCCCGCGCGAAAGACCTCGTCCGCCGGCTAAAAAGCGAAAACCGCCGCGCGGACATTACCGTTTTCCTCCGCGGCGGGGTATACCGGTTGACCGAGACCGTGGTGTTCACCCTCGAGGACTCCGGCGCGCCGGGCCAGACCATTACCTATGCCGCTTACCCCGGCGAGCGCCCCGTGCTCAGCGGCGCGTTGCCCATTACGCGGTGGCGTAGGCTGCGCAACTTTCCCGAGGAGCTTCCCCAGGCTGCGCGGGGGAAGGTGTGGGTCGCCGATGTGTCTTTCCTACGCGAACTAAAGCAGCGGCAGAGGCCTTCGCCCACCGTTGCCTCGCAAATGGACAGGGGCTGGCGCTTTTTTACCCTCTACCAGGGCGAAAAGCGCCTTCTGCGCGCGCGGAGCAAGGGGTTTACCCTCGTTAGGCGGCGCGCGCGGGGGGATGACCCGTGCGTATTCGCTTTTCCCCAGGGCGTGCTGGGCAACTGGCCCGATGTCAAAGAGGCGGAGCTGGCACTTATTCCCGGGCGAATTTGGGTAAGCAACATTCTCCCGTTAGACTGGGTGGATGAAAAGGCAGGCTTAGCGCGGACGACTGTCCCCAGCACCTATCCCTTGCTGCCGCCCACGCCCAATGCCCTGGCCGACCGGCCCACGGCGTGGGTGGAAAATGCCCTCGCTCTGCTCGACGAGCCCGGGGAGTGGGTTTTAGACAGCAAAGACGCAAAGCTCTATCTCTGGCCGCTGAACGACGAGCCAAAGGACATCCTCGCGCCCGTGCTCACCGAGCTCGTCCGCGTCGAGGGTGAGATCGATTACGACGGCCCGCAGGACGTGCCCGTGCGCAACCTTGTCTTCCGCGGGCTTACGTTTGCCCACGGCGACCGCTTTCCTTGGCACGGAGGCACCGGCTGGGGGCTGCAGCACGATTGGGAGAGGTTCGACAGCCCCTCGGCCATGGTGCGCTTCCGCGGGGCAGAGAATTGCGCCGTGGAGGACTGCCACTTTACCGCAGCGGGGAGCTCCGGCTTGCGCCTGGACCTCTACTGCCAAAAAATCCGCATCGTGGGCAACCACTTCGAGCACCTGGGTGGAGTCGCTGTCCTCCTTGCCGGCTATGGCCCGGGGACAAAGGATGTCAATCGCAAAAATGAGGTCTCAAACAACCTCATCCACAACATCGGCGAGCTATATTGGGGCTCGCCCGCGATCTTCGTGTGGCAAAGCGGCGACAACCGCATCGCCCACAATCATATCTACAACGTCCCCTATTCCGGTATTTGCGTTACCGGGCGGATTGTTTGGGACCCAAACGGCAGGGGCCAGTGCTCGCGGACGATCCGCTGGCGCGAGGTGGGCGGCGTCGAGGTGGCGCAGCGCTTTCGCGGCCGCGACGGAACGTGGCCCGAGCGCGAGAGGTTCCTCCACGCGCGCAACAACCTTGTCTTTCGCAACGATATCCACGACGTAACCCAAGTCTGCGGCGATGGAAACTGCATCTACGTCTCGGGCGCGGGAGCGGGAAACGTGGTCCTCGAGAACTACTGCCATGACTGCCCCGGGCCGCGCCTATTCAGCGTTATCCGCTGCGACGACGACCAGCACGAGACGCTCATCAAGCGCAACATTATCTTCCGCTGCTACGATGGCCGCGGCGAAGGGATCATCAGCAAGGGCAAAAACGACATTATCGAAAACATCGTCGCCGACTTGCGCGACACCGCAGGCCATCGTGGCTACCTGGTCTTTCCCTGGGGCGATATCTCCGGCTCGACGATTCAGCGCAATGTGTTTTACTCGTGCAAGGCCGGGCAGCTTGTCTGTAACGAGGGAAGTGCGCCCAGGCGGCGGCAGCCCCCGAAGCTGAAGGACACGAACACCGACTATAACATCTACTTCTGCACCGAAGATCCCGAATGGGGCGAGCGGCATCTGCGCGAGGCGCGCAGGGTCGGGGTGGAGGAGCATAGCATTTGCGCCGACCCCATGTTTTTCGACCTGGAGCACGAGGACTTTCGCTTTCGCCCCGGCTCGCCCGCGCTAAAGCTGGGCATTGCCCAGCCCATCTCTGTAAGCGAAACGGGCCTCGAGCCCCGTTATCGCCAGCGGCTGGAAGGGAAGTAGGGGGCAAGCGCCGGGGTGCACTGGTCGGGAGCCGCCGCTTCCCTGCCTATCCGCCCTGCGCCGCTTGGCACACGGGCACAGGATTCCCACCCGCGCTGGGGGAAGAGCACTGTGCTGCGGCTCAAGCGCGATGCACGAGCCCAGGCCCCACAGCGCGGAGCGCGCGGGCCCGAGCACGAGCGGGTGCGCCAGCGCTTGACCGGTGGCTCTCTCACCTCCGCCTAAGCCGCACAGAGCTTGTTGCGCTTTACGCGTTTTTAATGCTCTCCTCGGTGTGGCCCGGGGTAGGCATGGCGCGCTTTATCTTCCCCTCGCTGGCGGTAATGCAATACTTCCAAGTGGACTCGCCGGACTACGCGGAGTTCGTCGCCGCGCTTCCCCCGTGGGTTGCCCCGTCGGACCCCGAGGTCGTTCGGCAAATGCGGGAGGGGATGGACGTTCCCGCGGGCAGGCGCGCGTTCGGCAACGTCCCTCTGGTCAGCGATATCCTGCGCGCCTCAGTTAGCCTTGCCCAGTGGACGGCGCGCGTGTCCTGGCTGCACTGGCTCGGGCCAATGGTTTTTCTTTACACGCTCTGCTTATCGCGCTCTATGTGTGCTTGTACCGCGTGTGCTGCTTGTTTCGCGAACGCTGGGAAGAGCACGAGCGCCTGGCCTATCCTCTGGCTCAGTTGCCGGTAATCCTCACCTCGCCCGGCCGCGAGAAGATCCTCGACCGGCCGTTTTTCAAAGACGGCGTAATGTGGGGCGGTCTCGCGCTTGCCGTGGTGTTTAACGCGTTTCACGTAATCACCGCCTACGCGCCGACCTTCCCCCGCCTGGAGCGGCAACGGGACATTTCTCGCATATTTCCCAAACGGCAATGCAACCGCCTGAGCCACGTCCTGGTTTGGCTCGCCCCGGAGCTGATCGGTTTCGGCTACCTAATGCCCAGCAGCGTTTTTCTCCTTATGTTTTCCTGCGTTGGCTTTGGGTTTTGCCGCGTGTTCTCCACGGCGATCGGCCGCGAAGTAAGCGGCGCGCTGTAGGAGCGGCAGCAGGGGATTGGGGCGTATCTTGCCCTGTTTTTGCTTATTGTGTGGAGCGCGGCGGTATCTTGCACACGTCCTGCAGCGCGCTGTGCGCGGCGCGGGCCCGCGCGGGAGCGACCCCCTCTTTCCGCGGGCAATGGTCGCTGGGGCGCTGGGCGGGTTTGTGTTCGTCGTTGCGCTGGTGGGCTGCGCGGGAATGGAGTGGTGGCTGGCCACGCTTTACCTGGGGTTAATCGGCGTGTGGGCCGTCGTTTTGGCGAGAGCGAGGGCGGAGGGCGGCACGCCGGTGGTCTACATGCACCCATACGAGCAGACCCGCCGGGCGATGACCACGTTCATTGACCCACAGCGGCTTGTCGCTCGGGGCAAGTCCTCCGTGGCTGTAATGAACGCGCTGTTTTTACTTTCCGCGGGGCAGTTTCCCAACCAAATGGCTACGCAGGCGGAGGCCGTTCGTCTGAGTACACTGGCCAATATCGACAAGCGGAGCATGCGCCGCCTTATCTTTTGGGCCATTGCCACGGGGCTCGGGCTTGCCTTGTGGATTCACTTGGTGACCTACCACGAGTTCGGGTGCAACGTGCTAGAAGGGGCGGCGGCCGCGGGCGGGGCGTATCGCACGATGGCCACGCGCCGCGAGTTCGACGAGACCGTGGCCCTGGTTTTGGGGAACGTGGCGCGCGACGTGCGCGGCGAGCGAAACACCGTGCTCGGCGGGGCGGGGTTTGTCCTTCTTTTGCACGGTGTTAAGCTGTTCTGGATAAAGAGCCCGTTTAACCCGCTCGGCTATGCCCTGGCGATGTATCGCGGCTATTTTTGCTGGGGGCCGTTTTCTTGTCACGTGGCTTTTGCCCAGCATTATCGTGCGCCTCGGGGGAAGGCGCGCCTATCGCCGCCTTTTCCCCGGGTTTGTCGGCCTTGCCCTGGGGCACTTTCTCGCCAACGGGGTGTTTATCGGCAGCGCGGGAATTTTCTACGGCCAACAAATGGTCGGCGTCGTTGACCACGTGCGCTCGCACTAAGCGGCGAAGGGGTGGGGTTTGATGAACGGCACGAGGCTCGCGCGCCATTGCAAACGGGCAGTGGTTCTCCTCTGCGCAGGGCTGGCCATGGCGGCGTTTGCGCTTGTCGCCCAGGCGCAGGAGCCGCCCAAGGCGCTTGCCCGCGTTACCGTGGAGAACCTCTCCGGCAAACCCGCCGCGGGGGTATTCGTTACCTTCGGCCACCCGTTTCCCCGAGGCCTTGTGCGCACGGAGCGGCTGGCGCTGCGCGCTGCCGGGGGCCTGCTCCCCAGCCAGGTGGACGTAAAGCGCCACTACGACGACGGCTCGGTGCGCTTTGCCATTTTCACCGCAGAGATCGACCGTCTGCCCGCGCGTGGCAAGCTTGCGCTGGAGATCGTCCCCAGTGGTCGGCCTCAGGCTGTGGGCGAGGGCCCGCGCTGGGAGGACTTGCTTGCTGCCGGGTTCGACGCTGCCGTGCGCTTTGCTCTGCGCGACGGGAGGACCGTCGTTGCCCGAGCGAGCGCATTTGCCCCTCCGCACGCGCAGCCCAAGCTGTGGCTCAACGGGCCACTGTGCCGCGAGTTCTTGCTTGCCGGCGCGCCCGTTGACGAGGCGGGGCAGCGCGACAGGTTCTTGCGCGTGGAGTTTCACGTCCGCGCATATCGCGGGCTGCGCCAGGTGCGCTTGTGTTGCGTGGCCGAAAACTGCTGGGACTTCGGCGCGGGCGACCGCGACATCCCCTACGACGTAGCCATTACCCTCGGCCGCGGCGCGCAGGAGCGCCAGGTATATGCCAAGGCGGGCGTGCGGCACTACTACCTCGCTCGCTGGCGCAAAGACTTTTGGTGGCCAACCGCACCGCCGCGCGTGCACATCGCCCACGACCTCCGCGCGCTCATCGCCAGCGGCGCGGTGCCTCCCTATGACACGAGCATCAAGATCCCCGAGCAGGTATGCGCCAAGCAGGCAGCGCGTTGGCGCAACTGCCCGCACGACATTTTGGAAAACGGCCTGATCATTAAGTATTTCCCGACCACCGGCGGGCGGGAGGACATCGGGCCATATCCCGCGTGGGCGGCGCGCTATCTCATCAGCCAAGACCCGCGGCTAAAGGAAATTTGCCTCGGCCTGGGCGACCTTGCCGGAAGCTTCTCCTATCACGTGCGCAGCTCGAAAACAGGACGCGTGTTGACTATTGACGAGCGGCCGATGTTCTGGCTCGACGAGCGGGGCAAGGACAAGCTCCCCGGCAAGCACAACAGCCCATATACCGTAGACCAGGCGCACCAGCCCTCGCTGGCCTATATTCCCTACCTCGTCACTGGCGACAAGTATTACCTGGACGAGATGTATTTCTGGGCGGGGGGCTGTCTGCTGAGTCAGTGGTTCGTCCCGCGCGAGAACGAAAAGGGCCTGCTTAAGGGCGACCAGGTGCGCGGGCAGGCGTGGGCCTTTCGCCAGCTTGTCGACGCCGCCGCTTACGGCTGCGATGGCGACCCTGAGGTGGCCTATTTCGACGAGAAAATTCGCAACAACATCGCCTACTGGACGCACTGGGCCACGCGGCCCAACGCCAGCCCGTTCGGGACATATCAGGAGTCGCGCTTTCCGACAAACCGCGTGGGCTTTCCCGCGATGATCGCCGTGGCCCCGTGGCAGCAGGACTTCCTCGCCTGGGCCATGGACCACGCCGTGCGCCAGGGCTACCCCGAGGCGGCGGTGTTCCGCGACTATCTCCTGCGCTTTACCGTGGGTCGGTTTACCAACGCCCCGGACTACGATCCCCGGCACGGCGCGCCATACTTCATCATCGTTGGCGTTCGGGGAACAAAGCAAAGGCCCCAGCGCCTGTTTACCTCGTGGAAGCAGATGCACGAGGCGACGTTTGGCAAAAACCCGCGCGCAGCCGACCGCGGCTTCGGCAGCTACGGCCAAATCTCGCGTATGGCGCTGACCATCGCCGTGCGCGCGGGGATCCCCAAGGCGGACCAGGCGCTGCGCTATGTGGAAAGCAAAATAAACCTTGCCGACTTCGCCAAAGACCCCACCTGGGCGTTTGCCAACCCGCTTGCCGCGCGCGGCCCCTAGCCCGGAAGAAGCTGGTAGGTTACCGTGGGGTCGCGGTATATCCAGCCCACAATGTTCCAAGTAATTCCGGCAAGCACATCGCCGATAATCAGCCCCACAAAAAACGGGCGCGCGGCGCGCAAGCCGCGCATTCCCCCAATGCGCAAAATGGCGCTTTTAAACAGCCAACCCAAAAAGACGGAAAACCAAATCCATCTCGTCGAGTATGCCGTCATAATGCACATCCCCGCGGGGTGCAGGGCAAACCAGGGGCGGCGCGCGCGAAAGAAAAGCATTGCCAACACAGCGCCAAATGCGCCGATGAGATAAGCGGTGTTTGTCCCGTCGCGCTCGAGAGGGCTGAGGATGAGCCTGCGCGTGAGGTCATAAGGGCGTTGGGAGCAGATAACATATGCCCAGCGGTCGGGCAGGGTGCCCGCGGCCTGGATATATGCGAGGCGGATGCCGGTGTAGTAAGCAAAGAAATAGGCCGCCGCGACAGCGAGCATTGCCCCGCCGAGCACGTGGCTCCGGCGAAGGGCGACGGGGTCTGCCGCGCGCAGGCCGTTGAGCAGCGAGGGAAGCAGGCACTCGCGCGGATCTTGAATGTAAATGGTCTGCCACAGGGGAAGGACGCCGCAGGTCGCCGGCGAGAGCATCTTGCTCCCCAGGTTGCCCGTATACAGGTCGCTGGGCAGCGAGGGGGCCTGGACGAAGAAAATGCCCCCGTTGGTCACCAGCCAGGAGAGCACGACGATCGTTACAAACGTCCCCGCGAGGGTTAGGGACATCCAGAGAAGTTGCGCGCCCGCGGCGAAAAACCAGGCGAGACAAATGGCTAGGCCGGCAAACAAAAGCACCGCGGCCCAGCGATAGCCAAGCGGCTCGTGGCGATCGTCATAGCCCCCGGGGCGGCCGACGATCGTTCGCCATACGCGCCCGAGATGCTCGCGGGCGACCCAGACGATCCACAGGGCGAGCGCCAGATGTGCCCCGGCTTGGAGCTGCTGCTCCCCGCCGGTGGTTTGGCCGAGCCCCGCGGTGCCCTCGGACAGCCCAAAGTTGCCCCGTATCAGACGCAGCACGCCGCCGAAAAGCAGAAAAAACCACACGGAAAACGAGATCTCCGTCCGCGTGAGGTACGTTATCCCGACCATCATGGGGAAGATCTTGAGCATGAGCCAGCCGAAGTGGCGAAAGCGCAGGCCGAAGAGCTCAAGCTGCTTTAGGAAACCAGTGAGGTCTGTCTGCAAGTGCGGGTCGGGAAGCGACGGGTTAAACTTGCGCAGGCCAGCGAGCAGGTGCACGCCGTAGACCAGGGCCACGGTTAGCCAGAACAGCCAGCTTCGGCACCACGCGGGCAGCCGCGGCTGGGGCTCGGCGCTCTGGGCGAGCTCCACGGGCAGGTCGATTAACGGAAAGGAAAACGCCTCGCGTTCCACCCACTGCCGCCGCAAAAGCGCGGCGAGAGCCACGGTGATTAGGTAAAAGCCGAGGGTCATTGTCGTCCAGGCCAAGGCGGGCGCGAGCCACGCGCGCCAGGGGATGTGCCGGGGATCGTAGTTGGGCACACCCTCATAGTACATCCGCGCGGCCTCTTCGTCGGCAAGCACCATCCACTTCGGAATGTTTGGCTTGACCAGATCGTCGTAGCGGTTCTGCGGCGTGGCGTAGTAGTAAAGCCCAGCGGGGACGGGCCCCATGAGGCGCAGGAGGCCGGAGGAGGGGATGCCCGAGCAGGCGATGAGCATGGCCCAGACGCACACCAGCTCGCCCGCTCGCAAGGGCCTGGGCGCGGGGAGGCGCAGCTCGCGCAGCCAGCGCAGGGCGAGATTTACCGGCAGAGCGAGCACAAGCAGGACAACAAACGCGCCAAACGGGAAGTGGTTGCCCGCGATGTAGGTGTTTTGCAACCAAAAGTCGTTGGCCGGTGTGAGCCAGGCGAGGAACACCCCCGCCCCCAACCCAATAGCCAAGGCGCGCAGGGTAAGGGGCTGGCGGGGAGCAGCCTGCTCAGGGCTTTTCTCGCTGACGCATAGCAGCCCGCCCGTTTTAGCAGCGTGCGCCATAGTGAGGATTTTTGCCCCGCGCTTTTATGTTCACCTTCTCACAACAAAACGTCCCCGCAGCGGCGGGTTTGGGCAGCGCCTCAACGCAGAAAGGCCCCTCGCTCCCCAGCCATGCGCGACGCTCGCTTTGCGTGTCGGCGCCCGCCGCGAGCGGTTGGAACGGGAAGTAGTTCGCGAGTTACATGTCCCCGCTCAGGTGTTTTCGGACAATCAGTCGAAAACGCGCGAAGGGGAAATTTTTCACAGCAACTGGAGAGCTGGCGCTCAGGTCATTTCGGTCGCTAAGCTCCCTTGCGGCGCTTGCCGCTCGAGCCGCGCGCTACGGGTATAGCCTCCACATAATCCACGCTGACGCTTTTTACGTTGCCCACCTCGCGCGGTGGGGCAAACCAGATGTAAAACGCCGGAGACGGTTGGAACTCGCCGACCTTGATCAGCGTCCACGTGTTCTGCTTCAGCACCTTGAGCGAGATGCTCCGCGCACACAGGGTCCGTCGGCCGGCCGTGTCGTAGACCCCTGCGGAGAGGGCTTGGCCTTGCTCCTTCGCCTTGTCTACCTTCACCGCGGCCCATAGCGCATAGGTCGTTCCGCGGGCAAACCGCGCCGGGTCTGGCCGCCACTGCACGGCCCACTCATAGTGCGTGCCCGGCATCCAGGCGCAAGCGCCGTCGCTCGCCGAGGGGTCGGGGCGCGCCTCAGCCCACTGCCCCTCGCGCACATAATGGAACTCGTCCTGCTGGGCGCAAACGGCGCCGGCGACCGCGCCCGGCGTCCGGGCTTCGGCGCGCGGGAATCGCGTCACGTCCTCGACAATCTCAAACCTCTCGCTCAGCTCTGTGCTGCCCCCCGGGGCAAGCTCCCCAGCGCAGGCGACACGCAGCTCGGACAGGGGCCCGGCTGCGTTTACCCGCACCCCACCGGAGCGCACGGCCGGCCCGCTCGCCGCCCAGCGAATCGCCAAGCCCAGCTTGTGGTTTACTATGGCGACGCCGTCGCTGAGTTGCGCCGGGGCAAGCCCCCGGCCGCCCTCGGCGTGGCCTTGCCCAGGAGCCAACGGCCAAGCCTGGCCGCCGGCAACTAGCGTAAGCTCCTCCGGCGGCCCCAAGCTCAGGCGAAAGCTCGTGTTCAACGCCCCAGGGAGCGCCGCCTGCGAGGTGTTCGTGAGCCGCGTGGTAATCGTGAACGCCGCGCCGCGTTGGGCAAGCGAGATCGTCCGCACAAGCTGCGCCCCGCCCTCGAGCACGGTGGTCAGCTTAAGCTGCTGAGCGCCGGCCTCTACGCTAAGCTTGTGGGCAAATGCATCGCTCCATCCCGGCCCGAACCCCGCCGTTTTCCACCACGCGCCATAGCCGCCGGAGGCGGGGAACTGCGCCTCGCCCGGCTGCGCCATGTGGCACAGGTTGCGCTCGCTCGGCTTGAGCCACAGCCCAATGATTCGCCCGCCCAGCTCGGGGACGACGGCCAGCTTGAGCTTGTCGTTCTCCAGCGAGAGCACGCGGTATTCGCCGAACTTGCGCTTTAGCTCGGAGAGGAACCCGGCGATGCTCCTCAGCCGGTGCTCGCCGTAGTGGGTGATGCCTTTTTTACGCGCCACCTCGGCAAACCGCTGAGCCACGGCGGCCATCGGGTCGCGCTGCTCTGGGCGATACAGCCCGCCTTCTAGCACATAGGGCGCAGGCGCCGCGGGCTTATGCCGCCGGAGCATGACATATTGCACAGGCAGGCGCGCCACGCGCACGCGCTGGAGCAGTACCGGATCGCTGGCAACCGCCGCCTCGGCGTTGTCGAACAGCTCGTTTGCCCGAGCGAGGATATCGTCGCTCAGGTAGCGGGCGTTCTCTGGGCTTTGCCAAATGTTCACGTGAATGTTCTCCCGCCTGACCTTTTCATGGATGAGGTCGATATACTGCCGGATGGGGCCTGCAGCCGCGCCGTAGTAGGCCTGAAGGAATTCGCTCATCGCCTTCTCCACGTCATAGTCGGGATTCCACAGCAGTTTTGCGAGAAGGTAGGCGCGCAGCTCGGCGAACTCTCCGCCGACCGAGGTGTAGTTGCCCTCCTCGAATACGCCCGTTACCCCGTGGTCGATGAAAAACTGAATATTGGGCTGCAGCACATTTAGGTTAGGGAACGGGAGGAGGTAGTGCGGGAAGTCTACGACATAGTCCCAAATCCACAGGCGCTTGTGAATTTTGCCCCAGCGCTCGATATCGCGGCGGAAGTCGCTGTTGGCCTTGCTGTCGCACGTAGCCAGGGGGTGTGAGAAGCAGCACTCGATGGTGCACAGGCGGATGACCACATTCGGCCGGGGCCTCATGTGCGCGGGCGGCTTGCGGCTGTAGTGGTAGGCGAGGGTATCTACGATTTTGTCCGGGAACTCGTCGCGCACATAGTCCGCGACGTAGTTCGCCAGCTCCAAAATGGGCCCGATGGGCGAGCCCTCGCGCTCCATTACTGCGCGGCAGCGGGGACACTCGCACCAGTTTCCCCAGTCGTTCTGCGACACGGAGAACACCGTCGCTTCGGGATGCGCGCGCATGCGGCGCAGCACTTCCTCGGCGACCAGGCGCTTAACCTCGGGGTTTGTGCAGCAAAGCTGCGTGCGCTCTTTAATGCGTCGCCCGTTGCGCAGGGAGTAGTATTCTGGGTGCTCGTCGAAGTATTTCTCCGGCGGGAGCAAGCTGTTAAACGTGTGCACGAAGCCGTAGTAGGCAACCTTTCCCCCATGCTTTTCGTCCAGCGGGGCGGCGTTGCTGTTTAGCTTGTTGCGCGCGCACCAGTCGGGGTCGAACGCGTGTTTATAAAACACCTCGCGATACTCCAGCGTGGGAAGCTGTGTGTCGTTGATCGGCCCGATGGCAATGCGCCGGCGGCGCGGGATATACGAGCAGTCCGGGGCGAACCAGCGGCAGCCCAAGTAGTCCTCCAACAACGTATAGACGCCATATAGCGTCCCGCGAAGCCGCCCGCCGGCGATCGCCAGGTGCCCGCCCACTGTTCTGATGGTAAACCCCTCGTTGCCCAGCCGGTCGAAGTCTATTTTGGTGTTTAGCTGGCGCAAGTGCGCGTTGTTGCCGAGGATTATCTCGTGCGCGGAAAGGGGGCCCGCGTCGCCTTCAATGGGCAGCCGCGCCCCGCTGATCTCTGCGATAAACCGCCTCAGCTCTTCGGCAGCATAGCGCTCCGAGGGCGAAGCCTCGCTCGCCAGGACAATGCGAAAATCCGACTGCCCGCCATCTGCGATAACCAGTTGCTGGGCCATAACAGGAACGCTCCCTACCATGGCGATTGCCGCGGCAAAAATGCGCGCGTAGCTCATCGCTGAGCCTCCCCGACAGGTGTGTTTTGCCCCGCGCCGCGGGCGCGCGCAACGGTTGCCTCAGCGCCCGACCACGCTTTGGCCGCGGGAACGACCTTTCCGCAAAGTTCGGCCAGCCCTTGCAGGGGGTGCGTGGGCAGCTGTTTGACCAAAAGCAGCTCGCGGTGCCCTCCTCCCGCGGTAAACGCAAGCAGCGCGGCGAGAAACGGCCTATACTCCGGCCACCCCCAAAGCGGCTTCATGCTCGCGGAGCACAGGCCACCTGCAAGCGCCGCGCAGCGCGTTCGCCCAACCGTTTGCACGGCAGCAAGGCACACCCCGCCGTCGGCGCACAAAAGCTCCACCGCGCCCCCCGCGAGAGCGGCCACGGGCACGCGGTCGAGCACGACGCCCTGCGGCGCGGCAAGACCGTCGGTGATCGCGTGGCCCTCTGCGGCAAGAACGACGCTTTGCTGCTCCTCGAGCAGCCACTCCGCCCGCGCGAACAACGGGCAGAACGGCTCCAGGGGCGTGCCGCGCCACATGTGCACGCGCCCGTCGAAGACCAGCCCGCAGCCGCCCCGAGCAAGGTCGACGATACGCTGCGTTGCGCCCGCGGGCAGCGCCGGTCCGTCGGCGGCAGGGGAAAGGACGATAGCCCCGAAGCTCGGGTCGAGGTACTCCTCCGCCCGGTCGAACGGGGCGACCACGACCTCCACGCCCAGGGAACGCAGAAAGCGCGTTTTTCGGCGCGCTTCGTCGGTATTCCCCGCGAGCCACAGGACGCGGGCCACTGGCGGCCCGTAGGGCGCGCTGGCGATGGTCATTAGCTGTTGCGCGCGGTCGAGCACGGCGCCATCGGCGGCGCGAAGCCGCGCGCAGACAAGCAGGGCAGGCCCCTCGGCCTGCGCGGGGACCTCCGCCGGCAGGTCGATCACTTGCGTAGAGGAAAACGGCGCAAGGTTTATCCCGCGAACCGTAGGCAGGGGAAAGGTTTTGCCCGTGGCGTCAACAAACCAGAGGTTTACGGAGAGCCCGGGCCTGGGCCGCGAGCTGTTGTTTACCACAGCCAAGGAGAGCCGCGCCGGCCCGCCGGCGACCGCCCACTCCGTGGGAACAAGCAGACACACGCGCGTCGGCCGCGACGCCTCCTGAAAGGCGTAAAACGCCCCTTTCCTCCCCCCAAACCAGTCGAGCAGCGACGGGGAAACACAAGGCCAGGGATCGTTTAGCTGAAACCCCCACTCATATCGCACATCTTCCCCGCAAAGAATTCTGTCGAGCCACCAGCGGCAGGCGAAATACTGTTCCGTGCTGGCCAGGGGCAGCGCTTGCTCAACGTTAGCCAACGGTGGCCCGTGGCGGGCGACGAGGGCCTCAAGCTCCCCGAGGTCTGCCCCGTGGTGCGCCCATAGGTTGTTAGGCGGCCACTCGCGGCTGGGTGGGATAAACTGCCGAAGGTCCTCAAGCGGCGGGGGAGCTGCAGCGCACAGCTTATCCAGCGGCCCGCGCGCGGGCGGCCGCTTGCTCGGGTCGCGCCGGTAGGGCAGGAACACGTAGCGCTGCGCGTCCTCCTCCTGGAGCACAGCGCGGGCCTGGGCGATAAGCGCGCGGTTGTCGCCGTGGTTGGGGTCGAGGTCGTCGCCCGCGCAGTAGGCGACTAGACTGGGGTGGTTGCGCAGCCGCCGGATGTTTTGGCGAAGCGTTTGGGCAAACAGCGCGCGGTCCGCCGGGCGATAGGTCGTCCCCGCGAGGGGCAGGTCTTGGACAACCATTATCCCCAGTTCGTCGCACAGATCGTAAAACTCGTCGGTTTCATAAAGCCCGCCGCCCCAAACCTCAAGCAGGCGCACGCCCGCCTGGCACGCGGCGCGCAGGAGCCTCTCGTAGCGCTCGCGTCCCAACCGCAGCAGAGCATCGCAGGGAACCCAGCGCAGCGCCGGCGCGCGCACGCCGGCAACGCCGTTTATCTCCCAGGCGCAGGTTAGCGGGACGAGCTGTGGCGCGCCCCCGCCCGGGAGAGGACGGTACGAGGCGAGCATCGGCCGCGCTTTGACAATGCCAAACTGCAGCTCCGCCTTGTCCGAGATCGCCCCGCTGGGGAGGATAAGCGCGAGCTTTAGCCGATAGCGCCGCTGCTCGCCCAACCCGCGCGGCCACCACAGTTGCGGCTCGGGGAGCGTCACCGTGGTGTGCGCCTCGGTCGTTTCGCCGGGGGAAGGGCTTATCGCGACGACAAACGACCGCCCGGGCGCGTCGAACCCCAACGGCTCGATCTCCCCGCGCAGGCGCAGTCCCGCCAGGCCGGAGGGGCGCGCGTTTATCGCCGCCGAGATGGCCAGCGTGGCGCGCGTGGGGCTGAGATCCTCCACACGAACCGCGGGGCAGTCTATGCGCGCGGGGCCCACGCACCGCAAGCGAACGGAGCGCCACAGGCCGATGGGAAAGAGCCGCGGGGCGAAGCTCCAGCCATAGCCCATGGGGTGGACGAGGGCCTTTTGCGCGGCAGGCGGCCCGGGGTTGGCCACGTGGCCCGCGAGCGGCCAAGCGTCGGGGCAGGTGCGCACGGCTAAGAAGTTCTGCGCGCCATAGCGCAGGTATTGGCTAACCTCAAACCGCGCCTGGTGAAACATTCCGTCCCAAGAGCCGATGAGCCGGCCGTTTAGGAAGGCATCGGCGTGGCAGCTTGCCCCGTCGAACTCCAAAAACACGCGCCTGCCACGCCAACCTTGCGGCACAGAGAACCAGCGGCAAAACCACCACTCGCGGCTCTCCAGCTCGCGATAGCGCTCCGCCCCGCGGTCGCGGTAGGGCTCGGGGAGAAGCTGCGCTGCGGCGACCGCAGCGGCTACCGTGCACGGGACGGTGGCCTCGAGCACATAGTCGGGCTTGCTCTGCGCAACGACGGGCTGACCTGGCGGGTTTTCCTCGGGCAGGTATATCGTGCGCAGAGCGCCCTCGCCCGGGGGCAGGCCACGGAGCAGCCAGGCCCCATTCAGCGAAAGAGATCCGCAGAGCTCCGCGCCCGGCCGCCCCTCGGCGGAAACCTCGGGCGCGGCAAGCCGCTGCTGCAGCAGCCGCGCGTTGCCCCACGAAGCGTCGCCATATAGCCAAGGCTTGCCTGTGCTGCGCACGGTAACGAGCTTTAGCTCGTGCACGCCGATAACGTTTGCCACAAGCCGGCGCGGCGGCGTATTCCAGCGCATCTCGCCGGATTCCACAAGCAGCCGGCCGTCGCCGAAGACCTGAAACTTAACCCGCTCTACGGCGGCGCGCGCCTGGGAGACTTCGCTCGCCCCCTCGAGGTCAATGCCCACATCGGCCTCGAACAACGAGAATTTGCCCGCGATGTCGTAAACGATCTCGCAGTTGGGGTGTACGCCCAAGCCCTTGTCGTAGGCTCTGCCGCCAAGGGTAATTTTTCTCCCGGCAAAGCTGCGGTTTATCCCCACGGCGCCTTTTTCGATGCTCACCCTGCGCGGCTGGAGGTCGCTGAGATAGACGAAGTCGCTCGCCGCCTCTGCGGCGCTTGCCTGGGGCAGCTCGCGCACGAGAGCCCCCCGCCGCAGGCGTTCGTCGCCAAACCACATTGTCTCCGGGCAAAGCCGCCAGTGCGCGTCGAAAAAGCCGACCACGAGGAAGGTCTCCGGGCTATAGGTGCGGTCGTCGAAAACGGCAAAGTCGAACCAGTTGCGGTTGCTAAACACGCCCCAGTCGAACCAGTTGCCAAACCGCGTGGCGATGTCGCGCATCGCCCGCGCGCTGACCCCGGCAAAGAGCACGACGTAGCGCTCGGGGTTTAGCGGGTTGGGATAGATGAGCTTAACGCCGACATCTGGCCCGGCGAAGCGCCTCTGCCCGACAACCACGGCATCGCGCTCGATGCGAATGGGCAGGCGCGCGTTTACTTGCGCGGCGATTTTGTTTGAGCTTGGCCCGCCAAAGAGGACGAGGTTCGACTGCGCGATATCCTCCTCGGTGACCTCGTAGTCGTATTTAATACGCGCCGTGCCCTGGGCCCAGCGCGCCCAGTGCTCGGCGACCTTTTTTGCCTGTTCCTCGTTTACGCGCTTTGCCTCGTCGTCGTCGCCGGAGGCCCCAATAACCAAAAGAAAGCGCTCCAGGAAGGCATCCTCAATCGGCCCCTCAAGCCCCGCGCGTTTGTGCAGACCCGACTGCGGCTGGGCGTCGAGATCGACGACCAACACGCCGCTCTGCGGCGGCTTGCCGCTGAAGCTTGCCGCGCCGTTGGTTATGACAGTAATCGGCTGCGTTAGGTCAACGAGTCTGCCGCTTAAAAATAAGGTATAGCGGGCGACGTTTTCCGCGCGCACATCGATCGTCTGCCCCCGCACCTGTGCATCGAGGACGGCGTAGCTCAGCCAGCGTCTCAGGCGGTCGATGCGCGCCCAATATGCGCGGCCGTGCCTCAGCCGCGCGGTTTTGATCGTCACGTGCTTGGGCCAGGGCTCGCGCACCTTGTTCTCCAGCCAACGGGTAATGCTCAGGAACGTCTCTGTGGGAAAGCCGCCGTGCTTTTTCCCCTGCTGCTCGTCGTAAAAGACGGGATAGCCAAGCCCGCGCAGCTTGCGCACGATCGTCCGCGAGTGCTCCACGGGAACAACGTCGTCGTCGCTCCCGTGGACGCAGTAGACGGGGAGGTTGCGCAGGTTTTCGGCAAACGTTATCGCATCCTCGCAGTCCTCAAGAAAGCCCTTAATCGCGGAAAGCGGCGTTGTCTCGCGCTCGCCCCACAGCCACTTCTCCTCCCACACGTGGTGGTTGGTATTGCCCATGAGAGGGACGAGCGCCGCAAACAGGTGCGGGTAGTGCACGCCGAGGTGCCATGTCCCCGTCCCGCCCATCGAGCCGCCGTGTAGATAGATGCGCTTTGCGTCTACGTTGTAGTCGCGGCGCACCTCGGCGATAGCGCGCAGGACGTCAACCTCGCCCCACGCCTTGTAGTCCGTATTGCCGCGGCCTTGCGGCCAAAGGACAAGCCACTTGCGCCACGGCGGCCGCGGCGGGTTTTCGCTATAGCGTCCGCCGAAGCCGTGAAGGACGACAAGCAGCGGAAAAGGCTCCTCGCCGGTATACTCCTCGGGAACCCATACGGAATACGGCTGGCGGGAGTCATCGAGCGCCGAGCGGTAGGCCTTAACGACAACCCCCCTGCGCCAGCGCAGGGGGTCGCGCCGCTGCTCTAGCTCGTTGAGTGCCGCTTGGAGCTGGTCGAGTTGGCGCTGAAGCACATCCGGCTCGGCGCGCACGATGCGCTTGTCCGCGTCGTTTACCCAGCGCGTCAGCCGTTCCACATGCGGCCAGAGCGACGGACCATAGCTGCACACAGCGAGGTCTTTCGGGTCATACGGAGCGTTCAGGTAGCTCTCCGCGCGCCAGCGCAGGCCGTCGAGCTGGGCGTGGAGAACGGCGTAAGCCTCGCCGAGGACGCGCAACTGCCGGCTCGCCTGCCAAACGACCTTTCCCCGCGCGTCGCGCACCTCGACGTTGACGGAAAACGTTCTGTCCCGCCCTGGGGGCACGCGCCACGCCTCCCTCAGCCCGCGCCATGGGTCCTCGCGCCAAAAGCGCATGTCCTTCTTGCCCACCCGGCGCCCGCGCTCGTCGGTGACGATAAAGCGCGCGAAAAACGGGCCCCAGCCCAGCGGCGCGCCGCTGATTAGCGTTACCTGCGCCTGCTCCCCCGCTTTGTAGTAGGTCTTGCTTAAAGAAAGCGCAACCACCGCGCCGATATAGCGCGTGAGGTCGTCGTAGGGAGGGGCTTGGAGCAGCGCCACACGCCCCACGGGTTGGGGAACGCTGAGAGCCAAGGGCTGCTCTTCGCCAAGCTCGGGCAATGTGCCGTAGAGAAGATCGCCGCCATAGGGGCGCTGACCCGCGAGCAACAGCGAACGCTCATCGGGCACGGGCCAGCCCCAAGCGAGTTTCGCCCGCCGCGTGCGCATGGGGTTGTCGAAGTCGTGCACCCTAAGCCCCAGGGAGAACTCCACGCCGGGCTCTGCCGCGCCGGCGAAAAGCATGGCCCAGGGAAGGGCGAGCTCCAGGGTATATCCGCCGCCGCTTCTGATATACCGCCCGCGGGCGCCAGAGAACGCCGTTGCCGTTGCTACGTCGAGCACGAGGCATTCGTTGTTTGCACCGGCGGGGCTTGCGAAGAGATGGCACAGGGCCTGGGTCGTGGGCAGCGGGGGCGAGATGACTATCTCCAAGCCGTCGTTGCGCGCCTGGGGCCCCTGCTCGCCGACGATTACGTTTTTGTCCCACACTTGGGCGGCGATGTAGAGGGAGGCGCTCGTCCATGCGAGGTAGATGCGCGCGGAAAGGTCGGCGCTGCCGTTCCAGCGTTGGTCGAAAAGCGCCTGCTTTGCGGAGTTAAGGGGAATGTAAGGCAGCGCGGCCCACTCATCGAGAGCGCCGTCGAGGCGCAACGTGCTCGGCGCGGGAAGGCAGGGAAAAGCGCACCCCTGTTCCGCGCTCCAACTCGCGGATATGGTGCCGAGAACACACAGGGCAGCCGCAGCTAGGACAAAGCGCTTCATCGGGCAAGCTCGCCTGGCCTCGCTCGGAAAAAGCTACATCGTGCAGTTCGTTCCCTTACGCAGGAGCCCCTCTGTCGCGCGCACAGTTGCCTAAGGGCAGCGCGGCGAAGGGCAAGCGCGAGCGCGGCGAGAATGCCGCTGCCACGTCGCCGGGAGGCAAACCGTTCGCGGAAAGGAGGCCCCATGTCCCAGGCGCCGCGCCTGCCGGAGAGCGAACGCGACGAGCGCCAGCCGGGCCAACGCCCAGAGCCCCAGCCCAGGGTTGCCGTAAGTCCCGTTGCTGTGGTTGTCGGCGCAGGGTTGGTTGCCGCGTATTGCTTAATTTTTTGGCGCGCGCAAACGGTGCTCGGCAAGTCCATTGCCGGCGGCCTGCCCCCGGTATGGGCTGTGCTTGCTCTGCTCATGTTCAGCGTTTTGCGCCCCGTGTGGCGGCGCATTCCCGTCCTCCGCCGGCTAACCACGCGCAGCATCCTCGTCGTTTACGCTCTGTTTATGATCGGCTGTCGGTTTATGGGCGTGGAGCAGTCGCTGCACTACGCGCTTTTGCCGCATTACCTGGCCGAGACGGACTCGCGCATGGCCGAGGCGCGCGAGCTTTTGCCGTGCTGGTGGGTTCCCCGCGCGCCGGAGACAATCGCCATTGACTTTTACGAAGGCCGGCCGGACGGCGTGGTGGACTGGGGCGTTTGGCTGCGGCCCATTGCCGTGTGGTCGGGGTTTTTGCTCTCCTGTCTCGTTATGGCCTATTGCGCCTATGCCCTATTTTACCGCCAGTGGACGCGCTACGAGCGGCTGTCGTATCCGTTCTTGCAACTGCCGTTGCAAATTCTTCCCCTGGAGGACGGCAGCGCGCATCGCCTGCGCGACATAAAGCTCTTCGCCTGCGGCTTCGCCCTTGTCGCCGCGTTTCACACGATAAACATTTTGCATGCGTTTAACCCCTCGCTTCCGGGGACAGGGGCGTTCATTAGCCTTAATCCCCTGCTTACGGAGCGCCCGTGGGATGCCCTGCGCCCGCTGACGGTGGTGTTTAAGTTCGACATTTTGGGTTTTGCCTATCTCATTCCGGCAGAGGTCAGCCTGTCCGCGGTGCTCAGCTTTTTCACGGCGAAGTTCGCCAAGCTCATCGCGGTAACGACCGGCCGCGACAGCGCCGGCTTCCCGTTTTTCGCCCAGCTCGTCGTCGGGGGCTACGTCGCGCTTACCGCGCACCTGGTCTGGGTCGCCCGCAGACATCTCAAGCGCGCGGCAAGGCTCGCCTTCTCCCGGGGAATCTCGCCCGAGGAAGAGGAAAACCCAATGTCCTATCGCGCGGCGCTGTTTGGCTTTTTCGGCGCGGTTGCCCTAAACATGGCGTTTCTCATGGCCTCCGGCATCCACGCCGTCGCGGGCGGAATGTGGCTTATTTTGCTCCTCGTATTCCTCATCGTCACCCAGCGCGCCCGCGCCGAGGTGGGCGTGCCCATCCACACCCTGCACCCCGTGCGCTGGGAGTATCTGACGATTCCCGCGCTGCTCGGGCCAAAGCGCCTGCTAGATTGGTTTGGCCTGCGTAGCTGCGAGGCCCTCGCTGGGCTTTCGTTTCTCCCGAGCTGGGGGCTGGGCATTGGCACGGGGCTGCACGCCGAGGCCATCCGCCTGTGCGACCTCGCTGGCGTACGCCTGCGCTCCACAGCGCTGCCCGCGCTCATCGCCGCCGCCGTGGGCGTGGTTACTATGCACATTATGCTCGTCTCCGCGTCCTACGAATATGGCTGGCTCAGCCTGGGGTTTCGCAATGCCTTGCAAAACCCCGTAGACTCCGGCCCCCTGCGCACGGAGTACGCCAAGCCTATCGACTGGCAAGTCTCCGCGCCAACGGTTAACCGTGGCGAGCAGATTGCTTTTCTCGTCGGCGCCGCGGTAACTGTGGCGCTCATTCTGGTGCGCCATGTGTGGCTGCGCTTTCCCGTTCATCCCCTCGGGGCGCTGCTCGGGCTTGTCCCCGGAACAAACTCGCCGCACTGGATGCCCCTTTTGGTCGCGGGGACGCTTAAGCGAATAATCTACAACCTCGGCGGCCTGTCGCTTTACCGGACGACGGTGCCCTTTTTCGTCGGCTTGGGCGTGGGGCACTTCATCGTCGGCGGTGCGTTCTGGGGCGCGCTGACCATGGTGATCCCCGAGGACGTTGCAAGCTCATATATGGTCTGGTTCGGCTAGCTCGGCTGCTCGACGGCGACAGGAAGAAGGGCTGGCCACATGGAACAAGGGAAACACAGCGCGCGCAAGAGCGCCTTTGCGCGCTTGGCAAAGAGGGGAGAGAGGAATGTTGAACCTAATCGTCATCTGCTCGGACACTTTTCGCGCGGACTGCTTGGGCTGCTTCGGCAACTACTCCGTAGACACGCCGTGCTTGGACCTTCTCGCCGACGACGGCGTGGTGTTCGAAAACGCCTATGCCGACGCCCTGCCTACAATTCCCGCGCGCCGGGTATATTTTACGGGCAAGTCGCTCTTGCCGTTTGCCCTGCGCGAGACGAAAGACGGGCGCAAGGTCCGCGTTAACCCTTGGGCCCCGCTCCGGCCCGAAGATGTTACGCTTGCCCAAGTCCTCGCCGACAACGGCTATGTTTGCGGATTCATTACCGACGTCTACCACTACTTTAAGCCGGACATGAACCTCCATCGCGGGTTTACCTCGTGGCAGTGGATTCGCGGCCAAGAGCACGACCTATATAAAAGCGGCCCGCGGGCGCGGTATAACCCCAAGGACTACATGCCGCGCCACCTGTGGAACGAGCAATACGACGCGCTGACCAGGCAGTACTTGATGAACCTTCAAGGCCCGCCCACCGAGGACGACTACTTTGTCGCCCAAGTGTGTCGCGCTGGCATTCAGTGGCTCGAGGAGAACGCTGAGCAAAAGCCGTTTTTCCTGTGGCTCGATATGTTCGATCCCCACGAGCCATGGGACCCGCCCAAGCGCTACCGCGACATGTACTACGACAACTATCCCTGCGAGAGATTCATCTTTGGCTACGGTGCGCGGCAAAAGGACATTAAGCCCGAGGATATCCCGGCCATTCGCGGGCTGTACTATGGCGAAGTCACTTTTGTGGACAGGTGGATCGGCAGGTTCCTCGAGCGCGTGGACGACCTAGATCTCTTCGACGACACAGTAATAGTATTCCTCAACGATCATGGGACGTGTCTCGGTGAAGAAGGAGTGGTGCAGAAGACGGGTATGCTCCTGCACCCGTATATTAATCAGATACCACTAATTATCCGCCACCCCAGCGGCGAGTATTCGGGAAAAAGAGTGCGTGGGCTAGTTTCCGCGGCAGATATTATGCCCACGCTGCTTGCTCTACTCGACATCGAGCCGCCTCCCGGCGTTACAGGGCAAAATGTCTGGCCCTTGGTTACCGGAAAGAAGCGGCGGATACATCGCGTCGTGCATACGGGATTTGGCGCATATGCCTCTGTGCGCGACTTAAAGTGGAATTATATTGTCAACTACGACAACCCGGAGGCCGAGCCAGGCCCGCGGTTATATGATCTGACAGACGACCCGGGAGAGACAAAAAACGTCGTCTCCAAGCATCGCGACGTGGCAAAGCGCATGCAGCAGCACATCGATGAGCTGTGGCACGCGGAGTGAACCTTACCACCACCAGGGGCCGCGATCGCGCTCGTCGCGGCCGAGCTGTTGCGCCATTTTTCCGCCGCTGGGGGTGTTTTTGTGCGCTTGTTGGCGACGGTCGCTTTAGCCGCCCTGCTCTGGCTTTGCGGGAACTGCTTTGCCTGGTATGGCCATAGTGTTGCTGTGGGGCCGCTTTCTATTTTTGTCGCGGAGCTCTCCGAGGTGACCACATATAATACGCCGTATTCTGTGGCCGTTACCCTAACAAACACCAGCGCCCAACCGATTAATGGAACAATTGAGGTGCGCGACCTTGTTGACGAAACCACTGTTGTCGGGCCGGCGAGGAAAAGTTTCGCTGTGCCGGCAAAAGGGAGCGCAGAAGTAAAGTTTTCCGTTGCTTTTGGCAAGGGCGCCTTGTCCGCCCTTTATCCTGTTCACGTTTACGCGACATTTGAGGTAGAGGGGAAAAAGCTACAGGCGCATGCGGTGCGCATTGTGCGCACAAACTTCGCCCGCGCAGACGTCGCTCAGGCGCAGCCAGCACAACTGGAACCAATCGTCGTGCCCGAGCGCGGCGCGCTGCCGCTGTGGACGCTGGAGGCGCACCGCGTCGCCTGGCAGTTTTTCGGCGAGCCCATGCGCTACCACGCCGCCGGCTGGACGGGCAGCGACAGGCAATCGCGCGCGGTTATGCAGAAGCTAACCGCAAGCCGCGGCGAAAGTAGGGCGGCGATTGGCCTGCACCCGCCGTGGAAGCCCCGCGCGGGGACGATTTTTTGCGACTATCTGCTAAAGCTGCCCAAAACAAAGCCGCTCTCCTTTGAGGCCTACCTCGCTATTCGCGACAATACGGCAAACGAGCCGCCCAGCGATGGTGTGTGGTTTAGGGTATGGGTGGCGCGGGGAACGGCCGGGGAAAATGCAAAGCTCGTCCTGCAAAAGTTCACGGCCAGCAAGCGCTGGGTGAAGGCGACCGCGGACCTTAGCCCGTTCGCCGGGCAAACGGTTCTTCTGCGCCTGGAGAGCCACCCCGGGCCCAAGAATGACACAACCTGCGACATGTCCTACTGGGGCGAGCCAACGGTCGTCGCCGGCGAGCCGCCGCGCTATGTGCCTCTCGATCTCAAGCGGGCAGGGCAAAAAAACGTTGCCCGAGGCAGGGAGCTGCTCGTTGGGTCGCGCGCGCCCGACGGCCGGTTTGAGTTTCTCTTCGGCTCGGGCGGGGGCCGCGTCGCGGCGGTGTTTCACCCCACGGAGCGCGGGATCGCCGACGGCGTGCTCACGCTCGTGGGCCGAACGTCTGCGGTGAGCTTTGCCGGGTTTACGGTTGACATTCTCGGCCAGCACGCGCTGCGCTGGCCCACGGCAGTGCGCTTTTTGGGCTATGAGGTGCGCCAAGAGGGCGAGCGCGCGGTGCACATTCACCGGCTTGAGCTAAACGGAAAGCCCGTTGAGCTGCGCCTGGCCGTGTGGCCCGAGGGCGAGGGGCTGCGCATCAGCTTTAACTCCACCGCGCGCATAACGGACTTCGCCCTTGGCCCGGCCGATCGCCCCGCGCCCGTCGTTTACTATGGCCACGGATATCGCATCGTTAACCCAAAAGCGTTTCGCGCGCATTTCGGGGGGCACAACTTGTCCACAAGCCACGTGGGCTGCGAGTTTGCCGGAGGAATGTCGGTATTGCAAGCTGTCGATGTTCCCCCGGACTATTTCTCGGTTAACCCCGAAGCTCACGACTATTCCCTGCACACACATATGAACGGCACGCTAACCCTTGTCGCCGGGGAAAACGGGGCATTGGACTGCGCCATTCGCTACCGCCCACTGTTTGACAAAAAACCGGCCGGCGGCGTGGCGCGGCTTGCGGGCAGGTTTTGCTTCGACATTTGGGGTGGGCGCTATGCAGAAGTGGCGCGGAATATGGAGGAGATGATTCGCTATGGTCTAACAGACGCCATCCTCACCAAGCATGTGTGGCAGCGCTGGGGATATGACTATCGTCTTCCCGACATTTGGCCCCCCGATCCGCGGCTGGGGACTGTCGAAGATCTCCAGCGCTTGGGAAAAATCTGTCGCGAGCACGACATCCTTTGGGGCCTGCACGACAACTACATTGATTTTTACCCAGATGCTACCGGATATACCTACGACTATATATGTTTCACGCGCGACGGTAAGCCCATCAAAGCGTGGTATAACGAAGCGCGCGACGCGCAATCGTACCGCTGGCGGCCGGACTGCTTTATGCCTTTTTTGAAAAGGAACCTACAGTTGATCAAACGCACCCTTGCACCCACACACTACTTTATCGACGTATTTACCTCAATTGGTTGTTTCGACTACTACGATCGCCAGGGAAACTTTCACCCGAGCACACAAACGCGGAGAATGTGGGGCGAGGCGTTTGCCTGGATCCGCAACTATCTTGGGCAAAACGCGCCGACGACCTCGGAAGCGGGGCACGACCAGCTTATCGGCTACCTCGATGGCGCAGATTGCCAGTTTCTCTTGCTCTCCCCGACGCCCGGGCGGTTTAAAATTCGCATTGCCTGCCACGACTGGGAGCGCGTGCCCTGGTACGACGCCGTCAATCACCACAGGTTTATTCTCCACGGCGTAGGATATTCTGTCCGTTACCAGGCGGGGAGAAGCAGAAGCGAGCACGGGATAAATTCCGACGACTATATTTCCGCTGAGATCCTCACCGGGCACGCGTTAATGACCGACGCAGGATCGTGGGGCAGGCAAGCGGTACGCAAGTATTGGCTCGCCCAAGATGTCGCGCGCAACCTTGCCCTGAGAAAAATTCTCGCCGTGCGCTTCGCCGAGGGCAATATGCACCGGCAAATAGTGGAGTGGGACAACGGAACCACGGTTTACGTTAACCGCGGGCGTGAGAATTGGAGTATCGCAGGGCATGTTTTGCCGCAATATGGCTATCTTGTGCGGGGGAAAGGGCTGCTTTCTGCGATAGAACTGCGCGAGGGCGTAATCTGCGAGCAGTGCCTCGGCCCAAGCGGGTGGTATTGCAACGCGAGAACGTTTGACCCTGAGCGGCGGCTGCGCATCGCCCCGCACATAGAGAACTTCCGCTATCTCGGCGGCCGCCGATTTGCCTGGGATGTTGTCTGGCAGGCGGAGGAGCCCGCCCCGCGAGACATGACCGTGTTCGTCCACTTTTACAAAGCGAGCCCGCGCGGCAGGCAGCGCATTGCCTTCCAGGACGACCATCGGCCTCCCCAGCGCACAACCGCCTGGCGGGGGACCGCGCGCTATGCGCGCGAGATTGCTGTTCCCGCGGATGCCGATGGCGAGTATACGGTGGGCTTTGGGCTCTACGACAGCCGGGGAAGGCTCGCCCTAAGCGGCAAGCCTGTTGCCGGCGCAGGCGAAGGGGTTGTTTATGTGGGCACGCTGCGCGTGCGCCGCGCGGGCGATGCCGTTGCCGCGATCTCCTTTTCCCCCGCCCCACCGCCACAACTGCCCCGGCCTCGGGCAAACCTCACCCGCGTGCCTGTGGACTTTGGCTTTGCGTTAACCGACGGCGCGTTTAGGGTCCAGCGCACGGGAAGCGGCTTGCGGCTCATCCCGCTCCCCCAAAGCCCGCCGTTTGCGGCCGCTCTGCGGCTTGCTCAACTGGGCGCAGGGGGCAAAAGGGTCGCCCGCGTTGTCGCTGTCCAGCGCGACGGTACGCAAAAGACGGCCGCTTTTTCGCAGCGCGGCGAGGAGCTTAAGCTGGCCCACGATGGAAGGGCCTTTTGCTATGAGATAATCTTCCGCTAGGCCGCGAAGGCCAGGGGCTCACACGGCCTTGGCCAGCTTCTCCGCCCGCCACTCCGCAGGAAGATAGGCCACGGAAAATGTTTCGTCGAGCAGGTGCTCCTTAAAGCCCGTCACGTCAATGCCCTCGCGGATAAGCCCGGTAAGCACACCCGCGCGATCGATGGCATTGACCAAGCAGGCGCCGACGACACGGTTGTCGCGCAGGACGACCTTGCGATAGGCCCGCCGCGATTCGTCCAGCGTGGAGAGGATCTCGTAATTTTCCGAGTCGGGCGGGTTGTAGAGCCCGCAGGAGATGGTGGGCAGGCCGCACACCTCGATGGAGTTCATGACAAACCCGCGCTCATAGCGTGCCTCGCCGCCGGCCATGTTTGTCCCCGCCACGGCCCCTTGGCGAAAAGCAAGCGGCCAAATGGGAATGGGCCGCACCTCGCCGGTAAGCGCGTCCGGGGCCTCGACGCAGTCGCCCGCGGCGTAGATATCGTTTACGCTCGTCTCCATCCGCTCGTTGACGACGATCCCGCGGTTAACCTCGCATCCTGCGCTTTGCGCGAGCTCCGCGTTTGGCCGCACGCCAATGGCGATGATCACTATGTCGCAGGCGAGCTCCTCGCCGCTTTTCAAGCGCACGCCGGTAACGCGCTCCTCGTCGCCGAGGATGGCCGCGACGGTGTCGTTCGTGCGCACCTCAATGCCCAGCTCGCCCAAGTGCTCCTCCATGAGGCGACAGGCGACCTCGTCCAGCGCGGTAACGAGCACGTGCGAGGCGAGCTCGACCACAGTACACGGGACGTTTCGCCAATATAGCGCCTCGACGACCTTGCACCCGATGAGCCCGGCGCCGATGACCACGGCGTGGCTAACATCGTCGAGCACGTCCATCACCGCCGCCGCGTCGGCGCGGCGGGTAAAGGTGTACACGCCCGGGCGATCGGCGCCCTCGATGGGCGGGACGAAGGGCAGGCCGCCGGTGGCGATGAGCAGACGGTCGTAGCTCACGCTCTGCCCGTCCTCCAGGGAGACGGTGCGCGCTTGGGGGTCAATGGACACGGCCTTGCGGCCGAGCAGTGGCGTTACGCCGTGTTTTTCGTAAAAGTCGGGCGGGCGGAGGTCCATGCGCTCCTCGGTAATCTTTCCTCCGAGCCAGTAGGTGATCAGCGGCCGCGAGTACGGCGCATAGGGCTCGTCGGAGATAACGGTAATTGGGTTGTCTTGGTCGACCCTGCGAATCGCCTCAATGGCGCTAATCGCCGCGGCGGAGTTGCCGATGATCACGTGGTGCATGGCCTACCTCTCCTCGTAGACGAGCGCGCGGTTAGGACACCACTCCACGCACGCGGGAACCTCGCGCTCGGCGCACAGGTCGCACTTGCTGGCCACTTTGCGCCCCTCGAGCTCGCGCTCGATTACCCCGTAGGGGCAAACCATAATGCACATCCAGCAGCCGATGCACTTGTTTTGGTCAACGACGATGGCCCCGCGCTCGTCGCGGTGCATGGCGCCGGTAATGCACGCCTCGAGGCACGGGGCGTCGTCGCAGTGGCGGCACATAAGGGAGAACGAAACGCTGTCCACCTCGGGGACGGAGGTGCGCGGCTTAGGCCTGGGGCTTTCGCGGCGGAACTTAAGCACGTGGCCGGACTTAGAGTGGGCCACAGCGCACCCGATGCGGCACAGCCCGCAGGCCATGCAATAGCGCTCGATGGGATAGACGCGTTTCACAGTGCACTCTCCTTTGCCTAGGCGCCCGCGGGAAGCACGCCGAGGATCTCCATCTCCTTCTCGGTCATCCCCACGGCGCGCAGGTGCAGGCGGTTGCCGCGGAGGCTCTCGATGGCGTTAATGCCCATCCCCCCGAGCATCTCGGCGATCTCCTCGCTCCACGCGCGCACGAGGTTCACGACGCGCTCCGCGGCGATGTCCGGGTTAAGGCGCTTGGCATAGCGCGGGTCGTTGGTGCAGATGCCCCAGCAGCACTTGCCCGTGTAGCACTGCTGGCACAGGCTGCAGCCCATGGCCATTAGCGCCGCGGTGCCGATATACACTGCGTCGGCGCCTAAGGCGATGGCCTTAATGATATCCGCGCTGCCTCTAAAGCCGCCCGCGGCGACGATCGACGCGCGGTTTCTGATTCCCTCTTGGCGCAGGCGCTCGTCTACGGCGGCCAAAGCCATCTCGATCGGTATCCCCACGTTGTCGCGGATGACCGTCGGCGCGGCGCCCGTCCCTCCGCGAAAGCCATCGATGGCCACGATATCCGCGCCCGCGCGCACGATCCCACTGGCAATTGCCGCGGAGTTATGCACCGCGGCAATTTTCACGGAAACGGGCTTTTCGTAGTTCGTCGCCTCTTTTAGCGCGAAGATTAGCTGGCGCAGGTCCTCGATGGAGTAGATGTCGTGCTGTGGCGCAGGAGAGAGGGCATCGCTGCCCTCGGGGATCATGCGCGTTTTAGAGACCTCCGCGGTAACCTTCTCGCCGGGAAGATGTCCTCCGATGCCCGGCTTTGCCCCCTGGCCGATCTTAATCTCGATCGCCGCGGCGGCTTCGAGATACTCCGGGTTTACCCCAAACCGCCCGGAAGCGACCTGGACGATGGTGTGCTCTTTGTACTTATACAGGCTCTTGTGCAACCCGCCCTCGCCGGTGTTCCAGTAGGTGCCGAGCTCCTGGGCAGCGCGGGCAAGCGCCTCGCAGGCGTTGAGGTTTAGCGCCCCGTAGGACATGGCGGAGAACATTATCGGGGTCTTTAGCTCAAGCTGCGGGGGCAGCTTTGTTTTTAAGCGGACCTCGCCATCTTTCGTCTCCAGCTCCAGCTTGTCTGGCTTTGCTCCGAGGAATGTGCGCAGCTCCATCGGCTCGCGCAGGGGGTCGATGGACGGATTGGTCACTTGGCTAGCGTTGAGCAGCAGCTTGTCCCAGTAAACCGGCTGAAAGCGGTCTGCCCCGTTGCCTGTAACAAGCACGCGGCCGGTCTCCGCCTGGCGGTAGAGGTTGCGCATTAGCGTGGGATCCCAGTTTCCGTGGGGGCGGACCTGGCTTTGGGTCAAGCTAATGGTAATCGCCCCCGTGGGGCACATCACTTCGCAGCGGTGGCAGCCCACGCAATAGTCGTGGCAGGAATACAGCCTGTCGTCCTCTTCGTCGTAATAGTGCACATCGAAGTTGCACTGGTTAACGCAGACCTCGCAGCGAATACATAGGTCGTCGTCGCGGATCACTCGAAACTCTGGGGGGATCCGGGAGTAGCCGGGGCGTTTTAGCTGCATTTTTGTTCCCCCGCTCCGTCAGGGGCGCGCTGGGCTATGCTTGCGCAGGTCTTTGCTGCGCCCCAGGCGTAATGGAACTGCCTAATTTATGTTCGTCGCGCGCCCCTGTCAACTTCGCCCGGGGAGCCACAGAAAAGGGGAAGCTGCCATTCGCTTCACCTGGCTTGCTCCCCCTGTGTTCGCGAAAAACCAGCCTGCGCTGATATAAAACATATCGTGCAGGCATGGCGCCGTCAAACGCGAATGTTCCCGCCCGAAATCCTCGCGCTGGGCAAGGGTGAGCAGGGCATGGCTCGGGAGAAAATCTGCGCTGTCGTCGTCTCCCACACGCACTGGGACCGCGAGTGGTATTCCACGTTCGAGCAGTTTCGCTTTCGCCTGGTTAAGCTAATTGACAAGCTGCTCCATATCCTCGACTCCGACACGCGCTTTAGGGTGTTCATGCTCGACGGGCAGGCGGTCGTCCTCGAGGACTATCTTGAGATTCGCCCGGAAAACCGCGCCCGGCTGGAGCGGTACATCGGCGAGGGGCGCATTCTCGTCGGCCCGTGGTATGTGCTCGCGGATGAGTTTCTCGTCAGCGGCGAGGCGCTCGTGCGCAACCTGCTCATCGGGCACCAGGTAGCGGAACAGTTCGGCCAGCCGATGAAAGCGGGCTATGTTCCCGATGCCTTCGGACACACGGGCCAGCTCCCGCAGATTCTCGCGGGCTTTGGCATAGGCAGCGCGTTTTTCGGCCGGGGAATGGGGCCGGAGGGCGAGGAGCTGCCCAGCGAGTTTTCCTGGGAGGCCCCCGACGGCACGGCGGTCCTCGGTGTGCACCTTCCTCATTCATATTGCAACGCGGCGAGCCTGGGCTACCGCGGCATTTGGGGCGGCGAGGGCCAGTTCTCGCTCGACCTTGCCCTGGAGCGCGTGCGCAGCGAGGTGCAATTTCTCGCCCAGCGCGCGGCAACGAACACCGTGCTCCTGTGCAACGGCTGCGACCACCTCGAGCCCCAGCCCGAGCTGCCCGAAATCATCGAGTATTGCAACGAGCGGCTGGAAGACGCGGAGCTCGTCCATGGCACGCTGCTGGAGTACATCGCCCGCGTGAACGCCGCGCAGCCGGAGCTAAAGCCTCTGCGCGGCGAGCTGCACTGGGGCCGGTTTAACCTCATCCTCCCTAACGTCCTCTCCACGCGCATTTACCTTAAGCAGGCAAACGCGCGCTGCCAGACGTTGCTCGAGAAATACGCCGAGCCCGTGGCGGCCATTGCCTGGCTTTTGGGCGAGGACTATCCCCAGGGCCTGCTCCGCTACGCGTGGAAGCTTCTCCTCAAAAACCACCCGCACGACAGCATCTGCGGGTGCAGCGTAGACGCCGTGCACCGCGAGATGATGGGCCGCTTTGAAAAGGTGGAGCAGGTGGCGGACACGATCGTTGCCCACTTCGGCGCCGCCGTGGCAGAGCGGCTTAACCTTCGCCCGCCCGAGCAGCCCCAAGAGGGCGACCCCTTCGCTCGGGCGCTTGTCGTTTTCAACCCCTGCGGCTGGGCGCGCCGCGAAGTTGCCGCGCTTAAGACGACGGTGGCCCTGCCCGCGGGAATGCCCCCGCCCCAGGTTGTCGTCCGCGACGCCGCGGGCGAAGTCGTCCCAAGCCAGGTTCTCTCCCAAAAGCTCTCCGGCTGGCGCCACGGCGTCCCACAGGACAAAATGGCTTGGGATGTAGAGCTTGCCTTCCTTGCCGATGTTCCGCCCCTGGGGCTGGCCGTTTACTACACCTCCACTCGCCGCGACCTGGGCCTGCGCCCAAAGAGCGAGCTCGTTGCTTCGGCAAACGCCATCGAAAACTCTCGCGTTCGCGTAGAGGCCGCGCCCGACGGCACGCTAACGATCATCGACAAGCAAACCGGGGCGGTATATCGCGACTGCAACCTGCTTGAGGACACCGAGGACGCCGGCGACGAATATAACTTCTCCCCCGCGCAAACCAGCCGCACGATTACCAGCAAAGGCGCCCCAGGGCGCGTGTCGCTTGTGGAGAGCGGCCCGGCGCGCGCCGCGCTGCGCATTGACTTTACCCTAACCCTTCCCGCAGGGCTGACCGAGGACCGCTGCGCCCGCACCGAGGAGACCGTGGATCTGCCCGTAAGCGTGCACGTTAGCCTGCAGCCGGGCTCGCCGCGCGTGGATATTGCGCTCACGATAGACAACCGCGCGAAAGACCACCGCCTGCGCGCGCTCTTCCCCACGGGAATCGCCGCCGACGTGTGCTTTGCCGAGCAGGCGTTTGACGTTGTCGAGCGGCGTCTCGATCTGCCTCCCGCGGACGAAACATGGTCTGAGTTGCCCAGCCCGGAAAAGCCCCAGCAGAGCTTCGTCGACGTTAGCGGCGAGGGCCGCGGGCTGTGCCTGGCCAACGTTGGCCTGCCGGAGTACGAGGTCCGCCGCGATGGCGGCCAGGCGACGATTTGCCTTACCCTGTTGCGCAGCGTGGGTTGGCTTTCGCGTGGCGATTTCATCCGCAGGCGGGGCAATGCCGGCCCGCAGATCCCCACCCCCGAGGCGCAGTGCTTGGGGAGGCACACCTTTCGCTATGCGCTAATCCCCCATGCCGGCGACTGGGAGGAGGCGCAGGTGTGGGCGCCCGCGCATAACTTGCGCGCGCCGCTTGCCGTCCGCGAGGAGCCGTTTCACGAGGGCCCGATTACCGTGGGGCGCATATCGCTCGTTACCGTCGAGCCCGAGGGGCTGGTGCTCAGCGCTGTAAAGAAGGCGGAGCGCGGCGACGAGCTCGTCGTCCGCCTGTATAACACGACGACAAAGCCCCTCGCGGGAACGATAACGTGCCACTTTCCCCTTCTCTCCGCGCAGCTTGCCAACCTTGAGGAGCGCCCACTGCCCAACGGCGAGCTTGAGGTTGTCGAGGGGAAAAAGGTCCAGCTCGACGTGCCGGCTAAGAGGATCATCACCCTCCTGCTCAAGCCAGCGCCCGCGCCGCACTAAAGGCAGCGCCTGCCCTGCGCCGTTCGCCGTCGCGCGGGGCTGAGCCATCGCAGCGGGCTGTGAAAGCTTGCGCGTATGCTATTGGCCGATGACCTTCGCCAGCGATTCGCTCAGCGTCTTCTCGTCTACCTTGCCCACGTGCACCGCAGCGATCTTGCCCTCGCGGTTGACGATAACGATCGTGGGCACTGTGGTTACCTTGTATTCCTCAAACGCCTTGGCCGAGGTTTCCATGTTCTGGTTTAAGGTAATGGTGTTCATTTTTCCGGCGAACTTGCCCTTAACGGCAGCGATGATCTTTTGCTGCTCCACGGCGTCGTCCACATCCGGGCTGTAGAAGAACAAAAGCAGCGGCTGGTGCGTATCCAGGGCAAAGCCGATAATCCGCGTTGACGCCGGCGCGGGTTTGCCGAGCAGCTCCCGCGGCCCGGGGCCCGCCGCTGCCGGTTGTGCCGGCGGCTTTTCCGGCGCAGAAGGAGCAGCCGGCGCGGGCGCTGGCGGAGCTGCCGGTTGCTCCGGGGCGGGCTGCTCTGCCGCGGGCGGCTGTGGCGCAGGCGGCGGAGGAGCGGGGGCCACCGGCGGCCGCGCCGGCCGCTCTATCGGCGCCCCAGCGAGCGCCTCCTGCACCGCCGCGCGAAGCACGCCGATGTCCGTAAGCGAGGGGAATACTTTGCGGATCCTCTTGTCCGCGCCAATGACCACCAGCGTGGGAAAGCACTGCACGCCATAGTCGGCAATGGCCTTCTTGTCCGCCGCCACGCCCTCAGACAGGGTGAGGATGTTAATCTTATCGCCAAAGGCAATCTTCAGCCCTTCCACGATCCCCTGCTGCTGGCGGGAGAACTTGCTCCACTCCGCATGGAAGAAGAGCACGGTGGGCTTGCCCGAGTCCAGCGCCTGGGCGATCGCCTGGGTGCTCGGCTTGGCCCCCAGGCCCACGCTGAGAAGCAGCGACCGCGCGGGCACAGCCGTGGGGCGCGGGCGCTCTAGCACGCGCCGCGGCTTAATCCCCCCGCTCGCGCGAATGGCATCGTTAATCGCCGCGCGCAGCTTTGTCTCCGGCGCGTAGCCCTCGAATACCGCGCGAATTATCCCATCGGTGCTAATGATTACCGTTGTCGGAATGCGTTTTGCCCCGAACTGCTCGAAGATCTTGTCGCCCTCTTCGGTCCCCGCGAGCGCGCGGACGAAAATGGCCCGCCCGAGAAACTCCCGGCGCAGCGTGCTCCAGATAACCGACTCGTGGATCAGGTCCGGCCCGCCGTCGCCGTCGAAGGTAAGCACGATGGTGCGGTTTTGGGCGAGGGCCTCCTGGAGGGCAGGGGCGGTAAGCGGGGCCTTCTCACCCACAGCCTCGGCTAGGGGCTTCTGCAACCCTTGGGCAGAGCACACATATCCAGAAGCGAAAACGAAAAACGCCGCACAAACGAAGGCCAAAAACGCCGCGCGCATTACAGGAGCACCTCCGCCGGTCGCAGGCTTCGCCAGGCGGTCGAGCACCCAGCGGCAGGTTGACTATATGCCACCGTTGCGCGCGGTGTCAAGAAAACGGGCCGCTGCCTGCGCCTCAGCCCCAGCGCTGCGCCTTTGCGCAAGCGCAACCGGCGCCGGCCGCCAAAGCTAAAGTTGCCTGCTCTGTCGGCTTGCCTAGCGCGCGGGCCACCGCGCCAGCGGGCCGCTGGGGCGGGCAAAAGGCGGGCACAGCGGCCCAAGGCTATTTCTCGGCCCTCCGCCGGGCGCGGCGCTTGGCCACGCGCAGGCGCGAGAACGTGTCGCCCGCGCGGCGGCCGCTCGGCTCGCCCTCGGCCTTCGCGGCATGGGCGCGGGCGGCGGCTTCCGCCAGCCGCTGCGCCAGCTCCTCCGCCGCGGCAGGCTGGGCAATGGCCTCCGGCTGCGCCTTGGCCGGCGCCCGCTCCTCGGCGCGGTCGGACTGCGGGGAATATTTAGCAAGCGCCCTGCGCTTGGCTTCGAACAACGCCGAGACGGTCGGCGCGGGCGCAGGCTTGGCAGCTGGGCGAAGCGCCCGCGCAGCGCGCCCCAGCCACTCCAGCGCCCGCCGCACCTGCTCGCCCCCTATGGCCAACCGGCGCACGGCGACGTCGGCGGGAAAGAGGAGCGCCCCGAGGAGCACAAACAGCGGCCAGAGCGGCGAACTGGTGCGCGTCGCGCGCCGGGGAGCGGTGAAAATCGCCGAAGCGTCGCTCGCGCGCAGCAGGCGGCCCCCGGCAGCTTCGGCGAGCCGCGAGAGCAAGAAGCGGTTCGTCCCCAGCGCGCGATATTCATCGAGATAGGGCACAGCGGCGGCGACAACCTGTTGCGCGGTTGAGCCGTCGGGCTTTTTGCACACGACATTTGCCACATAGGGCCCCACGTCGCGCGCGGGAAACGTTTGCCGATATCGCCAGGGAGCGATTTGCACGAGGTCGAGCGTGCGCCGGGCAAAGTTGGGCAGCGAGAGCGTGGCGGAAACCTCTAGCCCGCTCAGCGAGCGCCCCTCCTCGCCGAACGCTTCCACGAGGAGCTCGCCCTGGCCGCGGTCGATGGTCAGCGTGGTCTCGATCTCGCCGCTTTCCTCCGGGCGCAGGGCCCAGCGGACAATCTGCGCCCACAGCTTGGAAAATTCCGGCCAGGAAAGCCAGCGCGCCGCCCAACGATTTTTCGCGTCGGAGGTAAACGCAAACGCCCGCCCCAAGCCGTAGCGCCAGTGGGCGAACAGCGGGTCGTCGTGAAGCGCGGCCATGGCCACGCGCGCCGTGGGCTTCGCCGTGGTCGCCACATAGCCCAAAAGCGGCGGCGCGCTGCCCCAGTCAATCGCACGCAGCGGCTCGTCTGTGGCGTCTACCCGCGGGAAAAACGGCTTTTCCACAAGTGCCGGCCGCGCGGCGAGAAACGTCTCCTTTGCGTAAATTCGGGGCACCTGAGCCATGCTTTGCGCGACGTAAAACCGCCCCTTGCCCGCGTTTGCCAGCTCCTCCAAAAACGGGCTGTGGCAGCCAAAGCCCACGGACACCACGCTGAGCGTAATCTTCTCCTCCTCGGCCATGCGCCGCGCGAGCGGCAGGCAGCCCTCTTGTTGCTCCGAGTCGCTCCCGTCGGCAAGCAGGATGATGTGCCGCACAGCGGCCGATGAGCGCGTCAACGCCTGGTAAGCGGTGGAGATGCCGGTGTAGACGAAAATTCCCCCGCCCCCGCCGCGCAGCCGGTTGATCTGCTCCTCCAGCGCCGACCGATCGGCTACCTTGCCCAGGGGAACGACGAACCTGGCGTTGGTGTCCGTGGCGATGACGCAAATTTCGTCGTTCGGACCGAGCAGGCGCGCCGCCTCGCATGCCGCAGCGTTGGCCATGACGATCTTGGGCACGCCATCTTCCAGCTCTTCCATGCTCCCCGAATTGTCGATAACCAGGCACAGCGCGACGGCCGCTGCGCGCCGCTCCTGGCGCACCTCCGTGGACACGGGCAGGGCGCGTTCCACCGGCGTGTGCCAGTATCCGCCCGGGCCGAAGCTGTTCTCGCCGCCGATCATCCCCAAGCCAACGCCCAAGTCGCGCACGGCAGCCTCGAGAGCAAGCATTTGCTCCGCGGTAAACTCCGCCGCACTCGCGTCGCAGAGCAGAACGGCATCGTAGGCGGCGACCCCCGCGGCGCTTGCGGGGAGGGCCTGCGGCGGGGCGATTGTGCACTGGATATCCACTCCGCGCAGCACATCGGCAAGATAGCGCGCGTCCTCTGCACGCGAGGCGACAGCGAGCACCTGCGGCTTGCCCGCCACGCGCACAAAGCCATAGCCCTCGTTGTTCTGAGCAATGGTGTCCTGCGCGGCGTTGACGCGCACGCGCACGGTGTAAAACCCCGGGCTGCGCAAGAGCAGCGTGTGGTGGACCAGGTTTGTCCCAGGGGCGAGAGGCGCCGCGACTTGGCCCGCGAGGCGCTCGTTGCAAAAAAACAAAAGCGCAGCATTCGTCCGAGTCGTCGCGCGGAGGACAACGCGCACATCAACCGGCTCCCCGCAAGCGGCGTGCGCGGGCAGGTCAACCTTGTCCACGAGGACCTCGGGTCCGCGCCGCGCGCTGAGGGGGAGGGCGTAGATGGTTACCCCGTTGGCTTTGGCGACGAGCGCCTCGTCGGCGGCACGCCCGAGGTTTTCGTTGCCATCGCTGAGCACCACGCACAGCTTCTCCGCGCCCTCGCCAAACGCCGCCGTAGCCAAGCGCAGAGCGCGGGCAAGGTTTGTATGGCCGGTCCTCGGTCGGGACTCAATTGCCCTAACCTCAAGCTGCGGCCCGGGGAGGTTCTCCATCCGCGCGTCCTCGCCGAAGACGATTATCCCCGCGCGGTCGCCCGGGCGCATGTGCTTTGTTGCCTCGTTGACAAACTCAATCGCCCGGCGCCGCTGCTCCCGCGGGATGCTGTCAGAAACGTCGAGCAAAAAAAGAGCGCACACGGCGTCGCTCGTGCGCACCGCGCGAGGGCCGGCAAGGGCGAGGATAAGCAGCGCGGCCACCGTCAGGCGCAGGCCAAGGGACGTTCCGCCCCGCCACGCGGAGAGCTCCGCCGCGGTGCGCCGCGCCACGAAGACAAACAGCGGCAGCAGCCCGAGCAACCACAACGCCGAGGGATACTCAAACGCCACGGGCAACGCCCGGAGCACCTCCCGCCTCGCGCGCCTGCCCCTTAGCTCTCCTCCGCGAGAAACTCGTCCTCCGGCGAAAACGGCGGGACAACGACGTTAACGATGCGCAGCTTGCCCACCGCGCGGTGCACCGCCCCCGGAGGAATCATAACCGCCGTTCCGCGGCGCAGGGGCACAGCCTCGCCGTCGATCTCCAGCGTTCCCTCGCCTTCGAGGACGAGGTAATACTCGGTTTGCCTTTTGTGGTAGTGGGGCTTTGAGTCCTTGGAGATGTCTACCACGTGAATGCTCAGGTGCTCGTTGTCCTCGCCGGTGATAATGCGGAACGCTCGGCCGCAGGGGCAGTCGACCGGCGGGGTGTTGTCGAGCTGCTTAACCACAAAGCGCTGGGCCATTGTCCCGCCTCCCTTTGAGCAATTATTTCGCGGGGCCGCGCCTGTTTTCCGCCCGGGACGTTCCGGCGGGCCTGGCTTTCCCGCCGAGCAGGCAGGGCGGCGGCGCTAAAACGCCGTCTCCCTCGTCCGCCACAGGAGGTATAGGAAAAACGGCGCGCCGAGCACCGCAGTGATAATCCCAATGGGCAGCTCGCGCGGGGCGAGGACCGTTCGCGCGGCGAGATCTGCAAGCACGACAAGGGCCGCGCCGGCAAGCAGCGAGGCGGGGAGCAGGCGCCGATGATCCGGCCCGACGATGCGGCGCATCATGTGGGGCACGATCAGTCCCACGAAGCCGATTACCCCACAGGCGGCCACGGCCGCCGCGGCAAGCATGGCCGAGGTGACGAGCAGCGCCCGGCGCGCCCGCTCTACGTCAACCCCGACGTACTGCGCGGGCTCGTCTCCGAGGAGCATAACGTTTAGCTCGCGCGCATAAACGCGGGCGATGGCCGCTCCGGCAACGGCTAGCGGGGCGACCATGGCTACGTGCCCCCATCCCCGGCCGTTAAGGCTGCCCATAAGCCAGACCACCGCCTGGCCCATGTCGTTCTGGCGGTAGATTATCAGCGCGCTGGTAACCGCCGAAGCGAGCGCCCCCACGGCGATCCCCGTAAGCAGAAGCGTTCCCACGGGCACGCGGCCCCCGCGCCGCGCCAGAGCATAGACGACGAACGTTACGGCAAGCGCCCCCGCGAAGGCAAACAGCGGGACCGCCCCCAGGCTAAGCACGCGCAGGCGAATGTCGAGCACAATGGCCAAAACGGCCCCGAGCGCCGCCCCAGGGGAGATCCCGATAATATACGGGTCGGCCATGGGGTTGCGAAAAAAACCCTGCATAACCGCCCCCGCCGCAGCCAGCGCGGCGCCGACAACCACCCCGAGCACGGCGCGGGGCAGGCGCACACGCAGAACGACGTCGCAATGCCCAGGAGGAATGCCTGCCAGCGAGACGTGTTCGCCGACGAAAGGCAGAGCGTGGGCGATCGCCCGCAGGGCGTGGCCCGCGGGAATGTTCGCCGGGCCGATAACCACTGCGCCGAGCAGCGCAACGACCAGCGCGGCAAGGCAGCCGACCAGCGCGGCGCGGCTCATGGCGCAGCCTCCTCGGGAAAAAGCTTTGGGTGGAAAAAGCGGGCGAGCGCCCACAGCGCTTCAGCCAGCCGCGGCCCTGGCCGCAGGAGTACGTTTTCCTCAATGACATAAACCCTGCCCTCGCGCACCGCAGGCGTCCCCGCCCAGCCCGGCGCAGCGCGCAGCGCGCGGAGCACCTCGCGCCGCTTGTCCTCGGCGTCCTCGTCCGCTCGGCGCGTGGCGACGATGACCTCCGGCGCGCGCTGAAGCACGACCTCGAGGGAAAGCGCCTGCCACCCGCCGGAGACGTCGCCGGCGATGTTCCTGCCGCCGGCGCGCACGATAAGGTCATGATGCAGCGTGTCGCCGCCGGGGAGCCACAGGCCGGCTTCGTCCGCCAAGTGCGGGTCGCCCAGAAGGACGAGCGGCCGGCTCTTTGGCTTAGCCTTGCGCAGCCGCGCAGCAACCTCTGCTGCCACGCGGCGCATTTCTCGCACGACACGCCCAGCAAGCGGGGCAGCGGTAAGCACCGCCAGGCGCTCGATCCCTGCGACGACGTCGTCGTAGGTCTTGGGGTCCAGGACAAACAGCGGCGCGCCGATTTCCTCCAGCGCAGCGAGGACCTCGCTCGATGTCCCACGCTGGGCGACGATCAAATCGGGCGCTGCGGCGGCCACCTTCTCCACGCTCGGGTCAAGGTAGCCGCCAACCTTCTCGATAGCCTTTGCCTGCGGCGGGTAGTCGCAAAACTCCGTTACGCCAACGAGTTTGTCTCCCACGCCAATGGCAAACAGCGTCTCCGTAGCCGCCGGCGAGAGCGAGACGATGCGCCGCGCGGGGCGGGCGAGGGCCACGGTTTTCCCCAGGTCGTCCGTTGCAGAGAGCACGTGCGGCGTGGCGGATGAGGCCGGGGTCCGCCCCCCGCCCGCGGAGCGACATCCGCCGAGCAACAGCGCGGCGGCCACCGCGGCGCAGGCCAGCGCTGCGCTATGCGCACGAGCCATCGGGCCGTCCCTCCCCGGAGAGCCGCGCGCGCGAGGTAACGATTACCTGGGGCCTGCCGCTATAGGGATTGCGCCCCACGCGCGCCGACGAGCGGTAGATCTCGCGCAGGTGGGCTTCGGTAATAATCTCCTCTGGGGCTCCGCAGGCGACGATTTGGCCCTCGGCCATCAGCGCGATGCGCTCGAAGTACTCCGCGGCAAGGTTGAGGTCGTGCGAGATGCACAAAATGCTCAGCGCCAGGCGCTTGTTGAGCCGCAGGAGCAGCTCGTGAATCTCCACCTGGTGGTTAATGTCCAAGTGGGTGGTCGGCTCGTCCAGAAGCAGGATCTCCGGCTCCTGGGCAAGCGCCCGGGCGATAATTACCCGCTGCTTTTCTCCCCCGGAAAGCTCGGTCACTGGCCGATGGGCAAGGTGAGCGATACCCGTGGCGTGCAGGCTGTCCTCGACCTTGGCGGTGTCGATCTCCGATTCCACCTGAAACCGGCCGAGGTGTGGCGTGCGCCCCATGGCCACGAGCTCGGCCACGGAAAACGCGAAAATGTGCGCCTCCTCCTGAGGGACGACGGCAACATGGCGCGCCAACTCGCGCCGGCTAAAGCTTTCCAGGGGCCGGCCGAGGATGTGCACCTCGCCCTCGCGCCAGGGAAGCAGGCCGACGATTGCGCGGAGCAGGGTGCTCTTGCCGGAGCCGTTTGGGCCGATGACAGCGAGGAGTTCGCCGCGTCCGAGCTCGAGGTCCACGCCGCGCAGCACGGCGCGCGCGTCATAGCCGCCGGTAACATGGCGCAGGGCGATCGCGGCAGGCATGGCAAGCGCCCGCAAAGCAAATCGGCCAGCGCGGGGCCGGCCGAACGGGCAGTTCGGGCGTCGGCCCTCCCTCGAGGGATTGACGCTCCGCAGGGCTGCCGGCGGGTATCCTGGCTCCCGGTTCAAGCCTCGGGCCGGCCTTCCCAGGGCGTGGCCCCAGTGGCATATTCGGCCCTCGTACCGGTTACAGTTGCGGGGCAGCCGCGGATTCTCACCGCGTTCCCTCGCCCGGCAGCCTTCCGGTTGCGTTTGGCGGAGTCTAGCCAATCCCCGCGCCCCTGTCAATCGCCGCGCCTTTTGCCTGGGGAAGGGAAACCGCCCCTGCCCAGAAAACTTCGCCCAACAAAACTTTTGCCCAAGCGGCGTTTTAACCGCCGCAGAACAAAACTGCGCAACTGCCCTCGGCGCCCTGCGGGGCAGCCGAATCTCCGCTTGTAAAAGGAGGAACAAGAAGTGACCGCACAACGCCTCTCCCGCCGCCAATTTGTCGTCGGCGCGCTAGCCAGCGCAGGCTTGGCCGCCTCGTCGCGCAAGCCAAGCGCTGCCCCCCGCGCGCAGAACCCCGCTCGGCGAAGAGCCAAGGCCAGCGGCGAGCGGGCGAGCAAGCCGAACATCGTCTTTTTCATGGTCGATCAGCTTTCCGCAAAGTGGGTCGAGGCGGCGCTCTCCGGCGCTTGCCCCGTGCCCAACATTAGGCGTCTGCAGCGCATGGGGGTTACCTTTTCCCGAGCGATCACCAGCAACCCGCTCTGCCAGCCCACGCGCGCGACGATCGCCACCGGGCTGTCCACGCGGGGCCACGGTGTCCTGCAAAACGGCTATCAGCTCGACCCCGCCATTCCCACGTTCATGCAGTTGCTTCAGGCCGCGGGTTGGCGCACGGGCGCGTTTGGCAAGGTGCACTTTCACCCACACTACGCCGGCCTATATCCCGACTATCGCCCTTATGGCTTTCAGGTAACGCATATTACCGAGGACCCGCGCGGCGGAGAGTGGCTGGACTGGGTTAGGGAGCACTGTCGGGAATATTTCGACGCCGCCCTAGCCACCATTTGGGCGGTAAACATTCCCGAGTTCAAGCGCTACGGCGCGCAGGGGGAGAACCTCTTCCAGCGCATCGTCACCCTGCGCAAAAAGTTTCGCTGGAAAACGGCGCAGTTTCCCGAGAGCACCGCGTCGTGGTATACCCTGCCCTTCCCCGAGGAGATGTCGCAGACGGCCTGGATTACCGCGCGGGCGCTCGAGTTTATTCGCGAGACCGATCCCAACCAGCCGTTGTATGCGCACATTAGCTACGTCCAGCCCCACCCGCCGTTTTGCCCCCCTGCGGAGTATATGGAGATGGTGGACGAAAGTAAGATCCCCGAGCCCGTGCCCGCGGAATGGCCGGACGACCCCCTGCATCCCGCGTTTTTCGACCGCAAGGCGCGGACAAAGAGCGTGCCCAAGCGCTGGGCCGCGCGGCGCTATTACTTCGCGGACATCGCCCACCTCGACAGCAAGCTCGGCGCCGTGCTTGACGCTCTCGAGGAGACGGGGCGGCTCGGCAATACCTACGTTATCTTTCTTGCCGACCACGGCGAGCTGCTCATGGACCACGGCTTTGGCGGCAAGGCGGAGTTTCACTACGACGCGTGCATTCGCGTGCCGTTGGTTATCGCGGGGCCGGGCGTTGCTGCGGGAAGCGAGCGGCGCGAGCTCGTCCAGCTCGAGGATATCTTCCCCACGGTGCTTGAGATGGCCGGGGTTCCCTGCTATCGCCAGCCGGTGATGCGCATACCTTTACGGCCGAAAGTTATCCCCGGGCGCTCGCTGCTCCCCCTCTGCCGGGGGGAAGAGCCGCGCGCCTGGCGCGAAGCGGCCTATGCCGAAAGCTATAACAACATCGACTCCACGACCTACGACCGCTGGGCGCGTACGATTCGCACGGAGCGCTTTCGCTATACAGTTTACCCCTGCGGCGTGGGCGAGCAGTTGTTCGACCTCGAGGACGACCCGGATGAGCAGCACAACCTCGCCGGCGACCCTGCCTTTCGCGCTGTGCGCCAAGAGCTGCGCGATATGCTCATGGACCTAATCATCTTGCAGGACTATCCCCACACCATTCGCGAGCTGTTCGCGCACGGGGTGCACTGAGCGCAGTTTGCACGCGAAAATGCAGGAGGGCAGCTAGCGCGCGGCTGGCAGAGCGGGCCGCGCGTGCGGCTCGGCCTCGATGTCCCGTTGGCGGATGAGTGCTACCTGGCGCTCGCCCCATTTTACGTAAAGCCAGGCAAAAGCGACCTCGGCGAGCAGTATGAGCCAGGTATATGGGCTGTAGAGGAACACCGCATGGCGCTCAGGGTTGCGCAGCATAAGCGCAATGAACAGCACAAGACGCGGAAGCTCAATAGCGAGCAGGGCGAGATATGCCACGTGCGCCCCGCCCGGGCGGCGCAGGGTAAAGCCCGCGTGCACGCCCATGCTGGTAATGAAAAACAGCTCGATGACGAAGAACAAATATCCCCCGAGCACAAGCAGCGCCGTCTGCGGAAGCGGGCTCCAGACGATTATCGCCACGCCGAAGGGGATGCTTAGCAGCATGGGCAGGGCGCCGAGGTATGCCGCGGCAGCAAAGTAGCCCCAGAAAAACTGGCGGCTGTCCAGCGTGGTAAGCAGCGCCTGGGAAAACGTCTCCTGCCGGCGCTCCGTGGGCACGACGTCCGAGGTGAGCATTCCCGAGGCCACCAGAGCGACAAGCCACAAGCCGGTGAGGATGACAATAAACGTCGCTGCCGCGGCCTTGTCTTTTGCGGGAAGGTTCGCGTCATACAGCCCAACGTGGCTGGTTAAGCTCACGAGCAGGGGCGCCTTCCAAATCCCCAGGGCCAGCGCCCCGCAGAACGCAAGCAGGGCGAAAAAGCCCACCGCGGTGTGATATGTCCGCCACCGGCGCGCGCGGAGAATGCGCAGGGCAATGGGGTTGCTCGTTATCCACTCGATGGGGTGCCGGGAGCGCATAAGCGCCGCGCAAGGGACAACTTCCGCGGGGGCCCGCGCGCCGGCGGCCGCGCCCGACAGCGCCACGGTTGCCGCTGCGCCGGAGAGCACAAGCAGCAGCGAAAACTGCGTCACCGCCCAAACCTCCGGCCTGTAGGAAATGGCCCGCGCGAGGAGCTCGCCCACGCGCGAAAGCTCGCCCGCGAGCCCGACAAGCGGGCAAACGGCCGCTGCGGCGCTTTTCGGAATGAGCGGCGTGAGCAGGGCAACCAGCGGCGCCGCGAAGATCGCCAGCGTAAGCACAACGGCGAGGACGGAAGCGCGTTGCGAGGCGCGCTCCGCCGCCGCCAAAAGGCGCCCCAACGCAGCGCACACGCCCACGGCAAGCATCCCCCAGACAACCGCCCCGACGAGCGCCCTGGGGTCGATCCCCGCCTGCCACCCCGCTCCGGCGGCCCAACACAGAGCAAGCACGGCAACGCCCGCGAGATAGCTCGCCAGCGCCTCGCCCACGCAAAAAAGCTCTGCGCTAAACGCCGTTGCCCGCGCGACGACACCCTCGCGCCAGGCAAGCAGCGGCCCGAGGGGCGCGGCGCGCGCGAGAAGCGACTCGACGGCCATCCCTAGCGCAAGCGCGACAATGAGCACCGCGAAGGCATCCGAGGGCGTGGTGGGCAGGGCCAAGCGCAGCGCGTATGGGGCCGAGCCGAGCCGCGCGGCCGCGCTGACGATGCACGGCTGCCAGAGAAAACCAACGAGCACAAAAAGCGCCGCCCCGGAGAAGGCAAGCCGTGCCGCACGGCCCGCGCTGGGATATTCGCCCGGCTTTTGCACCACGCGCTCGTGCTGTGCCGCGGCCGCGCCGCCCCAGGCCAGGGGCAAAAGCACAAGCCACAGCGCCGGGGGAATGCGCAGCCAGTAGAAGCTCACCGGGGCGAAAAGCATGCGGCTGGCCCACAGCGGGCCGGTTAGCACAATCGGCCCGACGCTCGCCGCGACCTTCGGCGAAAGCGCGGGCAAAATAAGTAGGTCGAGCACCAACACAGCAGCGCAAATCTGCGCCATGCTTCGGGCAAGCGCGCGGCGGGACTGCGCCTGCTCTGCGGCACCCGGCTTGTTCAGGCGCCGGCGCTCGGACCCCGTCGGCCGCACGGAGATCAAAGCGACGACAACCATTAGCCCGGCAAGGTCGCCTGGCGAGAGCAGGCCCAAGCCGAGCAAAAACGCATAAACCGGCAGCGCGGGGACGAATGTGGCGAGCGAGAAAAGCATGGGATAGGTGGCCCTCATCCCCATCATCCGCGGGGGCGAAATGGGGCACAGGGCGACGAAGTCCAGCGTGCCCCGCGCCTCCTCCACGTGCAGCGTCTCGCGGCTGCGCGCGTTGGCCACGAAGTATGCCGTCCACACGTGCAGCCCGGTAAACCCATAAAGCAAAACGTCTGCCCAGTAGCGGGCCAGGCCGCGAGGCGCCCAGCGGTGAAAGAGAAGCAGGGCCACCGTGGCGCACAGGAAGAGGAAAATGACGATCGCGCAGTCGCGCAGCAGCTCCCGCCGCCGCGTGTCGGCGCGCAGCCGGCGCCAGAAAAAAGGGTTTTCCCGAACTTGGCACAGCCCCAGCAGAAACTGAACCGCTTCGCTCACTTAAATTCCTCGCCAGGCACGCGGTTAACCCCGGCGCAGCGCGCCGCTGACGATTATAAAGCCCATGGCCAAGCGCGGGACAGGCCAGCGGGTAACTTGGGCACGCGCGATGCGCACGCCCCACCCTCAAGCCGTACGGCCCAGCGGCACAGGCGGGCGCTGCGGGTTAACGGGTGCAAAGGGAAAGCAGCGCCTGGCCTGCGCCGCGTTTTGGGTAGGGCCGCTTGCGCGAAGACTCGCTCCAAAACGCAGGTCGGGGGGTTGCTGTGGCAGCCGCAAGAACGCCGCCGGCGACAATGCCCGTGCGGCACGGCAGCGCGCCCTGTGTGCAGGGCGCTCTTGCGGCGAAGTGCGCGCCGGCGCTAACGCTGCTGCGGCTTTGCGCTCAGCTGCTCAAACGCCTCTTTCACCTTTGCCGGGTCGGCGACGAGCTCTTTTTCGGTAATGGACTCGACGATCTTCACATTGTCGCTGGCGCGGGCGAGGTCCACAAATTTCGGCGCAGGCAGGCGCGCGCCCGCCGGCGTGGTGATTATCCCGACGACGGGAAGGCGCCCGTCGTCCGGGTTAGGCTTAACGACAACGGCCTGCTCGCCCGTGCTTAACAGCACCCCGCTGCCCACGGGATAGACGCCCATAAGCTGGCAGAAATAGCGCAGCAGGTGCGGCTCGTAGAGGTTGGGCGCGGACTCCTCGATTACCGCGAGCGCAGCGTGCGGGGGAATGGGATCGCGGTAGGGGCGGAACGTGGTCAGCGCGTCGTAGCAGTCGGCGAGCGAGACCATCAGGCTGCACGCGTTGAGCTTGCGCGGGCGAAACGGCTTGGGATAGCCGGAGAGGTCGTATTGCATGTGATGCTCCAAAGCGACGACGACGGCGAGCTCCGGTGTGCGCCGCTCGGCGGCGAGGATCGCCGCCCCCGCGCTGGGATGGCGGTGCATATAGGCCCAGTCCTCGTCGGTCATCCGCCCCGGCTTGCGCAAGATCTCCAGCGGCACGCGCACCTTGCCGATGTCGTGCACCAAGCCCGCGACACCAAGGGCGAGAAGCTGGCTGCGGGGCATGCCGAGCTTCGAGGCGAGCGCCAAAGTGAGCACGCAAACGTTGACGCAGTGGGCGAAGGTATACGCGTCGTAGGACTGCAGCGCGGTCATGGCAAGCATCGCCGCCGGGTCGCGCAGAACCATGTCCACGATCTGCGCGGCGACGGAGGTTACGCGCTCGATCTCCAGGCGCTCGCCGCGGCGCACGCGCTCCATAAAGCTGCGCACGCAGTTAAGCGCTTGGGAATAGACGCGCGAGGCGTCAACGGCCCCCTCGGGCCCCTCGCCCTCTTCCTCGGTGCGCTCCACGAGCTCGGCGACCTGAACGCCCTCCACGCCGAGGTCCGCGAGCACGCGGTCCGGTCCTCCGCGGCCCTCCACCTCCTCAGGGGGCGTGAGCAGAAGCTGGATAAAGCGGGCGACGTCCTCGCGGCGCAGGGAGTTGAACCAGATAATGCTGCGCACCTGGCGCTGCTCGCAAATGTCGCACAGGTCTTTCATATTCCCCAGGCCGTCGGAAAGCCTAATGCTCCCCACGGCAACCTCGCCGTCCATTAGCTTCCAGGCGACCTCGGGATGGCCCCCGAGCATTTTGCGCAGAAACTCATATGCCTGGTCGGTCCACTGCCTCACCGAAGGGTGCTCCGCGCCGTAAAACGCAGCGGAGCGCAGGGCGCCGCGCAGCGCCTGCACGGCCTCCACGCCGGCCGCTCGCTCCTCTTCGCTCAGTATTCCCACATGTTCGGAACGTCTGGGCATCGTTCGCTTGTCCTTTCCCACAACTCCGGCTAGGCCAGGCCCGCCTGTGCTCGAGCGTTGAGCGCGCGCTGGCACGCCTCGGCGACGGCCGGTCGGCGGTCCCTTGTCCCTCGGCGCAGGGCACGTGTGGCCTCCTCGCCCGGGATGTTCGCTAGCGCCGCAGCAGCCCGCGCGCGTAGGGTGTCTAGGCGCTCCGCCCGGAACAGCCGCTTTTGCTCGAGAATAGAAATCAGCGGCGCGGCGCACTCGGCAAACCCTAGCGAGCCGAGCGAGGAGATGGCGATAAGCCGCAGGTCTTCCGGCCCGCGCGAGGCGGCGCGAGCAAGCGGGGCAACGGCCAGCTTGCTCTGCATGCGCCCCAGCGCGGTAAGCGCCTGCGCGCGCACATCGTGGTCGGGATCCTCCGCCGCGGTGAGCAAGACGCTCGCCGCCTCGTCGCCCGTATATCGGGCAAGAGCCTGCACAGCGGCCATGCGCACGAGCCAGTTGCTATGGCTGAGCGCGGGACGGAAATAGCGCACCGCCCCCTGGTCGCCCGCGGCAATGAGCTCGCGCACGAGGGGCTCCACGGCGTTAACATCGAGGCCCGCGAACGAACCGACAATGGCCAGCTTGTCGCTCTCCTGGAGCTGAGCGAGCTCGCGCGCCGCCGCGCGGCGCAGCTCGGTGCTCGTCGTGTGCGCGAACAGGCTGGCCAGGTGCCGCGCCGCAGTGCGCCCGGCGATGAAGTAGACGCCGAACTTCTCGGCGTCGCTCATCTCGGCCATGTACTCGGCGTCGATGGGCAAGTTCTTGCTGCGCACGGTGCGCACGAGGGCGCGACTTTTCTCCAACCGCCAGCGCGGCGTCTCCTCGCCACCTTGCAGGTCCGCGCGCACAGCGCGGTAGATGTCCAGAAGCACGGGGGGCAGCTCGTGCGGCTCGAGGTCGGCGAGGCGCTCGCAAATCTGGCGCGCCAACGCCTCGTACTCCTCCTCCGTCTCCGCCTCGTCGAGCACCTCGATCATCGCCACGAGCGCCGAGCGCTGCAGCCGCTCCGGGGCAACGGTTTCCAGAAGCTCGCGCGCCTCCTCCGGCGCCTTCTCGGGAAGCACATCCTCGAGGTGGACGTCGTGCCGAATTTGGGCAACCGGTTCGCCCGACCCCTCGTCCGCCTCGAGCATGTCGAGCATCTCTACCACGTTGGCGAACAGCGACTCAGGAACGTTCATTTCCCTCAACCGCCGCCGGGCAAGCATGCGCAAAAGATGCCGGCGCATGCGGTCCGGAGCGAGGCGGCGCAGGGCGCGCTCCACGCTGGCCGACGTGGCATAGAGCAAGGCGTCGGCGGTGGGGACAAGGGTCTCCGCAAGCTTGTCGTGGGGCATGTGCGCGGCGACATCGACCAGGGCAACGTCGTCGCCGGCGAGCCGCGCGGTATAGATGTCGAAGCGCAGCTTGGGCTCCATGCGGAGCACGATTTTGGTGAGCAGGGGCAGCACGCGCTGCCACTCGCCCTCGGCCTTGCGCAGCAAAACGACGCGCAGACGCTGCAGCAGAACGGCCAGGCGCCGGCCGAGGACATCCTCGGCCGAGGCCGCGCGGCGAGCGACAGCCGCGGGCAGCTCGTAGTCCGGCGGGGCGTCGCCCTCTCCGTCGCCCTCGCCTCCTCCATCGCCCTCCCCGCCGTTACCTCCCCCATAGTCCACATCGGCGGCAGAGACCTGCTGCAGCAGCCACTGGATCCCCTCTTCTGAGTCGCTGATCTTTTCCAGCAAGCCGATTAGCTCGGCGGACTCCACGAGCTCGCCGGAGCTGAGCAAGCGCCCGATAAGCTCGGGGGAAAGCTCGGGGATCGCCTCTTGGCGCTCGCCGATGTCGGTAAGGCCATCGAAAATCGCCTTGTGCCCGGCAGCGGCGACGGAATAGTCGACGAGGGCCACCTCGAGGCCGTGCTCGTCCTCGCGCAACTGGAGGATCTCGCTTTGTAGCTCCTCCTCGGGCCGGCCCGCGGCTCTATCGCGCAGGAACTGCAAAAGCAGGCCCACGAGCGAAGGGCTTATCCCTTGGGCGAGGACGAGGCGGCGAACGTCCTTTTTCCGCAAAAGCGCCGCGAGGCGCTGGGCGTCTTCGAACTCCGCCGGCGTGTCGCCCACAGACAGCCCGTCGGCGGTGACCAAAATCTCGATTTTTCCCCGGGCGTCAACGGCCTGCTGAATGGCCTCCCAGACGTGATTGTTCACATCGCGGACAATGGGGTGCTCAGGGGGATACTGGGCGACCTGCCGCGCGGTGCGCAAAAGCATGGACAAGACGCGCTCTACCTCCGGCGGCAAGCGCCCGATAAGCGACTCGTCAACCTCTGGCATAGGGCATCGCACCCCCCGGGAGGCGCCACCTACGCCAGTCGATCGCCAAACCGCGACTTAGCGGGCTAGCGAGAGCGGCGAGGAAGGCGGACGGCATAAAGTACACACCCTTGCTTCCCCCATGTTGGCATAACAATCGCTCGGCAAGCTAGGTTGCATTGCGGGCGACCGGCTTCCATAGATATGTTCCACGATACACCTCTTCTGCGGGCCCCGTTTGCACAATCTGGTTGTCCTTGCGCCACTCTATGAAAAGATCGCCCCCCTTAAAGACAACGCGCGCCGCACGCTCGGCCAAGCCGTGCAGCGCGGCGACGACTACCGCGGCGCACGCCCCTGTCCCGCAGGCAAGCGTCTCGCCCACCGCCCGCTCCCACACCCGCGCGCAGACAACGTCCCTGGCCGACACGGTGACCCACGTGACGCTGATCCGCTCCGGGAATAAAGCGTGATTTTCAATGGCCGCGCTATACCGCGCCCACTCGGCATCGGAGAGGGCCGGGTGGTTAACGATTACCGCGTGCGGCGTACCCACCGATACCACGGATATTGTAAACGAGCGGTCGACCACCTGTAAAGGACGCTGCAACAGATGCTCCTCGGAGGTGCGCGCGGGGATATCGCGCGGGGAAAACTTCGGCTCGCCCATCTCCACCCAAACAAGCGGCGGCCGCGAACGCGATGTCGTCACCGCCACGGCCTTTGTCCCAGCGATCGTCTCCACCTCGAAGGCATCTGGGGCGCCGTAGTTGTCGAACAAGTGGCGCGTAATACAGCGCAGCCCGTTTCCGCACATGTCCTCCGTGCCGTCCGGATTGAACATGCGCATACGCACATAAGCCAAGCGCGAGGGCTGGACGACGAGCAGCCCGTCGGCCCCCACGCCGAACGAACGGGCGCAGATGTCGCGGGCGAGCTGCGGCCAGAGCTGTTCTTCGATGGGAAGGGCGCACTCCTCGAGGGCCACGAGAAGCACGAAATCGTTCCCCGCGGCGTGCATCTTGACGAACGGGATGGCTAGTTGATCGTCGGCCCCAGCGTGCGCGTCGTGGGCCATAAACGGCCGTCAACTCCAGTGATGCGGAGTAATGTTTGCTGCCAGTTCCTCGAAGTAAGCCTCTGTTCCTGCAGCAACGGCGGAGAACCACTGCTCGCCCCGGGAAAACAGCGAGAACCACCACGAGGTCGGGCGGTGGTTGATCTTCTCCAGGGCAAGGGTGCGCAAGGCATCGGAGACAAGCTGAAGCCGGGCTATCTCCGCCTCGGTCTCGATTTGCGCAAGCCTGCGGCGCAGGCGCATTATCTGCCCCTCGCGGTTCTCCCGGGCAATCGTCTCTCGGGCGCGCCGCCACTCCGCAGTAAGCCGCGCCCGCTGTTTGAGCAACGCGGCGATCTCTTGCTGCAACGTTTTCCGCTCTCGCTCGGCGCGCGCCAGTTGCTCGGCCAGCGCGGCCCGCTGCGGGTCGTCTCCGCTTAGGGCAGCGAGCTTTTCCCACAGGGGCTTAACGACAGCGCGGCGGATCTCGCCGCTTTTGCGCTGTAGTTGCTCCAGCCGCACCCCCGCCGCGCGCCACTGCGCGCTGAGCTGCGCGAGCTTTTCGTTAAGCTGAATGAGCTGCTGCGCTTCGGCGCGAATCTGCCGCAGCAACTGCTCGCGCGCCTCGCACAGACGCTCCCAAAACTCCGGCTCAATCTGGCAAAGATAGCGCATGATCGCCGGCGTGCCCGGGCGGTTGCGCGACTCCTCAAGAGCTGCCCGCTGGGCATCGAGGACCTCGCGCCAGCGCCGGGCAAGCTCCTCCGCGGCAAGCTGCTTTTCGCCAAACGCGCGGGCAAGGTGTGGGGGGAGGAAAACGGCGCTTGCCGTTGCCCCGAAGCTGTCTAGCGTGGGGTAGCGCAGCCTGAGAATGGGATATAACCTAAGGGCCACGCCGTCGCCCACGAGGCCCCGCACGAACTCCCTCGTGCTCGTGGCAATATAGGGCGACCCTCCCTCGTTGAGAACCATAATCCCCTCGCTAAGCAGCATTACGGGCAGAACTGCGGCCTTGCCCACAAGCGAGCACCCGGGGCCAAAGCGGCGCTCCACCGCGGCGCCCAACGCACCCCTGTCGCACGCCTCGCTCGCCCAGCACAGAAACGTCGGCCCTTGGGGAAGGTCGGCGACGACCTCCGTTTCCGTTATGCGCAGCGTTCCCCGGGCGCGCCCGGGAACGACGAGGTCGAACGGCAGGGCGCCCTCGCCGAACGCGGCAAGCTCGTACATTCCAGTGTGGCGCACGGCGGCGTCGTAAGCTGCTTTGCACTTAGCCGAAGTCGCGGGATCGAGAAACAGGTCAACGAGCAAAAAGCGCTCCCTTTGCGCCGTGCGGCGATTAAACAAAAAGAACTCGCTTGTCGAACCAAAACGCAAAAACGGGGGAAGCTGGCCCAGCCTCAGGCGAAACATCTCCTTCAGCAGCCCTTTGAACATCTCGGTGAGGCTTTGCCCGGCGCACCGTGCGGCGAGATCGTCAACGAGCTGGAGCAGGCTGTTCAGAAACGCCTGGGCGTGCTCGCGGTCTTGCGGCGTGGCGAGCAGACGAATGCTTTCCTCAACGGCCCAAGCCACCGCCTGGCGCAGGGCCGGAGCCAATTCGTCAACGAGGACATCGCGGCCGACGGCCTCGCCCTCCTTCGTGCGCACCAGCCCGCGCCATCCCCAGGCTTCGGTTATTCGGTTAACAAACGCCTCTTTGCCCTCCGGCGCGCTGCGCACAAGGCGATCTACGGGCACGCCATAGCTGCGCAGCTCGCGCAGAGTAACCGGTGTCTCGCTGCCAAAGAGCGCGGAGATCTCGCCGATCGCCGCCCACAGCTCGCGGCTGAATCCGTCATTGCGCGGAACCATGGTATAGCCGGAGCTGCCCTCGCCGCGCCACCCGGGCAGCTTGCTAAAATAGTCCGTATCGTGCACGCCGGCGAGGACGGGCACGTGAAGGTTAAGCTCGGCCAGGGCGCGCACGAGCACGGCCTTCACCGGCTCGTCCCATAGCGGTGTCTGGCCAAAGAACATAAAGCGCGCGCCCGCGGCATGAGCGCGGCGACAGGCTTCGGCCAACGATGGGCGACATGCCATGCCTTTGCCAGCCCTCCCGCGGCGGCGCTGCGCGGTGATGTAATATGTAGCGTAGCAGCGCGGTTTTTTTCTCCGCCGTTTGAAAGAAAAGATACGGTATTATACGAAATCGGGTTTTGCCAATGGCCAAGCTGGAGGAACTTCTCCCCTGCCCCGTGCTCCGCGAGGAGCCCATGGCCAAACACACCTCGCTCGGCGTGGGCGGGCCCGCGGAATATCTCGTTCTGCCGCAAAGCGAAGAGGACATTTGCGCGGCTGTTTGCGCCGCCCGCGACCAAGGCCTTCCCCTAACGGTGCTCGGCGCAGGGACGAACGTTATTGTGCGCGACGCGGGGATTCGCGGGTTAGTGCTCATGCTGGGGGCAAAGTTTCGCGGGGTTAACGTCGAAGAAGAGCTGATCGTCGCCCGCGCGGGGACGCCGCTTGCCGAGGTCTGCCGCGCCGCCGCAGAGCGGGGCCTGGCCGGCATGGAATGGGCCGCGGGGATCCCAGGTTCGGTGGGCGGCGCGCTGGCCATGAACGCCGGGGCATTTGGCGGGGCGATGAGCGACATTGTTCTAACCGTGCGCGCGCTCACGCGCGAGGGGCAGTTCGTTGAGCTTTCCCGCGAACAGATGCGCTTCGGCTATCGCACGTCGCTCCTGCGGCGTGAGCCGCTTGTGGCCGTAAGCGCAGCGCTTGCCTTGCGCAAAGAAAGCCGCGCCAAGGTGGAGGGGCGCCAGCGCGAGCTGCTGGCGCGCCGGCGCAAGACTCAACCGCTTGACATGCCCAGCGCGGGCAGCGTGTTTAAGCGCCCGCCGGGCGACTATGCGGGGCGGCTAATCGAGCAGGCGGGGTTGAAAGGCCTGCGCGTGGGCGGGGCCGAAGTCTCTGAAAAACACGCAAACTTCATTGTAAACACCGGCGGGGCAACCGCCCGCGACGTGCTGCAGCTTATCGCGCGCATTCAGCACGCGGTGCGTGAGCGGTTTGGTGTGACGCTTGAGCCGGAGGTCGTCGTCCTCGGCGAGGACGCCCGCTAGCGCCGCTCCGTCCGCTGCTTGCGCCGGGGAGGAGCAAGTGTGCCGGGCAACCGTTTGGGCGTAAAAGCCATTGGCCGCGGGCAAGCGCGCTTTACCATAGTGGCGGCTGCTGTGCTTTGCCTGGCCGCAAACGCGGGGCAGGGGGGCGAAGCACCCAAGCTGCCCATCGCGGTAAAGCTTCCCCAACCTGGCGCGGCCCGCCTGTGCGTTTTCGACGAGCAAGGCAACGTCGTTCAGCAGCTGTGCACCGAGGAGCTTCCCGCGGGCGAGCACACCGTTTGGTGCGCCAAGCCGGCCCTTTCCGCTGCTCGTCCACCGGCACAATCTGGCCAGGGCGAGAGCTCCAGCCCGCCCGGTGCGGCGGGGTCGGGCAGGTATCGCTGGGCGGGAGTTGTCGGCCCAAGAATTACCCCTCGCCGCGCGCTCGCCTTTTCTCCCATCTGGTATCCCCCGCGCGAGGGAGGAGACCCGTGGCTAGGCAGCGGGCTCGTGCGGAGCATCGCCTGCGTCGGCAAAAGCGTTTGGCTGTGCGCCTATAGCGAGAGCGGCGACTGCCTCATCGAAGCAAACGGGCAGATGCGCAGGCTGTGGGGCGCGCGCCGGGTTTTGCAACTGTGGCCGGCATACCTCGCCGCCGACGGCCAGAGACTGTTTTTCTTAGCGTTTGCCGAGCAAACGCAAAGCGTGGCCATCGCCGAGATAGACCACCAGTCAAAGCGCGCGCGGCTGCTCGTTCTGGACAGCGCTGCCGCGGCGGACGTTGCCGCCATTTCCGGTTTTGCCGTAAGCGACGGGCTGGCGCTCGTGGCCCTGCGCGAGAGGAGCCTCGTGCTCGTCTACGACCTGCGCCGCGGCGAAAAGGCACGCTGGTACAAGCCCGAGTGCTCGCTTGCCGAAGCGGCGGGGCCGAGCTGCGGTAGCGAGCCCGTGCGCAGGATCGCCCTGCCCCAGCCGCGGGCGCTGTGCGCCCTGCCCACGGGCGAAGTCGCCTGCCTCTCCGGGGTGCGCGTCGTGGCCATAGATCCGCGCTGCGGGCGCGTGCGGCCGCTTCTCTCCGGCAAGCTAGAAAACCCGATTAGCCTCGCCGCAGACGCGCGGGGGGCGATTTTCATCGGCGAGGGAGAGCCGCGGCACCAGGTTCTCTGCCTTAGCGCAAAGGGGGATGTTGTCCGCACCTACGGCAAACCGGGCGCGCGAAAGCCCGGGCCGTTTGACAACGACGAACTCGAGGAGCCCGCCGCTTTAGCCGTAGACTGGCAGGGCCGGCTATGGGTTGCCGAGCACTGTCCCGCCGCGCCGCGGCTGTCGCTGTGGGAGAGCACCAGGCGTTGCCTTGGCGCGGTGGTCGTTCCCCAACAAAGCTGCGGCGGGCCGAGCGTCGATCCCGCCGATGCAACGAGGATCTTCTACGGCGGCCTTGAGTTACGCAGGCGTGGAGAGGGCCGCGCCGTTGAGCTCGTTCGGCTGATCTTTCGGCCGGACGATCGGAGCTATACCACGTTTGGCGCTGCGCCAGGAAGGGCGTTTCGCCGCGAGGGGCGGCTGTTTTTCGCCTCTGCACAAGGGTGGGGAAAAACGGGGCTGTCCGTGGTGTGGGCGGACAGCGGCTACGGCGCGCGGCCCGTGGCCGCCGTGGGGAAGATCCCCCAGCAGCTTCTCGCGCGCATCGCTCGCATCCCCGAGGACCCGCACTTTGGCGAAAAAGTTAAGCAGCGCGTGGACGAAACGATTAATTTTAACTGGGGCAACAACCCGCCGGACCCAGACGTCCAGCGCGACCACTTCGCCGCGCGCTGGTCCGGCGTGCTGCGCGCTCCCGCGGCGGGAACGTATACGTTTATCACCACCAGCGACGATGGCGTGCGCCTTGCCATAGACGGCCGGGTCATTATCAACAACTGGACCACCCATGGGGCAACCGAAGACCGCGGGACAATTGAGCTTGAGCAAGGGACGCACAGCATTTTGCTTGAGTATTTTGAGGCCGGCGGCCACGCTCAAATTAAGCTCGAGTGGGAGGGGCCGGGCATCGCGCGCGAGGTGATCCCCGCGGATGCTCTCGCGGTGTCCGACGCGCCAGGCGCTGCGCGCGGCCTTGCCGCGACGTTTTACCACGAGTGGCACCCTCCGCAGCCCGGCTTGCTTTTTGCCTGGACCGACGAAAACGGCGATGGCCGCGTTCAAATGTATGAGGTTGCCACGGGTAACATTACCTATGCGGGAGACCCATGGGAACGCCTGGGCGCAGCGTGGCAGTGTTTGCCCAACGAGCGCTTCGACTTGGCGTTCACTACGGCGACGCCAGCAAGCGCCGCCCTGGCCTTTTGCAAGGCCCGCGACTTTACGCTCCTGGGCTACCCCATCTTCGAGCTGCCCAACCGCTTTCTCCGCCTGCCGCAGTTCTCGCGCGCGGCAACTGCGGTAATGGTAACCGCACGGGGCGAGGCGATCGCTGTATTCGAGAAGGTCGTCTCCCTTGCCCCCAGCGGAAAGATTGGCTGGCTCTGCGACACCGCGCCGTTTTGCTATGGCTTTCCGGCCTTCGCCGAAAAACCGACGGCGCAGCGCGGCTCCGCGCCGCTGGTCTTTATTCTCGGCTCAGCTGCGACAACTGCTGACCATGAAGAGATTATTTGCCTGGCAAGCACTACGGGTCTCGTCACGCTAATTACCGCAGATGGTGTGGTAGTTGACCAGTTCTCGCTTTCCGATGTGCTTGGCGAACGTTGGCGGGCAAATTCTGACGCTGCTTATTTCATGTGCAACGGCGCTTTTCAAGAAGCATACGATGGCACGGGCCACATTCGGCACTATATCGTGCTGGGGCACCCATTTTGCGTAGTGTTCGAGGTCTCCGGGTTAAACGAGTTGCGCAGGTTGTCTGGCGGCCCAGTGGGCGCTTCTCCTTAGGTCGCACGACAGTCGATCTCGCTTTACTTAAGCGAACGGTAGGCGTGTTGGCTGCAAACTAGCTAAAAATACTGTCCAGCAACATCATTACGACAAATCCCACCATAACGCCGGCGGTGGCCATGCGGAACGTTCCCTTGGAGTGAGTTTCCGGGATTATCTCGTCGCTAATGACGAACAACATCGCCCCCGCGGCAAAGGCAAGGGCAAAGGGAAGCGCGGAGCGGAACAAGGTAACGGCAACCACACCGAGCAGGCCGCCGATGGGCTCGACAAGGCCGGTCGCCGTGGCGATGGCCAGGGCGCGCCACCTGCTGTAGCCCAAGCCAAGCAAGGGCATGGCCACGGCGAGGCCTTCGGGCATGTTCTGCAAGCCGATCCCCACAGCGAGGCCCGTCCCGCCGGCCACATCGCCCCCGCCAAAGCCCACTCCAACTGCCAGCCCCTCGGGGAAGTTGTGAATCGTTACCGCAAGAACAAACAGCCATACCCGGCGCAGTTCGCTCCGCGGCCCCTCCGTGCCCAGGAGAAAGTGCTCGTGCGGCAGGGACCTGTCCACGACGTGCAAAAACAGCGCCCCGCAAAGTATTCCCAGGCCGACAACCCACGGCCCATAGCCCGGCCACTGCTCGTTGCCATACTCAATCCCTGGGATAATCAGCGAAAACGAAGTAGCGGCGAGCATTACCCCAGCGGCGCCGCCGAGCATGGTGTAAAGCACTGCGTCAGAAACCCGCTTTTTAAACAAAAGCACGGGCAGCGCGCCCACGCCCGTGGCCAACCCCGCAAACAAGCTCGCCAAAAAGCCCAGCAAAATAACCCGCATTGCCGCGCCCTCTGCCTTTCGCCGGCTCCGGTCTTGTTATGGACAGAGTTACTGCTCGGGGCTGAAGATACCTGCTTTTCCCAAATGCAATCGCCTACGCAACGGTCAGCGCGCTGCATCCCCTCACAGACAAAGCGCGCGGCCGACCGCGCAGACAGGATTTCCCCAGCAGCGCAAAGAACTTACACGGCGCGATCAGGCCCCAATTTAAGCCCAGCGCTTTGGGAGGCAGCGGGAATGAAAGTCAGCCGGAGAACGTTTCTTGCCAGCGCCGGGGGCGCGCTTGCTGCGTCTGCGCTTTCCACAGGCTCTTGTGCCCAGCGCGAAGGCATTAGCTCGCGCCCGCCGAACATCGTTTTCGTATATACCGACGACCAAGGGCAGTGGGCCGTGGGCGCTTATGGCAACCGCGACGTGTTCACGCCGAACATGGACCGCCTGGCCAGAGAAGGGGCGCTGTTTACCAGGGCCTTTGTCTCCACGCCCGTCTGTTCCCCCGCGCGGGCGAGCGTAATGACAAGCCTCTATAGCCACCAAACGGGTATCCACGACTATATTGCCCGCAGCGAAACCGACCTTGGCCTTGCCCTGCGCTTTACCGTCCTCCCCCAGCTTCTAAAACATGCGGGATATACCAATGCCTTGTTCGGCAAGTGGCACTTGGGCGTTCAAAAGCGATATTGGCCGACAAACAGAGGGTTTGACCATTTCTTTGGGTTTTTAGGAGGCGGAAACAAGCCTAAAGATCCCGTTCTTTGGGTAGAAGGCAAAGAACAGAAGTTTAGCGGTTTCCTTACCGATATTCTTACCGACCATGCTATCGAATGGCTACGACGAAACTACCGCCGACCATTTACGCTGTGGCTACACACCCGCGCACCGCACAAAAGCTATTTGCCCGTTCCGGAAGAAGACATGGCGCCTTATCGGGAAAAGGACGTTCAGGCGCCGAAGGTAGAGGGTGTCCCGCTAGAAAAAGTAAAACAGGAAAGAAGAAACTACTACGCCAGTATTACCGGGGTAGACAGGAACTTGGGAAAGATCCTTAAGGAGTTGGACCGCCTAGGAATCAGCGGGCGGACGGTCGTCGTTTTCACAAGCGACAACGGCTATATGATCGGGCAGCACGGTTTGGAAACAAAGGGCAATGGATGGACTTTAGCAACCCCACGCAAGCGCAGACCAAACATGTTCGACAACTCCATCCTTGTCCCCCTGATTATTCGCTGGCCGGGAATGATCAAACCAGGGACGGTCATCAACGAGATGGTCGCTGAGATCGACTTCCTTCCCACGTTTTTGGACATCGTTGGCGCGTCCGTTCCCGACTACATGAAACCGGAGGGACGAAGCTTCCTTCCTCTTCTCCGCGGCGAAAAGCCCACTTGGCGCGATACGATCTACGGCAGCTACGACATGCATCACGGCGCAGTCGCCAACATGCGCATGATTCGCACCGAGGAGTGGAAGCTCGTCCGGCACTTTGAGCCCGGCGTGGCGGATGAGCTATATAATTTGAAGGACGACCCAGGCGAGCTACGCAACCTGCACGGCAAGCCGGAAACACGGGCGATAGAACAAGAGCTTGTGGCAAAGCTCGCCGCCTGGCAGCGGGCAACAAACGACCCCTTGGCGCCCGAGACCTAGGCCCGCGTCGCTTTCCTGGTTGACGCTGCCGGGGCAAGGTGAGCTAGGGCTTGCCCCGCTTTTTCCTCGTCCGCACATAAAGCATGTCCTGCTTGGGTACAGAGGCGCACTCGACCTCAAGCACGGACACTAGTTTGTCCGGAGGGTCTTCCGGCAGTCCAACAAACTGCACGCGAAAACGGTCCTGGCGGAAAGCAACCTTCTTGCCTTCCGGTAGCAGCCTCGCGCCGACCACCTTCGAGCGCAGCCCGCCGATAGTCACCGTTTCGCCCGGCCAAAAGTGCACGTGCACATACAACGTTTTTCCTTTACGCGTAAACCCCGCAAAGACCGATCTTTTCGCCCCACACACTTCGGCACCATAAATCGTGTGCCCGTACTTGTCCATCCATTCGCCAACAGCGTTAAGAATGCGCACCGAGGGAGGGGGCACCGAGCCGTCTGCTCTGGGGCCAATGTTCAGCAGATAGTTCCCGCCGTCTCGCGCGCAGGTAATGAGGTTGCGGATGATTCGTTTCGGCGACTTCCACGCATCGTCCGCGCGGTGATATCCCCAGCTATCATTCATGGTCATACACACTTCCCAAGCGCGGCCCTCGCGCTCGGGAACGATCTTTTGCTCGGGGGTGCTAAAGTCACCGGGGAGCTTGTTGCGGTTGTTGACGATAATATCCGGCTGGAGCTCGCGCACCATGCGGTTCATCTTCTCCGACTCCCAGCCCTCGGCATCTAGCGGCCAGGCCACGTCATACCACAGGATGTCGATTTTTCCGTAGTTTGTACACAATTCGCGAATCTGCCCGTGAATGTATTCCACAAACCGCTTGCGCGCGTTTTCGTCCTCGGCGCAGCGCGCGCCGTCGGGGTGGTGCCAGTCCATCAGCGAGTAGTAAAAGCCCACGCGCAGCCCTTCGGCGCGGGCCGCCTCGACGTATTCCGCAACAAGGTCGCGCCCGCACGCTCGCTTGGGGGCGCAGTAGTCGGTAAGCTCTGAATTAAACAAGCAAAAGCCATCGTGGTGCTTGGTCGTCATCACCATATATTTCATCCCCGCGCGCTTGGCTAGCTTCGCCCAACGCCGCGCGGCGTTTTTCTTCGGCTGAAACACGTCGGCAAGCTTCTCATACTCATCCAGGGGAATTGCCTCGTTTTCCATCACCCATTCGTGCCTGCCTAACACGCTATACAGGCCCCAGTGGATAAACATTCCGAACTTCGCCTCGTGCCACCACTTCATTCGCCTAATGCGGTCCCTCGTCTCTGCATCGAGCTTTTGCACCTTGGCCATTTCACGCTCCCTCCCGCTTAATTCCGCCCGATGGTTGTCGCAGCTTGCAAATTCCTCCGCCTGGCGTGTTCTCCTGCGCAATAGCGAGAGCGCCGGGCAAACTCATCCCTCTGCGTCAGCGTTGCCTGGGCAACGGTGCGGCCCTCGTGTGGCGTTGACAGGGCTCATCGCCCCCCGTAGTATGTCTCCCGCGACAAACCGCCGGGAAAGGGGTTTTGTAAAATGCGCTTTTGCGCGCTTGTCTGCCTTGCTGTGCTGGGCCTATGCCTTTGTTCTTCCGCGGCACAGCGCGTTCCTTGGCCGGAACACCCGCGGCCGGACTTTATGCGCGAACAGTGGTTGAACCTCAACGGTCAGTGGGAGTTTGAGTTCGACCCTAAGAACGTGGGCGAGAAACTTCGCTGGTTTGAGCGCAGCGGCCGTCGCTTTTCCCAGGCAATTGTTGTGCCTTTCCCATGGCAGGCTAAGTTAAGTGGAATTGCTGCTGTGGACTATCATGGTGTTGCGTGGTATGCGAAAGAAGTGGTCGTCCCCAAAAAGTGGAACGGCAAGCATGTATGGTTGTGTTTCGGAGCGGTAGATTGGTATGCCAAAGTGTGGGTTAATGGGAAACTCGTCGGCGACCACGTGGGGGGCTACACGCCTTTTGCGTTCGACATTACCTCACTCGCTCCGCCGGGCCAGGCGGCGCGAATTGTCGTTCGCGCAGAGGACTATACGTCGCGCGAACAACCCGTGGGCAAGCAGGTCGGCTGGTATACGCCGACGGGCGGAATCTGGCAAACAGTATACCTCGAAGCTCGCGGCGAAGCGTACGTAGACTCCCTGCGCATTATCCCCAAACTACTTGACGGCGAGCGCGCGGCAAAGCTTAGTTTCGAGGTAGATCTCCGCGGAGCGGCGGCGAATTGCGATGTTCTCGTTGATCTCGCGGGGCAGACTATTCGCCTCGCGCGGGTCCTGAAAACCCTAAGTTGGCGCGGGGAAGCGACGATAGCCAACCCCCAGCTCTGGTCGCCCGAGCACCCGCATCTTTACGACGTGGTTGTCCGCGTCCTCAGGGAGGGGCGGGAGCTAGACTGCGTGCGCAGCTACGCCGGAATCCGCGAGGTTAGCGTCGCCCGCGCTCCCGGCCGCGAGTATACATATATTTACCTCAACGGCAAGCCAATATATCTTCGCGGCGCCCTCCATCAATCATTTCACCCAGATGGAATTTACCAGTATCCTGACGACGCGACCATGCGCCACGACTACGAATACGCAAAGAGCATTGGGCTAAACTTCCTGCGCATTCACATCAAAAGCGAGATCCCGCGCGCTTTATACTGGGCCGACCGCCTTGGCGTGCTCATTATGCAGGACCAACCAAACTTTCTTAACTTTACCTCGCGCGCGCAAAAGAATTGGGAGCTTACCTTGCGCGAGACGATTCGTCGCGACTTTAATCATCCCTCAATAATCGCCTGGTGCAACTTTAACGAGACGTGGGGCATTGGAGCCGGCGGATATACTCCCGACAGGCAGCAGTGGGTTAAGAAGATGTACTTGCTCACCAAACAGCTTGACCCCACTCGCCTCGTCGAGGACAACAGCGCAAACAAACGCGACCATGTGTGCACCGACATCAATAGCTGGCACTTTTACATTAACGATTACCAACGCGCCCGGGAGGCAATCGCTCAGGTCGTGCAAAATACCTATCCGGGATCACAATTCAACTACGCAAAGGGTTACAAACAAACTAACGCGCCACTGATTAACAGCGAATACGGGGGCATTAGCGCGGGAAAAGGGGACCAAGATATTTCGTGGTGCTTTAAGTTTCTCACAAACGAGCTGCGCAAGCACGACAAGATCTGCGGCTACGTGTACACCGAGCTTACCGACATCGAATGGGAGCATAACGGGTTTTTAAACTATGACCGAACAGAAAAAGAGTTTGGCTACGACTATTGGTTTCCCGGCTTTACCCTGGCTGACTTGAACTGTCCCGACTTCGTCGTCCTTGACTCGCCGCCGTGCCCCACCGTCGCCCCTGGGGCTGAGCTTGAGGTGCCTGTGTTCGTCAGCCACTGGTCTGACTACCGGGCGCGAGAGCTCCGGCTATATTGGGCGCTCGATTACCTCGACCGTTTTGGGACGATGCATCGCGATGTTGTTTCTGGGTCGCGTGACATATCGTGGGAGCAGTACGCGGTTACTCCCCTGGGAACCATTAACGTGCGCGTGCCTAACGATGCGCCGGCTGCCGGCGTGCTGCGTGTATGGGTTGGTGACGTCTCTTCGCCGAAGCTTGCCGCGAACTACATTAACTTTCACATAGACTCCTCGTTGCCCAGGATAGAGGTAATTGACGAACAAACGATTGCCTTGCGGTTTAACCCAAACCAGGTATCGGCGTGGAGCTGGAAAGCGCCGGATGTTCCTTCGTTAACTTCCATGCCCGAGGATAAAGTGTTTGCCTACGGCGAGGGTCACCTCGCTTATGAAATAAACCTTCCGGAAAGGATTCCCGCTGATGCTCTGCGCCGCGTAGAGTTTCTCGCGGAACTTTCCGCAAAGGCCAAGGACGAGCGACTCGCCTGGCCTGCGCGAAAAAAGCCGTTTGACTACCCTCAGACAGACAAAGGGCGCAAGTGGCCCACCGATATCCGCATTACACTTGCCGGCGCACAGGTCCTGCAAACGACGCTTAAGGACGACCCCGCAGATGCTCGGGGCGTGCTTTCGCACAAGTTTCGTTTTCACCCGGGATCGTACGGCTGGCTGGTTCGCGCGGTGCTTGATGCGCGACGAGGCGACAAAGCGCTGCGGCGCATTGCGAGCACCGGAAAGCTTGAGGTGCACATCGAGGTGCCCCATGATGCTGCGCACCGTGGGGGGCTCGCCGTGTTTGGCGACCGGCTTGGGCGCTATCCTCTCGACCCCACGGTGATTTTGCACTTCTCGCGCCCCCACGGCATCGCCGCCGGCTTTCGGGCAAACGAGCCCGTTGTTGCTCGCGCTCTAATCGTCAAGCGAGAGGTTCTTCTCCCCACCGCAGAGCGTGGCGCGGCCCAGTGGAGGTATACTACGACGAGGCCGCCCGCAAACTGGACGGCAGCGGACTACGACGACTCCCCTTGGAAAATCGGTCGCGGCGGGTTCGGCAAGCGCGGAACCCCAAACGCGATAATAAACACCGACTGGCACGGGGCCGACATTTGGCTTAGGCGGACTTTTGATGTGTCACAACCTAGTCGCGTTTCCGAGTTGCTCGTTCGGCTCTACCACGACGAAGACGCAGAGATATATGTAAACGGCAAGCTCGCGCTTAAGCTTACCGGATACGTAACGCAGTACGTCGAGCATCCTCTCAGCAAAGAAGTTTTGCGTCTTCTCAAGCCGCGGGGCAATGTGATCGCCGTGCACTGCCGCCAGACACGGGGCGGGCAGAATATTGATGTAGGGCTGATCGCTTTGCGTAAATGACGTGCGCCGCCCCGAGGGCGGACAAGGTAGTTTCCCGGAAACTATTCCGCCGTAGGACACAAGGCATAATAGTTCCTCTTTGCCTGCTTGGCGACGTAAGCGCCGCTGGGCAAGTCGTCCTCTGTGCGAATCGTCCACTTTAGCAGTTCCTCGAGCAACATCGTGCGCACATCCGCATATGCTTCGTTTGCGTAGAGATTTTCCAGCTCTCCGGGGTCGTTTTCAAGGTCATACAATTCCCCACGCCCCATCATGTCAAACGTAAGCTTCCACTTGCCCATGCGCACCATTTTCATGTTTCCGCTTTGGGTAAAACAGTTTAACTCGTCAAAAGAATGCTCGTCCCAGTCGAAGTGCAGCGGGGGCTTCTCATCCTCTCCATAATATACGCCGCCAAAACCAAGCTCGGCGTAAATACTACGAAACTCCTCCTCAGGAAACTCCTCGCTAGCTAACACCGGCCACAGGCTGCGCCCTTGCACCCCATATGGTATCTCTACGCCAAGAGCCTCACACAGCGTGGGCATAATATCAACAAGGGAGACAAACTCACTGCGTAGCTCCTCTTCAGCCCTAATCCCAGGCCCGACAAAAATTAGCGGCACACGAACGAGACACTCCGGCAAGCCAATGCCCTTACGCTGCAGACCGTAGTCGCCTGCATAGTCGCCGTGGTCCGCGGTGAATACTACAATTGTATTGTTCAACAAACCTTGCTCCTCAAGGTAGTTAATGAAACGTCGGATTTGGTCGTCGATCAGCCTAATCATTCCGCAATAGTTCGCGCGATAACGCCGCCAGTGGTTGTCGTACCCTGGTCGCTTGTGCTCGATCATTTTTCGTTCCCAGCGCCACTTCATTCCCTTGTTCTCCAGCACCTCTGGCCCGGCGACTCTCTCCGGTAGCGAATCCTCGGGAAACATGCTAAAGTATGGCTCGGGCACTTGGTACGGATTGTGCGGTTCCGCGAAACTTAGCCAGAGAAAAAATGGCCTATCGTCAAGTTGATCAATACACTCGATAGCGTCGCGCACGACGCGATACGGCGGTTGACATTCCAGGGGAAAGGGCGTGGGCTCCAAGCTAACGCCGTGATCGAGCGACTTTAGCCATTCGTCCATCTCCTGCTCCTGCGCTGTTTTTCGTTCTGGTCGTCCTCCTCCGTGATGCCCGTAAAGCGAGCAAAAGTCGAATTCCTCGCGCTTTAAGTGGCTGTGGTTTTTCCCGCAAATGTTAATGGAGTAGCCCAACTTGCGCAGAATGCGAACGAGATCGGTTGGCGCATACATGTTCGCAATTCCGCCGTTTTCCCTGACCCTCGTAGCCTTGGGGAAGCGCCCGGAAAACATACTACAGCGCGCAGGGGCACACACGGGCATCGGCGTGTAGGCGTTGGCGAACCTCACCCCGCGCCGCGCAAACTCGTCTAAAAAAGGCGTGGTGTCCAAAGCAAAGCCCATTGCCCGCGAAAAGTCAGCGCGCTGCTGATCGGTCATGATGATTACAATGTTAGGCTTGTTTTTTTCCATCTTGCCCTCCCGAAAGATCTGTGAGAGACGTTGGCCGCTTGCGTAGATGCTGCTGAGTTGCCGAGCGCCGAGGCGGCTTTGCGGCAGTGCATGTTAGTTGCTTGGCTGGTGTGAGTGAAGAGTTGCGTAGGTGTCTCGTTCGCTGCGTATCCCTCTGTTGTAGGCAGGGTCTTCCTTGGCCAAATGGGAGGCAACCACCCTAGCGCTCCAAAGTAATGTAGTATGTCTCGCCAGCGACCGTGGGAAACTCGTTTACTCCGCCAGCGCGACGGAGCACGCGAACTTTTCCTCCGTTCACCACAATTCTACCCCTTTTCGCTACGCGAATGCGACACGGCCCTCCAAGCGTGGAAAGCAGCTCCGCGCGCTCTAGCTTTCCATCGCGCCAATAGATGTCCACGACGTATCCACCGCGCGCACGCAGCCCTTTTACGTGTCCCGTGGGCCACGCCTTGGGAAGCGCGGGGAGGAGGTTAACCTCGCCTGCGTGGCTCTGCACAAGCATTTCGGCAATTCCCGCGCAGCCCCCGAAATTGCCGTCGATCTGAAACGGGGGGTGCGTGTCGAACAAGTTGGGCAGCGTCGACCGGCGCAGCAAGGCAAGAAGGTTTTCGTAAGCCTTCTCTCCATCCTCCAAGCGCGCGAACAGGTTAACGACCCACGCGCGGCTCCACCCCGTTCTGCCCCCGCCATGCGCCAAGCGATACTCAAGCGACTTGCGCGCGGCCTGCGCGAGTTCGGGCGTTCCGCGCAGGGTAATCTGCTTTCCGGGATGCAACGCGAACAAGTGTGAGATGTGCCTGTGCCCTGGGGATGGTTCTTCGAATTCCTCCGGCCACTCCATTAGCCTTCCGTCGCTTCCGATTTTCGGTGGGGCCAGTCGCGCGCGAAGATCCTCGAGCTTGTTGCGAAACTTCTCGTCCATGGCGAGAATACGGCTCGCCTCGATACAATTGGTGAACAGGTCGTAAATAATCTCCTGATCCATCGCCGGGCCCATGGTTAACGTGGCGGTTTTTCCATCTGGCGTGCGAAACCGGTTTTCCGGCGAAGTTGAAGGGCCGCTTACCAGGTATCCTGTGCGCGGGTCTTCCACGAGAAAGTCGACAAAGAACTGTGCCGCTTCCCTCATAATAGGATAGGCCCGCTTGGCAAGAAACTCTTTGTCGCCGCCAAACGCATAATGTTCCCACAAATGTTGGCAGCACCACGCCGCGCCTGTAGGCCACATTCCATATTGCGTTTTGCCTATTGGCGCGGTGAAAAACCAGACATCTGTGGTGTGGTGTGCGACAAAACCGCCGCAGTTATATACCTTGCGCGCGGTTATTCTTCCCCGGCGGCGAAGAGAGTCGATGAGGAAAAACATCGGCTCGTGGCATTCCGCAAGATTGCACACCTCGGCCGGCCAGTAGTTCATCTCTAGGTTTATATTTAGGTGATAATCGGAGTTCCACGGTGGGGTAAGCCCATCGGCCCAGATTCCCTGCAGGTTCGCCGGCATACATCCCGGCCGCGAACTGCTGATGAGCAAGTAGCGGCCAAACTGAAAATAAAGCGCGATAAGCTCGGGGTCCTCGCCCCCCGCTTGCATGGCTTTCAGCCTTTCGTCTGTGGGCAGCTTAGCGGCCTGCGGGTCAGCCTTGCCCAGGTTTATGTCCACCCGGCGAAACAGGCGCCTGTGTTCAGTTACGTGCGCGTTGCGCAGGCCTTGGTAGCTCTTGCCGGAAAGCGCCGCAAGCTGCTCTTCGCATACCTGATGAGGGTCTTTTCCCCAATAGTCCGTCGCGGCGACAAGAAGCAGCGTAGCGGCGTCCGCCCCCTCTACGCGCAGCGCCCCATTTTCTGCGGAAATCTTCCCGCCTTCTGGCATGATGCGGAGCTGCGCTTCGTAGCGTACGCCATTGCCCTTGCTAACGTGGCCGCGCATGACAATACGGTCGCTTGCAACAACAGAAACCTCAAAGTCCGCGGGGCGCGTTAATGTCGCCGCAAAACTAATCCGCCCCGGCTTGTCGCACTCAAGGCGCATGACGATCGCCTGGTCTGCCGGGCTTGAGAAGATCTCTCGCGTAAATGTTGCCCCCTGCGCGCGATAGCTTACGCGGACGATTGCGCTGTCGAGGTCGAGCAGGCAGATGTAGTCCGCTACTTCCGTTGTCGGCTGGAAGTCAAGCAGGAGGTCGCCGAGTGTCTGATACGTGTGCTCTCCCCGGGGCAGGCGCAGGCCCATTATTTTCTCCTGCACAAGCTTTTCCGCTTCAACGTACTTCCCCTCAAAGAGCAGCCGGCGTGCCTCGTTTAGGTACTTCGGCGCCTCGGGATTCTCGCGCTCGATCGGCTTCCCGCTCCAAACCGTGTCCTCATTGAGCTGAATCCGCTCGTGAACAACGCGGCCGAAGATCATTGCTCCCAGCCTGCCGTTGCCGATGGGCAGGGCTTCGACCCAGCGCTGAGCGGGCTGGCGATACCACAGGACCCAACGACCCTGTGGAGCCTGTGCCTCCCCGACAAAGCGCACCTTTTCAGCCGCTGCTTTCGGCGCGCCCTGTGCTTGAGCAGCGCCGCTGCACCACAAGAGGATTATCATCGCCGCTCCCGTCGCTGCTGCCGCGATCACGCGCATTGCGCAGCACTCCTTTCCTGCGTGCCGAGCGCATGGCTTGCCACCTGTACTACCCTCCGCTGATTGGCCCTATTGCAGCTCCGTCCGATAATGCGCCCAGCGGCCGCGCAAATACTCCAAAATGTCCTTGTGTTGAGCGGACTTTATGAGGTTTTCCGTCTCCCCAGGATCATTTTGCAGATCAAAGAGCTCCTCATATGGCGGGTCAAAGTCCGTATACCTAATGTATTTCCACCTCTTGGTTCTTACGCCCTCACATGTTGGTATGCGTTCCGGCGAAAACTCATATTCGTAAAACCATTCCTCGCGCCAGGCATTACTCGCATCTCGAAGCAGCGGCAAGAGGCTTTTCCCCTGCATTGCATCGGGAACGGGAACACCCGCGAGTTCCAGTATTGTAGGGGCAAGGTCCACATTCAGCGTCATCTCTGTGCGGCGCCGGCCGCGCAGCGAGTTCGGCAGCCTAGGGTCGCAGATAATAAGTGGCGTGCGAATCGATTCTTCGTACATCAGCCATTTTCCGGCAAGCCCATGCTCGCCCAAGAAAAAACCGTTGTCGGAGGTAAACAGAATAACCGTGTTGTCGAGTTTTCCCACCTCGTCCAACGCGCCGAGCATCTGGCCGACCGCGTCATCAACACCCGTTATAAGCCGATAGTATCCCTTAACCGATTGTTGGTATTTTTCTGGCGTGGAGAACCTGATTCGCCACCGGCGCCGCCCCTCGGATTCTTTGATAAATTGCGGCAGTTGTTCGAAGTATTCGGGGCGTGCTGTTTTGGGGACAGGAATGTGCACGTTGGCGTAAAGCTGTTCAAACTTCGGGTCGTAAAGAAACTGTCGAGGATCACCGTCTTGCACGTGCGGAGCCTTGAAGCTTACGGAAAGACAAAACGGGCGGTCGTCCTCCCTGCGGAGAAATTCCAGCGCCTGCTCCGCGATAATGGAGGTAAGGTGGACTTGCTTCCCATCAATTGTGTGGAAGTACCTGCCCTGACCGGGAAAACCCTTAAAGTAGTCGAACTCCTTCTCCGGCAGAACGTTTCCCACGCCCCACTTGCCGATGAAGCCGACACGATATCCAGCTCGTCTGAGCAACAAGGGATATGTCTGTCTTAGTTGGGCGGGGGAAAGCGGCTGCCTGAATGTTTTTATCCCGTGCCGGCGCATGTACTGCCCGGTTAGGATGCTTGCGCGGCTGGTCATGCAAATGGAAGACGTGCAAAAGTTGTTCACAAACAACACCCCGTGTTGGGCGAGGCGGTCGAGGTTCGGCGTAACGATGATCTCGTTGCCCGCGCAACGCAGGCAATCCCACCGCTGATCGTCGGTGACCAAGAGAATGATGTTTGGCCTTGGCCCCGTCTTTCGCGCCGGCTCGCCTGCGCCAGCAACCGCGCACTCAAGCGCCAAGCCCGCGCCGAGCAAGCCCCCTACAGCAAGAAACCCGCGCCGAGAAAGCTGCCTTGTCTTGTGCCTTGCGTTCATCCTGCTCACCGTGCCTTGCTTAGTCCGCTCTAGGTTGTCTCGCTATGCTTTTCTTCACTGCCCGCGAAGGACCTGCCGCGCAGCGCGCGAAAACGGCAAAGCCATTATCTTGCGCAATCGTTCGCTTCTCTGCAGCGAGAGGGAAGACATGCCAATGCGTCGCTCGGCGTTGCTTTGCGCCGCGGTTTGCCTTGCCGTTGGACTTTGGCCAGGGAGGAGCTGCCTTGCCCAAGCGCAGGCGGGCGAAGGCTTGCCTATGCCGCTGGGGGCGGCCCTAAAGCTTACCATGGGGCTCCAAGACAAGCAGCCGACGGACTGGAGCGGCGAGCTGCGCCTGGCTCAGGGGCGGGTGCTCAGCCTCGCCGGCCGGCCGCAGAAGGGCGAAGAGATCGCAGGGGCGTCGTGGAAGCTACGCACGCGCAAGGTCGGCCGGCGCGGGGGTATCGCCCCGGTAACCGTCGTCGCCGTGGTAGAAGGCGTGGGCACCTCTCCGATTACCGTGGCCACCGCCCAGGGTAGCTTTTCGCTAACCCTTGCCGAGTTTCAGCTCGGCCAGACGAAGGCGTTTCTCGGCGGAGCGGTTACCGTGCAGCGCCTCTCGCCGTATACCGAGCTTACCGCCGACCCCACGGACGACGACTTCCCCGCGTGCGCCGCCGCCCGCGACGGGACTGTCTGGTGCGCCTACATCGCATACCAGCACGGCACGCCGGTTAACACCGCGGAGGTGACAAAGGGAAAGTTTGACTCGCTTGTCACAAAAGGCAACGGCGACCAACTGCGACTTCTCTACTTCGACGGGAAAACGTGGCGCGGGCCGATTAATGTTACCGATGGCCTGTTGGACATTTGGCGCCCTGCGGTGGCTGTTGACGGCCAAGGGCGGGCTTGGGTTGTTTGGTCGCAAAACGTTGGGGGGAATTGGGACCTGTTTTGTTGCTCCGTTAGTGCGGAGAGTATGAAGCCCTCAAAGCCTGTCCGCGTAACTACTAATCCCGGCGCGGATATAAATGTGGTAGCAGCCACGGATCGCGCCGGCAACGTTTGGATTGCCTGGCAAGGGTGGAACGGGAACAACTTCGACATTTGGGTTGCTGCGTTAGGCGATGGACGGAAAACCATCCCGCTTCACGTATCTACGAGCGCGGCCAACGACTGGTGCCCGGCGATCGCCTGCGCGCCAAGTGGCGCGGTTTGGGTTGCCTGGGATACATATGATGCTGGAAACTACGACGTACTTGCGCGCAAGGTCGAGAACGGCAAACTAAGCCCACCTGTCGCCATCGCTACATCGCCGCGATTTGAAGCGCGCCCCAATATTGTCGTCGACTCCCAGGATAGGCTTTGGGTGGCGTTTGAAGATGGGCCGGAAAATTGGGGTAAAGATTACGGCGACCGGTGGGAAGGGGAAATGGGTGTCCCGTTTTATCTGGAACGAAACATTATTGTGCGCTGCGTTGCCGCAAGAGAACTACTCCAGACGAAAGCCACTTTTCGCTCGGAACTCATCGACACATTTTACGACGACCCACGCAAACCAACAGAAAAGAAGCACAGAATTAGTATACCGCGGCTGGCGCTTGACGACCGCGGGAGAGTTTGGCTGCTGTTTCGCAGGCATCCGCTAACTTCGGCCTCGGGCGAACGCTGGGTTAGCTTCGCCACATATTACGACGGCAACCGCTGGGCACAAGAGATCCCCATTCCTCAATCGTACAACCTGCTCGATAATCGGCCGGCGCTCGTCGCGCTGCCGGGGAAGGGTTTGCTTGTCGTCTACTCCACGGACTACCGCGAAGCGGGGTCGCGCACGGCGCGCGACAACAACATTTGCGCCGCGCTGCTTTCCGTCCCCGATGCGCCGCGCGCGCCGCAGCTTGTCGCTGTCTCTCCCGAGAGACGCGGCCAGGGCGCGCCGCCCGTCCATCGGCGCGAGGCCGAGGAGGTGGCCCGCGTGCGCACGTTTCGCGTGCACCTGGGCGGGAAGACATATCGGCTTTTGCGCGGGGAATTTCATCGACACACGGAGCTCTCCAGCCACCGAGACTGGGACGGGCCTTTTGCTGAGCTTTGGCGCTATGGCCTCGATGTTGCGGCAATGGACTGGATCGGGCCAGGCGACCACGACTACGGCTGGGGCAGGGAGTATCCGTGGTGGCTCACGCAAAAGCAGACAGAGATGTATCACCATCCTCCCCTGTTCGTCCCCGTGCACTCCTACGAGCGCAGCGTCCCGTATCCGAGCGGTCACCGCAATGTAATTTTCCCGCGGCGGGGAATACGTGCGCTGCCCAGGTATGGCCCGCGGCAGAACCTTTATGGCACGCCGGAAAAAGGCGCGCCGGATATTAAGAACCTTTACGCCTACCTGAAATATTTCGGCGGAATTTGTGCCTCGCACACCTCCGCTACGGGAATGGGCACGGATTGGCGCGACAACGATCCGCTCGTCGAGCCCGTTGTCGAAATCTACCAAGGGCACCGGCAGAGCTATGAGGAGCCTGGTGCGCCGAAAGCCGCCAAAAGCGCCGAGGAAAGCATTCAGGGCTATCACCCCGAAGGTTTCGTGTGGAACGCTTTGGCAAAGGGTTTTCGCCTCGGCTTTGAGTCAAGCAGCGACCACGTCAGCACGCATACCAGCTACGCGTTCCTCATTGCCGAGGACAACACGCGCGAGGCAATTATCGCCGCGTTTAAGCAGCGCCACTGCTACGCAGCGAACGACAACATTATCCTCGACGTGCGCTGCGGCGACCACATTATGGGCGACGAGTTCACCACCACAAAACAACCGGCGCTGCGCGTGCACATCGAGGGCACCGCGCCAATCGCTAGAGTAGACGTAATCAGGCAAGTGCAGGGTGAGTCGCCCGTTTACGTGTATAACATTCAGCCCAACAAGAGCGTGTTCTCATTTGAGTGGCTCGACAACGCGGCAAAGCCAGGCCAGGTTTACATGTATTACGTAAGGGTGATACAACAGGACACAAAGATGGTTTGGGGAAGCCCAATGTGGGTGCACTATGGGCCATAGCGAGGTCAAAATGAGGCGAGAGTTTCCAGGAAACTTTCGCCTCATTTGATTAGCGTCCCGAGAGTAATAGCGAGCAGCACGGGCACGGCGCGATTGGTGGGCTTTCCTTTTTCGTCCACACCAGGGAGAAAGTCAATCGCGGTAATCGTCGTCTCGGGCCGCGGGTTTTGCGCCTGCATACTATAGAGCACGGCCTTCTTGCCCGGCGCCGCGGGAACGTCGCCCGTCCACGCGATCTGCGCCCCTTCCAGCGGCCGGGGATCGCTTTGCAGCCAGTGATCTACGTGTTTTTCCAAGATTACGGGAATGACGGCCGTTTTGCCATCGGCGTAGTGAATTACATAGCGCGCGACCTCGGGAAGGACAAACGGCTTTTCCCTTGCGCCAATGCGCGAGCGCTCGTTGTCGGTAGTCGGCCGCGTTACGTTTGCCGCGTGAAGGAAGAACAGCATATCGGCCTTTCTGCCCACCTTGATCCCCTCGACAGCCTTGGGCAGACCGGCTGGCGCTCCCCTTCCGGCAAGCATAATACAGTCGGGCACGGGCGCGGTGGCATAGTCTACAGTATGGTAGAGGACGTTGGCCCACGTGCGCTCGCCCACGGGGAAGTTGCGCAAGTCTTCGCCTTTTCTGCCAAACCAGCCCGGCTTTCCCGCTCTCTCCGCCAGAAATTGCGTGCAGTAGTGCATAATGTCTATCGGCTCGTAGCGCACGTTCACCCCAGGCACAGCCACCGCTGTCGCGCGCGACCCTGCGCCCATGTTCTGGAGGATCGTCCCTAAAATGCGCAGCTTCTTTTGCGCGTTCTCCGGGTTTGGCTCGTGCGCCATAAACTTTAGCTGGTTTAAAAACACGCCGCCCTTTCCTCGGGGATAGGCGACGAGCCCGCCGACGTTGTCGATAAACACCGCGCCCCGCGGCGCCTGCGCGCGAATGAACCGTACGTTGTCGATCCCCACGAGCCGCACGTCAGGGCGGTCGAGCCGCCGCTCGCGCCACGACTTAATCTGCAGGGTAATGGTTTTCGCCACTTTGCGCGGAGGCTCCAGCTTAACGACTTTCAACTCTTCTCCGTCCGGGAGAACGGTGTGCACGGCCTCGTGCGCGTTTCCGTCGAAGATGATGTCGAGGTCTTTAATCGTCCAATAGTTTGCGTTGTTCCAGATTCTTATCTCGGCGATCGTTTCCGCCCGGGGAAGGGTAAACACAAGCGGCTGCGCGCCTTGCTCGGGGACCCAAATCTGGCGAATGTAGCGCCAGAAGTCGCTGTTAAACATGCCGTTGACGAAGTTATAGGGGTCCTTGTCGTCGCGCGTCGGCTTATAGGCGAATATATCCTTTGGCCCGCCAGGCATCTGGCAGAACGGCGCAATGTCGCGCCCATCTACCACGAATGTGTAGACGTTACCCGAAATCCAGCGCAGGCCCTTCCACCTGGCGATCCATTCCGTGGAATACATTGCCAGGTCGCGGTTGCCCAGCGTTGCGGCAAGGTAATAGTCCGGCCTCTCCAGAGTTACGCGCTCTAAGCGAAACGGCCGCAGGAGATGATTCGCCCTGACAAAGCGGTTAAACTCGCCAATGCTCCTGCGGTCAACCCCGCAGAGCATTATCCACCCGCCCGCTTCAGCAAATGCTTGCGCCTTTTGCCTTGCCGCGTTTAGCTGGCGCAGGTTCTCCTCCGACGCGTGCACGACGACAACGCGATATCGGCTGATGTCCAGCGCTGCCACAAGCGTGGACACTTTTTCCGAAAGCAGCCCGGTTTGCCTAACCTTCTCGGCAAGCAGCGCATCGTCTGGCGAATAGACGGCTATTACGCCGGTGGCTGGCCGATAGTTGGCGTACACCTGGACAAGGTTGCGCAAGAGAACCTCCGCGGCAGGGTCTACCCCGAGCTTGGCCCCCACGCGAAGCTGGCAGAGCACGATTACGCCCTTGCCGCAGGGCATTTCAATAAGCGGCGAATAGTCGAGCATCTCCCCGCACTCCGCCAGCGCGCGCCCCCCTTGGAGCGGCTTCTTGTAGGCGTTTTTGTACGTGGGGTGGTCGCCCGCCCAGTCGATTAGGTCGTCCTCGCCCAGGTCCTTGAAGATCGGTGTGCCTAAAGCTTTCGGGTGCGCGTAGCCCCCGAAATGAGTGGACGTCTGCAAAGGCGCGGGGAGATTTGCGCCCGCGATGGGAACCTCCTGCTCAAGCGCTAAAACGCGCCCGCCACGCGCGGCAAACGCCAAAATCTCCTGGCCGAAGGCCTCTTTTGCGCTTAGCGTGTCCGGCCCGATAACAAGCAGCCCGCTGGCAGCATTGCACTCCGAAAGGCTGTTCAGTTTTCGCGCGGCAACGTTTGCCTGCCTGAAGAACTGTGCTAGCCGGCCGCTTTTGTCGTATACAAGAACGGGCCCGCGTATATTCAACTTGCGCACACGCGGAAGCACCGGTATCGCGCGGACGTCCACATATTCCTCCGCACCTTCCTGCGAGACGCGCAACGTAAGCAGGCCGTCGAGCCTTTTGTCCGTGTCCGGCGCTGGTATGGTCAGCGTTTGCTCGACGCCAAACCCGGGCTCGATGTTCAGCGTCTTGCGCTCGCCGGCGATCTTCTTTCCAGCAATCTCATATTTCCACTCAAACACTACGGGGGAGCTGCTCAGCGTGTCGTTCATTACCTTAAACAAAAGCTCGTTTTTCCGCCCGGCAAACAATCGGTGTGTCTGCTTCCGCGGGATGACGCAAAGGTCGCTGAAGATCTTCTGCGCATCCTCATATTGGTGAAGATTGTCCCACGGAAAGAACCCAGCGACTCCCGCCCAGCGATAGCCCCCGTAGAGCATGCGCAAATAGCGCGCCTTTCCTCTTTTGGCATAGTCCGGCCCGCGAAACACCTCGTCGCCCAAAACATACGAACCATAGCGCAGCCAATTGGCGTGCGCGCTTTCCCCCACAACCCACGGCTTGTTCCTCTTCCACGGCCAGCGCGAAATTTTCGTCGAATAGTGCTCTAGCGTGTAGGCGTTCTCCGGATAGTAGTCCAACGACCCTGCGGGATAGTGCGGACAGTTAATCTCCAACCGGCCGCTCAGGTCCCCTGCCCCGCCTACAGTATAAGGGCGCGTGGGGTCGACTTTCCTCGCCGCCTCGATCGCCTCGCTCATGAGCTGCTCTATCTGGTCAAGATAAGCCCCGTAGATGTTCATTCCCGTAATATAGACCAGCTCGTTCTCTGCCTGATAGAAAATCACCGAGGGGTGGTTTCGGTAGGCATGTGCCAGCTGCACGAGGTGCCGCTTAAACCCTTCCCAAACGGGCTTGTTGGGGATTAGCACCGGCTTGCCCGTCTTAGGATCCTTCGTCCGCTTGCCCAAAACGCGGCTAATGTACATCCCATCGATCATCGAGCACAGCCTGCCCGGGATGCCATGGCGGTCGTAAAACTCTAAGCGCTCCTCGCGTGTGCGCAAAAAGTTGCTTGTCTTGCGGTTTGCGCTAAAGCGCATAAACCGGTTCTTGTCCTCGTAAAACTGTCGCAGCCACTCCTCAGCGCTATAGGGCCTTCCGTGAACGTTAACCCAGCACCAAAAGTTTCGCCGTACACCATTAATGTAAATCCCCGTCCCCTTAATCTTCACTTCGCGAAACCCAAACAACTGCTCGTGAACATCTAATGTCTTTCCCGCTTCGCTAATTGTCGTTCGTAGATAATAGAGATCGGGGTTCGGTCGGGGCCACCACAGCTTAGGGTTCTCCCACTTCCCTCCTACGACGATCGTCTTCGCTTCACCTGGGGCAAGCGCCACCTGCGCAGGGCCGAACCTCTTTTCCGTCTCTCCGCTTTTCTCGTAAACAGCATCGCATACCACTTCGACCTTGCGCGCCTTCTCCGTAGTGTTGCGTAAGGTGAGCTCTGCCTCTAGTCTCTTATCTTCCACAAATGTTTTGACGAAAACATCTTCGGTATATACGTCCCCCGCCGAGACAAGTGTTACCGGGTTTACGATCCCATAGTCCACGCCGTTTCCATCGCCCTTTGTGCTGGGGTAAATGGGGGCAACCCAAAACACCCAATCTAATCTGGCGCGCGGCCTGTTGCGGTGCCTGTCGAGGTCCTTTTCTTTGCCGTAGTTTTCCACATCAATTGCGTAATATGGACCTTTTATGGCAACGGCAAGCTCGTTGATCTTCCCCGGCTCAATAAACTGCGATACATCCAGGTCCCAGGGAACCCAGACACCCCGATGCGCTCCGGCAAGCTTGCCGTTTACAAACACACTCACGATCCAATTCGTCCCAGAAAAGTGCAGGTAAAAGCCTCTCCCTTTGTGTGATGCGGGAATGTTTATCCGCGTACGGTAAATAACCCGATGTGCGAAGACGGTTTCCGGCTTGTTCCACAAAGACATGGGAACGTCGATGGCCATCCAGCGCAGCGGATACTCGTCGGGGCTTGGGATACGCTGCACGGGCGTGTAGGTGTCCACATCCATGTCCGGGTCATCGTAGCGGGCGACCTGCCACAAGCCGTTGAGGGTAACCTTGCATCGGTTGCCGTCTTTCGCTGGGGGAAGGGAGAAGACATTTTGCGCGGCCTTGCGGTCCGCGGGTGAGTTATATTGCTCGCCGGGCTTAAGCCGCCCCTCGGGGACGAACTTTCCCAGGGTTAGCGCAAAGCAGTCCAGCGCCATGAGCATTCGCCCATCTGGCCCGGGCTTACGATAGCGGATCTCCAATGTCGCTGGCCCGGCGCGCAGGTTCGCGGTGCCCAGCTTCAGCCAAGCGACCTCAACCCACGGCGCAAGCTGCATAACATTAGTCGTCTGCTCGCTTGAGGACACCTCGCGCCAGGGGGCGTTGTTTATTCGCCACTCAAGCGGCGCGCGGACCCACTCAAACCCCACCCGCGCCCACACCTCATACTCCCCCGCTTGGGGCACGCCGAACCCATAGCGCAAAAGAAACCCTTCCTTGGGCACGGCGCTGCGCGCGGCGTTCTTGTCCAAAGAACGCCTAAGCCACTTCCCGCCCGAAAGCAGTTGCGCCCGGCCCATGGCCTCTACTTCGAACTTTGCGTTGGCATATGCGGGCTGCTCCGCTTCGACCCAGACATATACCGCGGGCTCGGCGGCGCGGGACACCGCAGCCCAGCACAGCACCGCCGCGCATGACAAACAAAACCCAAGCGAAACCGTGCGCCTAAGCTCGCCGGTCATCTTCGCTCCCCCGTTCGAACTTTCAGAGCTGTGTTCGGCGCCAAAGTTCTCCGCGCGAGAAAACGCCCCCTTCACGTGATGCCTTGCCTGCCCCGTTGGCGGAGCAGCTTGCACCAGGACAATCACCTGCCGGCGGCGGAGGAAGGCCGAACAAGCCGTTCGGGCGAAGAGCAACAGCGCCGCGCGCAGCAGCCAAAGCACAGCACAACGCAGCGGAGGAGGTGGCAGCCATCGCTCAACAGAGGCCCAATTTCCTATGCTTCGTAACCGACCAGCAGCGCGCGGATCACCTCGGCTGCGCGGGCAATGGCGTCATTCGCACGCCAAACATCGACCGCATCGCCGCCGAAGGCGTGCTCTTTACGCGGGCGTATGTGAATAACCCGCTGTGCATGCCCTCGCGCTCGACCATGGCCACGGGGCGCACGCCGCGCGGCCACGGCGTGCGCACAAACGGCATTCCGTTAGACCGCCGCCTGCCGACAATAATGGAGGCGCTCGCCCAGACGGGCTATCGCACGCACGCTGTGGGCAAGGTGCACCTGCGGCCGTTTGGCACGCCGCGCGGCGTTCCGCTCGACCGGCTAGACCCCCGCGACTTTCCGGAAAGCATCGCCTTGTGGCGTGCGGGCAAAGTTGACCGCGTTCCTACGCCTTACTACGGATTTCAAAGTGTTGAGCTTGTCGCGGGGCACGGCGCGGGCGTGGAGGGCGACTACATGCGCTGGCTTAAGGAGCAGGACGCGAACGCTCCCGAGTTGCTCCGACCCGAAGCCGGCGACCCACCGGCCACCGGCGCGGAGCAAAGCTGGATTATGGCCCTCCCCGACGAACTGCACCACAGTAAATGGATCGCCGACAGGGCAATTGAGTTCCTCCGCAGCGCGTCGCGCGAGGGCAGGCCGTTTTTCCTGTGGTGTTCTTTTCCCGACCCGCACCACCCATTTTGTCCCCCGCGCCCCTGGGCGGAGATGTACGACCCCGCAGATATCCCACTGCCCACGCGTCGCGAGGGGGAGCTGGACGACCTTCCACCGCATTACCGGAAAATTTTCAAACAGCGCCTTCAATTAAGCGGCAGGGTTGCCCCAACGCAAATGCCCGATGAGCAGTTGCGGGAGATCATCGCCCTCACCTACGCTATGATTTCCTTGCTCGATCATCACGTCGGCCGCGTGCTCGATGCCTTAGAGGAATTGGGGTTGCGTGAGGACACTGTTGTGGTGTTCATGTCAGACCATGGGGACATGATGGGCGACCACTGGATGATCAACAAGGGGCCGTTTCACTTCGATGGTCTTTTAAAGGTGCCATTTGTCTGGAGCTGGCCGGCAAAGTTTTCCCGTGGCGTGCGCACAAACGCGCTGGCGAGTATGCTCGACTTTGCTCCCACGATATTGGACCTTGCCGGGATCTCCATCCCCGAGGGCGAGGTTCCCGCGGAGCCGGAGGCCCCGTGCCAGCCCCAGCCATGGCCTGGTGTGTCGTTGGCGCCGCTGCTGCGTGGCGAGCGCGCGAGTGTTCGGGAATGCGTCGTCGTAGAAAACGACGAGGATTACCTTGGCCTTCGCCTGCGCACGCTTGTCACGGAACGGTACAAAATTACCGTTTATCCTGGCGAGGAGTATGGGGAACTCTTCGACCTAGAAAACGACCCGGGGGAGCTGCATAACCTGTGGCACGACCCCGGACACCGCGCCGTCAAGCTAGAGCTTACACGTCAGTTAATGGAGCACCTCGTGCTGACGGAGAGCGCGCTGCCGAGGAGATTGTGCCACGCGTAGCTCTGCTGTGCGCTCTTGAGGCTGTGCGGGCAGCGCGTGAAACGCTTGTTTTACACGGGCCCTGCGCGCAAAGCGAGGTGGGCATGGGATGGGCGAAGCAGCAAAACTAGCGATCGAGGGCGGCCAGCCTGTGGCTTGCGAGTCGTTTCCCCCTTGGCCGTACTTTACGCCGGAGATGATCGACGCCGCGACAGAGCCGTTGCGCACGGGCAGGTGCAACTACTGGTCCGGGCAGTTCGGCCGGCTCTTTGAGGAGAGGTTTGCGCAGTGGTGCGGCGCTCGCTTTGCCGTTAGCCTGTGCAACGGCACGGCCGCCCTGCACACCGCGCTTTTCGCGCTGGGCATCGGCCCGGGGGACGAGGTGATCGTCCCCTCGTATACCTTCGTCGCCAGCTCAATGTGCGTTGCACAAGCCGGCGCAATACCCGTATTCGCCGACGTCGAGCCCTGTTCGCACACGATCTCGCCCGAAGACATTGAGCGGAAGATCTCTCCTCTCACACGTGCGATAATCGTTGTGCACCTTTACGGTGAAGTCGCCAACATGGATGGCATACGGGAGGTAGCGCAAAAGCACAATCTGTTTGTTATCGAGGACTGCGCCCAAGCCCATGGGGCAACATACCACGGGCGCAAAGTGGGCACGCTGGGCGACATCGGCGCGTTTAGCTTTTGCCACACGAAAACGTTCACCACCGGCGGCGAAGGGGGCTGCGTTGTTACCGACGACGAAGACCTAGCTTGGGCGTGCAGGGGTTTTCGCGACATTGGCTCCGACGCGAAAACAAAGGAGATGCTGCGCGAGCGGGGGGAACGCATACCATATATTCACTCCACGCTCGGCTTTAACTATAGAATGACGGAAATGCAAGCAGCGATTGGGATCGAGGCGCTAAAAATCCTTGATTCCTGGAACCTCGCCAATCGGCGGCGCAACGGGGAGTATCTTATTAATAGGTTAAAGGGAATACCGCAAATACTCCGCCTACCTACGCATAATGAAAAGGTGCAAAACGGATTTTGGGTGTTTCCCGTTATCTTGGACATCGACTCTCTCACTTGCGATATCGAACAGTTTACGCGCGCGCTTAGTGCAGAAGGTATCCCCAATGGTCCAGTAATGTGGCCGCAATCGTACAAGCAGGGGTGCTACCGCCACAGGCGCGGGTTCGGGCGGCTTAACTATCCGTTCGACGCCCCATTTGCCCGCCCCGAGGCAACGGACTACGAAAACTGCTTTTGCCCTAACGCGGCCTGGGTTGAGCAAAGATGTTTTTACGTCCCCACGCACCCGACCTATGAGCTGCGGCACATGAAACTAATCGCAGACGCCATTGAGAAGGTCATCTCGGCATACGCCAAATAGCGCGCCTCAGCTCGGGAGACCCTCGCCCTCCGCCCGCTGCCGGCGATCTTCAAGCGTGCGCCTTGCGCACAGCTCGGGCCCGGTTGGAGAAGCCCAGCCGGGCGCGCATCAGCCCTCACCCGGGGGCGTTTTGCGAGTACCATTGCAAAACGGCCTCGCGCTGCTCGGCAATGTCGCGCGCGCCGCTTCTCGCCAATTCCCTGATAAACTCCACGGCCGGCTGGAGCAGCTCCACATCGCCAACGCTAGCCTCGCCGTACTCGCCGACGTATCGCTGCCGTTCGCGCTCCCAGGAGAAGATTAGCCTGTGCTCCGCGCCGTCTGAGGAATAAATCGCCGTAACGCGCCTTTTGATGGCAAAGCCCGTTCGCTCGGCGGCCATAAAGCAAATCAGCCCAACGCGCAAAATCGCCTCGCGCGGGACGTTTAGCGGGGGCGACGAGAGCGTGTCGAATACCTCGGCTAGCCTGTCGGCGTGCAGGCAAGAGGCAACACGGTGCCCCCGGGTGCAAAGCTGCAAATATCGCGCAACGGCGCCGCCCCAAATGTAGCCATACCAATGGCCGGCGCCGATCTCATGCGCAAGGAAACATTTGCCCGTCGTCTGTCCCTTCTCGCTCAGCCCTTCTTCGATTACCAGCGCGCTGTCCACGCAAACTATCCGCTCGTTTGGCCGAAGGAACGTCAGTATGTTGGCAAGCAGTGTGCTCTTGCCCGTCCCGCTGGGCCCGGCGGCGGTAAGCACAGACGCGCCCTGCGCCATCCTCGCCAAAAGGTAGCCGGCCATTTCCGGCGTTAGCGTTTCGTCAGCGATGAGGTAGTCGATGGTCAGCGTGGGGCCACCGCGTTGGTTTAGCCCCTCGATTTCCCTTATGTTCGCCAGTTCTACCTCGCCGAGCACGGGCGCTCACCCCTCGCTGCCGGCGTCCGCTTTTGCATCGTTGGCGCCGCCTCAATCCTGCCTATGTATACGTGAAGTATGCCGTCGCCTTGCACGAAGAGCTTGCGCTAAGTCTTACCCAGTGCGCGCTAAAGCCGTCAGGAAACTCGTGGTGGACATACTCGCCTTTTCCCACGGAAAGCGTCTCGTATACTTTCCAGGTGCCGTTACCCAAAAAGTCTACCTCAATTTGAAAATCCACCGTTTCGTCATTGTCGTGGCAAAGGTGGAGCACCTTTTTGTCAAACCCGGTCATAAGATAGGGATCCGACGGCTCACCCGCGCGGGCCTCTGTTTCCCACCACACACCGCCCCAACCCTGGGGCTTGCCGAAACTCCACAAATCGTCCGTCTTGCCAAACCACAAGCCAGACTGCGGCTCGCCGGCGAGGGGATTCGCATCATTAATCGGCGCCACCTGATTTCCCCCAAGAACAAGAAGCCCCCGGAAGGAGCAGAAGTCCGGAATTACACGCAAATGAGTGCAAATCGGTCTAATCCCCCACACCTTTCCCCCATATGCTACCGGCGAAAGCTCGTAAAACATGCCGTGGCAGTCCATTAAAAAGCGCTCGCTTTCTACCTCGCGAATACGCGACCACTCCGTTTGCCAAAAGTGGTCGAAGCAATGGCTTGCCTTAGGTAAGCGATAGCGCGACCAGATACCGCCGGCGAACACCTTGAGTATCGCCGAGGCGCGGTCCCACCCCGTCGCGAAAACTACCCGTCCCATGTTCTTTCTGCCGGCAACTTCGTTAAACGCCGTTCGCTCGAGGATCGTCCAGCGCGACCCATCCCACTCCGCTAGTCGCCCCCCGTGACTTTTGCCGACAAAGTCGCTTTCCGTATACGTATTATTGGCGACGATAACCCGACCATTTGCGGTGTGCCCACCCTTGAAGTGTGGGGGAGACCCTGGGGGTATCTCCAGCTCCCGGATAAGATTGCACACCACTTTTGCCTTTAGCGAATAAACATCGACCTCGAAAAACAGTCCTTCCATGGTCAGGAAATAGACCATTCGCTCGGGGTTTTCCAGGTGGTCCATTGTCGCAGCAAGGCGGTGTTCCTTAAACACCTCAATTGTCCGCACCTTGCCCGACGTGTCCACTATGTGCGGCCCAATAATCATTTGGTCCGACGGCCCATGGACAAGCCTGTTGGCATAGGTCCCAACGACGCTCTCCGGCCGCTTGCGCATTGTTAGCTGCTCGTCGATCTCGTAAAGACCGGTTCCCGCTCCGCTTGCCGCCTTGTGCGAGACGTAGGAAACGAGCCACAGCCTGCCCGCCCAGGGCATTAGCGCGCCGATGCCGCACTCCGTCCGCCGGGGGAGAAGGTCCGCCGTTACCGTAAGCCTGGGCAGGACGCCGCTTATGTTCAGCACGTAGCCTCACCACCGCCGACGCACGTTCTCGCTCGCCCCCGACACGCAGCAAGCTCCCCAGGCACGCGTTGGCCCCGCGCTACGGGCCGACTGTCGCGCTCCTGCACCATGCTCGGCAAAGCCCCCGCGCTTACGCGCGCTTTTTGCGCGACGCGCGAGGGGCGTCGGGCGCGTTTACCTTGGGAAGCCAGCGCGCAAGCTCGCGCTTGACCTCCGCATACTCGGGCTTATTCGCGAGGTTGTACCACTCTAACTCGTCTTTCTCGTGGTCGTAGAGCTCCTCCGTGCCGTCTCTGTAGCGAATATACCTCCACCGTTCGCTGCGCACGGAGTGGTTCTCTCTGCCGTGCGTGGTCACCGCGGGCCTTTCCTTGGGAGCCGTGGGATCTTTCAGCCAGCGGACGAGGCTTATCCCCTCAAGCTCTTTTTTCGGCTTAAGATCGCACAGCTCAATTAGCGTGGGATAGATGTCAAGCAGGTTCACGGGCCGCGGGCAGCGCCCGCCAGGTTTCGTGACACCGGGGACGATCATCGCCAACACGTTGTGCGTCGCTTCCTCCCACAGGGCAAACTTGCGCCAGTGCAGCTTCTCCCCAAGGTGCCAGCCGTGATCGCTCCATAGGACCACGATGGTGTTCTTGGCATAGGGGCTCTTCTCCAAGGCGTCGAGCACGCGCCCCACGCACCTGTCCACAAACGCCCCGCAGGCAAGATACGCGGCAACCGCCTTTCGCCAGTTATGTGTCTGGATCACCTTCTTGTGATCGTTGGTGCGCGCCATCTCCCGCCCAAGCGGGGGGATATCGTCCAGATCGTCCTCCTTAACGTTGGGCAGGGTGACTTTTTCCGAAGGGAACATCTCGAAATACTTGCGCGGCACATACCACGGCAAATGCGGGCGGAAAAAGCCCACGCCAAGGAAGAATGGCTTTTTGTGGTCCTTCTGCAGCTCGCCTATCGCCCACTGCGAAACCTTCCAATCGCCCATATCCTCGTCGTCGACGTCAATCGGCCCCCAGTCAAAATGTCCCGTCTTAGGGATTCCGTTTAGCGGGGGGTTAGGGGGCATGGGGTCTGGCGGCTTCGTTTCCGTTTTCGAGGGAAAGTATTCGTGCCACGAGGGCGGATCGGGATATGCCCCGTGAAAGATCTTGCCCCCGCCCACGACGCGATAGCCGTGGGCCATGAAGTGCTGCGGCAGGGTCACCGCGTCTTTAAGCACCGGCCGCCACGGTTGGCTATTGTGGTATACGCCAGATGTTGAGGGGCGAATGCCGGTAAGCAGCGCGGTGCGCGAGGGATTGCAGGCAGGCGCCGCGCAATATGTCCGCGTGAACAACACGCCGCGCTGCGCGAGACGATCGATATTCGGCGTCCGCGCGTCGGGATGGCCGCCCAGGCAGCCTGTCCAGTCGTTGAGGTCGTCTATCGCGATGAACAGCACGTTCGGGCGGTCCAGCGGCGAGGGCCTCGTCCAGGCGTATCTCGCCAAAACAATACTCCCCGCGCCAAGCGCTGCCGCCTTAAGAAACTGGCGCCTTTTCATTTTCCTCATGGTGTCCACCCCCAAGCGGTATTGCCGGCTTAAACTGCCGTTCAACTTGCCCTAAGCGGGCACCTGCAGGCGCGTTGCCCTCGCCTTTCGCTCATCGCTTCTGCGCCCGCCAAAAGCGGCGCGCGGCGCACCATCCGCTGGCCCCGCGTGCCCGAGCTGTTGCTTCTTTGCTGCAAGGCAAACCCCTGCCGCCCGCTTCGCAACTTCGCTTGCCCGCTGTGCCGCGCGGTCGGTGCACGCGGTGGGCGGGCAACCGCGATTTGCATAGTTCCAAGTCATGGCTCCCTTTCCACGCCGGTTAGCCATTCCAAGCTGAACCTCGCGAAGGTAATTGTTTCATATGGGCTCTTTTCGCCGCGCTCGTAAAGGCAACCGATGCTCATGTCAGGTAGCACGGCGAGGCACGAGTAGGCGCTCGGGCCCTCATACAGCGTCCTCGCGACGGGCCACGTTGCGCCCTCGTCGTAGCTTAGGCGAACGGTAAGGCACTTTCTTTCCGTCCTGCTTGCGGGGTTTGAAAAGAGCAGGCGGTTCTTCGTCCCCTCTCGCGCGCAGGTGTAACGGACAATGCTCGCTTGGCAGACGGGCTCGATTAGCGTGCTGTCAAAGCTCAGCCTTTCCCATGTTTCTCCGCCGTCGCGGCTTAGCGCTTCGGCGCGCATTTGCCCCTTGTCCTTCGCCTGCCCTTCCCGACCCCAGTAGTTGCGCATATTGACTAGCAGCGCGCCATCGGCAAGCTCCACAAGCTGGCATTCGTCGGTGTGTTCGGCGACGGTTCCCCCAAGCGCCCATGTTTTCCCGTGGTCGTCGCTGAAAAACACGTGCGAGTGCTTAACCCAGCGCCCGCCCTTTCTCTCGCGGTGGTCGCAGGGAATTAGTAGCCTCCCCTTGTGTTTCCCATATCGCAACTGAACCCCGACACCCGGCCCGGTGGCATACCACCCCCATCCCGCTCTCTTCACGTCTTTTGTAATGTCTTGCGGGGGAGACCATGTTATGCCATCGTCTTTACTGAACGTAATCAGCACGCGATCGTTGTTCTTGGTCATCGCCAGCCAAATTATCCCTGTGTCTCTGTCGAGCACAGCGCAGGGGTTTCCGATGGTAATTTCTGCGTCGCCGCCTTCTTCATAAACGATACTTTGTGCAGACCACGTCCGGCCGTGGTCTGTGCTCCGCTTAACGAGGATGTCAATGTCTCCGTGGTCGCGCGCGCTGTTTTTTCTCCCCTCGCAGAAAGCAAGCAGCGTGCCCTTTGCGGTGACTAGCAGAGACGGTATGCGATAGGTGTGGTAGCCTTCCCTGCCGCTGACATAGACGGGAACTTGCGTGGGGGCGAGCTCGGCGGCGCGCTTGTCGATCTCCGCAAGGGTAAAGCGCACGCTTAGAACAATTGGCTCCTCGTCTTCTGTCACACGACAATACGTGGTGGCCACGAATGTCCCGTCGGGCAGCAGCTCCAAGCCAGCATATCCGGTGTCATACATTCTTGTGCTGTCCAACAGCCTAACGCGATACTGCCCTTGTCTGCCTCGAACGATATCTTCGTATCGTCCCACCCAAGCGACAAAGTCGCCCTTCGTGGGGCTTACCCTGGTCGTGTCGCGAAAAACAACAACCAGCCTGCCGTCGCGAGCATATCGCGCCACGTGCCGGTCGCCGGTAAGGCTTGCGGGAAGCTCTCGCGGGGCGGTCCACGTCCTGCCTTCGTCGTCGCTAAACATTACGAACGAGTTATATTTTCGGCTGTTTTCGCGCATTAGGCAGGCCAGTTGCTTTCCATCCGGCGAGCGCACCACGCCAGGCTCGCAAAGGTGCGCCTTTGGGTGTTCCGCCACCACCTCGGGAGCAGACCATGTCAATCCGCCGTCGTAAGAGAGCGTTTTGTAGATGCGAAACACGCGCTCTCTACCTGCTAGCCCTTCCGCTGTAAGAAACCGGCCATCGTCGTGAAACATCGCCATATAGGCGCCGTCGCGCAGGCGGACGATGCTGCTCATCGCTACTATTCCGCCGAAGTTCCCTATGGGGCGAAGGGGCGTCCACGTCTTGCCCTCATCTTCCGAATAGGCCATTCGTATGGGATATAACCCCGAGAAAAGCACAAGGCGCGCCGCGCCGTGTTTGTCCACCAGGCGAAAGATGGTTGGCGTTTCCTTTGACGTCGCCCAGTTTTCCGGAACGGGCAGCCTGGCGGACCAGGTCAGCCCCCCGTCTGTGCTTTTTTTCATAACAATAGCCCCGCCCCCGTGCCCTTTGGGGTAAACGGCGATTATTGTTTTGCCGTCCGGCAAGAGCACAGTGCTCGGGTGCCCGAGATATTGCCCGGGCTCGCGACCTACGACTATCTGGCGCCAGGCGTCGCGCGAAAGATCGATTAATGGAATCGTATAGTAGGGGAGTTTCGCCCACATGGTTTGCTCCGATGTGCTGGCGCCGCCCGCCGCACGGCTCACTTGCGCTTCGCTGCCCGTCGGCGCAGGCCGCGCGCCTTGCGCAAACAGCCCTTCACCCAGGCTCCCGAACGAAAGCGCGCCAGCGGCCACCCACGCAGCAACGAAAGGCGCAGCCCGCGCGCTTAATGCTTTTATAAAGGGCCCGCGCATGTGTTATTTCCTTTGCAGCAGATTGCCTGGGCCGGGCGCGATCTTTTCGCCCAAAAAGGCCACAGCTAACAGCGGGCGCTGCCCGCCTTGCCGCCCATTTCCTTCAACGCGAGCAGGCCGCCCGAGCGCCCGCCGCTAAACTCGCCATTCTGCCCCGCAATGCCCCCGCTGCGGCAACCAAGCGCTGGGATACGGCAAAACAGCGCCGCCCTCCGCCCGCGCCACGGTGGGCGAGCGCCGCGGGGGCATGCTCCGCGCTCGATGGAGCGCCCGCGGAAAAGCCCTGGCCGGCGCAAGAGCCTGTCCTACGCCGGCCACTTGTCCGCCATGGGGTCGTCCACCTTCTTCTGCCACTGGCGCAACTCGCCGCGCAGGCGGCTAATGGTCTCCGCATAGCGGTTGTCTGAGGAAAGGTTTGTCGTCTCCCAGGGGTCGCTGGCAAGGTCGAAAAGCTGTGTCGTTTTCTTCCCGCGGACGAAATATTCGATTAGCTTAAACCTCTCCTCGCGCACCATTCGCTGAACGTTCCGATATGCCCCGAACACGCTATCGCGCACTTTCCTGCTCTTGCCGGAGATTATTGGTGCCAGGCTTTTCCCCTCCACCGTGCTGGGGACGGGCAGCCCCGCGAGGTCGCAAATCGTCGGGAAAATGTCGTGCATATAGCACAACGCGTCGGACGTTTTCCCCTGAGGAATGCCCGGCCCGCAAAACACAAGCGGCACGCGCACGCTGTGCTCGTACAGATTCTGCTTGCCCATTAGCCCGTGCTGGCCGACAGCCAAGCCGTTGTCGCCGGAGAAGATAATGATTGTGTTCTGCGCGTGGCCGGACTGCTCTAACGCGTCGAGCACGCGCCCGATTTGGGCATCGAGGTGGGTAATCATCGCGTAGTAGTCGGCGATATGCTTGCGCACGACTTCCGGCGTGCGCGGCCAAGGGGCGAGCTTTTCGTCGCGAATCTTCATCTCCCCGTTGTCAAACGGATGCTCGGGGAGGAAGTTCTTAGGAAGCGAAATCTTGCTTGGGTCGTACATCTTGGCATACTTCTCCGGCGCCATTCGCGGGTCGTGCGGCGCGGTATAGGCAACGTAGAGCAAAAACGGCCTTTTGCCATCGTATTCGCGCAGAAACTGTATCGCGGCGTCGCTAAACAGCTCGCTGGAAAACTTTTCGCCCTTATACGCCTTGCCTTTGGGATATTTCCCCTCCGGGTCGAAATCGTACACCGGCACCTGCAGGTGGTTGCTCATCCCGCCGAAGAAAATCTTCGCCCCCCTGGTAAATCCCCAGGCAAACGTCTCCCGGCCGTTGTGCCACTTGCCCGTCCCGAAAGTAACATAGCCGTGCTCGCGCAAAAGCTCGGGAAAGGTCGTCCCCTTTTCTATCGGCTCCGCGCGGTACAGCGTCCGCCCGGTAAGGAGCATCGCTCTGCTGCACACGCACACCGCGCCGCGCGTTGAACCCATGATGAATGCATGCGTAAACGCGGTCCCCCTCTTTACCAAGCGATCCATGTTTGGCGTAATGATCTCCTTGTTGCCCAGCGCGTGGATGGTGTCGAACCGCTGATCGTCTGAGAACAGGAATAGGATATTAGGCCTTCTCTGGCCCGAGGCAGAGTTTAGCCGCGAGACGAAGGGCAGCAGAGCGGCGCCAAGCTTTGCCGTGCGCTTAAGAAACTCGCGGCGGCCGCTTTTTCCCATCGTTCATCACTCCTTTTTGCTTTTCGCTCGCAACGAACGCCAGTGCTTTCACGCGCGCTTATTTCTTTTTCTCGCCAGAGCCAGGCCAGGGATAGTCGTTCTTGCCGGCAAGCGGGTCTACGGGCCCCTTGGGCAGCGTCTTTTGCCAGGCAAGAAGCTTTTCCGAAAGCCGCTTGACAATATCGGGGTGCTTTTCCGCAACGTTGTTTAGCTCGGTGGGGTCGCGCGGGATGTTATACAGCTCCACGCGGCTGCCGTCGGGGTTCATGAGCAGTTTCCACGGGCCTTCGCGAATGGCGAGCATCGGGCTGCGGTGAAACACGTCGCCGGCAATACTAAACCGCCACTCCCACATAATGGGCTTTGTGCGCGGGCGCGACTTGCCCAGGAGAATGTCGCTCACATCCTCGCCGTCGGGGTTTAGCCCGGCGGGCACCTCGATCCCCGCGAGGTGGCACACCGTGGGCAGGAAATCCACCGCGGTAAGCACAGACGTGCTGTCTACGCGGCCCGCGGGAATATGCCCTGGCCAGCGCACGATGAACGGCATGCGAATGCCGCCCTCGTACAAACTGCGCTTGCGCCCGCGGAACGGGCCGGCGGAGCCCACCGCGCTGTGGCTTGCGTTGCGAACGTGAATGTCCTCCGGGCCGTTGTCGCTCGAGAAGAAGACCACCGTGTTTTCGGCCAGGCCCAGCTCGTCGAGCTTGCGCACAAGCCTGCCGATCTCCTTGTCGAGGTCGGTGACCGAGGCGTAGTAAATCTGCATCGCCCCTTTATAGGGCAGCTTGCGCCCCCCGGGCGCGAGGTGGCGGTAGGGCTTCATCTGCTCCTCCGTGGGGTGGAGGATGGCGTGGGGAACGAGCGTCCACACATTCACGTAAAACGGCCGGTCGCGGTTGGCTTCGATGAACTTAATCGCCTCGTCGACGATAAGCGCGGTTGACTTCGCGCGGAAGTAGGGGTCGGTGCGTTGCTCCTCCCACGTGGGGCCGTTCGCATTCAGGGCGCGGTAGGCGTCGATGCCATATGCGCTGGGCTCTGGCGCGCCCTCTCCGCTGCCCAGGTGCCACTTGCCAAAGTGCGCTGTGGCATAGCCGGCGTCGTGCAACAGCTTAGTAATCGTCGTCACACCCGGGTCGAGGAAGTTGGGCATGCCGCGGCTGGCGTTTTGCTCCGGCCGGGCGAAGTGCCCGTGGATCTTGTGGCGCGCGGGAAAGTGCCCCGTCATAAACGCCGCGCGGCTGGGCGAGCAAACGGCGGAGTTAACGTAAAACTGGGTAAACAGCGTCCCCTGCGCGGCGAGGCGGTCTAAGTTGGGCGTTTTGATTTGCCGGTGCCCGTAGCAGTGCAGGTCGCCCCAGCCCAGGTCGTCGGCGAGGATAAAAATAAAGTTTGGCCTCCGCCCAAGCTGCTCGGCAAAAGCGAAGGCGCCGAGTAGCGACCATACGCCAGCGATCCCGGAAAGCCGCAAAAACTCCCTGCGCGTCATCGCCCTCACTCCTTACTCCTTAGCTCTGCTTTCCCCGCCGGCGCCCGCCCCGCGCCCCCGCGGGGTTATATTTCGGGTTGCGTTCTGTAGGCACGGGGGCGCCAATTTCCTCCCGCCAGCGGACAAGCCGTTCGTGCAGCTCGCGCACCTTGTCCGGCATTTTCTGCGCCAGGTTGTTCTTTTCCCCAATGTCCTCGCTCAGGTTATATAGCTCAAGCGTCCCATCCTCGAAGAACTCAATGAGCTTAAAATCTCCCTGGCGAATGACGCCCGCGGGCGTCGTGCGCCACGTCCCGTTCCGAGCTTGGAGGTAGGCCGGGAAATGCCAGAAAATGGCCTCGCGCTTGAGCTTTCCCGTCTGCTTGAGCAGCGGAACAAGGCTCTCCCCGTCGAGCACGTGGCCTGCCGGCGGGTCTACTCCGGCGATCTCCAAAAATGTCGGGTAAAAGTCTATCCCGATCACCGGCTCGTGGCACACCGTCCCCGGCTTAACCGCCGCGGGCCAGCGCACGACCATCGGCTCGCGAATGCCCCCCTCATAGAGCATCCCCTTGCCCCCGCGCAGAGGCGCGTTAGAGGTTATCTCGTTTTGCATTATCCCTAGCTCGCGGTAGCCTCCTACCCCGCCGTTGTCGGAAAAGAACACAACAACCGTGTTTTCGGCAAGGCCCAGCTCATCGAGCTTAGCCATAATTCGCCCCACGCTTTGGTCCACGCTTTCGATCATCGCCGCATAGACGGGGTTGCGCTGGCCGTCGGCGGGGGGTTTTTGGCGATACTTTTCGACAAGCTCCTGTTTCCCCCGCAGGGGCGTATGCACGGCATAATGCGGCAGGTAGAGGAAAAACGGCTTGCTTTTGTTGGCCTCGATAAACTTCAGCGCTTCGTCGGTCAGCCTGTCGGTAAGGTATTCGCCCTTGGGCCCGTCGGGAAGATCCTTGTTGCGATATGGGCTGAAGTAGCTGCGCGGGCTGCCCGCGGCGTTGCCCGCAACGTTTACGTCAAACCCCTGCGCCCGCGGGCCAAACTCGGGGTCTGAGCCCAAATGCCACTTGCCAATGCTTGCGCTAACGTAGCCCGCGGGCTTGAGCGCCTCGGCGATGGTAACAACCTCGCGGGGGAGCGTCGTCCGGTTCGGTATCGGGATAAGCTTGCGCAGCGCCGCCGGCCCGCGCTCCGACGTGCCCACGGTATATACCCCGTGCCGGGGCGTATACTGCCCGGAGAGAATGCACGCCCGCGTGGGGGCGCAGTTCGGCGCGTTAGCATAGGCGTTCGTGAACACCATCCCCTGCTTCGCCAAGCGGTCGATGTTCGGCGTTTCGTAGTACTTGCTTCCCATAAACCCCACGTCTTTGTAGCCCAAGTCGTCGATGAGGATAAAAACGAAGTTCGGCCGCCGCTGCTCCCTGCTCTGCCGCCCCTCGCAGCCGAGGTTGGACAGCGCGGCCACCGAGGCGTAGCCAAGCAGGGTGCGAATGTACTGCCTGCGCGTCATCTTGCTCATCGCTTGTGCTCCTCTCCAGGCGCATGCGGGTCGCTTGCTCGCTGGGGCCCGCGCAAGAAGCGCCGCCGGCTTCCGTTTGCGCCGTGCGCTTGCCGCGCGCTACATGAACCGCTTGCCGCGCGGCTTCGGCGGCTCGGACTGCGGCCGCGGGTTGCTGCGGCAGGTGGCCAGATAGCGCTCAATTTGCGCGACGATCTCCGGGTGTTCGCCGGCGATGTTATGCTTCTCGCCGAGGTCGCTGCTTAAGTCGTAAAGCTCCAGCGGGGCGCCGCTTCTCGGCCTTACCGCCTTCCACCGGCCCATGCGCACAGCTTGAGCCACACCTCCGGGGACAAGCTGCCGCTTGGCCCAGTTATACCGCGCCCACTCCCAATACATAAACTTGCGCTGTTGCTGCTCGTGCCCCGCAACCTCCTCGCCGAGCAGCGTGGGCACGATGGATATCCCGTCCAGCGGCGTTGTCCAGCTCATCCCCGCAAGCTCCGTTAGCGTCGGGCGAACGTCCGGGAAATACCACGGAAAATCGCTTACCGCCCCCGGCTGAATCATCCCCGGCCACCACGCGATCATCGGCACGCGAATCCCGCCCTCATACAGGTCGCGCTTCATCCCGCGCAGCGGGCCGCAGGAGTTAAGCGTTCCCTCAAACCGCCGCGCAGCGCCGTTGTCCGAGGTGAAGAAGACGATTGTCTTCTGCGCGATCCCCAGCTCGCGCAAAAGCCCAAGCAACTGCCCCACCTGGCGGTCAATCATGGAGACCATCGCCGCGACGACCTTCGCCTCCTTGGGCCATGGCTCGTCCTTGTATTTCTCCCAGGCGGGGTCCTCCTCGGGAATCTCATAGTGCCCGTGCGGCGGCGTCCACGGGGCGTAGCAGAAAAACGGCCGCTCTTTGTTTTCGCGAATGAACTTTAGCGTCTGCTCGAAAATGAGGTAGTGCGAATACTGCTTGCGCTTGCCGCCGGCGTTTTCGGGCAGGGGAACCTTCTCGCTGTTGCACCACAGATATTCGGGATAGTAGTTGTGCGCGTGCACTTGGTGGTAGTAGCCGAAGAAAATGTCAAAGCCGTGGCGCTCCGGGACGCCCGAGGTCCCCACGTCGCCCAGGCCCCACTTGCCAAACCCGCCGCAAACATAGCCCGCGCTCTTGAGCACCTCGGCCACGGTAACGTCCTCGTCGAGCAGAGGCACCCCGCCCGTGTTCAACCGCACCGAGGTATGCCCCATGTGGTAGCCGGTCATGAGGCAGCTCCGCGCGGGGGCGCACACGGTGCACCCCGAATAGGCGTCGGTAAAGCGCATTCCCTCTGCCGCCATGCGGTCGATGTTCGGCGTGTCGATCGCTTGCGAGCCATAGCAGCCCAGGTCCGCATAGCCCAAATCGTCGGTAATGATGAACACAATGTTCGGCTTTTCCCAGCTCCGGCCCGCGGCTGCGGCGCCCGCCGCCGCAGAGACAGCCACCGCGCCCAGCGATTTAAGAAACGCTCGGCGCCCAAGCTTGTGCGCAGTCATACTTGCTCCTCCTTGCCCGTCACAGCTTGACCTCGATCGTCTTCCTTGCGCCGGCCCCTACCACGTGCAAGTTGGTCAGCGTCTTTACCCGCGCCGTCCCCAGCTCCCCCACGCGTACCGTATACAGCCCGCGCTCGAAAACCTTCGGCGCAAACGAGTTGCCCCTAATGCGCAGGGTATAGACCACCTCACCCGTGCGCTGGTTGATTACCTGGACCACGGGGTTGCTCATTCCCAAAACCTTAATTCGCGGCAGGTGACCCACCGGCTTGCGGCCGTAATTGTCGAGCTGGTCAACGGTAATCGGCCACCCGGGGTATTGCTTGGCTTTGGGGTCGCGCGGGTCGGCGTAGCGCGGCCAGCACTCGAAAGTTATCTTGCGCCTCGCTTTGTGAAACTTAACGATCCCATAGCCCGGCGCGCGATCGTGCAGCCCTGCGGGCTCCACGCCGGCCGGCGCGGGGTTGGCCACCGCCCACACGGTAATGTGGTTGCCTAGGCCATCGAGATACTCGCCGGTATACTCCGGCATACCCGGCCGATGGTTGCCCCCGGGGTTGGGCGGCAGCCACTTGCGGATGTAGAAGTTCGCGATGGACGGCACGCAGAACGACCAACAGGCGTCGTTCCACTCCTCAATTCCGTGGTGAATGACGCTCGCCAAGTGCTGGTCGCCGGCGAGGTGCACGGCAAAGCAGCGGCGCATCTCGCGCAGCGCGTTGTTTCGCCCTGTTTGCGGCCAGCCGCCGGAGTCTAAGTCGCGGTCCAGCTTGTTTGGGTAGTAGTCCCGCGTCTGGAGGTTGCAGAAAATCGTCTGCGAGATAACCGCTTTCATCTCCGCGCCGCCGCTCCAGTCCGCAGCCCACTCGCGCAAGAACCTAAGCTGGCGCTTGCCCAAAAGCGTCGCCCCGGGAATGTCGGCCTTCTTCGTGTCGAAGTCCACGGTCATGATGTGCCCGTCTTTGATCTCTACATCGGGAAAAGTCTGCGGAACGAGCGTGGGCGGCGACTTAAACTTGCGGTCTTCGATAATCGCAAAGCTAATGCCCCCGTAGTTCAAGGCAGTGTAGTATACGCCTATGCCTTGGTGGACAGGTGTGGGGTCGAACGGGTCGGGGAGATGGCTCGTTTGCGTGCGCTCGACCATTTTGACGAATTCTGCGTCTTCGATATACCCGCCGTTGTTGTGGTTTCCCCCGGGCGCCTTGCGCCCCGCCCAACCCCACAGGTTGCCCTGGTAAACATCGTGGTCATCCGGCAGGCAGACCGTGGGGATATCGCGCGCCAGGTCGCCATAGGCCCAGCACCAGAGGTACCACTTATACAAATAGTCGAGCATGGTCTTCGTCCCCTGGCGATGCACCGGCGCGGTGGGGCTGCGCCCCTCATATACCTGGTCGCCGGTAAACACGAGCAGGTCGGGCTTGTGCGCCTTTACGTGGGCCACTAGGTCGTTGTGCGGAAACCAAATGTTAAATCGGGTAAACTTCCCGCTGCCCGGTTTCTCCGTAAGCCACTTCGGCTCGCGCATGTCCATACCTACGAGGCAGTTGTTGTTTCCCGTGAACACGGCGACGACGATCGGGTCCTTGTCCACCGGCTCGCGGCGCACTGTCCCCTCCCACACATACTCCTTCTCCCCCTCCGCCGTGCGCAGCCGATACACCAGGCGATAGGGGATGTCCCTAGTCGCGTCCCAGCCGGCAATGCGAAACGGGGCCGTATAACCGGGAACGACGACCTTCGTCTGGGCGATCGTCTTCCACGCTTCGCTGTCTTTGATTTGCAGGGCAACGGTTTGGCTGTCCTGCGGGCCAATGGGCATGAGCTGCGCGGTCATCTTTAACGTGCCCTTGCTCAGCGTATACTGCGCGCAGATTATCGGCCCGGCAAGCCGTTCCTCGTGCACCTCGACCTTCGAGCCCCACACGCGCCAATCGCGAAACCAAAACTGCGCCGTCTTCGCCCCAGCCCCGGGGTGCGAGACAAGCGCAAGGTTGCCCACCAGCTCCGCGCCGGCGACCTCCTTTTCCGCCTGGGCGAACTTCTTTGCTCCGTCCGGCGACAGGAGGGCGATGACACAGCGATAGCGCCCGCCGCCCGCGGGCAGAACATCCAGCCGCAGCAGCACATCGCCTAGCGTCGCGGCCGCCGGCCCGCGCTCCTCCGGCCGCGGGGCCTTGCCGAACTCCGCGATATACGGCCTTCCCCGGCCATCTACGCCGGCGAAGATCCCGCCCCCGCGCCCCGCGCTATGGTGCACGAGCGCTGCAGCGCGAAAGTCGAGATCCGCTGCCCCCGCGCCGATGAGAAAACCGACCGCTGCCCCCGGGGGAATGCCCTGGGGGGCGCCCACGACGCCCGCGCGCACGGTCATGTGTAGCTCGCCCTCGGCCTCACCCAGCCGCCGCGTGAGCAAGTGCACCGTGCGATACGATTCGCGGGCGAGGTTGGCCACGCACTCCAGCCGGCCATCGCGTATGCGCCAGTCCTCCAGCCGATTCGCCCAGTACTCCGGCCCCACCCACACGCGCTCCACGCCCTGCGGCCATGCGCTGTGAAACTCTTGCGCGAGAGCCGTTTGGGCCAAACCGGCCGCGGCAAAAATCGCCAAAACAAGCGCTATTCTCTTTCCTCGCGCGCTCTTTTCCATAGCCGCCCTTCTCCCTTGCACACGACTTAGGGATATTGCGCCATGATGCCCATGGTCTATTCTAGCGCTGGGCGGGGCTTCCTTCCGCCTGCCGCTGGGCGCGCTGGCCGCTTTCGCTCAGCAAACCCTCAACCGTGGCGCCTGCCTCGTCGGGCGAAAGCTCCCCGCCGACGACGAAATAAACCGGGCTTTGGCCAATTTTGCTTCCCGCGGGCAAGGGGTTGCCCACGATATCCAGCACGGCGACGTTTCGCCGGGCCGCGCCCAGGGTAAGCGCCGGCTCGCCACGCTCGCGCCAGCAAACGATAATCGTCCGCGCGGGCTTTGCAAAGCCATAGGCCCGCGTTCCCGGGCCAACGGCAAGCCGCCCCAGCGGCCAGACGCGTTCGCCCAACAGCGCAGCCATCGCCGCCTGCGCGGCGAGCATCTTGCGCGGCGCGCCGTCCCACTCGAAGAAGATTCCGGAGAGGCTTTCGTTGTTCAGTTGCCCCGGCGTGCCCGAGTGGTAAATGATCTTCTCCGTGCCATAGGCAAGCAGGATGGTGTCGAACTTTACCAGCCACTCCGCCGCCTGCCGCTCGCTCTCCAGAGGCGTAAGCCACGCCTTATAGGGGACAAACGGCAGATCGTCGTCGGCGTAATATGCGCCTTCGGTAAACCAAATCGGTTTGTCTTGCCCCGCGGCGGCCATTTCTTTCTTCAGCTTGGCCAGCGCCTCTTCGTACCACTCCGGCGGGCGCTTGCCCGGGTAGGTGTGCAGGTTAAGCGCATCTACATACTGCAGCCCCCCGCCGGCGATAAACTCGCTCGTCAGGTTGCCGGGCGCGCCCGCTATTCCTCCGATAACAAACGCCTCGGGATTAGCCTCCTTTATCGCGCGAAAGGCAACTTTAAGCAGGCGAATGTAGTCGGCCACCGTATATCCCTTGCTCCGCGGCAGCGCATACGAAGTATATACCGGCTCGTTGAGCACCTCCCACACCGTAATCCGCCCGCGATAGCGCTCTACCGTGCGCTTGACATACTCGGCAAACTCCCTTAGGTCGCGCGGCATGTAGGCCATGCGCTCGCGCGATTTGGGGTATGTTGTCGCCGGCTGCGGCTTCCCCGGCGCGGTAGACGACCAGTCGCTTGAGGGAAAGGGCAAAAGCCCAAGCACGTTTATCCCACGGTCAAGCACGCGGTTTATCTGAAAGTCCGCCTGGGCAAAGTCAAACTGCCCCTTCCTCGGCTCAACCGCCTGCCACTTTAGCGACCAGTCGCGAAACCACAACAGCCCAATCTGCTTGCTTAAATCCAAAAGGTGCGGCCAGGGATATGCGTGGTTCATCCCCCACAGGCTATCCGCGCCCGTATACCGCTGGATCACAGCCAAGCGCTCCGGCCGGTTTTGAACGAGCGCCGCCCCGCGGGCGGAAAGCGCCACGCGGAAAAACCCGTTCCCGTTAACGCCAAGCGCAAGCTCTGCGCGCGCCGCTGCCCGAGGGCCAATGTTCAGCGTAAGTTGGGGTTTGGCCACCTCTTTGTCGAAGAAATCCGTAACCGTCGCGCGAAGCTCAACCGTGCGCGGCTTCTCCGAGGCGTTAAACGCGGCGATCGTTACCCGGGCGTCTTGGGCCCGCCAGAACAGATGCCCGGGCTCGTCCCAAACGATCCCCGCCTCAACCTCCGCGCGCGGCTCATATTCGCTCGCCTGCGCCCCGCGCTCAAGCTGCACCCCGTCGATCCACAGCGTCCCGCTGTTTTCGCCGGAGGCCTCGAGGTCCAACCCCAGGGCAACGAAAATCTGCTCTGCCCGCGGGGCAAACGTGAATTCGTAGCGCTGCCAGTCGGCGCTAAACTCCACCTCTTTGCTTTGCCTGCCGGCAAACGCCTGATAGACAGCAAGCTTTCCCTTCAGCCCCGCGCGGTCCGCGCGCATATATGCCGACAGCGTATATTTCTCCCCGGGCTTTACCGTAAACCACCCACGGTTTGCCAAAAGCGGCGCCTTAATCGGGACGCGATATAGGGGAAAGTAATCGAAGTGGTATATAGGTATGTTTTGCGGTGTAAGCTCTACCTTAAAGCTGTGCCTGCCAAACCTTGCCTGCCCCTTGTCAACTTTGCCGAAAAGGGTGTTAAAGTTTCCGCCCCATCCGGGAATGTCGGCAATTGTCCCCCACCCCGCCGTGCCGCATTCAAAGCTGCTATTTGGGATAAGGTTTTTCGCGCCAATGTCTGCCACAACTTCGGTAAACCTCGTTTTTACAGGCTCTGTAGGGACAAGCTCCACGCCGTCGAGCCACAGCGTGCCCGTGCTGCAAAACCATATTTGCAGGCGAATGTTTCTGCTGATCGTCTTTGTCGCGCGAAAGGTAAACGAAAACCTCTTCCACTCATTCGTCGGGCGAAACGACTCTGTCAGCCCGCACTCGGACCAGTTCGAAGTGTCGCGAATGGCGACGCTGACGACTTCCTCGTTAATCCTCTCCGCGCGCGCCCAAAAGCTTAAGCGATACCACTGCCCGCGCTTAAGCGCGAACGTATCCACCTGCCCGAGCATAACGTGGCTCGCCGGCGAGATCCGCTCGTAGCGCGTGCAGGTGACCTTCTGCGCGAACTTCCCCTCGACTCCCTTGTCGCGCGCCCACGTTGCGGTCACGCCCCTGTCGCCGAAAAACTGCCAGGCGTCGGCCATCCCGTCGCCGTCCTTGTCTAGCTCAAAACCGCCGTTGGGCAGAAGATTGCCTTGCCCCCAACTCGCGCCGGCAAGGGCCATCGCGCCGGCCGCCCAAAGCAAGACCGCCCAAAACAAAGCGCCAACCGGCCGTTGCGCCTCGCCGCGCATTATCCCTCGCCTCCTTACACCAGGCGTTCAGAAAGCGAACTTCGCGGACCTCGCAGTTTTGACCTGTGCCCTTTGGGGCTTCCCGCCAAGATGCGCCCCAGGCGATTCTAGCACCCGGTGTCCCTCGCCCAGCCAGGGCCCGGCGAAAAGTGGCACGGGCAGAATGTGGTCTCTTTAGCCCGCGGAAGACGCGTTCCGCCAAAAAACTATGCGCGCCCCGCACACGCATGCGCACAAGGCGCGCCACGGCCACTGGTTCGTTCGCCCACAGCTCGCGGTTGGCGCTCTCACGCGCTGGAGAGGTCGCTTTACACCACGCGCCGAGGCGTTCGCTGCACCCGCTCGCCGCTACCTCAGCCCAAAGTGCCTAAAGAAAAACTCCGCCATCTCCCCAAACCCGCGGTCGCGCACCTCTTCGTCGGGGCAGTCGAAGTCCTCGCGCACGCGAACGACGCACTCGATCCCCAGCTCATCCATCTTCTTCTTCAGCTCAAAGCCAAACTGCGGATGGTGGATGACAATGTTTGGGTCGGCATCTGGGGGCAGCGGGACTTTCGTGGTCCGGTGCGTGTAGAACATGTATACCGGCGGGTCGCCTGGGCTGAGGTAGTTAATCGCCGCCGCCCGCTCATAAAGCTCGTGCGCGCGGGGCGAGTCCGCCTCCTCCCGCGCGATGCCGTAGAAGGCAAACAGCGCCTCGTGCAGCTCGCCGCTCCCCCCGATGTGCTCCTTAATCCAGCGCGGGTCGTAGGAGCACTGCCCGTCCACGGTCCCCGCAGCAGTGAGCCGCGTCGATTGCCGGGCGATGGGCTCGTCGCTTTCCGGCTGGGCCATATCGTCGTGAAAGCCCACCCAAAGCGAAATGCCCGCGCCCGCCGAACCCCCGCAGCACGCGATGCGCGCGGCGTCGATGTTCCATTCCTCCGCCTTGCTCCGCAGAAACTGCACCGCCCGCGCCCCGTCGAGCATCGGTGCGGGATATGGCGCTTGGTGGCTCAGGCGATAGTTGATCGAGGCGACAGATACGCCGTTTTCCAAGCACTTGCCGATTAGGCTTGCCGGCACGGCGGCCTTGTCGCCCGCGTGAAAACCGCCCCCGTGGATAAAGATTACCAGCGGAGCGGGCTTGTCCGATGCCGCCTGCCAAAAGTCAAGCACGTTGCGCTCGTGCGGGCCATATGAGATGTTCTCAAACGTGGGCTTGGGCTTGCCCCCGCGCGCCTTCTCCCCAGCGCCCTGGGCCATCGCCGCAGCGAGCAGACAAAACGCCAACGCCAGTGCGCCAATCCCTGCGTCGTTCATGCAACAACGCCTCCCTTGCCGCGCAAAGGCTCATTCGCGGCGGCGAGTCCTCTGCCCGTTCTCCTCGCGCGCGGGGTCGCCCTTCCCCAAGCTTGCCGTGGCCGCACACGTTGCGCGAAAAAAGCTTTCGGGGGGGTTCGCTGGTCAGGCCGGCCCGATGCTAACCGAGCACGAGCCCGCTAGTTCAGTCTTCTCTAAAATCGGTGTGGAGATGACGACAACGCTCTTTTTTTCTGGGGAAAGCATATATTCATCCGCACAGCCGGGAACGATGCACGTCCTGCCGCCTTCCAACACCACTTGCCTACCACAACACTCCACAACAATACTCCCCGAAAGACACACGACAACATTCGCGCAGGGCTTTGCCGGTGCAACGCGCACAGTTTTCTCCACGACAACCCTATGAATGGCAAACGGATATCCCTCTGCGATCATCTCCCACGAGCCCCAGGAATAATTGTGCCTGTGGGGAACGACTTTCGGCGGGCCTTGCCGCTCTATGCGTAGCGAAGCAAACGCTTGCTCAACGTGCAGCTCGCGCGGCCTTCCCGTGTCGTCAAGCCTGTCGTAGTCATAGAGCCTAAACGTAGTATACGAGGGCTCTTGAATTTCAAGCACAACAACACCCCGACACAACGCATGGACCGTCCCCGCTGGCGTATAAATGACATCGCCCACGGACACGGGAACCTTGCGCAACAACTCCACTATTCGCCGCTGCTCCAGCGCTTTGCGCAGCCGCTCTATCGTTGCCCCGGCGACGACACCGTGCAGCACATACGCCCCCGGGTCTGCGTAGACGACGATCCAACACTCTTCCTTGCTCCGCTCCTGCGGAAACAGCTCGCGGCACGCCTGCTCGTCGGGGTGCACTTGTATGCTTAGGTCATCCTCAGCGTTGATAAACTTTACAAGCAGCGGAAACTCCCTAACGCCGGCGCGGCCCACGATCTCCTCCCCGTGCTCCCCCATCGCTTCGCGCAGAGTCTTTCCCGCAAGCGGGCCGTCGGCGATGGTCGAGCACCCCTCGGCAAGGTCCGCCACCTCCCAAGCCTCGCCCAGCTTTCCCCGCTTGGGAAGCGGCTTGCCAAACAGCTCGGCAAGCCGCGAGCCTCCCCACACCTTAGACACCAAAAAAGGCTCGCACAGTAGGGGGTAGCACACGCCCGCCGCCTTTTCTCCCAACTCGCGCACCCCTTCCTATGACACGACGAGCCACAGGGCAGCCACGGTTGCACGGCGCACGCGGGGAAACAAAAAGAGCACGCTAAAACTCCGAGGGAAACCTAACCTTCTCGCCCGTCTCGCGCGCGTGGCGCGCTAGCTCATAGGCCTCGTTATATTGCCGGGCGACCACGCGCCACGAGACCACCTCGTCTAAGTACTTCTTCAGGTTATTACCGAGCCTCATGCGCAGCTCCTCGTCGCAGGCGAGGCGGATAACGTGGCGCTTGAGCATCTCCTGGTTGGTAAACATTAGCCCGCCTTCGCTCTCGATCGTCTGCGCGGTGAGCCCTTCCATCGGCGCCGTGGTGATATACGGCTTGTTCATGGCGATTATCCGCGCCAGCGTCCCAGACTGCGTCTCATCCACCGTAGGCAGGACGATAAAGTCGCACACGGCAAGCACCTTATAGTACATTTCCCCGCGTGGGACGAACTCGTAATAGTGCGCAAGCCCCTTTTGCTCCAAAAGCTCAACCTGCTCGCGATAGCGCTCGTACTCTTGTTGGTCATGTGGGTCGCGCATAATCCCCGCTGCGAGCAGGTCCCACTGTTGCCCCGTGCGCTGCTCGATCTCCGCCGCGCACTCCTCCCAGATCGATGTCAAGATATCCCAGCGCTTGTTCGCCTGAATCCAGCCCACCAGGCCGACAAGGTGCTCGCCGATGTACGGATAGCGGTTAAGCCCGATCTCTTCGCGCAGCGCGGGGACCTCCTCCGGCCCCCAGCGCCTGTCCGGCCGCGCTCCGTGGGGGACAACCATAATGTTCGTGGGCATGGGCCAACCGAGGCGCGAAAACGTCCACGCCATCCGCCATTTCTGGTAGTGGCATTTGACAAACACAACGTGGGCCACGCGCGCCATGCGATACAAAAAGTCCGCCTCGTAGTCGTGCAGCCTCCCGTGAACGGTGTGCGGCTCGACGACAACGGGCCACTCCTGCAGTTGGTCGAGCATTTCCAGAAAACCCGCGTTAAAGTCGCCCCGCCCGCGCTCGTCGCGATATTCGTAAAGCCCGTATTCGTGTTGAATGTGGATTACCCAGGGGTCGAGCTTCTCGCACACCTCAACCACGGGGCGCCACCAGTCGTGCCGGCTCATGTCGATTACCGGATAGTCCGACTCTCCATCGCTGTGCGAAATGACGACAAGCGGGCGGTCGGGATGAACTTCGCGGATAAACTCACACGCCTCTTCGGCGAACGTGGCGATGCCGCATAGCCGTGGCGGCCAGCTAGAAATCATTACTATTGGCTGCACTGCTGCCCCTCCTGACCTGTCGCCAATGCAACGATCTCCTCGGCCTTCTCTTGCACGAGCTGCCGGTCGCGATATGCCTCTACATTAAGTCTCAACACCGGCTCGGTGTTCGACGGCCGCAGGTTAAACCGCCACCTCCGGCCAAACTCCATAGACAGCCCATCCGTCTCGTCCACCGCGGGCTGCTCCTTCTCGTAGTGCCGGCGCACCCTTTCGATCGCCCCCGCCTTGTCCTCCACGTCCATGTTAATCTCGCCGCTGCAGGGATACAGCTCCTCGCGCTCGCCCACGAGCTCCGACAGTTTGCGCCCCGTGCGCGAGAGAATAGCGCATACGACAAGCCAGGGGATCATTCCCGAATCGCAGTAGGAAAAGCCCCGAAAATAGTGGTGCGCCGACATTTCCCCGCCATAAAGCGCGTCTTCGGCGCGCATTCTCTCCTTCATAAATGCGTGCCCCGTTTTGCTCTGCACGGGAATTCCCCCAGCCTGGCGCACGAGATCGATCGTGTTCCACGTCAGGCGCGTGTCGTGGATGATGCGCTGCCCCGGCTCTTTGCGAAGCATCTCTTGGGCGAGCAGCCCGACGAGGTAGTAGCCCTCGATGAACTTCGCCTGCTCGTCGTAGAAAAAGCAACGGTCGAAGTCGCCGTCCCAAGCCACGCCAAGATCCGCGCCATGTTCGCGCACCGCTGCGGCCGTGCGCTCCCGCCGCTCGGGAAGCAGCGGGTTAGGTATCCCGTGGGGAAAACTGCCATCGGGCTTGCCGTCGACAACAGCTATCTCCAGCGGCAGCCGCTCGCGCAGCAGCTCGAGGTACGGCCCGGCGCAGCCGTTTCCCGCATTAGCTACCAAACGGAGGGGCGAGAGCGCCTTTTCGTCCACAAAACTAAGCACCTTCTCTAGGTATTCCTCGGTAATATCGCGCGCCGTATTCTTTCCCTTTTCCACAGCAGGGGCAAACCGCTTTTCGGCAACAATTGCTTCGATGTCACGCAGCCCCGAATCACCACTAATCGGAATCGCCTTTTCCCGAACAAACTTAATACCGTTATACTCCGCCGGGTTGTGGCTCGCGGTTACCATAATTCCCCCGCCGATTCCCGGCTGCGCTGCGGCGAAATACACCACTTCCGTTCCGCACATGCCGATGTTAATAGTGTCGGCCCCCGCATCGTTTATTCCACGAATTAACGCCTCGGCAAGCGCCGGGCTAGAGTGGCGCACATCGTAGCCCACGACAACCGCGCCCCGCGGTCGGACAAACGTTACGTATGCCCGGCCGATGTCGTAAACCAACTCCTCGTTAAGCTCCTCGGGAACTCGGCCACGAATATCGTACGCCCGGAAACAAGGTATCCTGGGAGTTTGCCTGGACATCGTGGGGTTGCTCCTCTTTTAGATTTGGCGTGCTCCTTGTTTTTTCAGCGCGGCAACGGCCTCGCGAACCTCCTGTGCCCGGGAGGCGGGGACAACAAGCACTCCGTCGCGGGAAACAGCAACAACGACCCCATCCATCCCAATTACCGAGACCGCTACCTTCTCTTGGCCGCTCTCGTTGTACACAACGCAATCCCGGCAGTCAATGAGCACGGGATCGCCTACCGTCACATTTCCTTTACCATCGCGCGCACACACCCTGCGGAACGCATCCCACGCGCCGAGGTCGTCCCAGTCGAACCCCGCGCGGACAACAAGCACGCGCTGCGCGCGCTCCATCAGCGCGTAGTCGATGGAAATATCGGGCAGGCTTTCGAATATCTCCTCGGCCTTCTCCTCCTCCCCCGTGCGCATGGCGGCGATAAGCTCATCAATTGTTTGCGCCATCTCCGGCCGTGCGCCGCGCATTTCCTCCAAAAACGCGCTCGCCCGCCACACGAACATTCCCGTATTCCACAAAAACCCGCCGGAAGCGAGAAACTCGCGCGCAAGCTCCGGGCTGGGCTTCTCGCGAAATGAGGCAACGGGCCACACCTCATCTCTTTCCCCCCGCCCGCCGGCTGGCGATCGCTCCTCGGCCACCTGAATATACCCGTAGCCAGTCTCCGGCCTCGTCGGCTCTACGCCAATTACCACAAGCGCTTGCTCCTGCTCGGCAGCGGAAACTGCCTTGCTCAGCGCCTCGCGAAATGCCTTGGCATCCCTAATGTAATGGTCTGCGGGGACGATAATTAGTGTCGCTCGCTCTGGAGGGCAGTCGAACTTAGCCAGCACGTAGGCGGTGGCGTAGGCAATGCACCCCGCGGTGTTACGCTTGCACGGCTCGGCCAATATCTGTTCCTCGCCAATAGGCAGGTTCGCCGCGGCAAGGTGCTCGCGCAAGTGCTTTCCCGTTACCACAAACAACCGCTCGCGCTCGACGAGAGGCAAAACACGCTCGATCGTCTCCTCGAGCAGCGAGCGGCCCGAGGGCCCCAGGTTAAGCAATTGCTTGGGCCGCGTGGCACGGGACAGGGGCCAGAAGCGCTCCCCCGCCCCGCCGGCCATAACCACCGCAAAACGCTCCGCCGGCGCCGTCGCGTTCATCGTGTCTCTGCCTCCTCAACTACTCGCCCGGGGGTCTGTACTTTTTCCTCGTGCAGGGTAACTATCTTCCGCCGCTCGTGTCTCAGCCCAAGTCGGTGCATCGCGAGCACGGCCATAAGGCACGCCGTCGTCGCCTCGGCCCCCTGGTTTAAGTTCACCCGCTCCGGGTGCAGCCCGTCGCGGCAGCCACCTGTGGCGTAGTCGTAAAGCGGCACCCCGAGGTCGTTCTTGCCCATAAACCACTCAAAGCACATCCGCGCGCGCTCGATCCACTCCTCCGCGCCCGTGGCCTCAAACGCCGCGATGCACGCGTCCATGAGCGCCGCGGCCTCGACCGGCTGCTGGTCAAACCGCGCCGGCGACCGTCCCCGGCGATACCAGCCGTTTGTGCCGATCGGGGCAAGATGGCCCTGCGGCGCTGTCTGCACGTCCATCAGCCACTCCAGCGTGCGCAGGCCCAGGCGCACCAGCTTCTCATCTTGCAGCGTCATCCCCGCATTGAGCAGCGCCTGGGGAATACGCCCGTTGCAGTATGTTACGCAGTCCTCCAGCCACGGCCAGTCCGGGCTGCTGTTGCGCTCGAACTGTTTGCGCAGGCGTTCGGCGGATTTCCGCAAAATACGCCTGACCTCCGTCTCTCCCGCAAACCGCGCGAGATACGCCGACGCGCCGAGCACGCTCAGCGCGATTGCCCGGGGCGCGGCGAACTCGCCCACCGTGGGCAGCGCGCGGTGGAACAGGTCGCACGCGAAATATACCAGGTCCTCGTCTTCGCTTAGCCGGGCGGCCATGCCCAAGCTCCACAGCGCTCGCCCGTGGCTGTCCTCCGAGCCGAACTGCTCGCGCCACCGGCGGTCGTAGCGCATGAAGTTGCGAAACCGCCTGCGCCTCTCGTTAAACGCCTCGCCGAGAAACGCAAGATACGTCGAGGCCAGCCGCGCGAGCGTCTTTTGGTCGCTGTAAAAATCCTCGGCAAGCAGAACGACGATTAGCGCCCGCGCCACGTCGTCCGTGCAGTAGCCCTCGTTTCGGTTGGGCACGGAGTACTTCGCATGTTGCAAAATTCCCGTGTCGTCGGTGAGCATGCACAAATGGGTCAGGTTAATTTCCGGCGGCTCGGGGCCATAGCGCTCCACAGTGGGAATCTGGTATATCGGCCGCGGGCGCTGGGTGCGCTCCTCTTTTACCTCGGCAAACGTTTCCAGATAGCGCTTGGCCACCTCGTCCCAAACCATCTGCCTGCTAAAGTCGTACGCCCGGCGGCGCATTGCATGCCGTTCCACCTCGTCGTCGAGCAGCTCAATGATCGCCTGGGCAAGCGCGTCCGAGTCGCAAAACGGAACAAGCCGCCCGCGCCCTTCGGCAAGCATCTCCTCAGCATACCAATACGGCGTGGAAACGATCGCCTTGCCCGCACCCAAGGCATAGGCCAGCGTCCCGGAAACGATCTGCGCTTCGTTTACGTAGGGCGTAACGTAAATATCGGTCGCTCCGAGAAACTCGCACAGCTCCTCAAGCGTGGCAAAGCGGTTGTGAAACACCACGTGCTGCTTCACACCGAGCTTCTCCGCCAAGCGTTGCAGACTAAGCCGATATTCCTCGCCATAGATCCTCTTAATGTTCGGGTGCGTCGCTCCGAGGACGATATACAGCACATCGTCGTGCTTCTCGACGATCTTGGGCAAAGCTTGGATCATATACTCGATTCCTTTTCCCGGCGAAAGCAGGCCAAAGGTAAGTAGAACCTTCTTTCCTTCCGCGCCAAACTGACCCTTAAAATAGTTCGGGTCCACAAATGCCAACTGTGGTATTCCGTGGTGAATCACGCGAATTCGATCCGCCGGCGCATCGTATATCTCCGTTAAAAACTCAATTGCTTTCTCGCTCATCACCACGATTCTATCCGCGCGGTTAACGATTTCGCAAAGCACGTGCTTTTCCGCCGGCTTAGGGTTTTTTAGCACCGTGTGCAGGGTGGCTACAACGGGCATGCGCAATTCCTTTAAAAAGTTCAAAATGTAGCCGCCTGCCTTGCCGCCAAAAATCCCATATTCATGCTGCAAACAGGCGACCCCAACGTGGCGCATGTTTAGCACGTCTGCGGCAAGCGTATAATCCGAAGGCTTGTTCTGCAGGATCTCCACCGTTACCCGATCGGGGTAGGTATAGCCCTCGGGGCGGTCGTTAATAGCCACCGCAATTACGTTAGCCTCTGTCTGCTTCGCGACCGCCTCCGCAAGATCTGTGGTGAAAGTGGCAATCCCACACTGGCGGGGCACGTAGTTACCGACAAACGCGATCGTCGTCGACTCAGCCTCAGGACGCAATGCTCAAAACCCCCTTTCGCAAACTCCCGACAGCTAACCACGACAACCAGGCTAACAGACCGCGTTTTGTTCTTTTGCTTTCGCCTTTTGTTTCCGCCGGCTTGCGTTACGCGCGGGCGTAGTTGGGGCGAGGTTTAGCTTCTTGCTTGTGTGCCTCTGCCGCTCGGCGAGCAGCGCACACCAATACTACAGCAACATCGTTCCCGGAGTTCCACCACCGATGCGGCAAGTCGCCGGGGAAACATAGCGAGTCGCCGCTTGTCATCTGATATTCCGCGTTATCCACCCACGCGGTTATTTGCCCTTGTTGAACGAGGAGAAGAATTTCCGCAAACTGCGTCCCCTCAGGCTCGACGGGCATCTTCGCCCCCGGCTGGTACGTGTGCAACGACACCTCAAGCGTAGCCTTCTTGTCCGGGCTGCGCGCGAGCGTGTGAATGGCAATCCGCCCGTCCTGAACGTAGCGCACGCTGCGCTCAGCTCGGCGCACGAACTGGATACGCTCGCTGCGCTTGGCCTCTGGGCCCTGGAGGAAAATCGACGCCGACACGCCCAGAGCCTTGGCTACGGCGATTAACGTCTTTACAGACGGGTCGACGCGGTTACGCTCGACACGCGAAAGAAAGCTTTGCGAAATATTCGCCCGCCGCGCGAGCTCCTGAAGCGTTATCCCGCGGGCGAGCCGAAATTGACGGACAATTCCACCAATATCAAGCTCCGACATTGCGCGCGTCCCTGCCCGAAGGTGTAAAAGCCTTGTCAGAAAAAGCGGCGCGAATTTTAGCGCGTTCCGCTTTGCTTGTCAAGAAATATTGACCGCTTCTTTCTCGCTGAGCAATAGCTCGCGCGTGCAACATGGACACGTGCACCCAGCTTCGGCGCCCAGCAGAGCCGCGAAGTGCGCGTGGCACTCAATTGGGCAGTGAAGTTGCCTAACGGTAACAGCCGACGTCTGCTCCCTCACTCCGCCGCTCCCTCGGCGCGAACCCTCGCGCAGCGTCGTCCCACAGCGGGCGTTTCGGCTTGCCGTATAGCTGGCATTCGGCCGGCGGTCGCCTGCCCCGCCGGCCGGTTCGCTGCGTGCGGCGCGGTTTTTGCGAACGGCCTTTGCTTAGCTTTTCGAACTTCGGCAAGCGGGCAAAACCGTCCCCGCCGTAGGGCTCGGCAGGTTTTTTGCGAAGGGTTTTCGCTCCGCCCTCCGAACGCCTCAAGGCGAACCGGGAAAGGGGGTCTAACTGTGTCTCGCGCGCCCGCCGACGTGTTTAAGCCAACCTGGAAGTCGCTTCAGGCCTATCGCGTCCCCGAATGGTACATGGACGCCAAGTTCGGGATCTTCATCCATTGGGGCGTCTACGCTGTTCCGGCGTACGACAACGAGTGGTATCCGCGGAACATGTATCGCAAGGAGTCGCATGTTTTTCGCTACCACCGCGAGAGGTGGGGGCCTCAATCTGTCTTCGGCTACAAGGACTTCATCCCCCTATTCAAAGCTGAGAGGTGGGCCCCCCATTCCTGGGTTTCCTTGTTTGCCGAAGCAGGCGCCCGCTACGTCGTCCCCGTCGCCGAACACCACGACGGATTCGCGATGTACGCCAGCGAATACACTCCGTGGAACGCAGCAAACATGGGGCCGCGGAAAGACATAATTGCTGAGCTAAAACGTGTCGTCGAAGAGCATGGGCTGAAGTTTGGTGTTTCCACACATCGCGCCTTTAACTGGCGTTATTACACATACGAGGACGACTACGACACGACAAACCCAGCGTATTCGGGGCTCTATAGCCCCCCTCATCCCGAAAAAGCCCCGGCAAGCAGGGAGTTCCTCGAAGACTGGTTTGCGCGCACCAAAGAGTTGATCGACAAGTTCGCACCGGATCTGTTGTGGTTCGACTTCGGCTGGCACTCCGATGAATTTTCGGAATATCGTCCGCGAATAGTCGCTTATTTTTACAACCGCGCACTGGCCCTGGAAAAAGAAGTAGTGCTTAACTACAAGGACAAATTGCCCGACGGCGTTGCCGTCCTCGATATCGAGCGGGGCAAGCTTAGCGGCATTCGCGAGCACTACTGGCAGACCGATACTTCCGTAAGCACAAAGTCATGGGGCTATATTAAAGACGATCAGTTTAAGACTCCAACCACGCTCGTGCACGACCTGGTCGACATCGTTAGCAAAAACGGAAACCTTCTCCTAAACATAGGCCCGCGCCCCGACGGGACGATACCGAAGCAAGCGGCGGATATTTTGCGGGCGATCGGCCGCTGGCTTGCCGTAAACGGCGAGGCGATCTATGGCACGCGCCCGTGGAAGGTATATGGGGAGGGGCCGACGGAAGTTCAAACGGGCCACCTTACGGAGCAGAAAAACGAGCAGTTTACCGCCCAAGACGTTCGCTTCACTACAAAACCCGGCGCACTATACGCGACCTGTCTGGGCTGGCCCGGCAACCAAGCAAAGGTCGTTTCCCTGGGCCGCAAGTCGCCGCACGCCCTGCCCGAGGGTCAAATCGCTCGCATATCCATGCTCGGTTCGCAAGAGCCCCTGCGCTGGTCGGTTCAAGACGACGCGCTGTACATCGCCACGCCACAGAAAAAGCCCTGCGACCACGCGTATTGTTTCAAGATCGAGCTCAAACGTTAGCGCGGTCCGAGAAACTTCTGCGCAACGTCACGTCGCGGCCAGGACTTTCTGACGGGCGACCAGACCGACACGCCCGAGAAACTTTTACGCAGCGCGACGCGGCGGGTTCGTAACCCCTCCAGGACGCGCCTGAGACTTACTTCGGAGGAAATCCGGCTCGCGCCGTCTGCGCCTGGCCCTCCAACGCCTCCGAAGCGCGGTGAAACCTTGCCGCGGGCGTTGGCCAAGCCGCCGCCCACACACCCTAGGAGCGCAAACGTTTTGCGTGCGCCTAACGGCGGTTCTCAACGCCTACGAGATCGCGGGGGCCCCACGCAGTTGCAGGGCAGAAGACGAGGAGCAGCAGCGCGAGCGGTTGCAGGCCCCGTGGCCCACATACCCGTGGGCGCAGACGGTTTTCTCCAACCTAAACGCGCTGGTTGGGGGCCGCGGCCGTCATCTTCAGCCGTTGCCCCTTCGTCTTGCCTCCCTTGTTCTGAAGCGCGCGGCCTGCGCTGAGCACTTCCCCCAAACCCTCATGGCCCAGGGCGGTTAGTTGCGACGATCGTTCCCGCCGGCGGCAAGGCACCGGCACGCTCGGGCAGATCGTCTCCCAGCTCTTCCATCCACGCCGCAAGCCTGCGGCGCAGGGCGGATTCTACCTCGGCGAGCTCCGGCCGCCCGGAAATGTTGGTTAGCTCCGCTGGGTCCCTAAGCAGGTCATAAAGCTCATCAACGGCTTGTGGGTTCCATACATACTTATAGCGCTCCGTGCGTATCGCGCGTATGGCGAAACTCATTCCGTTGTAGTAGTCGTACATCCCGAATACCTCTTGGGGCCAGATTTTCTCACCGCTTTCGCCGCCGATTACGAGGTCCATGAGATTCCGCGGCGTCGGCGTCTTTTCGCCATCCCCGCCTGCCCACTGCAGCAGCATCTTCCCCACGTCTACAAGCGATACGAACTCTTTGCGCTCCTGGCCCCTTGCGCCGGGGACACAAACTATCAACGGAATGCGCCAGACCTCCTCATAAAAGTACGGCCCCTTGTCGAACCTATTGTGGTTGCCACACATATCGCCGTGGTCGGAAACGAAGACAATCCTCGTGCACCTTCCCAGGCCGAGCTCCTCGAGCGCACTGAGCAGCAGACCAATTGCCTCATCCACTGCGCTAATGTGCAAACTGGAAAAGGCGACTATCTTCCGCCACTCTTCCTCATTTATGTCCTTCGTGTCCATGCTGGGCCACCAGGGCACAGGGTGAAACCACGGTTTTCCATAAAAGTCGTCGGCGATGTTTTCTGGAACATGGACATCCACCGCGTCCGCCCGCGTTGCGTACTCTTCGGGAAGGTAATGCGGAAAATGCGGGCCCGCGAAGGAAACAGTGAGGAAAAAGGGAACGTCGGCAAAGCTCGCCCGATATTCCCGCAAGAAGTCAGCCGCCTCTCGGGCGAGCTTAAACGGCGGCATTTGCTCCTTTGTCCCGGGGTTAATTCCCCAAAATGGCGGCCGCCCTTGTTTTAGGTTCTTCTTGTGCTCCTGGTAGCGAAGCGCTTGCCTTCTATAGGAGTAATCGCTGTGTGCCGGATCGTAGACCTTGGCGTGTGCGTCGAAGCTTGAGGAATGGCGGTGCGCCCCGCGAATTATTGGCCCGTCCCGACCGAGGTGCCACTTGCCAAAGTAACCGACATGAAAGCCGTTCCGCGCCGCTCTTTCAATCCACGTCTCCTCGTCTTGCGCAAGCGGTTGCTGCACAGAATAACCGACACCAACATTGTCTCGCACGCCGTGTTCACAAGGCCACTTGCCGGTAAGCAGCGATCCTCGCGCGGGCGAGCAGAGAGGTGCCGTAGTAAATGCATTGACAAACACAGTTCCTCTCTCCGCGAGCGAGTCGAGTGTCGGTGTGCTGACAAACGATCCCCTGTAGCTAAACGCCCATGCCGGCCATTGGTCTACTATTATGACTAATGTGTTGTCGCCTTTTCGCCGCATTGCCGAGCTTCGCGCTCCTCATGTCCTAGGGAAAACAGCGCAGCAAATTACCAAGCACCCTACGGGCCACCCCGTCGTAGCCCACAGCGCTTTTCAGGCGAAATGTGCACAGCAGCACAGTCCCCCTCCCCGTCCGCTTCCTAATCACCGTGCTCCCCCACCAGAATTCCATGGGCGTGCTGTGCGCTGTGCCGTCGCCGTAGCCTAAGCAGCCGGCAAGCGTTTCCCCCTGTATGGGCAAAATGCAGAAGTTGGGCACTACCTCGGCATATGCCTCGCCGAGCAGCTTGTCCCGCGGCAGCCCCCGCATAAGCTTTTGCTCCACGACGTAGTGGCACACGGGCGACCAGTTTCCCCGCGCGGGCCACGCCCGCCCCTCGAGCTGGAGCGCTTCTATTGCCTGGGCGATCCCCCGCTGCTCTTCGGCAAGAAGCAGGACGCGCTTTCCCTCCGCCGCCGCTTGGCGCAGCCTGCTAACCTGCGCTGCATCGGCCAGGGGCAAAACAGCGATTACATAGTCCGCGTCTGCCACGTCGCTGACATACTGCGCGCCCATCTCCTCGACCGCTTGGCGCACCGCCGCGCCACGGCCAGGCCCTACAAGGGCGACGCGCCCCTGAAGCGGCTCCGCCGCGTCATCGAGCACCCATACCGTCCTCTCGCCCTTCGCCCACACTTCGTCGCCCGTTTTCATGGCAAAGGTTAGGCGATAGCGCCCCGGCTCGCGCGGAAGCTTCACCGCGCCCTGCCACACGGTTGTCACACCGCGCGCGCATTTTCCCAGCCCAAGCTCAACTGTTTGCTCAAACCCGCTCTCACCGCTAATCGTCAAGCTAAGGGGAAGCTCCGTCTCGCCGTCCGCGTCTTCCGCACAGAGGACAACCTCTGCCTTGGCGTCCCTCCCCCGCTCATACGCCGCCGCGTCAACAAACACTGCCAAAACGCGCGGGGCATTGGCCTGCGCAATTGCGCGCGCGACAAGTTTCTCCCCGCGCCACATGTCAAAAGCTTCCGCGCCTAAAATACACCCGCCCGCAGAAAACGCGTGCATGACATAGCCGCAGGCAAGCGGGTTTGCGCGAATGGCGAGCGCTTGCAAATAGTTCGTCCGCGCGTGAATCTCCTGGCTCAGCGTTATAAGCTCACCTATGTCGGAAAATATCTCACCCATCTTGTTCTCCGCAAAACCGCGGACCAACGACTGCAGCAGAGATTTGTGGTGTACGTAATCCTCATTTCGCTCGGCCCCGCGCTTTTGATATTCGCGGACAATCCGCGGAAGGTCCGGAATACTCCCATAGCCAAACTCCGTTACGAACACCGACACGCCTTTCCTAACATGCCAGCGCCCGCGTTCAACATCTTCTTCCCCAAGCGTGCGTAGGTAGGTTAGGTGCGACTGCGCCGTCGGCCCGCGCAGATAGCGGTGCACATCGTTTATCGGTTTGGCCTCAGAGGAATAAGGAAGGTAAACGTTTGCCCCACCTGCCCAGCCGCCGGACTCGTCGATGATTATTCGTGTCCGGTCAAGCTGGCGGACAAGCTGGCACAGCTCCCCAATCGCCTTTTGAATAGGGGTGCGCAGAAGCTCGTTTGGTGTATGAAAACGTTGCAGCTCTTTTAACGCGCCGCCCTCGTTCAAAATACACCACATAACAACCGAGGGATGGTTTCGGTCGCGCATGACCATTCGTTCCAGCTCCCCCCGGCACAGGTCCACCGTTTTCTCTGTCTGCAGCATCCATTCGATCGGTGGCTCGTCGCAAAGCATCATGCCCAGCTCATCGGCGACGTCCAACACAACAGGGTGTATCGGGATCTGCCAAAAGCGCAGCAGGTTAAAGCCCGCCTGCTTTGCCTTGCGCATCTCATCAATGACAAACTCGCGCGAGGGGGGAGCGGCAAGGGTCATCGGATAAAGCCCCTCGTGAAACGCCCCCTTGACGAACACGGGCTTGCCGTTTAGCACAAACCGCCCGCGTTCCATGGTCAGCATGCGCAGGCCAAAACGGACGCGCACCGCATCGCTGTATGCCCCCCGCGAAGATTTCGTGGAAAGCGCCGCTTTAAGCAGGTAAAGGTTCGGCTGGTCGGGGCTCCACAGCTTGGGGTTAGGAAGCGAAAGATCAAACGCGAGGCTTTGCCGCCCCGCCTTCAGAGGAATGGTCCTGCGCAACGAGGCCTCTGCGGCGTCGCCGCGCCGCGCTTCGAAAACGTCCAACTGCACCTCGGCGGAGCGCAGCCCAGGCTCGCGGCAATTCAGGGTAAGCTTAACCGTTGCCCCGGAAAGATCGCGCATGGGCTGCACGAAACAATCCTCGATATAAAGCGGTGGGAGAACTAGTAACTTAACCGGCTGCCAAATTCCCCCGAAATTAAACGACTCAAGCTCGCGCCAGCAAGGAAGCTCCTTAAGCTGCACACCATCTATTTCCCCCTGTTTGGGAAGATCAATTACCCGCACTACTAAGCGATGCGCTTCGCCTTCCCGAACAATATCGGTTACGTCGAAAGTAAAAGGTGTATATCCCCCTTCACATCTTCCCACATATTTGCCGTCTATCCATACGTCGGCAAGGTTGTTTACCGCGTCAAAACGCAGCAAGGTAATTTGGTTTTCATAGCGCTTAGGCACCTCAAACGTCCGCCAATACCATGCCACCCCGTCATATCCCGGGTTAATCAGTTCCCAGCATCCGGGGACGGTTATCTCCTGCCCTCCGCGCGGGGGCTCGCTCAGTGCAAACCACTTTTCTTCTTTGCCGCGGTTTTCGGGGTCGAAGACGATCCGCCATTTTCCATCAAGCGAAATCTCGCGCTGTTCGTGTGCCTTGCCCACAGCGTCCCCGCCCATAGGAAGCACACCTCCTACCTCAGCGAAAGCCGCAGCGGCGCCTAGCAGCGCCGCCACGATACCGGCTTGCAGCGTGCCCAGCCCTCTCATTGCGCAACACCTCGCCCGTGGCGCCCTTTGCGAGAATAAAAGCTTCGGCGCGCTGCTCGCCCGTCGCAGCGGGCCTTGTCGCGCCGCAGGAGCGGATTTCTATACACACCAGCCTCCTCCCTGCCCCCCGCGGGCCGCCGACTGCCAGCGCCGCAGGTGAAAACGCTGAGTTGACCACGCGCTACGCAGAGCTTATTATTTCGCCAACTAATCTTCCCCGGCACGCCCCCGGGAGCTACGGAGGGTTTACCATGGCTTCGCTCGGAGCGCGTAATTCCTGGCTGGCGAAAATAGCTTGCGCCTTCCTGCTGCTTGGCTTTAGCCTTTCCCTACACGCCGCTGCGCAGCAGGCTGCAAAACCGCGCCCCACCTACGCTAACCTTTCCTATGGGCCGCACGAGCGCAACGTGCTCGACCTTTGGCTCGCTAAGTCCGACAAGCCTACGCCGCTGGTCCTCTTTATCCATGGCGGGGGCTTTCGCGGCGGCAGCAAAAGCGCCATTGGCGGAGCGACGATAAAGCGCTTCCTCGACGCGGGCATCTCCGTGGCGGCCATCGAATACCGCTTCATCTCCGACAAGCCCCTGCCTGCCGCTCATTACGACTGCCGTCGCGCGCTGCAGTTCCTGCGCTACAATGCAGAGCGGTTTAACATCGACAAAGAGAAAATCGGCGCCTTCGGAGGCTCTGCGGGAGCGCAGTTGTGCATGTGGCTCGCTTTCCACGACGACATGGCCGACCCCAATAGCGACGACCCAATTGCCCGCGAGTCAACGCGGCTTACCTGTGTCGCGACCACTGGCGGACAGACGACAATGGATTTCGAGTGGTGGAAAAAGTGGATACCGGGCATCGAAGACGAAGCGTCCCGCCGCAGCACAACGGAGGTCTTGACGGAGCTCTTTGGCACGGACGATCTCGAAACAGTCCGCAAAATCGTTGAAGATATTTCCGCACTTTCTCTAATCTCCAAAGACGATCCGCCAATATTCATGGAATATCGCCAGAGGCCGACCGACCCTGTCCCAAAAGATCCTCAAAAGGCGCGCGGGTGGAAGATACATCACGTAATCTTCGGGATTAAGCTTAAGGAAAAGATGGACGAGCTGGGCATTGAGGCTGTGCTTAAATATCCAGGTGTCCAGACACCCTATGAGTCGCGAGAGGACTTTTTGATTAAGAAACTCTCGGCAAAGTAGCTGCGCGCGGCCGGCCCCATTGGCCAAGCGCGCCACGCTCCCGCGCGGCGGCAACAAGTGGGAGCGGCTTTGTTTCGCATGCCGGTTGCGGCGCGCTGTGGCTACAGTTGTCCGCGCCTAACGAAAGGTGTTCGCGTTGAGCGGCAAGTATCCGGCAGACAGCGAAACGAGCGAACTGCGGACGTTAATCGAGCAATTCAGCGAAGACTGGGCGCTGCACAAAAGATACTTCGACATTCCCCTCTCCGAAGAAGATATTGCCGCAAAGGGCACCTTTTTGGAGCGCTCGCGCGCCGTCCTGGACTCCCTTCCCTTTGAGTCGCTCAGCCTCGACGGGCAAATAGACTATCTGCTCCTTCGCAACCTGTTGGCCTACGAGCAAGAGAAGCTTTCCTGGCAAGCGGAGCGCGAGAGGGAGCTTTTGCGCTTTTTGCCGTTCGCGAAGACGATCGTCGAGCTCGAGCAGGGCCGCCGCTGCGGCAAGCCGCTTGACGCTCAGCGCGCGGGCTCGGCCTTGTCCGCAGCCGCACAGGAGGTAGAGCGAGCCGGCCCGCTCGTCCGCCGGTCGCTCGCTGCGCTTGCCCGTGCCCTGCGCGACAACGAGCTGCAAACACTTGCCGGGCGGCTCGTGCGCGCTGTGGAGCGCCTGCGCGAGATAGTCCAGCGTTGGCATAAGTTCTACCGCGGCTATGACCCGGCGCACACCTGGTGGGCGAGCGCGCCTTACACACAGCTCGACAGCGCGCTGGAGAAGCTAGCGATCGACCTTCGGCGCCAATATCTCGACGAAAGCGACGAAGCAAGCGACACGGCGGTTGTCGGCGACCCCGTTGGCCGCCGGGCGCTGGTAAACGAGCTTCGTTTCTCGATGGTCGCGTATTCGCCCGAAGAGTTGCTCGGTATTGCCCAAAGAGAACTTTCTTGGTGCGAGGAGCGAATGGTCGCTGCTTCAAAAGAGATGGGCTGCGGGGCGGACTGGAAGAAGGCGCTTGAACGTGTAAAAGAAGACCACGTTCCTCCTGGCGAGCAGCCCACGCTCGTGCGCGAGCTTGCCCGCGAGGCGATAGAGTTTGTCGCGGGCAAGCAGCTTGTCACCGTCCCGACCCTGGCGCGCGAGCTGTGGCGAGTAGACATGCTCCCTCCGGAAAAGCAACGGGTTAATCCGTTCTTTACCGGCGGCGAGGTTATTAGCGTCGCCTATCCCACGGATGAAATGCCTCACGAGGAAAAACTAATGCGCCTGCGCGGAAACAACAGGCACTTCGCCCGGGCGACCGTTCACCACGAGCTCATTCCCGGCCACTTCCTCCAGGGCTACATGGCAGCCAGGCACAGAAAATATCGCGCCATCTTTCGCACACCGTTTTACGTTGAGGGCTGGTGCCTGCACTGGGAAATGTTGCTTTGGGACCTGGGCTTTGCCAAAACGCCGGAAAACCGCGTGGGGATGCTCTTTTGGCGTATGCACAGGTGCGCCCGTGTGCTGTTTTCCATTAATTTCCACCTGGGCCAGATGACCGCCGAGCAATGCGTCGCCCTCCTCGTGGAACGCGTGGGCATGGAACAAAAAAACGCCGAGGCCGAAGTTAGGCGCTCGCTCGCGGGCGACTTTCCTCCCCTATACCAGTGCGCATACCTCATCGGCGGCCTGCAGTTGCGCGCGCTGCACCGCGAGCTCGTGGGCAGCGGCAAAATGACAAACCGCGAGTTTCACGACGCCGTGCTTAAGGAAAACGCAATACCGGTTGAGCTCATCCGGGCAAAGCTCACCGGCCAGCGCCTGGCGCGCGAGTTTCGCCCCGCGTGGCGGTTCGCAGAGCTCGCCGAGGAATAGCGCAGCGGCGCCGCCGCGCCTGAGGCAACCGCTGCGGGAACGCCTCGCCCCGCGAAAATGTTGGCGCATGAAAGCGGCTTTCGCGCATCTGTGTATCGTCGCCGCGGCAAGGCGCGGGGCTAGGCCGGATACCACGCTGCCCTCGGCCATACCCAAATTCCCCGCGCTATGCGAAAGAGGTGCACGCAAATTGCTCGGTGAACGACGAAGCTTGAAGCCGCTGCCCCGCCGCTTGCCGGTGCAAGCAATGTGCGCTTAGGGAAACAAGCTGGCAAGGCGAGGCACGGGAAGGAAAGCACAGGGCGCGTTGCGCCCCCAACGCCGAGCGGCAAGAAAAGAAGGGGAGGCGGAAAAATGTCCGTTAAGGGTACGCAGACTGAGAAAAACCTGCTCGCCGCATTTGCCGGCGAGTCCCAAGCTCGCAACCGCTATACGTTCTTTGCCTCGGTGGCGCGCAAAGAGGGTTATATGCAGATCTCCGCGATCTTTGAGGAGACGGCAGACCAAGAGAAAGAGCACGCGAAAAGGCTGTTTAAGTTCCTCGAGGGCGGAGAGGTGGAAATAACAGCTTCGTTTCCCGCGGGGAAAATTGGCACGACGCTTGAAAATCTCCGGGCGGCCGCTGCCGGCGAAAACTATGAGCACACGCAAATGTATCCCAGCTTTGCGAAAACTGCCCGAGAGGAAGGGTTTGAAGAAATCGCCGCCGTGTTCGAGGCCATCGCTGTTGCCGAAAAGCAGCACGAAAAGCGCTATAACGCCCTTGCCGCAAACATCGAAGCGGGGCGCGTGTTTCGAAGAAAGACGAAGGTCGTTTGGCGCTGCCGCAACTGCGGCTACCTGCACGAGGGCGAGGAAGCGCCGGAAACCTGCCCCGCCTGCGCCCACCCGCAAGCGTTTTTCGAGCTCCTCGGCGAAAACTGGTAGCCTGCGCCAACGCGGAGGGGAGGGCGCATATGCCAGCGGAGATTAAGCTCCTGCAGATATATCGCTGCGATCTCTGCGGAAACGTGGTCGAGGTGGTGCGCGCGGGAAAGCCCGCGTTAGTGTGCTGCGGCCAGCCCATGGTCTTGCTCGTGGAAAACACCACCGACGCTGCCTTGGAAAAGCACGTTCCCGTGGTGCAAAGCGAGGGCGAGCGCCTCGTCGCTAGCGTGGGCAGCGATCCCCACCCTATGGAGCCAGAGCACTATATCGAGTGGATCGAGCTCGTCGCCGACGGCGATGCGTGTCGCCGGTTTCTCAGCCCCGGCGACGCCCCACGGGCGGAGTTCCCCGGCGTTGGCTCCGGCGATGTAGTTGCCCGTGCGTATTGCAACTTGCACGGGTTGTGGAAGGCCTAGCGCGGAAAATTTGGCAAGCTCAAAGCCGGCCCTGCCAGGCGCAGCGCGCGCTGGGGCCGGCTTTTTTATTCCGGGGCTACGGGCGAGCGGGCCGCGGGCATTTGCGAACAGACTTCGGGGCACCTTTTGGTCGCCGGAAACCGCCCGGCACAGCTAAGCAGCGGACACTTGCAAAAAGACTTTGTGCAACAGTGCACAGTACGAAATCGTCGCAAAAAGCGGCGCTTGCGCGGCCTGCCGCTGGCCAATGCCCGCCGCGCGGGCCCGGGAAGAGCGGCGCGGCTGGGTGCACTCAAGTTGACAGATCTCTCCGGAGGTGCGCACTGATGCCCAAAACCGGTTCCAGCAAGCCGCTCGCGGGCACATTTGCCGACCGATCGTTGCCTCCTTTGGCGGCAGAGAAGGTTGCCCGCTCGGTAACGATACGCGGGAAGAAATTTTTTGGAAAGGGGAAGGAGAGGGCCTGGCGGCAAAGAAAATCGCAAAAAATTTCACAAGGTCCGCGCGCAGCGTTATAATACCGCCGCAGCGGCCTTGCTTGTGCAGTCTTATCCCAAGCCGCCTTTGCTTTTGGGCGCAACTAGAGGTGAGGGTTAGCTCCGAGGCAAGCTTTTAGTGCGGTTTGGCCCCCGGGTGCTGTCGTCTGCTCTCTCTTTTTTCTCCTCTACGAGATAAACACGCGGCAGCCACACGGGCGCACAGATTGGCTTGCGGAGCGAGCGTATCGTTTCGTCGCCCGATCGCCGAAAGGAGTGGTTTGCGTGGCTCCTGTCGCCCGGCCTACGCCGTCGGAGCTCTCGGAGATCTTGCTCAAAGAGCTCGAGGCGCACCCCGAGGGCGCAAAAATTAAAGAATGTATCCAGTGCGGCACGTGCAGCGCCTCCTGCCCCACCGCTTCGGCCATGGACTATACCCCGCGCCAGGTTATCGCGCTGTTCCGCGCGGGCATGCTCGATAAGGCGCTTACCTCAAACACCATTTGGCTCTGCGCTTCCTGTTACAACTGCACCGTGCGCTGCCCCGCGGGAATTAAGTTCACGGACTTGATGTATGAGCTCAAGCGGCTGGGCATGAAATACGAGATGTACCCCGCCGACGACAAGACCCATGTCCTCTCCGAGACGTTTGTGGAGCTTGTGGACAAGTATGGACGCAACCCGGAGTTTGCGCTCATGCGCAACTTCTACCTCCGGGCGGACCCGCTCGCCGCGCTGAAAAACGCCATGTTTGCGTTTAACATGTGGCGCAAGGGGCGGCTGAAGCTGGGCGCAAACCGCGTGAAGGACATCGAGGCGTTGCGCAAGATCCGCCAGGCGGCAAGCTCCGAGGAGGCCAGGTAATCATGGAACTGGAGTATACCTTCTACCCCGGCTGTGCGTTGGAAGCGAGCAGCGCGCACTATGGCGACTCAGTGGACGCTGTGTGCGACCGCCTGGGCGTTAAGCTCCACGAGCTGGAGGACTGGAACTGCTGCGGGGCGACGGCGTATCTCTCGGTGCGCGAGCTGGAATCGTTTGCCCTGGCCGCGCGCAACTTGGCCCTCGCCGAGCCCCTCGGGCGCGACCTGGTTACCGTGTGCAGCGGCTGCTACGTTACCCTAAACAAGGCGAGCGAGTTCCTCCGCGAAGCGAGCGGCGAAGCGCGCCAGCGTATCATCGACGCCCTGAACAGCGCCGGCCTCACCTACAGGGGAACGATCCGCACGCGCCACCTGCTCGACGTCATGTTTAACGATGTGGGCTTGGGCGCAATAACCGAGGCGGTGAGCAACCCGCTCTCTGAGCTAAAGGTCGCTTGCTACTACGGCTGTCAAATCGTCCGCCCGTTTACGGACTTCGACAACCCCGAGGTGCCCTCCACGCTGGACTCGCTGACCAAGGCCCTCGGCGCGCAGGTGGTGGAGTGGCCGGGCCGAGTAACCTGCTGCGGCGGGATGATTATGAGCACGCAGCCGCCCGTGTCCGAGCGGCTTGTGGGCACCATCCTCGACCACGCCCTGCGCGCCGGCGCGGACTGCATCGTAACCGTCTGCCCCCTGTGCTACGTTAACCTCGAGGCCTACCAAGACCGCGCGAGCCAGGCGATCGGCAAGACGCTTTACATTCCCGTGCTCTTCTTCACCCAGCTTATGGGCCTGGCCATGGGCATGAGCCCAAAGCAGTTGGGGATGCATCGCGCGCTGGTCGATCCCTCCAAAGTCGTACAGCTGGCAACCAAGAAGGTGGGAGTGGGTGCATAATGGCTAACAACGGCGCCGAACCTCGTGTTGGGGTCTATATTTGCCATTGCGGGAGCAACATCGCCGGCACGGTCGACGTCGAGGAAGTCACGCGCTTTGCCGCCTCGCTCCCCGGCGTCGTGCTCGCGAAAAACTACCAGTATATGTGCTCCGACCCCGGCCAGGACATGATCAAGCAGGACATTAAGGAGCACAACCTCAACCGCGTTGTCGTCTCCTCCTGCTCGCCCCTGATGCACGAGCGGACGTTCCGCCGGGCGTGCGAGGAAGCGGGGCTGAACCCGTTTTTGTTCCAAATGGCCAACATCCGCGAGCACTGCTCCTGGGTGACCGACGACCCAAAGGACGCCACGGAGAAGGCCAAGCGCCTGGTTGCCGCGGCGGTGCGCCGCGTGGCCCTGCACGAGCCACTCGTTCCCGAGGAGGTTAACGTTAACCCCAACGTGTTGATCATCGGTGGGGGCATCGCCGGGATCGAAGCGGCGCTTAAGCTCGCCGACGCGGGCAAGCAAGTTTACCTCGTGGAGCGCGAGCCGAGCATCGGCGGGCACATGGCCATGTTCGACAAAACGTTCCCCACCCTCGACTGTGCCGCGTGTATCCTCACCCCGAAGATGGTTGACGTCGGCGCCCACCCCAACATTAAGCTGCTCACCTACTCCGAAGTGACCAACGTCGACGGCCACGTGGGCAACTTCCGCGTCACCGTGCGCCGCAAGCCGCGCTATGTCATCGAGGAGGAGTGCAACGGCTGCGGCGAGTGCGTGAAAAACTGCCCCGTAGACCTGCCGAGCGAGTTCGACATGGGGCTAACCACGCGCAAGGCCGTGTTCCGGCCGTTCCCCCAGGCCGTTCCCGCGGCGTTTACCATCGACAAAAAGCTTTCCCCCTGCCGCGCTACCTGCCCTGCGGAGACCCACGCCGCGGGCTACATTGCCCTTATCGCCGAGCGCAAGTTTAAGGAAGCTTTAGAGCTCATCCGCAAGCACAACCCGTTCCCGGGCATCTGCGGTCGCGTGTGCCATCGGCCGTGCGAGAGGGAGTGCACGCGGGCGGAGGTAGACGAGCCCATCGGCATCGCGTTCTTAAAGCGCTTTGTCGCCGACTACGAGGCGAAGTCCGGCGGGCCGCAGGTCTCCCCGCCGGAAACGGAGCGCCCGGAGAAAGTGGCGGTGATCGGCGCTGGGCCGGGCGGGCTCACCGCGGCGTGGAACCTGCGCAACCGTGGCTATAAGGTAACGGTGTTCGAGGCCCTGCCCGTCCCCGGGGGAATGTTCGCCGCGGGCATCCCGCCGTTCCGCCTCCCGCGCGACGTGGTGGAGCGGGAGATTAAGGCGATCGAGCAGATCGGCGTGGAAATTCAAACCAACCGCCGCCTGGGCAAGGACTTTACCCTCAAGGAGCTTTTCGACCAGGGCTACAGCGCGGCGATTTTGGCCATTGGCGCTTGGCGCAGCAGGCGGCTCAACGTCCCCGGCGAGGACCTGGACGGGGTAATCCACGCCATCGACTTCTTGCGCGAGGTAAACCTGGGCAAGGAGGTCGTCGCCGAGCTGCCGCCCGAGGGCGGAGCGAGCGAGGACAAGATCTATCTCGGGCAAAAGGTCGCGGTAATCGGCGGCGGCAACGCCGCCCTAGACACCGCGCGCACCGCCCTGCGCCTGGGCGCGAAAGAGGTCACCATTTACTACCGCCGGACGATGGCCGAGATGCCCGCCGAGCCCAAGCAGGAAGTGGAAGAGACGCAGCACGAGGGCGTGAAGATCGAGTTCCTCGTCGCGCCCACGGAGCTTATCGGTGAGGGCGGCCGGGTTAAGCGCATGAAGCTCATCCGCATGGAGCTCGGCGAACCCGACGAGAGCGGCCGCCGCCGCCCCGTGCCCATCCCGGGCAGCGAGTTTGAGGTCGAAGTTGACACCGTGCTCCCCGCCATTGGCCAGGAGGTCGACCCCTCCTGCGTCGCCGATGTCGTGGAGACCACCGACTGGGGCACGGTTAAGGTGGACGAGATTACCCTCCAGACGTCGCAGGAGCGTGTGTTCGCCCTGGGCGACGCCATTCGCGGCGCGGGCACGGTTATCGAGGCTATCGCCGACGGCAACCGCGCGGCGGAGTCGGTTGACCGCCTGCTTAGCGGCAAGGACCTGAAGGAGGGGCGCGAGCCGGTAGACCGCGAGATCGGCCGGCCGGAGGTTACCGATGTCGCCCCGCAGCCGCGGGTAAAGATGCCCTCGCTGCCGCTGGAAGAGCGGCGCACGAAGTGGGACGAGGTGGAGCTGGGCTACGACGAGGAGATGGCCGTGGCCGAGGCCCAGCGCTGCCTCAAGTGCGGCGGCTGCGTGGAGTGCCTGGAGTGCGTCAAGCTCTGCGAGCGCAACGCTATTGACCACGAGATGCTCCCCTCCGAGGAGGTCCTCGAGGTGGGGACGATCATCGTGGCCACGGGCTTCCAGACGTTCGACCCCACCGTCGCCGCGCAATACGGCTACGGGCGCTATGACAATGTGATCACCAGCTTGGAGTTCGAGCGCCTGAGCCACGCGAGCGGCCCCACAGGCGGGAAGATCGTCCTCAAAGACGGGCGCGAGCCGGAGAGCGTGGCCATCATCCACTGCGTGGGCAGCCGCGACACGAACTATCACGAATACTGCTCGCGCGTGTGCTGCATGTATAACATGAAGTTCGCGCACCTCGTGCGCGAAAAGACCAACGCCAAGGTCTACGAGTTCTACATTGACCTGCGCGCGTTTGGCAAAGGCTACGAGGAGTTTTACAAGCGGCTCCTGCGCGAGGACGTGGTGTTTATCCGGGGCAAGGGCGCCGAGGTTACCGACATGGCCGAGACGCCCGAGGAAGAGGGCAAGCTCATCGTCAAGTGCGAGGACACGCTTTTGGGCACGGTGCGGCGCATCCCCGTGGACATGGTCATTCTCGGGGTCGCGCTCGAGCCGCGCAAGGACGCCCCGGAGCTCGCCCGCCTGCTTAACCTAAACCTCTCCCAGGACGGGTTCTTCCTCGAGCTGCACCCCAAGCTCGGCCCGGTGGCTACAGCGAGCGATGGCGTGTTTGTCGCCGGCGCCTGCCAGGGTCCGAAGGACATCCCGGACACCGTGGCCCAGGGCGCGGCCGCGGCCGCCGAGGCCCTCAGCCTGATCGACCGCGGCGTGGTGGAGATCGAGCCCATCGTCTCGGTAATCGACGAGGAGGAGTGTGCGGGGTGCAAGACGTGCATCGCCCTCTGCCCCTACACGGCGATTGAGTTCGACGAGGAAAAGGGCGTTTCCGTGGTCGTCAGCGCCAAGTGCAAGGGTTGCGGAACGTGCGTGGCCGCCTGTCCTTCCGGCGCGGCGCGCCAGCAGGGGTTCCGCGACGAGCAGATCTTTGCGGAAATCGAGGGAGCGATTCTCTCCGGCGAACAGCGCGAGCAAGTCGTCGCGTAGCGCGATGGTTTTCGGCTAGGGAGGCATGGCCATGCCCGAGGAACAGTTTGAACCGCGGATCGTGGGCTTCCTCTGCCGTTGGTGCTCCTACGCCGGCGCGGATCTCGCAGGCACGAGCCGCATCAAGTATCCGCCCAACGTAACGCCCATTCGCGTAATGTGCTCCGGGCGGGTGGATCCCACGTTCGTGCTCAAGGCGTTTCGCGAGGGCGCCGACGGCGTGCTCATCGCCGGCTGCCATCCCGGCGATTGCCACTACAGCGAGGGGAACTACAAGGCCCTGCGGCGGTACTATCTGCTGCAGCGGCTGCTCGAGCAACTGGGGATCGAGCCCGAGCGGCTGCGCCTGGAGTGGGTCTCCGCGTCGGAGGGCGACCGCTTCGCCGAGGTCGTGCGCGAGATGACCGAGACAGTGCGCGCCCTGGGGCCGCTGAACTGGCCCGAGGAGCTCGAGGAGAAGTTCCCCAAGAAGGTTTTCGAGCAGGCGGCGGCCGACTAGCTCCGCCGCCGGGGCTCGTGCGAAAGAGGTAATGCATCATGGCCGAAAAACCCAAAGTCGCGCTTTACTGGGCCGCTTCCTGCGGTGGCTGTGAGATCTCCGTGTTGGAAATTTGGGAGAAACTGCTCGACCTCGCCGCGGCGGTAGACATTGTCTTTTGGCCCGTGGCCATCGACGCCAAGTACCATCACGTCGAGGCCATGGAGGACAAGAGCATTGACCTTTGCCTGTTTAACGGGGCGATCCGCACCGCAGAAAACGAGCACATGGCCCGCCTGCTGCGCCGCAAGTCGAAGGTTCTCGTGGCCTATGGCTCGTGCTCGCACATGGGCGGCATCCCCTCCCTGTCCAACCTCTACCCCCGGCAGGAGACGCTCAACCGCGCGTTCTTAGAAAGCGAGTCTACGGACAACCCGGAGAAAGTCATTCCGCGGACGAAGTCCGACGTTCCCGAGGGCGAATTGGAGCTGCCCGAGTTTTACGAGCGCGTGGCCTCGCTCGACCAGGTAGTCGAGGTAGACTACTACGTCCCGGGTTGCCCGCCCACCGGCGAGCAGACGTGGAACGTGCTTGCCGCGGTGCTCGAGGCCAAGCTCCCCGCGCCCGGGTCGGTGGTCGGCGTTAACCCCAAGACGGTGTGCGACGAGTGCGACAAGAAAAAGCAGGAAAAGCGTGTCTCGCGCTTTTTCCGGCCGCACGAGATCAACCCCGACCCGGAGGTCTGCCTCCTCGAGCAGGGGATCATTTGCATGGGCCCGGCGACGCGCGCCGGCTGCGGGGGGCAGTGCGTGAGCGTGAACATGCCCTGCCGCGGGTGCTATGGCCCGCCCGAAGGCGTGGTGGACCAGGGGGCGAAAATGCTCTCCGCGGTGGCCTCAATTATCGACTCCAACGACCCCGAGGAGATCGCGCGCATCATGCAGACGATTCCTGATCCCGCGGGCACGTTCTACCGCTTTTCCATGAGCCATTCCCTCCTGAGAGGAGCAAAGAGCAAATGAGCCGCAGGATCAGCATCGACCCGATCACTCGGCTTGAGGGCCACGGCAAGATTCAAATCTTCTTAAACGACGCCGGAGAGGTGGAAAACGCCTACTTCCAGGTCCCCGAGCTGCGTGGGTTTGAGAAGTTCTGCGAGGGGCGCCCCGTGGAGGAGCTCCCGCGCATTACCACGCGCATCTGCGGGGTGTGCCCCGAGGCGCACCATATGGCCTCCGGCAAGGCCGTGGACGCCGTCTACCACGTCCAGCCCACGTCCGCCGCGCGCAAGCTGCGCGAGCTTCTCTATAACGCGTTTTACTCCGCGGACCACTGCCTGCACTTTTACATCCTCGCCGCGCCGGACTTCGTCATGGGGCCCGATGCACCCATCGCCGAGCGCAACATCCTCGGGATTATCGGCAAGGTCGGCCTGGAGCTCGGGGGCAAGGTCATCCGCCACCGCAAAGAGTGCCACGAGATCATCGCCATGATCGGGGGCAAGGCTGTGCACCCCGTGTGCAACCTGCCCGGCGGGGTGAGCTCTCCCCTGACCAAGGAGCAGCAGGAGCGCATTTTAGAGATCGCCAAGGAAATGGTCGAGTTCTCCAAGCTGAGCATTAAGCTGTTTAACGACATCGTGCTCGGCAACTCCGAATACGTGGACATGATCCAAAGCAACGCGTTTCGCAACGAAGTCTACGACATGGGCCTTGTGGACGAGAACAATAAGGTCAACTACTACGACGGCATGGTGCGGGTAACGAACCCGCGGGGCGAAGAGGTGGCCAAGTTTGCCCCGCACGAGTATTTGGACTATATCGCCGAGCATGTCGAGCCCTGGACGTATCTTAAGTTCCCCTATCTAAAGACCGTGGGCTGGAAGGGGCTTGTCGGGGGAATGGACAGCGGGATCTATCGCGTCGCCCCGCTCGGCCGGCTCAACGCCTCCGAGGGGATGTCCACCCCGGCGGCCCAGGAGGAGTACGAGCGCTTTTACGACACCCTCGGGCCAAAGCCCGTGCACGCCACCCTGGCCACGCACTGGGCGCGGCTAATCGAGATGCTCAACGCCAGCGAGCGCTGCTTGGAGCTCGCCCAGGACCCCGAGATCCTCAGCCCGGACATTCGCGCCGAGATTACCGAAACGCCCGACGAGGGCGTGGGGATCGTCGAGGCTCCACGGGGCACGCTTATCCACCACTACTGGACCGACGACAAGGGCATTGTGCAGAAGGCGAACCTCATCGTAGGCACGACGAACAACTACGGCTCGATCTCCCTGTCCATCAAGCAGGCGGCGAAGGAGCTCATTAAGGGCAACGGCGAGATTAGCGAAGGGCTGCTTAACCGCATCGAGATGGCGTTCCGCGCCTACGACCCGTGCCTTGCCTGTGCCACGCACTCCCTGCCCGGAAAGATGCCCCTGATCATTACCGTATACGATAGTAACGGCCAAGTGCTCGACGAAGTGCGGCGCGACTAGTTGTCCGGGCGAAGCAGGGTCGGCGCAGCCGGGGCTTTTCGTCCGGCTGCGCTCTGTTTAACATGGGCCAAAAAACGCTTATCCTCGGCTTGGGAAACGAGCTTTTCTGCGACGACGCAGTCGGGCTGTACGTCGTGCGCGAGCTCGCGCGTCTGCTCGACCGAGAGCGGTTTGAGGTAATCGAGTCGCCGTTTACCGGGCTTAGGCTGCTCGAGCTCGTTGAGGGCTATCCGCGGCTGGTTATTATAGACGCAATAAACCTCGTCGGCGCGGAGCCCGGCGAGGTGCGCCGCGTGGACCTTAACGCCCTGCGCGGGGCGAACCGCATTGACTCCGCGCACGATGTCGACCTGGCTACCGCGTTGGACATGGGGCGCAGGCTAAACCTGAACATGCCCGACCATGTCGTGGCCTATGGCATTCAGGTCGAGGACCCCTATACAATGAAAGAGGGCCTTTCGGACACGCTTCAGCGTGCCCTGCCCGACATCGTGGCGCACATTGCTGCGGAGTTGGAGAACGCCGATGCATGAAGCACACTTGATCGACGCCGTCATCGAGAAGGTCCAGCAGGTCGCCGAGGAGCACGGGGCGAGCCGCGTGCTCTCCGTGGATATCAAGCTCGGCGAGCTCTCGGAGTTCTCCCCGGAGAGCTTGGAGATGTACTTTCGCTTCAAAAGCAAGGGGACAATGGCCGAGTCCGCGGCGCTGAACATCAAGGTCGAGCAAGCGCAGGCGCGCTGTGCCGCCTGCGGCGCGCAGTTTAAGCCCGAGGACACCGTCTGCGCCTGTCCCCAGTGCGGCGACCTGCGCGTGGAGATCCTCAGCGGCCAGGGCATTGCGCTAACCTCCGTGGAGCTAGACCAATAGCCCTTTGCCGCCAGCCGTTGCCTCTGCTCTCGGCGCCTTTGTGCTGCGACGGGGCGCTTTTGCGTTTTGTCCTGCAAAAGGCAAAGGCCCCGCTCCGTGCGAACATTCCTGAGCGCCGGTAGGCACTGTGCCGGCACACTTTTTCTCTCGTGGAGTGGCTGCCGTGGAGGAAGCGATCGAGCGCGTGCAGCGCAACGGCGCGCAGCTTGCCGTTTTGCGCAGCAGGGGCGTTTTAGAGCTACACATCACCGCGCCCGCCGGGCCCGGGGGCGACATGGCCGACGCATTGGAGCGCGTGGCCGATGTTTTGCGCGAGTTTCGCGCGCAGCTTGCCGCGCTAACCGTGTTCTGCTCGCCGGACTTTTTGCCCCACGCAAAAGATGCGCTCGGCGCCGCGTTTGGCGAGCCCGCTTGGCCGGCGACAGTAGTGGCCAGCGAGCACGCGGCGGCGCAGCCTCTCCCCGGGGCGCAGGCGATTGCCCTCGCCGGCGCTTCCATTGTTCCGTTGCGCCTCAACGGCCGCGTCGTGGGAGTGGCATATGAAACGGCGCACGCGCGTTGGGCCCTGCTTGGCGGAGTTCTCCCCCACGACCCTCACGCCCCCGCTGCACAGCAGGCGCAGGAGGTGTTCTCTGCGCTGCAGGCGGCCCTCGCCCTCGCCGACATGGGCCCGCGCGATATCCTTCGCACGTGGTTTTTCCTCGGCGACATCTTGAGCTGGTACGAAACGTTTAACCGCGAGCGCAGCGAGTTTTTCGCCCAGGCGGGCGTATTGCGCCACTTTCTCCCAGCGAGCACGGGGATCGGCGCGCGCAACCCCTCGCGCGCCGCCATCCAAGCGGCGGCCGTAGGCCTGCGCCCGCATAACGGCGCCGCGCGAGTGTTCCCCGTGCCCTCGCCGCTGCAGGGTCCGCCGCTGAAATATGGCAGCGCGTTTAGCCGCGCCGTCGAGGTCGCCCTACCCGGCTGTCGCCGGCTTTATGTTTCGGGCACGGCGAGCATCGACCGCCAGGGCGCCAGCGCGCACCTAGGAGACGCTGCCGGGCAGATTCAGCACACGATGAACGTTGTGGAGGCCATCCTCCACGCTCGGGGGATGACCTGGGCCGACGTTACCCGCGCCGTGGCCTATGTTAAGCGTGGCGCTGATGTTAAGGCGTTTTTCGACCTGTTCTCGGCCGAGCCTGCGGCAAGACTGCCCGTGCTCGTTGCCCAAAGCGACATTTGCCGCGACGAGCTTTTGTTTGAGCTCGAGGTCGACGCCATGTGCGCCGGCCCATGAGCTGGCCCGTTTTTCGCGGAGGAGGCGCGGCCAGCCGGCGAGGAGGGCGCCGGGGCTTTCGCAAGCGGCCTAAAGCGAGAGAAGAAACTCCTCCAGCTCGGCAAGCTCGCGCCGCGAGAGGTGCGAGGTTACCCCGTGTCGGTCGCCTTTGTTGTGGGTGGTAAGCACGTCGCGCAGCGTGGCCGCCGAGCCATCGTGCAGGTAGGGCGCCGTGCGCCAAAGCTCAAACAGCGCTGGTGTGTCAAATTCCGCGGCGTGGTCAAGCGGGCCGCGCGTGCCCACGTCGTGCAGCTTCTTGTCGGTATACAACGGGGGCGGGTGGCATAGGGCGCACTTTGTCCTCGGGCTAAGGAAAATTCGCTTGCCGCGCTCGGCCGCTGGGGAAAGGGAGCCGTCGGGCAGGCGATAGGGGCTGCGCTCCGGGCGCAGCGCGCGGAGATACGCCTGGACGTCTTCTACCTCGCCGGGTCGGGGTTCGCGGAAGAGGATGTGCACAAACCCCGCGCGCGAGGCGACCTCCATGCTCGCCCGCACCCCGCGCGACATTACCGGCGGCGTTTTGTAAGAGAACACGAGCGACCTTGTGTTTTTCGGGTTGCCCAAGCCATCGTTGAGCAGGTCCCAATTCAGCCCGTCTGCCCGGCCGTCGGGGTGGCACGTGCTGCAGCTGAGCCAATGCTGAAAGCACAGCGTGGCGTCGTGAAAGAGGATTTCGCCCCGGCGCGCGGCGTCTGCCTTTCCTCCCGCGCCCAGCGAGATTAGCCCCCTTGCGCGGCCGGACTGTGCGTCGACAAGGGCAACCGCGCCCGAGTAATAGCCCGCGATGGCCAGGGTTCTCCCATTCGGGCTAAGGTCCATCCCGCGCGGCCCGCGCAGGGGAAGCGCAGTCCTCGCCAGCGCGCCCGCCGCGTGCAGCGCCCCGAGGTCCTCGGCGAGCGCCGACCGCCGGCTGGGGTCGCGTGCGATGGCATACCACACCAGCCGCGCGTCGCTGGGGGAAAGCGCCCCGCGCGCGGGCCAGCCCTTGGGGAGCTTGCCCGCAAGCAGCGCGTGAAGCCGGCCCAGGTCCACCCGCGCCAGCTCGTGCACCCCGCTGAGCGTCACCCACAGCGTATCCCCCGCGCTGCTGAGCGCCACATCCCACGGGTCGGCGGCGCCGGAGAGGGGCAGGTCTAAAAGCACGGTGGCGTAAAGCTCTTTGCGCTGCAGGTCAACAATGCTCAGGGCGTTGGTGTTTACCCAACCGCGGTCGAGGTGCGTGGTGGGCAGGTTCGCCCGGCCCACCGTATGCACGGCATAGGCCCACCGCCCATCGCCCGAGACAGCCACCCCGCGCACCAGCGTGGCCCCCGGCCCAAGGCGCACCTCGCCCGCCGCCCGGCGTTGGGCAAGGTCAATTATGCTCAGCATTGCCCCAAACTCAGCGTCGAGCGCCCGGCCCGCAGGCAGCAGGTTCGAGACGACAGCCCGCGTCTCATCTGGCGAGACAGCGATGGCAAACGGGCTGCGCGGCACAGCGATGCGCCCGACCTCGCGCCCCGCCTCCAAGTCCACGAGCGAGACGTAGCTCCTGCCGCTGTTTGCCACGAGCAGCAGGCTGCGCCGCGGGGCAACTGCTATCCCCTCCGGCCGCGGGCCGACGGAAAACCGCCGCAAAACAGTCCCCTCCGCGGCGCTGACTTCGGCCACGCTCCCCGCCCCCTGCTCCGCGATCCACAGGCGCTCGCCCGTGGGGTCCCACGCCACGCCGCACGGCCTGCCTCGCAACAGCACCCGGGCGACGATCTTTTTCCTACCCACGTCGGCGATGGCCAGCGCGCGGGCAGTGTGGTCGGAGATCGCCAGCAGCTTGCCGGTGGGGGAGAAGGCCACGCTAAGCGGCGAGTGATAGGCCGCCTCTTCCCGCCCCCGCGCGGCAGCGAAAATCGCCCCGCACAGCGCGCACAACACAACAAGCCCAACGTTGGCCGTTTTCCGGGCGCTCATATGCTCCCGTTCTCCCGCGAACGCTAACGCACCGGCCAGAGCAGCCGCGGCGGCCAGCTTCCCGCGCCCCAGGCCAGCGCGCGGCTCAGCGGCGCGGCTGCGCCGCGAAGCTCCCCCTCGCAAACCACGCGAAAACCAACGTTGTGCACCGGCTGCCACGGCGGATAAGAGAGCCGAAACGCCGCCCGGCAGCGCTTCGGCCGGTCGCGAAACGAGCCCCCGCGGACGACCTTCTCCCCCTCCGCCCGCTCCGCATTTCGCCCGTCGTTCTCGCGATAGGGATACGGGCGGTAGGTCGTCCGCGTCCATTCCGCGGCATTGCCGTGCATATCGTACAGGCCCCAGGCGTTGGGGGCATAGCTGCCCACGTCGCACGTGGCCACCGCGCCGTCGTCCCAGCGGGCGTCGCAGACAATATCGCCCCCGCGCAGGGCGGAGAGGAACACCCCCTCGCCCTGCTGCTCGGTGAGGCTCGTGCCCAGCCCGCCGGTCTTTACTGGGGGAACGCTAAGCGCGCGGTCGGCCATGTTCGCGTATGGGGAGAAGTCCTCGTCCTCCCCGCCGAAGGAAAACGGCCCTGCCGAGCCCGCGCGGCAGGCATATTCCCACTGCGCCTCGGTGGGCAGGGTAAACCTCAGCCCCGTTTTGCGGGAAAGCCAGCGGCAAAAGGCCATCGCCTCGAGCCACGATACGCGCACAGCGGGCTGCCGCGGGCCGTCGAGGGAAAGCCCCGGGCCGTCTGGCCCGGGATAGCGCTTCATGAAATAGCCCGAGCGGTGGCTCGGGTCGAACAGCCGAAACTGCTCGTTGGTAACCTCATACGCGCCGATCCAAAACGGCTTGGCGATCGTCACTCGGCTCAGCGGCAGCTCGTCCGCCTCGCCGTCGGCGTCGCCCATGACAAACTCCCCCGGCGGAATGCGCACGAGCTTCAGCCGCACCCCGTGCCCAAGCTCCACGCTCATCTCCCACTGGCCAAGGGCAAGCTGCCGCCGTCGCGCCTCCTCCGCGCCAAACGGCCAGCCCGCCGCGCTCACCTGCGAAACCCTCCGCCGCACGGGGGGCGGCTTAACCGGCCTAACCTCGGGCCGGGCACTGGGGGGAATCTCCTCCGGGTCGGCTCGCGCGCCGTGGTAAAGCTGCGCCAGCTCCCTCCGCCGCCGGTCCGCCCCTTCGGGTATCGGCGCCACCTCGTGCCACGTCCCGTGACAGGGCGCGTTAAGGTCGATCCAGGTAATCAGCCGGTCCCACGCTTCGTCATCAAGCCGCACGCCAAAGTGCCCCTTTTGGAGCATTTGGACAAGCTCGCTTGTGTCCGCGTGGTACTCGCCCGGGACAAGCATGTGCACATCGTCCTCGATCCCCACGCGGCGGACAAAAGGCACGAGCGCCTCATATGCCGGCGTATAGCGCACGCGCTCGCCGCCTAAAGCTCGGCGCACTTCCGGATGCAGCCGCTTTGCGGCAAGCTCGGTCAGCCGCCTCCCCCGATAGCCGCTAACCTCGCGCTCGGGGCGCAGGTCTGGCACGCGCGCGCTCTCCGTCTTCGCATTGTGGCAGGCGGCGCAGTACTTGGTCAGCACAGGCTGAACTTCGCGCTCGAAGTCAAACCCGCGCGGCGGGCCATACCACGGGGTAATCTCCACGGGCCCAGTGCGCATGGCTTTGGCCAGCGCCGCCGACGGCAGGTCGGCCACGCGCTCGTGGCAACCGACGCAGGAGAGAAACTCCCCGGGCATTGCCGTAAACCAGCTACGCATAAGCTGCACGGCCTTCCCCTCGCCGTCCAGCGCCTGCACGGTGATCGGGGTGTTTGCGGGGACGCGAAAGCACGCCGAGCCATCGTCGTTAACGGGCACGGTGCCCAGGATGCGCATTACCTCCCACGGCCCGCCGAGGGCGATCTTGTCCGGCCCGGCAAGCCCGGGGTAGCCATAGTGATAGGCAGCGAGGCGCAGGCGCTTAATCGTCCCCCGGGGAACGCCGGCCAGCCCGGGGCCAGCATAGATGTCGTGCAGGTAAACGACGGCGTCGTCGCGGGCAACGTTTACTCGGTCGGGAATTACCGGCGGCCGCGGCGTCTTGCGCAGAGGTATCGGCTCGAACAGATCGTACTTCTCCAGAACGCACACGGGAACGATATTGTCGAACACATCAACCAGGTAAATCCCCCACGGGGCGCGGGGCGCGAGCTGCGCGGCGACGAGAAAGTATTTTTCGCTTAACGGATAGGGGTGCAGAAACTTCGGCCAGCACTTGTCCACCAGCTTGTCGCGGATAACAGGCACTACGCGCTTGCCCCGCCCCGGAATAAGCTGCACAACGCCATCGGCCTCAAACCAACCGCGGTTTAGGTCCAACAGGGCAAGCATCCCCATGCGCGGCACGCCGTGGTAGCCGGCGACAATAGCGACGATCTTCCCCGGAGCGCCGGGGACCGCGCGCGCAAAGTAAAGCGCGTTTGGCCAGTAGGAGTTGCTTCCATAAACGGCCCGCTGGTTCGTCCCGTCCGGGTTCATAACCATAAGCGGCCGCAGGTAAATGTGCATTGTGCCGGTATAGTCCCAGCGGCTGAACATCACCTGCCCGTTGGGGAGCACAGTGGGGTGGAGGTCTAGGTCTTGGTCGAACGTGAGCTGGCGCACGTTTGACCCGTCGGGGTCCATGCGAAAGATGCTGCACGCGCGCTCGACCCCGTGCCAGCAGGGGACGGCGTGGAACGACGCGGTCGAGGCGAACACGATTTGCCCGCTGGGAAGGTAGCAGGCGTCGAAGTTATCCACGTCGGGCTGGTCGCCGCGCGACACCTGGCGTAGCCCCGTGCCGTCTACGCGGATCTCGAAAATCTGCCACGTCCCGCCGTGGGGCATGGTGAACAGCAGTCGCTCGCCGTCGAAATTAAGGTCCAGCTCGCCCACATACTCCCCATTCGGCGGCCGAAACAGCGTTGTTAGCTTCCCCTCAGGCCGGACGGGGGAGAGAATGGCGATTTCGTTGTCGTAGCCCGCCTGCGCAATGCCCGAGTTGCACTTGTGGTTAACGGGGAGACCCAGTTGCCCGCGCTTGCGCTTGAGGACGATTAGCCGGTCGAAGTCCAGCAGCGGGTTGGCGAGCAGGGCCTCTCGCTGCAGCGCGCGAAATCGGCGCACGGCCCCCGCGCTGCTCGCTCCGGCCTGCTCGAGCGCGGCGAGCTCGTTAAGGTAGCGCTGCGCGTTGGGATAGCGGTCGCCGAACGTGTCCCTCAGGTCGACGATCGCCAGGCGCAGGGCCTCAAGGTCCACCTCCCGCGCCTGTGCCTCGGCCTGTTGCGCTGCCAATCCGCAGCTAAGCGCCAACAAAAGCGCGGCGAAAGCGACATACCACCCGCGCGCTCCGCTCAGAGCGTTCGGCTTTGCCCTTTGCCCGCGCCGCCGCGCGGGGGTGGTTAACATTTTCCCCTCCGCCGTCTAAGAGTCGGTCAATCCGCTGCGGCGCTGTTTCGCCATGCCCTGCGCTTGTTTGGCCAGGGCAGCGCCCGAAAAATTGCTTCTGCCGCGCCCGGCGCGGACCTTCTCCCAGCGCGCGCGGCTTCTTCCCACGCGTGTGTGAAGGACGGCCGCCCATGGCG
>CAZMGT010000002.1:0-25701 GCA_964565895.1 uncultured Armatimonadia bacterium
CCTTGGTCAGCCATTTCTGTGGCCCCGCTTTCGGCCGCCCACAGCGCGGATGGCGAAGTCCGGGCAGCGAAGTTCGCACATGCGGCAGCCGGTGCATTTCTCCGGCGCGACCACCTGGGGCTGGCCGTCCTCGTCCGCGGCCAGCACGCCCTTCGGGCAAAAGGCAATGCAAATCCCGCAGCCCTTGCACCACTTGGTAAACACCGCGCGCGGGGGACCGCCCACATTTGTGTGCTCTTCGCTCACGCGGATCAATTCCTCGGTGCTCGAGCGCGCGGTTTTCTCCGCGGTGGCCACCGCTGCGGGATTAGCCTCTCCTTGTTTTTTCTCTGGCGCAGATTTTGTGGCAAGCGCGGGGCGCTTAGGGTCTGCCTTGTCCTGTTTTTCCGGCTGAGGTTCGCTCTTGCTGGGCACCTTACACCCCTCCCCGGGAGGCGCGACGGAGCACCGTTGGCATGGGCCAGCAGGGATGGAACGGCGGAGCACACCGGCCATGTGAGGCACGAAAAACCGCACTCGGCGCCAGGCAAGCGATTGCGCGCACTTGCTTTTTCGCCAACCTTCCGCCGAATGCTCCGTCTAGCTCGGTCGAGTCGCGGGTTGCACGGCTCAGGCCTAGCCTGCGGAGGTTCGACAGAGTTTGGCGGGCGCACGACGCGCCCGCTTAACTAACTATTCGACACCCTAGCCCGCCATCCTACAAGATTAACCGACCGCCGCCCGCCCTATGTTCGCCCTTGCGCCTCGCTCGGCTCCCCCACCGTGCGCGGCGGGGGCTCGGGCACGTCCGGCCGGCGCTCCGCGTGCTCCGGCGGCCCGCACAGCTCGGCGACGATCCGCCGCCGCAAGCGGAAGTAGTCGAGCACCAGCTCGCGCTTGAGCAACTGTATCGCCCGCGCGGGATCCACGCCCTTTGGGCAAACGTTGGAGCACTCGCCCGCGTAGTGGCAGCTAAACACACCGCCCGGGCTGTCTACCACTTCCTTGCGGCTATCGAACCCCTCGTCGCGGCTGTCCGCGCAGTAGCGAAACGCCTGGGCCAGGGCCATGGGCCCGAGGTACTCCTCGAACGTGGCCACCGTGGGACAAGCCGAGACGCACAGCCCGCAGCGAATGCAATAGCTAAACTGCAAATATGCTACGAGCTGCTCCGGCGATTGGAAATACTCGCCCGTGGGGTTCTCCAGCTCCTCCACGTCGCGCCGCTGAAGATAGGGCTGAACGGAGCGGTGCTTCTCGAAAAACAGCGTAAGGTCGGGCACTAAGTCGCGGATGATGTCGTAGTTGGGCATCGGAGCGATGGTCAACACCTTGTCCGCCACTTGGAGGATCTGCGTGTTGCAAGCGAGCATCGGCTTGCCGTTAATGAGCATCCCGCACGAGCCGCACACGGCCATGCGGCAGGAGAAGCGGTAGGACAGGGTGGGGTCTTGCGTTTCCTTTAGCAGGTGCAGCCCGTCGAGCACGGTCATCCCCGGCTCGACGAGCAGCGTATACTTCTGCCGCCAGCGCGGGTTCTCCGCGCGCTCTGGGTCGTAGCGGTCGATGTAAACGGTAATCTCGCGTTTTTCCTGCCCCAGTTGGTCCATTGTTTTTGATCAACCGCCCGCGTGTGTGGTGTGCACGATAATGTTCGCCACGGCCCCCAACGCAAACAGGGCCAAACCAACGACGACAAGCGCGCCGCTGACAACCCGGCGCCACGCCGGGGGAAGGTTCAGCTCGAAAAGCAAAATTCGCGTGCCATATAGCCCGTGATAGAGCGCCGCGCCGAGGAGCACGATGTAGGACACGGTAAAGAACAAAATGCGCGCGCGGTGGACGACGTTTTCCCACGCCGTCGCCTCGTGCCCCGCGGGGTTCATAAACCCGACAAGGGCGTCGAAGTGCATCACGAGCATGTGCAGCCCAAGCAGGACGAAAATCAGCGCGCCGGCGATAAGATGCCATGTCCAAAACCGCGACTCGCGCATGTCCCTCACCTAGTGCGGGCGGCCGAGTAGCAAAAAGTCGTAGCCGCCGAGCAAAATCACCGCTGCCGCGGCGAGCATGAGCAGCACAAGCAGCGGCCGCTGCACGTTAAGCGACGTGCGATAGGGATACACCGGCTCCTCGGGCTTGCCCACGGCCCAGCCCAGCTCGACAAGAATCAGCCGCAGCCCGTTTAGCCCGTGAAAGGCAAACGCGGCGAGAACCAAAAACTCGCCCACCTTAAACGGCGCCGCGGAGAACAAATTCATCCACCATTCCCACGTCGCCCGGCCCAGGGCGATGCTCGAGGTAACCACGATGTGCATGAGAAAATAGGCGAGAATGCCCAGGCCCGTTATCCGGTGCAGGGTATAGACGTAGCGCTCGATGCCCCAGCGGGCGCCAAACGCCCAGCCGATAATTCCCAGGCGGTGCCGAAATCGCTTGTGCTCCTGCTCGGCCATCTTCTCAGTACTTCCGCTCCACCGGCTTCCACTTGGTAATTTTCACCGGCTTATAGTCGATCTGCGGCCCCTGCTCGCTCCAGCGCACGAGGGTATGCTTGAGGAAATTGTCGTCGTCGCGCTTGGGATAGTCAAGCTGGGCGTGCGCCCCGCGCGACTCCTTGCGCGCCAGCGCGGCGACGATGATTACCTCCGCTAGGTCGAGCAGGTTTTCGATCTCCAGCGCATGCTGCAGGTTCGTGTTATACACGCGGCGCTTGTCTTTAATGGTAATCTTGCCGAAGCGTTCTTTAAGCTCGCGCACCTTGCCCAGCGCGGTGTTTAAGCCCTCCGTCGTGCGAAATACGCCCACGTAGTGATCCATAATCTCGCGCAGCTCGCGGCGAATGTCATAGGGGTTCTCGCCGCCGTCGCGTCCAAGCACATCGTCGTAAATTCTCTTATATTCCTCTTCGGCAACGCCCCGGGGCATGTCGGGCAGCGGGGGGTTCTTGCGCAGGTACTTTGCGACCTCAGCGCCGGTAATCGTTCCCCAAACAAGGCACTCTGCGGTAGAGTTGCACCCCAGACGGTTCGCCCCGTGCACCGAGATGCAGGCGACCTCGCCCGCGGCCCAGATTCCCTGCACGGCCGTCGCCCCGGTGAGATCGGCCTCAATGCCGCCCATCGAGTAGTGAGCGACAGGGCGCACGGGAATGGGCTTTTCGATGGGGTCTAGCCCGAGGAACTTCATGCACACCTCGCGGATAAGCGGCAGCCTGCGGTTTATCTTCTCCGCGCCCAGGTGCGTGAGGTCCAAGTGCAGGTAGTTCAGCCCGCGCGGGCCCTCAAACCCGCGGCCCTCGTTAATCTCGGTCATCATGGAGCGCGAGACAATATCGCGCGGGGCAAGCTCCATCATCCCCGGGGCATACTTTTCCATGAACCGCTCGCCGCGCGCGTTAATGAGATACCCCCCCTCGCCGCGGCAGCCCTCGGTCATGAGGATCCCCGAGGGGACCAGCCCAGTGGGGTGAAACTGGATAAACTCCGGGTCCTCCAAAGCAAGGCCCGCGCGATAGGCCATCGCCTGGCCGTCGCCGGTGACCGTTTGCGAATAGGTGGTAAACCCATACAGCGTCCCCAAGCCGCCGCTGGCGATAATCAGCGCCTTGGCGCACAGCGTGAGAAACTCGCCGCCGGTCATGTCGATCGCCAAAAGGCCGCGAAACTCGCCCTCGTGGACAACGATCTTCGTGACGAACACCTCGGAATAAAGAGCGACGTTTTGGTGCTTAAGCAGCGTGTCATAAAGCGTTTGCATTTCGAAAAAGCCGGTTTTGTCCGCGGCCATCGTTGCTCGGGGGAAGCTGTGGCCGCCGAACGGCCGCTGCCACATTCGCCCGTCGTCGCGACGCGACCAGGGAAGACCCCAGTGCTCGAGCTGGCGGATCTCCAGCGGGCAACGCTCGACGAAGTGATCTACGGCGTCCTGGTCGGCGAGGAAGTCCGAGCCCTTGATCGTGTCCCAGGAGTGAAGCTCCAGGCTATCGCCCTCCTCGGGGCGCAACACGGCCCCCGTGCCGCCCTCCGCGCAGACCGAGTGCGAGCGCATCACCTGAACCTTGGACACGAGCCCAATGTCCGCCGCGCCCTGCATCGAGCGCGCGATCTCCAGCGCCGCGCGGAGGCCGGCGAGGCCCGACCCGAGGATTAGCACATCGTGGTTCCGTACCGTAGGCATCAGTTGAGGTGTCCTACACAAGCGAAGCGGCCAGCCCAAGGCCGACCGACAGAGGTTGCTTCGGCAAGCCCCGCGTCAGTCCTTCGTGCGGGCAAAAAATTTTTGCGCGCGCCGCCCCGTGGCCGCCATCGCCCGCTGTGATTAACTCCGGCCAGCGTTTGGGCCCTTTATCCGTCGCCCAGGTCTTTTTCTGCACGCGCATTATGCCCTGGCGCGCGGCGCGCGCTAAGCCAGAGCACTGCCGCGCGGTGCCCCCCGACAACCACTGCCCACCAGGCGAAGATCGCCGGCCAGCTCGCAGTGACGCGCTCCAGACAGGCCCCGGGCAGGTTGGCGAACCACGCCGCAGAGCGCACGAGCAGCTCCCCCAGCCAGCTCGCCAGCCAAAGCAGCGGATACGCCGCCCATTCGCCCAGCCACACCACCGCCGACGCCGAAAGCCCGAGCACTGTCATAAGCCAGGCCACGGGCACGGCAACGATGTTCGCGGCAATGCCCACGAGCGACACGCGGTGGAAGTAATGGGCGATCAGCGGCGCGGTCATCAGCCACGCGCCGAGCGAGGTCATTAAGCAAATCTTCGCCCCGCGCCAGAGCTGGCGCAGGCCATACTCCGCCGCTCCACGAGGCACAGGGTCGGTTAGCCCCGGCCAGTGGAGGACGAACAAAATAATGCCCACCACGGCGGCCACGGAGAGCTGAAAGCCGACGTCGAACAGGTTCGCCGGGTCGGAAAGGATGATGAGCACCGCCGCCGCAGCAAGGGCGGCAACAATGTCGTAGTCTCTGCGAAAGCGCAGCGCGGCCATCAGGAGCAGGGCCATAATCGTCGCCCGGGTGATCGATGCCTCGCCAAAGGCGAGGCAGGCATAGCCGAGCACCGCCGCCGCGGAAAGCGCCACCTGCAGCCCCAAAGGGAGGCGCGAGCGGGCGCACAGCATAAGCACCAAAAATGCCACCAGCGTAACCTGGCTGCCGGAGACGACGAGCACGTGGACCGTCCCCGCGCGGCGGAAGTGGTCCACGATCTGCCGGGGCAGGGCGCCGCTGCGCACGCCGTAGGCCGTCGCCATGAGGAGGTCGGTGGCCAGGGTGGGGTTGGCGCGGGGCATCGCTTGGCGCAGGCGCTCGCGAATTAGCGCGCGAGCGCGGGCCCCCCAGGCGTTGGGCGAGGGCAGGGGAGCGGCCAGCGGGCGCGAGATTTGCGCATACTTAAGCGAGACAAACGCCTTGCGCTTAAGCCGCAAAAAACGCCGCAGGTCAAACTGCCCGGGATTGGTCGCCCGCGGGGGCTCAACGAGCGTGCCATATGCGGCGATGGGGTCGCCGAGCTGTGCGGGGAGCGGGTTCCAGGCCTCGATGTTAGCGTGCCCTTCCGCGCGATACCACATCCCATCTATGCGGACCCACTCCACGGACATGGAGAACGCCGCCCAGGGGCGGTCGCCGGGGACGGGCTCGTCGCACCAGCCGACAACAACTACCCGCTTGCCCAAGGGCAGGTGCGACAGGTCGCGCGCGGGCGGGAGCATGCGCACGGCGCAGTACGCGGCAGCGACGAACACCGCCGCGACAGCGATCGCCGGGCCGGCAAGGCGCGCGCAGCGCACGTGGCACGCCGCGGCGAGGCCCAGGGCCAGTGCGCCGAGGGCCACCCATGCGCCGAGGGGAAGCACGGGGTAATACCCCAGCGCAGTGCCCAGGGCGAACGCAGCGGCAATGGCGACCAGCGGGCGGCTCATGTGCGCGGGGTGTTGTAGCGGCTCATCGTCCGCTCGACGCCCTCTTCTAGCCAGGAGACGACGGCCTCGGCAGCCTTATCCAACTGGGGAAGCAGCGCGGCAAGCTCGTCTTCGGAAAACCGGCTTAGGACGTAAGTCTGCAGGGGGACGCCCGGGGCGCGGCCGATGCCGATGCGCAGCCGCGGAAACTCCCTGCTCCCCAGGCGAGAGATAATCGACTCCAGGCCGCGGTGGCCGCCGGAGCTCCCCGCGGGCCTCAGCCGCAGCCGGCCCAACTCCAAGTTTACATCGTCGCACACGACGAGCAGGTCGCGCAGCTCCAGCCGGAAAAAGTGAACCATCAGCCGCACGGACTCGCCGCTCAGATTAACGTAGGTCAGGGGCTTAGCGAGGACGACCTTGTGCTCGCCGTGCCACCCCTCGCCCACCTCCGCGCGCCAGTTTTTGTGCGAAAAGGCAATGCCCAGCCGCTCGGCCACGCGCTCCACCACGGAAAAACCCACGTTGTGGCGCGTGCCCACATAGCGCCCCCCGGGGTTGCCCAAGCCAACGACGAGCTTCATCTGCGCGCCGCTCCCGCTCTGCCTCTCCTGGTTCATTTCCGCTTGCTTGTTCTCCTGCCGCGCGGGGGGCGAAAGAGGGGCCACAGCCTGGGCCACGACGTTTGCGGGATCCTACGACAGCCGCCGTCTACTGCCCGCGGATATCGCGGATAAGAGCAATGTCCTCGCTTAGGCGCTGCTCCACAGGGGCGTCGGAGAAATCCTCGAAGCTGAGGAAGCCGTCGAACCCCGCCGCGGCGAGGTCCTGGGCCACCTCGAGCCAGTCTACGATGCCCTCGCGCACCGGCGTCCAGCGGCAGCGCCATGTGCCCTCCTCATCGCGAAACCAGCCGGCGTTCTTTACGTGAACGTGCGCCAGGTGGGGGCCGAGAATTTGCACGCCCAGGCGATAGTTCTCGTATCCCTCGTGGACCATATTGCCCGGGTCATAAATAACGCCGACGAGCTCCGGGGGAAAGTCACCGACGATCGCCTTCGCGAGCGAGGCGCTACACGCGATGTTTCCGTGATGCGTCTCGATGCACGCCTTGACGCCGGTGCGCTCGCATAGGGGGAGGAGAGCGTCGAGGTCCGCCTTGGTCTGGTCGAGCAGCTTAAAGTAGTTGTCGCCGCGGGCAAAGCGCGGGACGGCGACGCGCACAAGGTTCGCCTCCACGGCAGCCGCGGCATAAAACACCGCGACAAGCTCGGGGTCGGAGGGGGCAAGATATGTGGACAACGCGCAAATGTCCAGGCCGTTGCTTGCGCACAGCTCGTAAACCTGTCCCGCTAACTGCTCCACCTGGGCAAGGGGGATATGCCAGCTCTCGTGCACTCTCCACTCGATGCCGTCGAACCCATATGCTCTAACCAGTTCGGCTGCCTGCTGTAACCCATATCCCTCTCCAAGCATCACGGTAAACACCGCAGCCTTCGTATTTGCCATGTGCCACAGCACCAGCCTCTCTCCAGTGTTTCGCATTCCCCCCTGCTGCTCATCATGGCAAACGAATAACAGGGCACGAAAAGGCGCTGGAAAAAAACACACCGCCACGCCCTACTGTTTAGCGCGGCGAAGAAGGGAAGACGTAAACAACCGTCCGGCACATGCCCGTGCCGGAACAGCAGCCGTCGGGAAACCCTTCCACTACGCGCAATAAGAGAATCGCCGGGCGGGTCCCGGACTTTCTGATCTGGCGCGGCGCCCCAGCTATTCTCTCGCTCTATTTCGGCGGCTGGATAATGGTTCCTTGCTCGCCCGTGCGATTTTTCCTTTTGGTTCCTTTTTCACCCGCTAGTTAACCAATTCACCACGCTCTCACCACAAATCCCTCACCACTAAGACACGGGCCAGCCCCTAGCGCCGAAAATACTTTAGCTTAGACAACGGCCAAATGCGACAGATCACCAGCCCCGTAACATGCTCGTAGCTCACCGGCCCATAGTCGCGCGAGTCCTCGCTGTGGTTGCGGTTGTCACCCATGACATAGACGTGGCCCTCGGGCACGGTGAGCGGGCCATAGGGCCGCTCGGCGATCATCGGCTCCTTGACGTAGCTCTCCTCGCACCGCCTGCCGTTCACGTAGAGGTGGCCGCGCGCGATATATAGGCGATCCCCAGCGACGGCAACTACACGCTTGACGGCGATCGTCCCGTTGCCCGGCTCAACGACGACGATATCGCCTCGCTGCGGGCTCATCGCCGGATAAGGATGCTTTAACGCAATGAGCCGATCGGAGTCTTGCAGCGTGGGCTCCATCGAGTCGCCGAGGACGATTACTGAGTCATAGGTCGTCTCGCGCAGGTACAGGACAAGGCCGCAAAAGCCGATGACGAAAACGACCAGCGCCCACTGCGCCACCTGACGCGGCCGCACCTTACGCTCGGGGCGCACAGTGATCGTTTGCGTCACCGCTCTGCTCCTCCCGGGCAAAAGCGCTGCGGGCCGCGATCCGCAGGGACCAGCGGCCCACAGTGTACAACGAATTCTATTGCGTGCGGGGTCCGCCTAGGCGCCGAGCAGCTCCTTTGCCTTGTCCACGGCCGAGGCCGCGTCCGGAGCGTAGCCGTCGGCGCCGATCTCGTCCGCGTAGCTCTGCGTTACCGGCGCCCCGCCAATGAGCACCTTCGTTTTCTCGCGCAGCCCAGCATCGGCCAGGGCGTCGATCGTGTCCTTCATGCTCGGCATGGTTGTCGTGAGCAGCGCCGACATAGCGACGATGTCCGCGCCGTGCTCGGTAACCGCGCTGACGAACTGCTCCGGGGCCACGTCTACGCCGAGGTCTACTACCTCAAACCCCGCGCCCTCGAGCATCATCGCGACAAGGTTCTTGCCGATATCGTGAAGGTCGCCGCGCACAGTGCCGATGGCCACCTTGCCTTGGCTTTGCACATCGCCCTCCTTCAGATGCGGCTTGACGAGCGCCATGGCGGACTTCATCGCCCGCGCGGCAATGAGCACCTCAGGGACGTAAAACTCGTTGTTCTTGAACTTCTCGCCGACCACGCTCATTCCCGCGACGAGCCCCTCGTTAATAATCTCGCCCGGGGCCACGCCCTGCTCCAAGGCCTCTTTGGTGAGCCGCTCCGCCTCGTCTTTTTTCCCGTTAATCACCGCTTCGGCCAGTGCGCGCAAGTCAGCCATCGTTTTCCCTCCGCAGTCTGAGCACTGAGCTTCGCGACGCGCAGAAAGCGCCCGCGCTGGCGGCTGCTTCGTTCTTTACCCGACGATGCTGCTCCTTCCCTTTAGCCCAACTACCCCGCTTCCCGTTCGCCAGGGGAAAAGAGCATAGCCTCGGCAAACGCGGAGTCGAACTCCGGCCGCCCGGCAAGCTCGATGTACGTTACACGGCGGGCGATCTCCTGTGCCTCGGCGAAAAGCTCCTCGGAGACCAGGGCGAGATACGCCCCTGCCCCGGCGGCGTTGCCCACGGCTTCCGCACGCTCCTCCAGCTCACGCGGAAACAGCCCAATCTCCGCCGCGCTGCTCTGCCGAATATACCAGCCAAACGCCCCAGCGAGGAGCACCCGCCGCACATCGCCCGGCTCAAGCCCTGCTTCGTCAAGCAGAATGCGCACCCCCGCGGCAATCGCCCCCTTGGCCAATTGAAGCTGGCGAATGTCGCGCTGGGTAAGGGCCACAGGCTCGGCCAGGGCGCTCTCCTCCGCGGAAACGATGACAAACGCCGGCTGGCCGTCGATCTCCACGAGCCGCGCGCGAAGGTCGGGGGAAACGTCGTCCGCCAGCGTTTGCTCATTCGCCAGCCGGCCGGACTCGTCCACCAGCCCCGCACGGCGCAGGCTGGCCACAGCATCGACGAGCCCCGAGCCGCAGATCCCGCGCGCCGGCGCGCCGCCGATCGTCGTGTAGGTTACGCTGCCGTCGAGGATGTCCACGTGGTCCACGGCGCCCTCCGCCCCGCGCATCCCCTGGCGAATTTGCGACCCCTCAAATGCCGGGCCCGCTGCGCAAGAGCAGGCGAGCAGGCGCTCGCGGTTCCCCAGAACAACCTCGCCGTTTGTGCCAATGTCAATGGCCAGCCAAACGTCTTGGCTGCGGTGCATGCCCGTGGCCAGAATGACCCCGACGGTGTCCGCGCCAACCCAGCCCGCGATGTTCGGCAGCCAGCGGACAAGCGCCCCGGGGGCGATGCCCAGGCCAACCTCGCCCGCCGGCGCCTCTAACCCCTGCTGCACTGCGGCGGTATACGGCGCCTGCGCCAGGGCAAACGGGTCAATGCCCCAGAACAGGTGGCTCATGCACGTGTTGCCCACGAACGTTGCCAGGGAGACGCGCTCGCGAACGACCTTCGCCTGCGCGCAGGCCTGCTCGATAACGCGGTTTGCGCTGCTCAGCGCGGCACGCTGCAGCTCGCGGCGCTGCTCCGCGCCCTGCGCGGCGAACGAGATGCGCGAGACGACGTCGTCGCCAAACTGCACCTGGTCGTTAAGCGTCGAGGCACAGGCCAAGCGCTCGCCCGTGCGCAGGTCCACAAGATAGCCGACCACCGTCGTTGTCCCGAGGTCTAGGGCGATGCCGTAGAGCTCGGAGGTAGTCTCGCCTGGCTCAACGGCAAGCAGCTCGTTTTCGCGCAGCAGCGCCGTTACCGCAAAGTCCGCTTGCCGCAGGAGGCGCGGGAGCTCGCGCAACGCGCGAACGTGCGGGCAGCGCGGCTCGGCAACGCCGCCCTCGCGCAGGGCGTCGAGCAGCCGCTCCAGGTCGCCCCGCGGGTCGCTCAGCGAGGGCCGGGGAAGGGTAACATATACCTTGCGTACGGCGGGCTGCGGCGCGCGCTCGCCCAGGGAAAATGCCGCCTGCTCCAAGATCTGCGGCGTGCTTACGCGCGCCTCTTGTGGGACATAAACCGTGGCGTCGGAAAGCAGCCGCGTCTGGCAGGCGAGGCGTAGGCCGGCCTCGTATTGCGCGCCAAGCACGGCGCGCTGCTCGCCTTCTTCGGCGATTTCGCCCTCAACGATGCGGCACAGGCACTTCCCGCATACGCCCCTGCCCCCACACAGCGACTCTATGGGCACGCCCGCCCGGCGCGCGGCGACGAGGACAAGCGTGCCCCGGGGAACGCCGACGCGCGCGTTGTCCGGCTCGAACTTAACCCAGACATCGGCCAAAGCAGCTCATCTTCCCTTGGCTTAGCGCAGGGGAAACAGGCAAGCGATGCGGGGGCATCGCGCCAGCGCGCAGTGCAATTTCAGGAGACGTCGTCGGACTCCTCGGGAAAGTAGGCAAGTTGCTCTAGCGCTTCCTGGTTTTCCGGGTCTTTGGCAAGAACCTCTTTAAACACCTGCTTTGCCCGCTCATACTCGCCGATCATGCACAGGGCCTTGCCCAGGTGGTTGCCATATTTCAGCTCGTCGGGGGCAAGCTGCCACGCCTTTTCGTAGCTCGCGATGGACTCCTCGAAAAACCCGGTGTTCAGTTGGCAGTGGCCCAGGCCGTTCCACGCCGCGGCAATAGAGTCGTCCTGAGAGAGGATTTTTTCATAAAGCGGCTGCGCCTTTTCGTACTCGCCATTTATGCGGAACTGGTCAGCCTGAGCTAGCAGTCCGTCGAGATCCTCGCTAGCCATGGAAGCAGCTTCCCCTCGCGGGCTGCCTGGCCTCCCGCCCAACAAGCGGCCTAGCCGGCAAACGCCCGACCGTTAACCACTTCTCGCTTCTCGGGAAGCCCCCCGCCTTCCTTGTCTCCCCGACAGCGCAGCGCAGGCCGGGGCTCTTACCTAGCCGCTACCTCCCGAGCACTTCTCCCCGCGCCACCCGGTAGCCGTTAACAAACTCCGCCCCGGTAACTCGTCCCCGGCTCTCCACCTGCACTTCTTCCAGGCGCAGCAACCCGCGGCCGGTCTTGGTCAGAATACCACACTTGCTTGCTTCTGTCACCGTGCCCGGAATTCCTTCGGCCTGGGCCGATTCTTGCGCCACACGCGCGCGCCAAATCTTTAGTTGCTTGCCCCGAAACCAAGTATAGGCGCCGGGCGCAGGGTTCATCGCGCGCACAAGGTTGAATATCTCCCGCGCCGGCCGCGCCCAGTCGATCTCCGCCTCCTCCTTCTTAATCCTCCGGGCATATGTCGCCGCCTCGTGGTCTTGAGGCTGGGGGGTAATTTTGCCCGCGGCAAACGCCTCGAGCGTTTCCACAAGCAGCGGCGCGCCAAGCTCCGCCAACCTCTCCTTCAGCTCCCCCGCGGTCTCCTCCTCGCCGATCTCCACCTCGCGCGCGGCGAGGATCGGCCCCGTGTCCATCCCCTCGTCCATGAGCATAATGGTAACGCCGGTTTTCGTCTCCCCGGCCATAAGCGCGCGCTCGACCGGCGCCGCCCCGCGATATTTCGGGAGAAGCGAAAAATGCACGTTTATGCTCCCCAGGCGGGGAATAGCAAGCACCTCTGGGGGGAGGATTTGCCCAAACGCGACAACGACAAACGCATCCGGCTGCAGCCGGCGGAGCAGCGCGCAGCACTCCTCCTCGCCCACGCGCTCGGGCTGGGTAATAGGCAGCCCCGCCTCCTCCGCCGCGCACTTTACCGCACAGGGCACGCACTTGCGCCCCCGGCCGCGCGGCCGGTCGGGCTGGGTGATTACCAAACACACCTCGTGCCCCGCCTCGCGCAGGGCGTGAAGCGTGGGAACAGCGATGTCCGGCGTGCCCATGAACACTACGCGCACCGTTGCTTACCCCTTTTTCTGCGCGCGGCGTTTCGCCCGCTCCGCACGCCAGCGGCGGACGAGCTCCGCAAACGCTTCCTCGCGCGTCACGTATTCGTAGGCATATTGCGGTTCGCCTGTCTCCGGGTCCTTGCCCGCCTCGAACACCCAGCGGATGGCGTCGTCTGGGCTGCGGTCGGCGAACACTATTCCGTGCAAGTGGTCGATCTCGTGGCACAGGCAGCGCGCGGCGAGGTCTGTGGCCTCGATGGTCACCGTCTTGCCGGACTGATCCACGCCGCGGACGACCACCCGCGCCGGGCGCACGACTTTGCCCTGTAGCCCGGGCAGGCTGAGGCACGCCTCCCACGCCTCCTGCTCGCCCGCGGTCTCGATAATTCGCGGGTTGGCGAGCATGAGCACCTCGTCGCCTTCGATCTGCGCGACGATGATCCGGCTGCGCTGCCCGACCTGCGGCGCGGCGAGGCCGATGCCCGGGGCCTCGAGCATCGTCTCCACCATATCCTCCATCAGGCGGCGCACCTCGGCGTCTATCCGGGGCACCGGCCGCGCGCGCTTGCGCAATACGGGCTCGCCGTACTTAACTATGGGCAAAATGGCCATCGCCAAATGCAACCCCTCGGCCTGCCACGCAGGCAGCTAAAGCACCGAGCTCGGATCAACGTCCACCGTGAGCACCCTGCGCGTCTCCTCGTCCACGCCCTTTAGCGCCCGCCGCACGAACTCGGGCAGGCCGTCGTCCGGGCCAAACAGTTCCACATGCCACCGCGTGCGGCCTCTTAGCCGCTGCAGCGGCGCGGGCGAGGGCCCGAGAACGTCGTACTCCTCGCTGTTGCCCTTCTCCCCTCGCGCTGCTTGGGCAAAGCGCTGCGCCGCGGCCACGGCGACGTCCGCCTCCTCCGCCGCGGCAACGACATTCGCCAGCCGGCGAAACGGCGGGTAGCCGTGCTTTTGCCGAAAGGCAATTTCGCGCTCGTAAAACGCGCCGTAGTCCTGGGCCACGGCGGCTTGGATGGCAAAGTGCTCCGGTTGAAACGTTTGGATGATCACCCTCCCCGGCCGCGGGCCGCGGCCCGCGCGCCCGCTGACCTGCGTGAGCAGGGAAAATGTCCGCTCTGCTGCGCGGAAGTCCGAAAAATTCAACCCAATATCGGCGGAAATTACTCCCACAAGCGTTACCGACTCGTAGTCTAACCCCTTGGCGATCATTTGCGTGCCCATAAGAACATCGGCCTCGCCCCGGGCAAACGCCCCAAGAATGCGCTCGTGCATCCCCTTTGCGCTAACGGTGTCGCGGTCCATGCGCAAAATACGCGCCTGGGGGACGTGGGCGCAAAGCTCCTCATGCACGCGCTCCGTGCCCGCGCCGGAAAACGAAAGGTGAATGCTTCCGCAGTTGTCGCACGTCTCCGGCGCAGCGCGGCGAAAGTCGCAGTGGTGGCAGCGCAGCTCGCGCTCGCGCGAGTGAAACGTGAGCGAGACCGCACAGTTAGGGCAGCGAAATGCCTCGCCGCACTGATAGCAGAACACATATGGCGCAAAACCGCGCCGGTTTAAGAAAAGTATCGCCTGCTCGCCCCGGGCGACACATGCCGCGAGCTCCTCGGCCAGTCTTTCGCTAATCAGCGCGCGCTTGCGCTCCGCGCGCTCCTTGCGCAGGTCAACGATCTCCACCTCGGGCAGCTCCCCGCCCGCCACGCGATAGGGCAGGGAGACAAGCCGCAGCTCGCCCTGCTGCGCGCGAAAATATGTCTCTACCGCGGGCGTAGCGCTGCCCAAAACAAGCACCGCGCCCGCTTCCTTGGCCCGCTGCTCCGCCACGCGCCGCGCGTGATAGCGCGGGTGGTGGTCCTGCTTATAGGAGGACTCGTGCTCCTCGTCTACGACGATCAGGCGCAGCTCGGGCACGGGGGCAAACACCGCCGAGCGCGCGCCGACGGCCACGCGCGCCTCGCCCCGGCGAATGCGCCGCCACTCGTCCAACCGCTCGCCCGCCGACAGCGCGCTGTGCAGGACAGCGACAAGGTCGCCAAACCTCCGCCGAAACAGCGCTGCGACCTGCGGGGTAAGGGAAATCTCCGGCACAAGCACGATCGCCCCGCCGCCGCCCCCAAGCACACGGCCGATCGCCCGCAGGTAAACCTCGGTCTTGCCGCTTCCCGTAATTCCGTGCAGGAGCACGCGCTCCGGCCGGCGCGCGGCAAGGGCCGAGGTAATCGCGTCCAGGGCTTGGCGTTGCTCGGGCGTAAGCTCCACGCCGCGCGCCTCGCGCTGCCACGTCGTGTCCAGCGCAGGGGCGCGGCGCACGTCAACGACGGTTTTCTCGGCCAGGCCCTTGCGGCACAGGGCGTCGGCGGCGGCGCGCAGCGGCCCGAGCTCCGCCAGGGGCAGGGGCCGCCCTGCGCGTGCTAGCTTGCGCAAAAGCTCCGCCTGCCGTGGGGCGCGGCGCTCGAGCTCCCCGGCGCGCCGCTCGGCCTCCTCCGCGGTGCAGGCAAGCGCCAAAGCGCGCCGCGTTTTGCGCTTCGTCCGCGGAGCGACGGCGACCCAGACAACCCGCGCCTGCCCCCTGCGCACAAGCGCGTCCAGCTCCTCGCGGGTTACGCTGCGCCCCACGCGGCGGGCGACCTCCCGCGGGGCGAGGGGCCGCTCGCTTTCCCGCAGTGCGGCGAGGACCTCGTCCTCCTCCGCGCAAAGAAGCGTTTGCTGCTCTAAAGCGACCGCGGCATAGCGGCGCTCCACGCGCCCATGCGCTCCCTCAGGCACCATGGCGCGCACGGCGCCAGCGAGCGAGCAGCAATACTGCTGGGAAATCCACCGCGCGAGGGCCATGAGCTCCGCGGGGACGGGCTGCGCTTCGGCGAGGGCCGCGGCGATGTTGCGCAGGCGAGGCAGCACCTCGTCGGCCGCTGGGGAAAGCTCGAGCACATATCCCGTGGCCTGCGTGCGGCCGAGAGGCACGAGGACGGGGTCGCCCGGGGCAAGCTCGCCCAGCTCCGGCGGCACGCGATAGGTAAGGATCATCTCCTCGCCCCGCGCGCCCCGGCGGTCAATAAGCACCCTGGCGTAAAGCTCGGTGGACATCGCCCGAATTCCTAAAATGCCCTGCGCTCGCCCGTGCTGTGGAAAATGCCCGTTACGCCGTCGCCTCTTTAAGAAGCTCCACGCAGTCCAGGCGCTCCCAGGTAAACTCGGGCTCGGAGCGGCCGAAATGGCCATAGGCCGCGGTGCGCCGGTAGATGGGGCGGCGGAGGTCGAGGTAGTCGATGATCCCGCCTGGGGAGAGGTCGAAGTTCTCTCGGATTGCTTCGAGGATCTTGCGCGGGTCCACGGTTTCCGTGCCAAACGTCTCGATGGCCAGGGACACGGGCTGCGGCTCGCCGATCGCGTAGGCCACCTGCAGCTCGCAGCGCTCGGCAAGGCCCGCGGCGACGATGTTCTTCGCCAGGTAGCGCATCATATACGACGCCGAGCGGTCGACCTTCGTCGGGTCCTTGCCGGAAAAGCACCCGCCGCCGTGGCGCGCCAGCCCGCCATAGGTGTCTACCATAACCTTTCGCCCGGTAAGCCCGGTGTCGCCGCGCGGGCCGCCGATGACAAACCGCCCCGTGGGGTTGACGAAATACCTTACCTTGTCGTCGAGCATCTCCGCGGGCAGCGCGGGCTTGACGACGTGCTCGATAACGTCCTCGCGAATGCGCTCCTGAGTAATGGTATGCTCGTGTTGGGCGGCGATGACCACCGTGTCCACGCGCACCGGCTTGTCGCCGTCGTATTGCACGGTTACTTGGCTTTTGCCGTCCGGGCGGAGGTAGGGAAGGATGCCCTCCTTGCGCACCTGGGCCAGGCGCTTGGTTAGCCGGTGGGCGAACATGATCGGCGCGGGCATAAGCTCTGGGGTTTCCCGGCAGGCGAAGCCGAACATCATCCCCTGGTCGCCCGCCCCGCCTTTGTCCACGCCTTGGGCAATGTCGCCGGACTGCTCCTGGATGGCCACAAGCACCCCGCCGCTGTCCGCGTCAAACCCCCAGTCGGCGTTGACGTAGCCGATATCGCGGATCGTCGTGCGCACGATGCCCGCGATGTCCACGTAGCAGGTGGTAGTAATCTCCCCGGCGACGATCGCGCAGCCCGTGGTGAGCAGCGTTTCGCAGGCTACGCGGCCGGTGGGGTCTTTGCCGAGGATGGCGTCGAGGATGGCGTCGGAGATCTGGTCCGCCATCTTGTCCGGGTGGCCCTCGGTGACCGATTCTGAGGTGAGATACCTCGTCCCGCTCCCCGTGGAGTCGCGCAGATTTACCACACTCATCCGAACTGCCTCCTATTGGCGCGCGGCAGCCGCTACGTGAGCTGTCCCAAAATCGCGTCCACATTCGCGCGGCACACGCGCAGCCTCTCGCTGCGGAAAATGGCGCACAGCTCCTGTGCCGCGCTTTGTATCTCGTCGTTGACTACGATGTAGTCAAATTCTTTCGCGCTGCGAATCTCCTCCTTCGCCACCTCAAGGCGCTCTGCGATCTCCTCCACCGTCTCCGTCCCACGCTTTTCCAAGCGCACCCTAAGGTCGTCGAACGAAGGAGGGAGCAGACAAATGAGCACGCTCTCCGGACATGTGGCACGCACCTGGCGCGCCCCCTGCACATCGATCTCCAGGGCCACGTCGCACCCTTGGCCGGTTATCCGCTGAACTTCGCTGCGCAGCGTGCCATAGCGCCAGCGGTGATAGTGCGCCCACTCCAAAAACTTGCCCTGCTCTACCGCGGCGCTAAAATCGTCGTCGGACATGAAATAATAGGCCACACCGTGCTCCTCGTTGGCGCGTGGGGGGCGCGTTGTCGCGGAGACGGAGACCTCGATGCCCTCCACTTGCTCCAACGCCGCGCGGAGCACGGTGCCCTTGCCTACGCCGGAGGGGCCGGAGATGACGAAGATAATTCCCCGAGGCTGCCGGCCCAGCGGACCCACTTTGCTCATTGCGCGCAAAGTGTAGCACAGTTTCCCTAGGCGGGGCAAACAAGCTTATTATTAGGAATGAGCGCCGCCGGCTCCGGCGAATGCCCCTGTGCGGAGGATGCGCCGTGGTCTTCGACGCCCTGTGTTGCGCCTGTTCCCTCGCCGAGCTGCGCGAGCACCTCGTCGGAGGGACGATCCGCGAGGTCTACCAGCCCGAGCGCCTGGAGCTTTGGCTGCGCGTGTTTGCCCAAGGGCGCGAGCGTTACCTTTGTCTGTCCGCTTCGGCGCAGTTTGCCCGTGCGCACCTCGCCCCCTCTCCTCCGCGAGCACAGGAAAGAACCTTTCCCTTCGTCCTGTTTGCGCGCAAGCATCTTCTCGGCGCGGCGGTGTGCGGCGTCTCGCAGGTGGCTTTCGACCGCATCATAAAGTTCGAGGTTCAGCCGACAAATCCGCGGCTCGCAGATCCCGTGCGCACCATCGTTGTCGAGATCATGGGCAAGCACTCCAACATTATTCTTTTAAACAACGTGGGGACGATCCTCGAGGCCGCAAAGCACATTACCGCCGACCTCTCCCGCGTGCGCACGGTGCTTCCCCATGTGGACTACATCCGCCCCCCATTTCGCGACAGGCTAGACCCTGCTGCACTTGACGAGGAGCGCGCGAGGGAGCTCATTGCTCAAGCCCCCAGCGACCAGCCAGTGGGCAAGTGGCTGCGCGACGCGGTTGACGGAATGAGCGAGGTTTTGCTTAAAGAGCTGCTCTTTCGCGCGGGGGCAGATCCCGAAACTCCCGCGCAAGAGCTCGGCGAGCAGACCAGGGCCCTGGCCCGCGTCCTCGCCGAGCTCGGGCAAATTCTTCGCGAGCGGGCGTTTTCGCCCACGCGGCACGTCCGCGCCGACGGTTCAGAGCTCGTCTATCCCCTCCCGCTACACCATCTGCAGCGCGAGGCGCGGCTGGAGCGCATCCCCCTTTTCGGCCCGGCGCTTGCTTTCGCGGTCGAAGCCGAGCGCGCGAACATGGCCTTGGCCGCGCAGCGCGCTGCCCTGGCGAGGAGAATCGCCCGCGAGATCGACCGGAGAAGGGAGCGCCTGGCACGGCTGGAGCGCGACGTTGCCCGGCGCGAGGAGGCGCGGCAGCTACGCCGCCGGGCGGAGCTCCTCCTGGCGCACATGCGCCTCGTGCCCGTGGGCGCGCGCGAGGTTACCCTGCCCAACATCTTCCTCGAGGGCGCCCCGCCGGAGACCATCCCCCTTAACCCCGAGCTTTCCCCCCAAGCCAACGCCGAGCGCCTGTTTCGCCGAAGCAAAAGCCTAGAGCGCGCCGCCGAGCGCGCCCCGGAGCGAATGCGCGCCGTGGCCGAGGAGATCGCACTGCTCGAGCGCGCCGCCGCGGAGGTTGCGCAGGCGCAGGACGCGGGGGAGCTGCGCGCGCTTGCGCGCAGGCTGGAGGAGCGGGGCCTGCTTCGGCGGGAGCAGCAGCCCAAGCAGCGCGCGGGCCGCGGCGTGCGCGCCGAGGACCGCCTGCTCCGACTTCTCTCGCCCGATGGCTACCAAGTTGTCGTGGGGCGCTCGGCTGCGGAAAGCGACGAGATCCTCAGGCACATCGCCGACCCCGACGACCTGTGGTTTCACGCGCGCGACATTCGCGGCGGGCACGTTATCGTGCGCACAAACCGCCAGCCGGAGCGTGTGCCGGAGAGCACGGTGGAGTTCGCCGCGCAAATCGCCGCGTATTATTCCAAGGCGCGTCATTCGCGGCTTGTGCCCGTGGACTATACGCTGAAAAAACATGTTCGGCGGGCGCGCGGTGGGGCCCCTGGGCTGCACATTTACGACCAGGCAAAGACGGTTATCGTCGAGCCCCGCCCGCCCGCGAGCGAGGAACAAAGCGCGCAGTAGCGCGCCTGCGGGAACAACTGCCCGCGCAGGAACGTCGGAAACAGTGTAAGCGACGGGCGATACCGGAGGGGTGGGATGGACATGAGCAGGGCTTGGGGCGCTGTGCTTGCTGTGCTGGTTTTCTGCGCTGCGGGGGCGATAGCTTGGGGCAATGTCATCGGCGGCGAGCCGCCCATCGCTCCCCCGCCCATGCCCGAGCGCGACGTGCTCTCGGCAACGATCGCCTCGACGTTTGTCGGCCGGCCCGCGGAGTTCCGCGGCATTCAGTTTTTCCCCTTGCGCGTAAGCCCGCGCTGGCGCGACCCCACGCGTATTTTGACCCTCGAGGAGGCGTTTGCCCAGGGGACGCTGCGCGTGCGCGAGGCGCCCAGCGGATCGCAGTTTGAGCTGCTCGTGCAAAACCTGGGCCGCGAGCCGGTATATGCGCAGATCGGCCAGCCGTTCTTCGGCGGATACCAGGGGCGCATGGGCGGGCTTTACGATTTTTATATGAGCCCGGGGAGGGAGTATATCATCAGCGTGTTTTGCATCGAGCGCGGGCGCAACAAGGGCCCATCGCCCGAGTTCGGCGTGGGCGAGGCCCTGGCCCACCTTCGCCTGCGCACCCTCGCCGCGGGCGCGGGCACGCAAAACGACGTTTGGCAGGAGATCGAGCGCAAGCGCATGGCGCTCCGCGCAAAGCCGTCGGAAACCCAGTCCTACGAGAGCGTTTATTTCGACAGCAACGTTCAGCGCAGACTGAGGACGTATGAGGACGCCCTCGTTCCCGCGCCCTTTCCGCCGGACACAAGCGGGATTGCGGTCGCCGCCGACGGGAGGGTCGTCGGGTTCGATCTCTACTCCAGCCCGCGGCTGTTCCGGGCGATGTGGCCGCAGCTCATGCGCTCGTACGTTTTAGACCTGCTCGACAAGCGGCTCAGCGGGCGGTGGACAAGCCCGCGCGCGGTGCGCCTGTTCCTGGACGAGGCCGCTGCCGCCCCGCGCCGCGAGGTGCCCAACCCCACGGAGGGCCTGTCCTACGTGCTTTTCGGTCGCGGGGCGCACGGCAACGCCTTGGTCGTCGAGGATAAACTGGTACACGCGATGTTCGCCACGCTGACCCGTTAGCGGAGAGCCTGCCCGAGCAATGAACGCACGCGGCGAAGGCCGGCGGAAGTTCTTGAGCAAAGCGGCGCGCGCTGCTGCAGGAGCAGCCCTGCTGGGCGCGCAAGCGTGGGTCCGCGCGGCTGCCCCCGACGTGTGCGTTGCCCGCGGAGGGCTTGTCGCCCAGCGCCTCTGGGCGGCGATCGACGCCCTCGGGGGGATGAGCGCGTTCGTCGCCCCGGGCAGCCGCGTGCTGATCAAGGTTAACGCGGCGTTCTCGGAGCCTCCGGAAACCGGCGGAACGGTTACCCCGCAGGTCGCCCGCGCCCTGGTGCAGTTCGTCAAAGGCGCGGGCGCGCGCTCCATCGTCGTGCTCGACCACTGCTGCAGCAACCGCGGGCTGTTCGGGACAAACGCCGACCCTACGGGCATTACCCAGGCCACGGCGGGCGAGCGCGTGCGGCTGTTCGACCCCCAAAACGACCCGAAAAACTACGTCTCTCATCCGGTATCCGGGGCGCCGATGCGAGCCATTGAGGTGTGCCGCGAGCTGTTTAGGGCGGATTGCGTAATCAGCCTCGCTCGGCTCAAGAACCACCCTGTTTACGGCTATACCCTTACCCTGAAAAACATGATGGGCGTCACGCGGAACATGTATCAGTTCCACCGGAGCTTTCCCGAGGCGATCGCCGCGTTGGGGGTGCTCGTCCAGCCGCGAGTTGACCTGTGCATCATCGACGGCACGCACCGGGTAACCGGCTGGTCCGCCGGTGGGCGGGGCAAACTCGAGCCGCTGGGGGCCATCGTCGCCGGCAGGAACTTGGTGAGCACCGACGCCGCGGCGCTTACGTTCTACGATGTCGACCCGCTGCGCACCTATCTCCGCGTGGCCCACGAGCGAGGCGTGGGCGTTGCTGCGCTTTCTGCGCTTAACATAGTTCGCCTCCGCGGCTAAGTGGCATGTGCTTCGAACTGTCGCCCGCGCCAGGCGTTGCCAGAGATAAAGACCCGGAGCACACCAATAGCACCTAGCTGGGGCGGAGCAGGAGCATGCGCCTGGGCAAGGCGATGGGAGCGACCGTGCGCCTGAGAGTGTTCGTCTGGGGCGTGGCGTGCGCGCTTGCGCTCGCCGGCGCGCCGCATGCCGTTGCCCAGTGGCCCACGCCGATTCGCTGCACAGTAAACGGCATTGGGCTGGCGAGCAAGGTCTCCGCGGGCGTTGTTCAGGGCAACCTTTACGCCGGGGCAGACATGCTCATGGATGCCCTGGGCATCGCAGTGCAGACGACGCCGCGCGGCGTGGTTAAGCTAAGCTTCTTCGGCCGCGAGCTCACCCTCGTCACCGGCAGCCACACCGCGCAAGACGCCTCCGGCCGGCTGGTGAACCTGGGCGCTCCGGTGATCTCCGCCAACGGTAAGGTGCTCGTCCCCCTCGTTGCCGTGTGTCGCTACTTCGGGATGTCGGCCCAGGCGAGCGCGGCGCAGGTTTCCATAACCTCGCCGCTGCCTGTGCTCCACAGCGTGCGCTATGCCGAGCACGACGACATGCTCCGCGTGGTGCTCGACCTTTCCGCCCCTGTGCCGTTTTCCGCTCTGTTTAACCGCAAGTTTGCTTCCGTCACCCTGAGGGCGTCGCAGCCGTTTTGCCCGGAGAACTGGGCCGCGGGAGGCTCAGCAGCCGGCGCCCCGCCGCGCGTGGACTATCGCCTGGGGTTTGTCCTGGGCGACCTCGTGCGCATCGAGAACCTCGGCGGTGGCGCGCTGCGCGTCATGGTGAGCACGCGCTACCCCGTTCCCTTGAGCAACATTCGCGTCTTCACCTTGGGCGGGCCGCCACGCATCGTCATTGATTTCGGCAAGATTTTCGAGGAGCAACACACGGTTGAGATTACCCCCGGGCTGGTTAAGACCTGGCTCCGCTCAGGGCATCCCTGGGGCCCCACCGTGGCGCACATCATTACCGCAGACCTCGCCCGCGGGTTCCGCGTTAAAGTCGTCCCCGCGGGGCGCACGGTCAGCGCGCGGGCGCGGGTAAGCGAGATCGCCGCGCGCTGTGGGGCGATCGTCGCCGTTAACGGGGGCTTTTTCGACACGGCAAACAACGGCTCCGCCTTGGGCTTGCGCATTGTAGACGGCGAGTGGCTGCGCTTGCCCGTTTACCACCGCGCGGCGATGCTCGTCACGCGCAGCGGCGCCGTGCGCTTCGCCCAGGTGGGCTATACGGCGCGCGTGCTTTTGGGCAGCTCGCGCTGGCTTGAGGTGACGCGGCTCAACGAGTGGCTCCCTCCCGGAAGCAACGCCCTGGGGCTGATCACCCGGCGCTGGGGCGACTCCTACCCCATTGGCGCGGCCACGGCCTATCGCGAGGAGACTGTGGCCGTGGTAGTCCGGCGGGGCATAGTCCAGGCGGTGTGCCAGGCAAGGCAGCCCAACCAGCGCATCGAGGTTCCCGTCCCCGCCGACGGCTGCCTGCTGGTGGGCACAGGGCACGACGTGCGCGCCGTGCTCAAAGCGCTCTCCCCGGGAACGCCGTGCGCTGTTTACTTCCGCCTCTCGCCGGCATATCCCGACGTGGTTGATGCCGTGGGCGGCGGCCCGATGCTCGTCCGCGGAGCAAAGCCTTATATTCCCCTTGAGCGCGAGCGTATTCCCGCGGAGCTCAGCGGCCACCGCCAGCCGCGCACCGCCGTGGGCGTTACCGCAGACGGAAAGCTTCTTCTTGTTGTGGTAGACGGCAGACAGCCGGCGTTTAGCGTGGGCATGTTCTACCACGAGCTAGCGCAGCTTCTCCTCCGCTTCGGCGCCGTCGAGGCGATGGCCTTGGACGGCGGCGGGTCAAGCACGCTCGTCGTCAACGGTCGCGTGGAGAACAGCCCCAGCGATGGCTGGGAGCGCCCGGTGAGCGACGCCGTGGTCATTTTGCCGCGCACATAGCACGCGGGCCACGCGCCAACGCCCCCTGCCAGCGTTTGGCGCGCCTCTTGCCGCCGGACGACGGGCACGGCAGTGTAGCGCGCGGCTGCCGCGGCCGGAGGCAAGCGGTTGAACTTTTTCCGCCGCTTGCCGCCTTTTCTCAAGGAGCGAAAAGCAGCGGCAACGAAGCAAAACAGCAAACGCGCTGGCGCCGGCCGCGGCAGGCGATCGCGCTGCTGGCCCGGGAGGAGGAGCTGCGGTGGGAGAGCACTGCGGCGAGCTTATCGAAGTTGCCGTAAACAGCGACGTCATCTTTCGCGGCCGGCTTATCGATCTCCGCGTAGATACGGTGCGGCTGCCCAGCGGAAGGACAACTACGCGCGAGGTCGTCGTGCACCCCGGGGCGGTGGCCGTTGTCCCCATTACCGGCGAGGGAGAAGTTATTCTCGTGCGGCAGTTTCGCCACGCCGTGGGCCAAGTGCTAAGCGAGATTCCCGCGGGAACGCTCGGGCCGGGCGAGGACCCGGACGAGTGCGCGCGGCGCGAGCTGGAGGAGGAAACAGGACTTTCCCCGGGCGAGCTGCACAAGCTGTTTGAGTGCTATTCCGCGCCCGGCTATTGCTCGGAGCTTTTGCACTTTTACCTGGCGAGCAAGCTTAGCCCGTGCCAGAGCACGCCCGAGGCCGACGAGAACATTGCCCTGCTGCGCGTTCCGTTGAGCCAGGCGATGAACATGGTGCTCAGCGGCGAGGTGCGCGACGCAAAGAGCATTTGCGGGCTAATGCTTGCCGAAAGGTGGCTGCGCCGACGGTGAAGGTAAGCATGATTTTCGGTATGCCCGGGGCGGGAAAGACGACGCTCATTCAGCGCGTCCTTCCCCGGCTGATAGAGGCCCAAACGGTGGCCGTGCTCGTCAGCGAGTTCGCGCGGCTCAACCTTCAGGGCCCGGGCAAGGACCGCGGCTATATCGCGACCATTGATATGCCCGGGGGCTCGGTATGTTGTGAGCTGCGCCACGACTTCGCCGCGGCGATCGAGCAGATTCACGACGAGCTAAAGCCCGACCGCCTGCTTGCCGAGCTCTCCGAGCTAGCCACTCCCCAGCGGCTTATCGACATCCTCGTGCGCTCAGACCTCGCCGAGTTTTGCAGCGTGCAAAGCGTGGTCACCATTTTAGACTGCTCGCGCTTTGAGGCGGAGCGTCGGGTGATGAGCGGGTTTTTCGAAGCCCAGATTCGCGTGGCCGACGTCGTTGCCTTAAACAAGACGGACGTCGTTAAAGATCCCCAACGCATTAAGCGCATCCTAGAGTTTGTGCGCGAGATAAACCCCGGGGCAACGATTATTCCCACCGTGCGCTCGGACCTCCCGCTGGGGCTGCTGCTCGAACGGAGCCCGGCGCTCACCGGCGACGCAAGGAGCGCCCCGCTGACCGAGGACGAGGCGGTAGACGCCCACGCCGGCTTTCAGGCGTTTGTGGTTAGTCCGCGGGCGGGGATCGAGCAGGAGGCCCTGCGCCAGGTGTTCCACACAATCGGGCAAGGGGAGCTGGGGGAGATCATTCGCGCCCGAGGGTTTGTCGAGACGCCCGAGGGTGTGTGCTATGTGGACTACGTTCCCCAAAACCTCCAGCTCCGCCCCTGCCACACCTATCGCCGCGGATTGGTGTTCGTCGGGCGCGACGTAGACGAACACCGCCTGCGGGCGATCTTCTCCAGCCACTAGAAAAAGGGCGCCCCAGCCAGACGCTGATCCGCGCGACACCCCAACCGGCTGCCAATGAAGCCGCCGAGATGGCCGCGGGAGCGTTTGCTCGTCGCCTGGGCCCCGCGGCCCCCTGGGCCGAAGGCGATGGGGAGGCCCCTGACACTGGAGCTTGTCGCCCGTGCCCGCGCAGCTCGGGCAAGACGGCCGCCGCGGCAGCTCGGCCGCTGCTGGCGCGGCTTTTTGGCCAAGAGCGTTATCGCGCTAACCTTGCCCGCCAAGGCGCGGGCGAGGGCCGATGTTGGCCCCCCGGGCGGGCAGGTCGAGCCCGGGCAAGCGGCTTCCGCGCTCGTGTCCACGCCGATGACCTTCCCCCGCGGCCCGACCTTCTCCGCGGCAAGCAAAAGATCAAGCCCCGCTCCGCAGCCGAGGTGGAGGACAGCCTCGCCCTCGCCCACCTCGGCGAACGCCAAGGGTTTGCCGCAGCCGAAGCTGCACGCGACAGCTTCCTCTCGAGAGCGGAGCGCA
>CAZMGT010000002.1:25801-164411 GCA_964565895.1 uncultured Armatimonadia bacterium
CTCTTGAGAATATCCCGTTGGAGTAGGGCGGCCCTCCTGCGCTGCGGGCTGGCCCGCGCAGCAGGGGCCGCGCGCAAGCGCTTGCTCAGCGCCTGCGCATAGGCGCGCGCGACCGCGGTGGCGGCGCGGCGGGCGGTACGCCGGCGCAGAGGAGGGGCCCGGGCGCGTGTTTTTTCCTATTGTGGCGACCTGTCCCGCCGCTTGCTCTGGCACGCGCGCGGGCTTGCTGCAAGCGCTGAATGCAGCGAAGCCCTGGGGCGGGCGGGAGGCGGGCTTGACAGGAAACGGCATAATCCGGATAATCCCTATAGTAAGCGGAGGACTATTTAAAATGCGGCTTTCCCATCGCGGAGAATACGCCATTGCCGCGCTCGTTGTGCTTAGTCGCACGGCGCCGGAGAAGTTCGTGCCCATCGAGCACATCGCCCAGCGCGCTCGCGTCCCGCGGAAGTACCTCGAGCAGGTGCTCCTGCGTCTGCGCAGCGGGGGCATCTTGGACTCCAAGCCGGGCTCGCGCGGGGGATATCGACTCGCTCGTCCCGCAGCGCAGATTACCGTGGCCGACGTTCTCCGCTACGTGCAGCCGGAAGACTTCGCCGGCGCGCCGTCCGACGCGCAGGACCCCGCCTTCTCGCTCCTGGGCGACGCCCTACGCCGCGCGCAGCAGGCGGCGCTCGAGGTTCTCCGCGGCTTGTCCGTGGAGGACCTTGCCGCCGCGCGCGAGCAGGCGCACAAGTGCCCCATGTACTACATCTGACGCCGCGCCCTAAGCCGGTGTCTGAGAGGAAGAGCAAGCGATGGAGAACATAGCAAAGCGCCCCTGGCCCAAAATCGCCGACGACATTACCCAGCTCATCGGCAACACCCCCCTCGTTCGCCTGCGGCGGATAACGGAGGGCTGCTGCGCGGAAGTCGTGGCCAAGCTCGAGAAAAACAACCCCTGGGGCAGCGTTAAATGCCGCATCGCCGTCTCGATGATCGAAGCCGCCGAGCGGGAAGGGTTGATCGACTGCGAAACGGTGATTATCGAGCCCACCAGCGGCAACACGGGAATTTCCCTGGCCGGGGTGTGCGCGGCGAAGGGCTTGCGCTGCATCCTAACCATGCCCGAGACGATGAGCGTGGAGCGGCGCAAACTGCTCCAAGCGCTCGGGGCCGAGGTCGTGCTCACCCCGGGCGACGAGGGAATGCCCGGGGCCATTCGCGCGGCGGAGGAGCTCGCCCGAAAGCACAAAAAGGCATTTATCCCACAGCAGTTTAAAAACCCCGCCAACCCCGCGATCCATCGCGAGACGACGGCTGCGGAGATTTGGGAGGACACCGACGGCCGCGTAGACATCGTCGTGGGCGGTGTGGGCACGGGGGGCACGGTCACCGGAGTGGGCCAGGTGCTTAAACGCGCCAAGCCCGAGGTGAAGATTATTGCCGTAGAGCCCGCGGACTCCCCCGTGCTCTCCGGCGGCGAGCCCGGGCCGCATAGAATCCAGGGCATCGGCGCGGGGTTCGTCCCCGACGTGCTCGAGACGGAGCTTTTGGACGAGGTTATCCGGGTGACCAACGAGCAGGCGTTCGAGGCCGCGCGGCGGCTCGCCCGCGAGGAAGGGATTTTCGTGGGGATAAGCTCCGGCGCCGCGGCCTACGCCGCGCTTGAGGTTGCCCGACGCGCGGAAAACGCGGGCAAGCTCGTCGTCGTCATCCTCCCGGACACCGGCGAGCGCTACCTGAGCACCGAGCTGTTTGCCAGCCAGTAGCCGGGCTAGACCTTCATCTGGACGATTTCCGCGCGGGCCTCGCTGATCTCGTCCGCCCCTTCGAGCACGCCAAACTCGATGTCAAAGTGCCGCTCTTCGCCGGGGTTAATGAACTGCAGCTTGCCCTCGGCGCGCATCTTCGCCCGTCCTTCGACCTCGCAGTTGGCGGGCTCCATCCCGCACACATAGTGCCCGCGCTCGTTCATCTTCCACTCCGTGAAGAACTCGAGCTGCGTCTTGCGATAGCGCAGGTAAACGCCCACCTGGAGCTTTTTATTGACAATCGCGGCGAGGACCTCGCCCGCGGGGCTCGTCCCCAGCTCGTGGTAGAAGCACTGCTCGGGGAACTTCTCCTCCGGCGGGCTAAACCGCGACCACTGCTCCAGCCCCTTCTCCGCCTCCTCGTCGCGCGGCCTGACGCTTGTGCTGGGCAGGACGAGCTCTGAGTCCTCGCTGACGATCGGCCAGCCGATGTTGAAGTGGTAGAGGATCATCAGCGGCTGGCGCTGATGGCCGAGGTTGGTCACGATATCGTGGATATAGAGGCGGCGTTCGCCGAGCTTGGCGTGGATGGTGCGGAACAGCTCGAGGTTCGCGCCGAAAACCACGGCCTCTTTCATTCGCCCGCGGGCCTCGAGGAGGTAGTCGTCGTCAACCCAGCGGGCGTCGAGGGCTAGTTCGCGCGCGGGGGCGTGGCCGATGCGCCCGTGCAGGCCAAGTGTCTCGCCCTGGTCCTCGCACGGGGCGCCGGCGTAGGTCAGCCCGCACGTCGCAAGCACCCCGCCGAAGAACGTGCGCAGCCAACCCAAGCCCTCGGGCTCGAAAAACTGCGGGGCAACGTCGCCCGTCGCCGAGCGCCAGCACAGGGGAATGCCCCGATACTCGGCGAACGAAATGTCTAAGCAGCGGTCGGCGAGCAAGGTAAAGTTAAACCCGCTGCCCGTGCGAAAATCGACCACGCGCATCCCCCGTCCCGGGCCCTCGCTCAGCTCGCTTAGGCGCACGCAGGCCAACTGGTCCATGTTGCCCACGCAGCGCAGCAGCTCCTCCTTGGCAAAGCGCTCTCCCCAGAGGTGTACCACGGCGCGTCCCTCCCGTCGGCTGAGCATGCTCCTTGTGCGGTGCTTGCGTGTATTTCCCCACCCGGGCGGGGCTAACCTGTCTCGCTCGGGGAAAAGGGCGACCGCGAGCTGCCGCCGCGCAGAAAAAGCCGGCCGAGGCGCTGCGCCGCGGCCGGCTTTGCCAGGCATTGCTCGCTGCGGAGCTATTCCGCTTCGCCCTCGCCCGCGGGCTGCTCCTCGGTCTCCTCGCCGGCTGCCCGCTGCTCCTCCGCTGGGGTCTCCTCGGCCTCTTTTGAGGTTTGCTCGGCTTGCTCCTCGCCTGCTGCGCTTTCCTCGGTTTGCTCTTCCGCGGGGGTTTCCTCTCCCTCGGCTTCGGCGCCCTCCTCTTCGGCGGGGGGTTGCCCGCCGGCCTCAACGCCGGCCTTTTCCCTCCACGTCTTTAGGGCTGCCTGAAGCTCCTCCGCGGCCTTTGCCGCGGCCTCGGCGTCGTTGTTGTCCGCGGCGTTGGCGACTTTGTCCGCGCACTCTGCCACCTTGCGCAGGTCGTCCAGGGCATAGGCTTCGTTTTCGCTTTCGATAATGTCCTGGGCGTTTTCACTGATGCTTCGCGCGGCATGGCCCACGGCCTCGAGGTCTTTGCTTTGCAGGGCCTCTTGGACGCGTTTGGCGGAGTCGGCCATGTCGTCGCACAACATGGCGAAGTCCGCCGGGGAGAGCTCCTCGGTCTCGCCCCCCGCGGGGGCTGGGGGCGGGGCCTTTTTGCAGCCTACGCCCGGCAAGAGGACAAGCAAAGCAAGGGCGAAAACGGCAGCGAGCAACGGCATAACACGCATCGAGGTTCACCCCTTTCGAGCAGGCGGCGCGGGGCGCTATTGCTCAGCGCTGCGCAGGACGTGCTTAAGCACCTTTCCCGTAGTGGACTTGGGCAGCTCCGGCACAAATCGGACAGTTTTTGGCACCTTAAACGCGGCCAGGCTCGCCCGGCAGTGCTGAATGAGGTCTAACTCGCTCGCCTCCGCCCCCTCGCGCAGGACGACGAACGCAACAACCACCTCGCCGCGTAGCTGCCCGCGCAGACCAACCACCGCTGCCTCCTGCACCGCAGGATGGCGCAGGAGGACCTGCTCCACCTCCGCAGGATAGACATTCAGCCCGCCGACGATGATCATGTCCCGCTTGCGATCCACGATGTATAGGTAGCCGTCCTCGTCCATGCGCCCCAGGTCGCCGCTGTAATACCACCCCTCGCTGAGCACCTCGGCCGTCTCCTCCGGCCGGCGCCAGTAGCCCTTCATCACGTTGTCCCCGCGGACCGCCACCTCGCCGATCTCGCCTAGGGGCAGGGGGCGCCGATCGTCGTCCACAATACGCACCTGAACGCCGGGCAGCGGCGGCCCCACGCTCCCCACCTTGCGCACCCCAGACGGCCGATTGACGCTGACGATGGGCGAGCACTCCGTCGGCCCATAGCCCTCGTAGATCTTCGCTCCAAACTGCTCCTCAAAGCGCTGGAGGAGCTCCACGGGCAGGGCGTCGCCCCCCGAGATGCACATGCGCACGCTAAGCAGCGCCTCGCGCTTACGCTCCGCGGGGTGGTGCAACAGCGCGGCATACATCGCGGGGACAAGGGGGAGCAGCGTGGGCTTGGTCTGGCTAACTGCGGAGAGAAGGAGGCCAGGGGAGAACCGGGGGATGGCCACGGTGCTCCCGCGGGCGACGAGGGGGATGATTATCCCCACGGTCAGCCCAAACGAGTGAAACATGGGCAAGACGCAGGCCACGCGGTCCTCCGCGGTGACCTCGACGGCCTCCACCCCCGCGCTGGCGTTGCTGAGCAAGTTGCGGTGGGTGAGCATCGCTCCCTTGCACCGGCCGGTCGTTCCCGAGGTGTAGAGGATCGCCGCGACGTCGTCCTCGGCGAGGGCGGGGGGCGCAAAGCCAGCGGCGTCGCTTTTGGCGAGCCCCTCCAGGGAAAGTGCCTCTTGCTCTGCGCCGATGGCCACAACCGGCGGCGGCTGGGCCAGGTGCTCCAGCGCCTGGCGCACGGTGGGGAGGCAGTCGCGCCAGGCGAGGACGGCCTTGGGCTCGGCGTCTTGCAGGACATAGGCCGTCTCGTCGGCTTTGAACATAACGTTGATGGGCACAACGGCGGCCCCGCTGCGCATAATGCCATACGCCGCGCAGACGAACGCGTCGCTGTTTGGGCACATGAGCGCCACGCGGTCGCCGGGGCGAATCCCGAGCTTGCGCGCCAGGCCCGCGGCGATCGCCGTTGCCGCGGCGTCTAGCTCGACGTAGCTGACGCTCTTTTCCCCGAAAACCACCGCCGTGCGCTGGGCGGCATCGCGCCCCGCTTCATTAAGCACCTGCGGAATGACCATTTTCCTCGCCCGCCCCCGCTGGCTTTCGCGCCACGCAAACAAGCGTTACCCCACAAGGCAGATTAATCGCCCGCAAAAGCACTGCCTCAATTCGCAGCAGCCACACGAAGAACCTATTTATCGGCGCGGGAAGCTGAATAAGCGCCGTTTTCGACTCTCCCCTCTTGGGAGCGACTGCCCGCACCGCGCGCTGCGCTAGGCGAAAGGCGACGATTAGCGGCAGGAGAAAAGTTATGCAAAACGTCATGCGCTCAATGGCAAAGCCGGCTTGGCGCAGCCTCTGGGCAAGCTGCCGCCTGGAATATCTGCGATAATGGTCCAGCGCCTCGTCGTGCTCGCTCCACAGAAATTGATATGCAGGGACGGTAATTAACATTCGCCCACCTGGGCGCAGCACGCGAAAACACTCGCGCAGCCCGCGCACGTCGTCCTCGAGGTGCTCTAGAAGCTCGATCGCCGTGACTAGGTCGAAGCTTTCGTCGGGAAAGTCGAGCTGCTCCACCGGGCACAGGCGCAGGTCGGAAAAACCGCGGCGGCGGCAAAACTCGAGCGCCGCGGGGTAGGCATCGGCCCCCGTGACCGCGCCGTATTGCGAGAGCAAAACAAGGTTTGCCCCCGTCCCGCAGCCCACGTCCAAAATGCGCAGCTTGCCCCCGCGGGCGAGAGGCCGCAGGATCGTGCGCAAAATGTCGCGCCGGCCGACAAACCACCAATACGTATCCTCCAGCTCATACATCTTCTCGTGCTCTTGCGGGCGCATGCTCTTAGTCGTACCTCCGCCGCAGATCGTTCCAGCGCACACGGAACAGGTCGCAGAGCATCTGCACGGCGTTGCGCAGGAACTTCATCCGCGTGGCCGAGGAGTACTCCCAGCGCACGGGAACCTCGACCACGCGCAGCCCGCGCTTGCGCGCCAAAAACAACAGCTCGGCGTCGAAGCTCCAGCGGTCGAGAAGCTGGCGCGAGAACAGCTCGCGGGCCGCCTCGCGCGTGAACAGCTTAAAGCCGCACTGCGTGTCGGAAAACCCGGGAACGAGGATCAGCCGCACGGCGAGGTTAAACGCCCTGCTCATCAGCTCGCGGTACCACGGCCGCTGAACGCCGGCGCGCGCCTGGGGCAGGTTGCGCGAGCCGATAGCCACGTCCGCCCGTTCCTCCTCCAGCGCGCGGCGCAGGCGCTCTAGGTCCTCGATCGGCGTAGACAGGTCGGCGTCGGTAAACAGCACGAGGTCCCCTTGCGCCGCAAGAGCCCCCTGGCGCACGGAGTAGCCCTTGCCGTGGTTGTCGCGGTTGCGAATGAGCCTCACTGGCACACCGGGCTCGCTGGAGATTTTCTCCACGACTTGCGCCGTGGCGTCTTCGCTCCCGTCGTCGACAACGATGACCTCGGCCTCGGGCAGGGCGTGTTGCAGATAGGCGCGCACGGCGGCGAGGGTTGTCGCAATGCGCCCCTCTTCGTTGTACGCGGGGATCACCACAGAAAGCAGGGGGGAGGCCTCCCGCACCGCAGCTCACCTACCCATATACGGCGACCGCAGCGAGCACCACCATAATCGCTGCAAGGACGACCTTGACAAGCACGCCGAGCACCCTGCCCACAAACGCCCCGCTGGCCGCGCGCAGGGCCTCGGGCCAGCCTGCGCCCGTGCTTTTCTCGGCAAGCAAGCTGCCCGCGAAGCTCAGCGCCAGCGCACCAGCCAGCGGCCCCACGACGAACATCACCGCCCAAATGACCGGCCCGAAAACGGCGCCCAGGCCGCCCCCCAACGCCCCCCCGCAAAGCGCGCCGACAATGCCCCCGACAACCGCGCCAAACATGCCTCGCGCGCTGCCCTCATACCGCCGCACGGTCCACGCGCTGAGCACGTTGTCCACCGTCTCGGCTACCGCGGCGCAGGCGAACAAAATAACCACCAGCCACCAGGGCATGCGCTCAAACCCCGTTAGCGCGCCGTAGACGAAGGCGTCCATGGCGATAACGATCGTTCCCGGGAGGCCGAGGACGGTGGCCAGGAGCCCGACGAGCAAAAAAAGCGCGAAAATGAGATTACCAGCCAGGGCCATCGCTGGGCCTTTCGGGTGGGTGTCGGCCAATTATATTAAGCGCCTTTTAGCACCGTCAAACAGGGCCGACAGGGCCGTGCGCCATGGGCGGTGGCCGCGTGCACAGGCTATTTTGCCCGTTGCCTGAGGCGCCGCGGCCACCTTAGCGCTTCATCTCTCGGGGGTAGAAAAACAGCCGCCCTTGGTCGTCGAGCTCGAGCATGGGCGCGCCATCTTGCGGGCCGTGGGGCCAGAGGACGGCGGAAAACGTTGCCCCGCTCCCCCGGCGGCGGACGACGAGCAGCGACCCTCGCGCCGCCTCGCGGCCGCCGAGCGCGGCGACAAACACCTCCGTCTCTGGCGCCCCGAGGAAGCGAATGCCCAGCAGCCGCTTGCCGTCCGGCGCGGCAAACTCCAGCGAAAACGATTGCGCGCATACCGCCCGGCGCGTGCGCCCTCCTCGCGGCGCGAGATAGGCCAGCGCGTCCGCAGGAGCGTCCTCCCAGGCGAGTGTCGCGGAGGCTTCGCGCAGCTCGCCGGCGATGTTCAGGACGTAGTCGAACACATACTCCTCCTCGCCCGCGGCGCGAAAGACATCGAGCACGGTGTCCTCCATAAGGAGCAGCGTGCGGTCGAAAAGGACGTTAGGATATACCTCGCCGCAAGTGGCGCGAACAACCCTCCCCAGGCGGCCGGCGCGAAAGGCGATGAGCTGCCCTGGTTTCTCGGCCAGGTCCTCCGGTTTGGGAAGCCGCCCGTCAACAACAACGCTGTTTCCCGCAACCCGCGCAAACGAACTCGCCCGCAGGCCGACCTCCTCGGTGTCGAGCAGCCCCGGGGCCCACACCCAGTCGCCGTCGGCAAGGGCGATCTCTAGGGGAAGGGCCGCCTCTCCGCCGAGCCCCGGCGCGCCCCAGAAGAGCGAGACAGCAGCGCCCTGGCCCAGCTTTTCGCCCTCCCAAAGCACAGCCAGCCCTGCGTCTTCAAGCAGCTTCGCCCCTATACCGGTGCGCGCGGCTTGCGCCACAGGCCGGTGGCCAGGAAAGGCAATAAGCACCACAGCAAGCGCCGCACACAGCGCGAGCATGCTCCCTAGCTTTCTCATGTCTACTCTCCTCGTCGCCGTTTGATGGAACTTCGCCGGGCGCGGGGAAGATCCTCACCCCTGCGCGTGGGCGTTTGTGCCGCCTCGTTGGGTCAGCTCGCGCTCGCGGCGCAGCTTCATGCGCAGGGCCATGGCGTCGACGTCGCGGCCCATCGCCGGCAGGGCCAGCACAGCGAGCACCGCTGAGACAAACAGGCTTGCCGGGACAAACAAAAGTGCCGTTTTTAGGCTGCTCAGCGCGTCGGCGATCCCACCCACGACGCGCGGGCCAAGGGCATCGCCGAGCAGATGGGTAGCCAAGGTAAACACGCCCATCGCCGTAGCTCGGGCCTCCGGCTCAACCACGCTATGCACGACAACCGCGGCGGGCACGGCGGTAAAGCAAAAGAAATATATGGCAAGAAACGCCAGCGGGGCGCAGAGGTAGTTCGGCGCACCAACGAGCAGGGCAAACACACAGGGCGTAGCCAAAGCGGTTCCCAAGATTACCGTAAGCAGGGGCCCGGACTTATACCGCTGCGACAGCCAGTCGGCAAGCGCGCCGGCGCTGGGCAGGCCAAGCGCTGCAGCGGGGATGCCGGCAACGCCGAGCAGGGCGGCAGCTACGCGAATGTCCATCCCCCGGTAGATGCGGAAAAAGCGCGGGCCGAACACCTGCAACGCGCCCAGGGCGAAGTAAAAGAAAATGGAGCTTATCGTAAACACAATAAAGCTGGGAATGCACAGCACAGTGGCCAGGTCGCGCGTGCTTATTCTCCCGTGGGCAAGGGGGAGAAACTCCTCGGTTACTCCGCGCTGGGGCTCGACGAGGCGGAAAGCAAGCCAGGCGAGCACAAACCCCGGCGGCCCGAGAACCAAAAACGTCTTGCGCCACTCCGGGATCGGTCCGGCAACGCCGCTTCCGCCGGCGGCAAACACCGCCCCGAGCATATACCCCAAGCCTCCGCCCACGAGCATTGCCCCGGCAAACGCGGCCACGGCCTTTGCTCGGTGCTTGCGCGGGAAGTAGTCGCTGATCATCGCCAGCGCCGAGGGCACGCAAGCGGCCTCGCCCACGCCTGTTAGCGCGCGCGCGACAAACAGCTGGTTATAGGTTTGGCAGAACGCGCACGCTGTCGTCGCCATGCTCCACACAACAACTCCGCAGGCAATAACGTTTTTCCGCAGCCAGCGGTCGGAAAGATAACCCAGGGGCAGGGCGCACAGCGAATAGGCGACGACGAACGCCGTGGCCAGCGTGCCAAACTCCCGCGCGGAAAGCGCAAATTCGTCGATAACGGGCTTCTCCAGCGAGTGCAACGCCTGGCGGTCGGCGTAGTTGGACACGTTTATGAGCAGCAAAACAGCCAGCGCATAGAGTGGATACCATGGGCCAGGCGAGTGGCGCTCCATCCTCGCTCCCCAAAGTCGTTCGGGCTACTGCTCCGCTGCGGTCAGCTCGACGAACTGCGTAACGACCCCGGCAACGGCGATGGTGTCCGGAGGCAACTGCCCCAAGTAATTCTCAAACCCCGTGGCCACGACGACAATGGCATAGCGCACGCCAGAGGGAACGTTTTCGAAAAGCACCGCGCCCGAGGCATCGGTTACCCCTTCAAACTGCTCGCCGCTCGCGGGCGGAACGAGAGTTACCTGCGCGCCGGCGACGGGCAGCAGCTCGTTGCCGCTGCGCTGGACGACGTAGATCTGCACCGCGCGCGGGGCCCGCGAGCCGCGGCATCCGCTCACCAGCGCGCAACTGCAGACCCCCGCGCAGACAAGCAAACCCAAAGCCAACCTGCGCCACGTAAACATTGCTCTACTCCCGCGCCAGCGGCGAACTTGGCGCAGCGCTTGCGCCAGGCAACGCTTTCCCACGCCGCAAAGGCAAATCCTTCCCCCGCGGGCGGCTAGCGGCCGATCATTCCCGCGGCGCGCAAGAGCGTGCGCACAAAAGCGCGCAGCGCCTCGTCGCCGGCCGGAGGAAGGGCTGCCGTGCCCCCCGCGCCGGGGCGATAGGGAAGGCTCGCCCGCGACTCCACCCGGCCGCTGATCGAGTCGTAAAGCCAGTCCGCGCGGCCGGTCGCCGGGTCGCGGGGAATCGCTTTAAGATATGGCCCGCGGAACGCAGCGCGCGCCTGCGGCGAGAGATAGGCCAATTGCCGGGCATCGCCCACGGTGAGGTCGGAGAGGCGCATGGGCCACTGCCCGCAGTCGGCGCGAAATCTTTCCAACGCGGCGCGCAGAGCCGCAAGCTCGGACGAGCCGGCCGCGGGCGGCGCGCCCCCCTCGCCCTCGGGAAGCGGGCGCCATACTCCCTCGCTTGCCGAGGAACCCTCCGCCGCCGGGCCCTGCGTTGCCGGTGCAGCCTGGGCGGCCGGGACAAGCACAAAGTGAAACGCCTGCGCCCGCTCGGGGACGGCGCTGAACGAAACGGTAACCGGCACATAGCCCTGAGCGGAGATCTCCAGCCAGTGCGAAAGCGCCTGGTCAGGGAGGTTCAGGGTCAGCGGGGTGTTGCCCACCGGTTGGCCGTCGAGGCTAACCGCGGCGCCCGGGGGCTCGGAGGTCACGGTAAGCGGGCCAGCCCAAACCGCGCCGGCAGCGGCAAAAACAACACTAACGAAGGTGGCGCAGCGCATGGGGAGTGCTCCGCAGAAAATTGCGCCCAGGTGCTACTTCTTCCCCTCGGGCGCGCCCGTGGTCTTGTGCGCGGCGTAGGCGTCCTCCCAGTCTACGTGCCCGACCTTCAGCTCCACGCCCGCGCGCTCCTCGATGCGGTCGATCTTTCCGTCGCGGATCCACACCACGCGGTCGGAGATGTCGATCATGTGCAGGTCGTGGGTGTTGGAGATAACGGTAACCCCGCGCTCTTTGTTAAGCCAGCGCAAAAGCTCGATAATCTCCTTGCCCGTCTTCAGGTCGAGGTTTGCCGTGGGCTCGTCGGCGAGGATAATCGCCGGGTCGTTGGCCAAGGCGCGGGCGATGGCCACGCGCTGCTGCTGCCCGCCGGAGAGCTCCGAGGGGCGGTGGTGCAGGCGGTCGCCCAGGCCCACGAGCTCGAGCAACTCCTTGCCCTTGGCGAGCTGCTCGTCGGGGGTCTTCCCCGCGAACACCATGGGCAGGGTAACGTTCTCCAGGGCGGTCATCACCGGGATTAGGTTAAACGTCTGGAAGATGTAGCCCACGGTGCGGCAGCGGATCCAGGCGAGCTCCGCGGCGTCGAGCTGGGCCATGTCCGTTTCGTTAATGAACACCGTGCCCTTCGTCGGCTTATCCAGGCCCCCGACCATATTAAACAAAGTGGTCTTGCCCGAGCCCGAAGGCCCCATAATCGAGATATATTCCCCGCGGACGATGTCCAGATTCACATCGTCCAGGGCGCGCACCTCGGTACCCCCCATGTAGTAGATCTTCGTCAGCCCGCGGGTGCGCACAACAAAGTCCTCATAGTCCTTTACGCCGACGCGCTTTTTGTCGTTGGTAACCGGCGCCGTAGCCATAATCTGCACCCCGCTCCCTAGACATCGGTTCTCAGCGCCGCCGCCGGCGGGAGGCGCGAGGCGATATACGCCGGGACGGCCGTCGCCCCGGCTGAAATTCCAATGGCAATGGCCAACGAGCCAAGCACGCCGAATCTCACGAAAAACCCCCAGTCCATGCCCAAAAACTCGCCCATTCGCCCGGTTACCCCATAGGCGAAGATCATCAGCAGAAACCCAGCGACCAACCCCACCGCCCAGCCCATGATCCCAAGCAGGGCGGACTCAATCAAAAACAGCCGCAAAATGAACGAGTCTAACGCCCCCAAGCACTTAAACGTTCCGATCTCCCGGTATCTTTCCGTGACGGACATGAACATCGAGTTGATAATGCCCACAAAGCAGATAAGCAGGGCCATGACAACGAGCCAGATTTGGCGGTGCTCCTGGGCCTGGAGCTTTTCCGGCTCGATGTTCGGGTCGGAGAAGTTGCGCGCCACAGCCCAAGCGATGAGCACGGTGATCAAAAAGGCAATCCCGAGCATCGTGCCCGAGGCGGTGATAATCGCCCGGCCCAGGCGCAGGCGAATGTTTTGCAGGCTAATGCGGAAGGCGACGTGAAACGGCAGCTCTACGCGGCCGATCTGCCGCTCTGCCCGAGCTTCCCCGGCCACCGACAGCCCACCTCGCACCGCTTTGGGCGAGCGCGCCCTGCGCCGCTGCGCCCAATATTATGTTACGCGGCTTTTTGCCCGGCGCTTTGGCCGGTTCTTTTTCTTAGTCTGTTGTTCCTCCCGCAGGTTCCGCCGGATTCGCTCCTCGTCCAGGGCAAAGGCAATTAGGTTGCGTTTTCCCAGGCCCCGCAGAAACTCGCTTAGGGAAAGCGTTGCCTCGCGCTGGCTCAGCTTATAGCGCTCGGCCACCGCGCGGACAAGGTCCATAACGGTGTTCTTCCCGTCGCAGCTCAGCCAGACGAAACTGCCGATCTCGTCGAGCTCGATGCGCCGCTCCTTGGGGAGCATGAGAACGTAGGCGAGCGCGCGCATCTTTAGGTCGTCGCGCCGGGGCACGCGCAGCACCACGTGCCCGGTTTCCTCATCCTTCTCCCAGGAGACGAGCGGGTTGCGCAGCGGGACGGCCGCCAGGGAATCCTCGCGCGTGAGCTTATACTTGCGCCGCTTGCGCCGCAGTTTGCTGAGAAGGCCGAACACAACGCCCTCCACACACGGCGTCCTTCGGCAGTGCTATTCTAGCAGCGCGGCGCGGCGCATGACAAGGTGCCGCCAAGTAGCGGGCAGGCGCCCTGCGCCCTGCGCTCCGGCTGGCTGTAGGGGCGGCGTCTGGCGCCGGCGCGCGCTTGGGGTGTAGAATATACCGGGCTCGGGGAGGGTAACGGGGGCGCTGGGCCTGCCACTAATAATATGCCCCCGGGGCAGGTGATGCGCGCCATGCCGCGGTTCCGCTATGAGGCGCGGACGCTGAAGGGCGAGACGAAAACCGGGCTGATTGAAGCGGAGACGAAAAGTGCGGCCGCGGCGGCGCTACGCGCGCAAGGTTTTTTCGTCATCAAAATGGTTCCCGAGCGCGCGGCGCGCGAGAGCGCCCCGGGGCGGCTGGTCTCTGCCATTTGGGACCCCATTTTCTTCCGCGTCAAACTGCGCGACATGGCCCTGCTGTTTCGCGAGCTGCACCACTGCCTAGACGCGGGCATGACCCCATATCACGCGGTAAAAACGGTCTCCGAGCGGATGCGCAACCGCCGCTTGCGCTACGTCCTCACGGAGATGACGGACGAGCTTGCCCGGGGCGAGCCGCTTTCCGCGCAAATGGGCCGCTTTCCCACGATCTTCAGCGAGATTATGCGCAACATGGTTCTTGCCGGCGAGCGTTCGGGCGACCTTGCCGGAATGCTTGGTCAGTTGGCGGAGTACTTAGACTACGAGTATGAGCTGCGGCGCAAGTTTTCGCTGCAGACGTTTTATCCGAAGCTTTTAATCGTCGCCATATTGCTCATTCCCAGCGCGATAACCTGGGCCACGGGCGGGTTTTCGGCGTGGCTTTCGGAGATGTTCTCCTACGCGCGGATCGCCGGCCTGCTGCTTGCCGCCTGGGTGGCGTTTCGCATTGCTTTGCACAGCGAGCCGTTTGCCCGGCTGTGGGACAGGATTAAGCTGGCCATTCCCTTGGTGGGGACGACGGTGCGCCGCTTTGCCTGCGCTCGTTTTTCGCGCTCGTTCGCCACCCTCTATCGCGCCGGCCTGCCCATGGACACGAGCGTCGAGCTCTCCGCGCGCGCCTGCGGCAACCGCTATATCCGCGACCGCTGCCTGGAAATGATCCCCGCGATTATGGAGGGCACGCCTGTCGCCGACGCCCTGGCGCAAACCGGCCAGTTTCCGCACCACGTGATCGAGATGGTGCACACGGGCCAGGTGACGGGCGACCTGGACACGCTGCTGAACAAGGTGGCCGACTTCATGGAGGCCGAGGCCGACGCCGCGGCTAACAGGATGGCTGTCGCCATCTTGCCCGTCTCCGTGCTCATTCTCGGCGTGGTCGTGTTCTTCAAAGTGCTCGCCTTTTATCAGGGCTATTTCAGCAACTTGCTAAACAGCTATTAGCCCGGCCAGATGGGAGAGGCGGCAATGCCTGACCGGCGGCGGCAGAACAAACGGAGGCGGCGAACGAAAGTCTACGAGCTTTCCGACGAGGGCCTGACGCTGGTCGGCTACCGCTATACAGACGACGAGCCGCTCCAGGAGCGCGAACCCCAACCCGCCGAGGTCGCCGAGGCCCTGCGCGAGGCCGAGGTTCTGCACGCCAGCGGCAAGCACGAGCAGGCGGCGGAGCTCGCCCGGCGGCTTGTGGAGCACGCCCCGCATTGTGCGCCGCTGTTTTCCCTTCTCGGGCGCATCGCCCTCGCCCGAGGGCGGCTGCTCGAGGCCGAGCGCTACCTCCGCCGCGCGGTGGAGCTCGACCCCACCAACGAGCGATACGGTCGGGAGATGGCCGAGGCGCTTGCCCGCCGGCGCGAGGCGGGCGAGGCCGCTGCCGCGCGGCTAGCGCGCCCCGCGCCACCCCTTGCCGGCCTCGACCAGCCGCAGGAGCGGCCGCTCGCCTCCCTCGCCGGCTCGCCCGCGCGGGCGGCTGGCTTTGCCTTTTCCCTTGTCGCCGGCCTTGCCGCGTTTGTGGCGGCGGGAACGGTGCCGTTTGAGGCCTGGCGCGCGGGACAGGTTAACCTCGGCGTTCTCGCCTGTGCCGTTGGGGGCGCGGCGCTCTGGGCGGCGGCATTGGAGCTCGGCGGCGTTGTCCGCTCGTTTCAGGCGGAGATGACCGGCGACGTTGCGGACTCGTTCGCGCGGCAGCTCGGGCTGCACATGGCTCTGGTCGTTCTCGTTGCCTGCGCGGTGAACATTTTCGCCGGGGCGCTTGCGCTCGTCGTCGCCGGGGTTGTCGCCGAGTGCTGGCCGCGGTCGATCTGGAGCTTCGTTGCCCTGAGCTTCGTGGGCGTCGGCGTGGCCCTTGCCCGCGGGACGGAGCCGGCGCTTTGGGTCTTTTTGTGGCTGGGAAACTTATGTTTTGTGGCCGCAGTGGCCGTTTGGGCCGCGCTGGGCGTTGCGCGGCGCACGCATTGGGAGTAGAAAGCAGCGGGGAAGGGAGCGAGAGCGTTGCCCACAGCAAAGGAGCTTTCCGTGCGGGCAATTGAGCGAACGACGCGCTGGTTTGAGGATGTGATAAAGGACTTTCCCGTGCACCGCTGGCGGGAGTCGCCGGGGGGCGAGGCGAACGATTTTCGCGGGGTGATGATCCACCTCATCAACAGCATCGACTGGTTCTTGCGCAACCTTGCCGTGCCCGAGGAGATTCGGCCCGCGCCGCCCAACCCCGAGGCGTGCCAGAGCGGACAGGAGCTGGTCGAGATGTTCCGCACGGCGCGGGCGAAGCAGCTCGATGTCCTGCGCAGCCTTCCCGAGGAGCAGTTCGACCAGCCCTCGCCGGAGTGCAAATATCCGTTTAACTCCGGCGCGGAGCTAATTCTCTACTCCGCAGAGCACGACTTTTGGCACATCGGCCAAATACAAATGCTCAAAATGGCCCTCTCGCCACAGGGCGAAGGCGCCCGCGAAGGCTAGCAGCGGCTGCATTCGCGGGCGCAGCTTTGCCCCGCGCAGCCGAAGGGAAGTGAGGGAAATGAGCGGCCAGCGCACAAGCGCGCTGGAAATTGCCAAAAAGAAAGCGCGCGGCGAGAAAATCGTCGTGCTTACGTCATACGATTCGGCCACCGCCCCGCTCGTCGAGCAAGCGGGCGTAGACGTGATCCTCGTCGGGGACTCCGTGGGCAACGTCATGCTCGGCTACCCAGACAGCCTGCCCGTGACGTTGGAGGACATGATTCGCCACACCGGCGCGGTGGTGCGCAGCACGGAGCGCGTGCACGTGGTGCTCGATTTACCGTTCATGTCCTATCAGCCATCGGTAGAGCAAGCCGTGCGCTCGGCGGGCCGGGCGATTAAGGAGACGGGGTGCGGGGCGGTAAAGCTTGAGGCGGGCGAGGCCTGGGTCGACACGGCGCGGGCCATCGTTAGGGCGGGAATCCCGGTCATGGGGCACATCGGCTTTACGCCGCAATATATGCACGTTCTGCGGAGCAAGCGCGTTAAGGCAGAGAGCCCCGAGGCGCAGCAGGCATTTGTGAACCTCGCCCGCCGCCTGGAGGACGCCGGGTGCTATGCGCTCGTCCTGGAGCTTGTCCCGCGTTCGCTTGCCGCACGGGTTACCGCGGCGCTGGAGATCCCGACGATCGGCATCGGTTCGGGGCCGGAGTGCGACGGCCAAGTGCTTGTCCTGCACGATATTCTGGGCATCGGCGGCGGGGCAAAGCTGCGCCACGTTAAGCAATACGCCAACCTTGGGGAGGAGATCCTCAACGCCGCGCGGAGGTTCTGCGAGGACGTACGCTCGGGCGCGTTTCCCACGGACGAGCACTGCTTTGAGTAAAGGGGACGGGAGCCGACCATGGAGGTATTCCAACGCATTGCGCCGCTTAGGGAGCATCTTCGCGCACAGCGCGCAGAGGGCAAGAGCATTGGCTTTGTCCCAACGATGGGCTACTTGCACGAGGGGCACATGTCGCTTATCCGCCGCGCGCGCGAGGAGAGCGATTGCCTTGTCGTGAGCATTTTCGTTAACCCCACGCAATTTGGCCCGGGCGAGGACCTAGACACCTACCCGCGCGACCTGGAGCGCGACCTTGGCATGTGCCGCGAGGCAGGCGTAGACGTTGTCTTTGCCCCGCCCGCGGAGGAGATGTATCCCGACGGCCCGCCGCTAACCAAAGTATCCGTGGCCAAGCTTAGCGAAGGCCTCTGCGGGGCCTATCGCCCCGTGTTTTTCACGGGCGTGGCCACCGTCGTGGCCAAGCTGTTTAACATCGTCCTGCCCGACCGCGCGTATTTTGGCGAGAAGGATTATCAGCAGCTCCTCGTCGTTCGGCGCATGGTGCGTGACTTGAACTTTCCCCTAGAGATCGTCGCCTGCCCCACGGTGCGCGAGCCCGACGGGTTAGCGATGAGCTCGCGCAACGAATATCTCTCGCCCGAGGAGCGCAAGCAGGCAACGATTATCAGCAAAGCCCTGTTTGAGGCGCGCGAGCGCATCCTCGCCGGCGAGCGCTCCGCGGAAGCGATCCGCAACTTCGTCCGCGAAACGATCCAAACGATGCCCCTGGCCAACGTGCAATACGTCGAGGTCGTGCACCCCGACACGCTTGAGCCGCTTGCCGAGATTACCGATGGCGCGGTGGTTGCCGTTGCCGTGTTCTTCGGCAAAGCGCGGCTGATCGACAACATCGTCGTGCGGCTTTAGCGACTGGGGGAAAGCCTTGCCGCCTGCGCTGCGGGGTGTTGCGCTGAGCGCCGGCTATTGCTCGATTTGAATGGGATACTTGCCCACCTCGCGCGCATAGCGAAACGCTTCGATAAGCGTATCCACGCGCACGCCGGCATATGTTTCTCCGCCGATGGCCAGAATGTATCCGCCGCCGGGGCCGGCGAGCTTAATGCACCGGCGAATTTTCGCCTTTAGCTCCTCGTCGAACTCCCCGTAAAAATCGCGGCAGTTGAGGTTGCCGCTAAACACGCACTTGCCCTTCATAATCTCGACGGCGGGCTCAAGCTTCGACCATCCGCCAATGTCCATTTGGTTGAGCTTTACGATGTCTACGTAGGTGCGATAGTGGTGTTCGTTGGGGCCGTCGGCGTGCAGCGAGCGAAACTTTTTGCCATATCGCCGATAAAGCTCTAAGTTCCACGGGAGAACCTGCTCGCGATACATGGCGTCGGAGACAAACGCGGAGTTGTCGTCGGCGAGCCCCAGGCTCTCGGTGCGCACGCGGCCATAAAGCTTTTTGTCCACAAATTCCTTCAGCGCGCAAAAGGCGTTAAAGCATTTTTCAAACAGCACCTGGGCCATTTTCGGCTCCTCGGCCATGAGCGTATACACCAGCTCCGGCTCCATAATTGCCGTTGCGCAGGAGATCGGGGGGTGGATGCCCAAGCCGGAGACCCCCACGGGCACATTTACCCCTAGCTCCAGAGCGCGGTCGCGAAAGCGTTGGCTCCGTTCGAGCTCGGCGAGCACGCGCGGGTTCTCCTCCGGCGGGAGGACCTCAAGCTTCTCGATGTCCGCGACATCGTGCAGCTTGCGGCAGATCCAAGGCGAGGTGTCGTCCGGATAGACGATTTCGCAGTCAAACACCAGCCCCTCTACGATCGGGCCGTGGTCTAGGGTGATGCCCACGCTCGTGCGGTCGTCCGGCAGGTTCTCGTAGGCCCACTCCAGCGCCTTGTATTTGACGTAGATTTGCGTGTCAATGTCGGTGTAGTAGTCGCGAATGTTTACCCCAAACAGTTTGCAGAAGAAGCTGCCCCCGGCGCCGATGTGCGTGGGGACATAGTCGCCCTCGCGAAACTCGCGGCAGGCCTCAAGCCGCCTGCGCGAAGCTTCGATCCGCTGCTCATACTTCGCTACGTCAAACGTGTTATACACTCCAGCGCCCCCTGCACGGAGGACGAGAGGACGCCCGCGCTGCGCGCCGGCCCTCGCTGCCCGGCGGCCGCTTTGCCCCCGCTGGCGCGGGCCGAAAGCGCGCCCTTGGGCCCGCATCGGCGAAAACGCCAAGGCGGCGGTTTTTCCGTGCGCCTTTCCTGCCGCTGCGTTCGGCGCGCGCAAGACGTTCTACCGCCAAGCGGCGGAGCCCTCTGCGCGGGCGGGGCAGCCGCCTTTGGCCCAAGCGCGCGAGGCAGGGGGCGGCATTTACGCTTGGCCTGGGCTGGCCCGTGCAGTATTATGATACCGCCCAGCAAGGGCGCGCGGGGAAGCTGGCCGGCCATGGCAGACGCGACAAGCGACAAGCAAAGCCCTCCCCCTACGCAGGCGAGCCCCTCGCGCGCGCGGCGCAGGCGGCGCCTCGTGGACCTCGTTGACGTGGAGCTCCTCCAGCGCGTGCAGGACTGGTTTTCCTACACCCACAAGCTCGGCGTGGTTATCCGCGACCCCGAGGGCAAGCTCGTTACTCGGCCAAGCAACATCAGCACGTTCTGCCGAACGATGCTCGAGAACGAAAAGGCGTGCGCGTTTTGCCTCGCCTCACATCGCGAGGCGATGAAAACCGTGGCCTCGGCCACGGAGCCCGTGCTTTACACCTGCCACGCGGGCCTGGCCCAAGTCGCATCGCCGATTGTCGTAGAGGGGGCGATCTACGGCTACATCATCGCGGGGATGGTCGTCGACCAACCGCTGGAGGAGCAGCGGCTGAGGGAGCTGGCGCACGAGCTGGACATGGACCCCGAGGCCCTCGTTCAGGCGGGCAAGGAGCTCGTCCCCTGGTCGAGCGAGCACGTGCGCGAGTCTATCCGCATGCTCTCGGAGATTACCTCGGCGATAACCAAGCTCTGCCTGCACGGGCTGCAGCTTCAAGAGACGGTAGACGAGCTGTGCCAACTGCATCAGCTGAGCGTAGCCATTACCTCGTCGTTCGAGCTGTCGGAGATTTTGGATACGGTCACGCGGCGCGTGGTGGAGATTTTCGACGTTAAGGCGAGCATCGTGCGCCTGTTCGATGAGGAAACGGGGCAGTCGATAATCACCGCCTCCTATGGCCTAAGCAAGGAATACTTGGAAAAAGGCCCCCTGCGCATCTCCCAGGAGTCCACGCGGCTTACTCGAGCGAGCGAGCCCATCTACATCGAGGACCTGGCCCACGACCCGCGCGTGATCTATCGCGAAAGCGCCATTCGCGAGGGCCTGCGCTCGTCGCTGGGAATCGCCCTGCGCGTTAAGGGGCGGGCGATCGGCACGCTGCGCATCTATAGCGCCGAGCGGCGCAAGTTCGAGGAGCGCGAGATACGGCTGTTTTCGAGCATTGCCAACCAGGTTGCCTTGGCCATCGAAAACGCGCGCCTGGTAGACAACCTGCGGCGCACGAACGTTGCCCTGCGCGAGGCGTACACTACGTTAAAGTCCACGCAGCAGCGGCTGCTGGAGTCCGAGCGCCTGGCGCTCGTGGGCCGCCTCGCCGCGGGCATCGTCCACGAGGTGGGCAACCCCCAGGCCTCGGTCTATGGCATCGCGACGACCATTCGCGACCACTTCGACGAGCTGAGCAAAGAACAAATCCTAAACATGCTCGAGATGATCCGCGAGGCCTCCCAGCGCACCACGCACATCGTGAACGAGATCCGCTCCTATGCGCGGCGGCCGGAGGACGGCTGGCACGACTCGGAGCTCGCCCGCATTGTGGACGAGGTCGTGGCCATGGCGCGCTTCGACAAAACGTTCTCGCACGTGGACATTCACGTGGAGAAAAACGCCCAGCCCGTGGCCCGCATCCAGCCCGAGCGTATCCGCCAGGTGCTAATTAACCTTTTGCGCAACGCCGCCGAGGCGGTTCAGCGCGAGCGCGGAAACATTTGGGTTATCGTGGACGAGCGCGACGGGAAAGCCGTCGTTTCCGTAAAAGACGACGGCGTGGGCATTCCGGAAAACCTTCTCGAGCGCATTTGGGAGCCTTTTTTCACGACAAAGGGCGACCGCGGAACGGGCCTGGGGCTCGACATTTGCCGGCAGATCGTCCAAGCGCACGGCGGGCGGATTACCGTGCGGTCGCAGGTGGGGGAAGGGTCGACGTTTACCGTGGAGCTGCCGCTCGCCCCGAGCGAACGCGCTAGCCCTCGCCCTCGCGGCGCAGCCCGGGAAACTGAATAAGCGAGGGGTCGAACTTCGGCCGCGGGAGGAGAACGACCATCCCGCGCTTTTCGTCGGCGAGCCACTTTTCGGCAAACAGACGAATATCCTCGCGGCTAACGGAGTTTACTGCTTGGGCAAGAGCAGCCTCGACGTCCGGCCCCAAGCCGGCGAGCACGCCCCAGGCCATCTCCCGCGCCTGCTCGTGCGTGGTGAGCTGGGCCATTTTCTCGCTGCCGACGACATACTCCCGCGCGCGGGCGAGCTCCGCGACAGTAACCTCGCCCGTGGCCAGCGAGGCGATCGCGCGCACCATGCGCGCGCGCACCTGCTCCATAATGCGCACGCTCGTTCCCGCATAGGCGAGGAGCACGTTGTGGTCGAGCTGGCGCATGGCCAGGCAAGCGATGCCCACCGTGCGCATGTCCAGCCAGGGGTCGGTGGTTAGGCGGCCGAAGCGCGAGGCGCCGAGCAGCGCCGCGGCAAGCTCCGCCGTGGCCCACCCCTCCTCGCCCACCGCGGGCACGCGATAAGCGAGGCAAATCACCGCCGCTTGGGCGTGCTCGTTCGTCTCCACGCGGCTGCGAAACTTCAGCGGGGCGAGCTCGCGCGAGCCATAAACGGCGAGCATTAGCTCCTCGCTGTTCGGCGGCTGGTAGGGCTCGCCCGGGGGAAGCGCGGCGAGCCGGCGCTCGAGCTCGGCGATAAGCTGGGGCTCGGGCAGGGGAGCGACGAGCGCGGCAACCATGCGCCGCCCCACGAGCAGGCGCTTTGCTGCGGCGAGGACGTCCTCGCGCGTAATCTCGTCCACCGACTGCACCGTGCCCAGGGTATCGTGCATGGGAAACACGGGATAAAGAAGTTTGCGCGCCTTCTCAAACGCGGTGGTAACCACACCGGCGTCGCGCTCTTCGATCGCCGCTTTGGCCGCGCGTATTGCCGCGGCTATCCCGTCGGGGGGGAAGGTGGGGCTGGTGCAGCAGTGGCCCACATAGTCCAGCAGCTCGCTGAACAAAAGCATGGGGCCGAAGGCGAAAATCTCGATGTGGTCGGACTCGGTATATGCGGCAACTCCGCCGCCCATGTCGCGCGCCCGCTGGAGCAGCTCCAAGTCGCCGCTGGGCTGCGCTGTGCTCCCGGAAAACAGCGCGCGGGCCATAATGTTGCGCACGCCCGGCTTGTCCAGGTCGTCGTAGCCCGTGGCGCGGATCAAAATGCTTAGGCCAAACGTTGCGCTGTCGCTGTCCTGCCGGGCGACGAGGGTTAGGCCGTTGCCCAGCTTCTTAACCATCGTCGCCTGCGCGCGCGGGCAAAGCGCCAGTACAAGCAAAGCCACACAGCAGGCCGCGACAAGCCGCGCTCTCCGCGTCACTGCCCAGCTCCTCCTTGCTCCGCAGCGAGGACGACGACCACCGGCGCCTGGGTGAATAGCCTGCGCGCCACGGCGTCTACCTGCTCCTTTGTCACGCTGCGGATGCGCTGCTCATACTCTACCGCGAAGTGGTACGTGTCAATAGCCTCGTAAAATCCCAAAGCGCCGGCCTGGTCCGGAAAAGTCTCGCACTGCATGGCATAGGAGCCGAGGATAATTGCCCGCCCGCGCCGGACCTCCTCCTCGCTTACCCCTTCCTTGGCGAGGCGCGCGAGCAACGCGCGCAGGTCTTTCTCCACGTTGTCCACCGAGCCGCCAGCCAGTTGCAGCCAGACGTAGAACATCCCCGGCCAGCGCTGCGTAAGGAACCCCGCGCCGCAGGCGCGCACGTTTTTGTGCTTTGCGGCAACCTCGCGCTGAAGGAGCGACGAGCTCCCTTCGCCCACCACGCCGAGGAGCACATCGGTGGCGCACACCGCCTCTTTTTCGGCGATCGAGGGCGCGAGGAAGCCGAGGAGCAAGAACGTCGTCGCTCCCGGGCCGGCAATCGTGCGCCGGCGCTCTTGGCTTAGCGGGGTGGGCGGGGCAGGGGAACGCGCCGGGGGAGGGGTGTCGGGCAGCTTGCTCAAGGCCTGCGCCGCCTTTTTGAACACTTGCTCCGCAGAAACGTCGCCCACGACGACGAGCGCCATGTTCGGGCCGGTAAAATGCGCCTCGTAAACCCCGCGCAAAAGCGTATCGCGGTCGAGCCGAGCGATCTCCCGCTCCCTCCCGGCGACGGGGAGGGCGTAGGGATGGCCCTCAAAAAGAAGGGCAAAGCCCGCCTCGGTAATCACGCGCAGGGGCTGCTCGCGATAGTCGCGCAGCTCGGCAAACACTATCCGCTTTTCCCTCAACAAAAGCCCCTCGTCGATCTGCGGGTCGCACACGGCAAGGGCGAGCTCGTCTAACGCGCGAGAGAAAAACTCCGCGGCCACGGTTACGCGGAAGTGGACGAAGTCGCGCGTCGTCTCGGCATAAACCTCGCCGCCCAGACCCTCGATCTCTCGCGCAATGCGGCCGCCATAGCCGTTGGCCCGGCGCTGGAAGATCATGTGCTCCAACAGGTGCATTGCCCCGCTGGTCAGCTCCGTTTCAACGGCCGAGCCCGAGCGCACGTAAAGATCTAGGGTGACGATGGGCGAGGAGTGCGCCTCTTTGACGATCACTTTAAGCCCATTGTCGAGCGTTTTTGTGGAGATCGCCGCGGGGTCGATGATGGGCACAGAGGCGCGCGCTAGCCCTGAGCAAAGGGCCAAGCCAACCAGCAAAACGAGGCCCACCCGCGGGAGCATGGGGCAAAAGCGGCCAAATGCCGGCAAGCGAAAGCCTCCTTAAGTGGAGCGCGTGCCCGGCCGGGCACGCGCTGCGCGGGATATCGTTCGTGTTCTTCTCTGCTCAGGGCGCTGCTCCTCCTCGGCGGGGCGTTTTGTTGCGGTGTGCTATACTGTCCTTTTGGGAGCGCGCAAGATGGCTCAGGTGGAGAGCACATCGAAGGGCCTGCAGGCGCGGCTAATTAAGAACCTCGACTGGCGCATCCCCGCGGCGACCCTGCTGCTCGCGCTGATCGGTCTGGCCACGCTCTATTCCGTGGAGTACACGCGGGATATGGGCGACTTTTGGCGCCAGGTGGTGTTCGTTTCCCTGGGGCTGCTCGTCATGGCCGCCTGCGTATACCTCGACTGCGACTTTATGCCCAACGCCTACCCCATCATTTTCTGGGGAAATTTGTTCTTGCTCTCCATCCCGATAATCATCGGTTTGATTACCCACCACACGATCCGCGGGACGTATAACTGGATTCCCCTGGGGGTAATTAACATTCAGCCCTCGGAGCTGTCCAAGCTCGCGGTAATTGCCACGCTGGCCGTGTTTATGTCCGAGCACGACGACCGCGTGGGCGACCCGGTGGTCCTGCTAAAGTCGTTCTTTTACGTCGTCGCTCCGCCCATGGCGCTTATCGTTTTGGCCAACGACATGGGCACGGCCGTGGTGCTTTTGGCAATTTGGACGGCGGTGGTTTTTGTCGCTGGGGCGCAAGCGCGGCACCTAGCCTGGTTTTACGCCTGCTGGGCCATTTTGTTTGGCGCGCTGTGGAAGCTCGGCCTGCTCCGCGCGCACCTTGTCGACCGCATCTTAGGCTGGCTGCACCCCGCGGAGCTCATGGGCGACGAGGGGTATCAGTATGTGCAAACGTATACCGCGGTGGGCTCGGGTCAGCTCACCGGCGCGGGCTGGCGCGCCGGGCCAATGACCCATCAGGAGGGCGTCATCCCCGAGCTGCACACGGATATGATCTACTCCGCGCTGGCCGAGGAGTGGGGGTTTGTCGGCTGCGTGGTCGTGCTTGCCCTGTATGGGTTTATCGTTTGGCGGGGGATCTCCACCATCTACCAGGCGAAAAACGAGCTCGAGCGCTACCTTGCCGCGGGCGTTACCGGCTGCTTGGCGTTTCACGTTATTGTTAACGTGGGGATGCACGTGGGGCTGTTTCCGATCATCGGGATCTCGCTTCCGTTTATGAGCTATGGCGGGTCGAACATGCTGGCCATGATGGCCGCGGTGGGGCTATTGATAAACGTGCACATGCGGCGGAAAAGAATCGCCTTTTAGCGAGGCTTTTGCGCCATGGCTCTTGTCGGCTGGCAGGGGATAACGGTTCGCGTCCCGGACGACTGGGAGCCGGGGCAGTTCAGCGGCGACTATACCTCGGGCCATATGCGCCTGGACAGCCTGGAGGGCCCGCGGCTCGTCGTGCGCTGGATGGGCAGCGACGAGGTTAAGGATCTCTATCGCCGCGAGCCCTCGCGCGACAGCGCCGTGGAGCGCATTGTGCAAAATTATTTAAAAAAGCTTGAGAAAACGGAGCGTAAGCGGAAAAACGAAATCTCCTATAACCCCAACACGCGCCTGCTCAGCAAGCGCCAAACGGGCAAAAAGGCCATGCGCTGCTACTCCTGGGAGTGCCGCCCCGACCGCCGCTATGGCCAAGGCCTGGTGTGGTATTGCGAGGAGTGCCAGCGCACGATCATCGCCGAGGTCACCGGCAAAAGCAAGCGGCAGACAGAACATGAGGCGCGCCAGGTGCTCGCCACGCTACGCGACCACCCCGAAAACGGCCTTGCCGTTTGGGCGTTTTTCGGAATGCACTTCGAGGTCCCCGAGCGCTTTAAGCTGACGGGGAGCACGACGATGGTCGGGCGGATAGAGCTGCGCTTTCGCGACGGCTCGGAGCGTGTGGCTCTGCAGCGCTGGGTGGCTAACGTCGTCCTCGAGGGTCGCGCGTTTGACGACTGGGTGCGCAGGCAAATCATGGGCCCCATGCGCCAGGAGTTTCGCGTGCGCCTGAAAAAGGGGACGATCCACGGCCACCCCGGGGCGCTGCTCGAGGGGCGCAAGCGGCGCATTCACGATACGCTAATCCACATCGTTACGCGGCTCGCCCGGCGCAAAACAGCCTATTTCCTCCGCGGGAGGGTTTGGCACTGCGAGCCCTCGAACAAGATTTTCTCCGTTCTAACGTGCACCACGGAGGACAACACAAACCTTGCCGACGAGATTACCCAAAGCGCTGTCTGCCACGGGGAAGGGGCGGGGAGCGATGGGCGCTAGGGCAGGGGCGCTTGCCGTGTTTGCTCTCGCCGTGCTTTGCTCTACCGCCGCCGGGCAAGGCGCGCGGGCGGACATCGGCGCGCTGCTCGCCGCCGCGGAGCACGAGGCCAACGCCGGCCGGCTAGACAAGGCCATTGACCTCGCCCGGCAGGTTGTTGCCCAAAGCCCAAAGTCTGCGGCGGGGTTTTTTCTCCTGGCCCGCTGCCACACGGCTCGCAACAACGACCGGCTTTATGACCGCGAGGAGGCCCTTGCCTGCTATGCCCAAGCGCTGGCCATTGGCCTGCCCCCCGAGCAGGAGCCCCCGGCGAAAGCCGCGATAAAGCGCCTTTACTATTCCGGCCCGCCCCCGCGCTATGTCCGCCCCGAGGCCCTGGACCAACTGCCGGGAAAGTTCGTCGAGGGCGCCGTCCCTGTCACCGACGAGCGCCTGCCCGCGCAGTGCCGGCGCACGATGGTCATTTGCCGCAGCACGGGGCTGAAGTATCCGCAGGGCGGTGTGGTGCGCAAGGGCGAGGCGCTGTTTAACCGTGTGGCGAGCGCCTATGTCCTCGAGCCCAGCGACGAGGAGCAACGGATGTGGGAGTGCGTGCGCGTATATTTCCCCTCGCCCACGCTCTCGCGCGAGGGCGCGGACTATGCCGAACTTGCCCAGCGCGTGCTCGACCTGTACGTAAGGCTCTATTGCATCGGCCGGGCATATCTCGGCGGGGGCGAGCTTCCCTCCGAGGCGGCGCCGCTGAAGGTGTGGCTTGTTGAGGGCGAGCGCGCCGAGGCGGAAAAGCGCTGGGAGGAGATCTTCCTTTACGGCATTAACGTCGCGCGCACACCGCTGGAGTGGGTGCGCCAGATCTGCCACGAATACGGCCATTTCGAGCTGCGCCCCGTGGGGCCGTTTGACGAGCCCGAGACGTGGGCCAACGGCGTGCTCGGCGAGGCGCTGTTTTCGGAGTGGCTGTGGCGCAACTCGCCCGACGGCGTGGTGCAGTGGGGCGAGGAGAAGGTGGACCTGGGCAAGTTTCTCTCTGAGTTTCACGCGCGGCTCATCCAGCGGTTTTTCATTGGCAAGCCGCGCTCGCGCGCTCTTGCCGATACCACCGAGGTGGGCTTTGAGCATTTTTTGGGAATGGCGCTTTACGCCCAGGCTGTGCTTCCCCCGCTTAAGTTCCGCGAGCTTCTTTATGCCACGGAGCGCCCACGCAGCGCCGACTTCCACGACAATTTCCGCGCCATTGTCGATAAGCTCGACCCGCCCATCTTCAAAATCCCAGGCGGGCTGTTTTTCCAAAAGCAAAGCCAAGCCAACGAGCAGTTCGACTACGTTAAGCTCCTCTCGCTCGCGCCGCACACCGGCGCGCGGCAGCCCTTGCGCTATTGGGTATATCTTCCCCAGGGCCGCTGGTCCGTCGCTCTGCGCGTGCGGCCGCCGAAAGAGTATGCCGACCCCATCCGCTACTTTCTCACCCTAACCTCGGGCCGCGAGGGCAAGAAGGCCTGCGAGCGGCATACGGCGGTAAACCCCCAGGCCACGTTAATCGCCGCGGACCTGGGCCCGCTTCCCGCGGATTGGTACCTGCTAACCTTCGCCCACGACTGCACCGAGGGCTGCGCGCTGGAGAGCCTAACCTTCTCCCGCCGGTCGGAGCAGTGACGGAGGGAACGGCGATGCTTAAAGGGATATTACGCCGTGTGGGCGAGCTGCTCACCCGCACAAGACGCGTAGACGAAGAGCTGCTCGAGGAGCTGGAGCAGGCGCTGATCGAGGCCGACGTTCCCCCGCAGCTTGCGCTTAAGCTCGTCGGCTACTGCCGCGCCGAGGGCCGCCGCCGGCGCATCGAGCACGCCGACGGCCTGCGTGCGCTGCTCGCCGAGCGCGTGGCGGAGATCCTCGGCGGCCCGCGCGACGACCTTGCCCTCGCCCGCCCCGAGCAGCCGCCCGCCGTCTACCTTATCGTCGGCGTAAACGGCACGGGCAAGACGACGACCATCGGCAAGCTCGCCTGGCGCTTTCGCCAGCAGGGGCACAAGGTGCTTCTCGCCGCTGCGGACACGTTTCGCGCCGCAGCGATCGACCAGCTTGAGATTTGGGCGCGCCGCGCGGGGGCCGATGTCGTCCGGCACAAGGAGGGCGCCGACCCGGGCGCGGTAACCTTCGACGCCATCGAGGCGGCCAAGGCCCGCGGCGTAGACTACGTTATCGTAGACACAGCCGGCCGCCTGCACACCAAGCGCAACCTGATGCAGGAGCTGGAGAAGATCGGGCGTGTGTGCCAGCGGGCGCTGGGCCGCCCCGCGGACGAGATCCTGCTCGTAATCGACGCCACCATGGGTCAAAATGCCCTGCGCCAGGCCGAGGTGTTTAAGAATGTCGTGGGCCTCTCCGGCGTGGTGCTTACCAAAATGGACGGCACGGCGCGCGGGGGCGTCATCCTCGGCATACGCGAAAGCTTCGGCATTCCGGTAAAGCTTTTGGGCACGGGCGAAAAGCTTGAGGACTTAGAGGACTTCGATCCCGAGCGCTTCGCCCGGGCGCTGTTCGAGTAGGTTTTCGTGCCGCTCGCGGAGAACGCTCAGGCCGGCGGCAAATATCACAGCAGCCGGCCGGGGAAGGGGAGGTTAACATGCGCGAAAAATCGTGGGGCAGGCGCCAGTTTATAAAAGCCGTTGCTGCCGCGGCGTTCTTGGGCGAGGGCTTGACTGCTCGCCGGGCGCGCGCCGCGCGGCGCGATCTTCCGAACATCATCTGGATTTTAACCGACGACCTGCGTGCGGACGCCCTTGGGTGCTATGGCAGCGCGTGGGCGAAAACGCCGAACATCGACGCGCTCGCCCAGCGCGGGGTGGTATTCCAAAACGCGCACGTGCAGTCGACGGTGTGCATGCCCTCGCGCGGGTCGATGATGACTAGCCGCTATTGCCACAATATCGGCGTGCTCGAGAACACCACACGCATGACGCGCGACATCCCCGTGCTTACCACGCTGCTCGCGCGGGAGGGCTATCAGACGGTGAACATCGGCAAGCTGCACCGCTCGTGGAAGGGCGAGGACTTTCAGCTAAAGCTCCCCGCACCCGCGCCGCGCGTGGCCACGCCGTTTAAGATCCTCGAGGGCGACCCGCAAAAGCTGCGCGTGCTTAACCTTCCCACTCCGCTAAACGTGATCATCGGCGGGACATATCCCCTGCCCGCGAGCAAAACGCGCACCGCGGCGATGGTCGATGCTGCCATTCGCTATTTCCGCGAGAAGCTGCGCCGGCCGTTTTTGCTCCGCGTGTCGTTTACCTTCCCCCACACGCCCGTGCTCGCCCCCAAGCCGTTCGACGAGCTATACGACCCGCAGGAAATACCGTTTACCCGGACGCCGGAGAAGTATCTCGATACAAAACCCGTCTACGAGCGCGAAGTGCTTCGGCCGTTTGAGGGGTGCCAGGGGCTGACGGAGGAGCAAATTCGCTTCGCGCGCGCCAGCTACTACGGCCTCGTGGCCCACGGCGACCACGAGATCGGCCGGCTGCTCGACGAGGCAGACAGCCGAAAGCTTTTGGACAATACGATCGTCGTGCTCACCTCCGACCATGGCGTGCAAATGGGCGAAAACGGGCTGTTTATGAAGCGCAACTTCTACCTCCCCACGCTCACCGTGCCGCTCATCTTCTCCTGGCCCGGGGTCTTGCCCGAGGGCCGGAAGCTGAGCCAGCTTGTGGAGCTCGTGGACCTTCTTCCCACCCTGCTCGACTGCGCGGGAATTCCCGTTCCCCCTGAGTGCCACGGGCGCAGCTTGCTTGGCGCAATGCGCGGCGAGGAAGGCGGCCGGCGCAGCGCGGTGTTCGCCGAGATCGACCACGAGGTGAGCCAGTGGGGCAAATACCTCGCCGCGCGCGGCGCTCGGCGGGTCAATATCCGCACCGCGCGCTGGCGCATGTCCTATTTCATCTCGCGCAGCGGCCGTAAGCTCACCACGCCGGAGGAGAAGGACGGCGAGCTCTACGACCTGCAGAACGACCCGGGCGAGCTAAACAACCTCTACCATAACCCGCGCTTCCGCTCCGTGGTCGAGGAGCTGGAGGGACAAGTGGAGCGCTGGGACAGGCAGTTTGCGTAGGGCTGCTGCGCCCGCAGTCGGATTCTCGGCCGGCGGAAAGGGCAAACGCCCGCCCGCGCGCGGCGCACCCCTCCTGCCTAGCCGCCGGGCAGGGTAAGGAGCTGGCAGCGCCCCTCGGCGCGGGGAATCTGGACCTCCTTGCCCGCGATGGCGCATAGCACGGGCTGCGCGTCGTCGGTGAAATCGGTGCGCCGGACAAGCAACCGGTCGCCAAGCTTCAGCGCCGAGACCACCGGCCCCGGCCGCGAGGGGACGTCGAACAGCACGGGCTGGCCGCGGTCCAAAAACTCCTTAAACTCCAGCGACGCCGCGTAAACCTCCTGGACAAGCTGCAGCTCCTTCGCCGTCTCCTCGGGCCGGCACCACATGATGAACGCATCGCAACCCCGCAGCAGCATGTGCCACAGCAGCTCCTGATACTTCTCCTCGCTAAACTGCTTTAAGTCGGGCAGGGGCAGGTCCTCGCGCGGCGCTGTCGTGTGCCAGTGCACCCAGGAGATGATGGGGATGTCCGCGGGCGTGCTCTTGCACACGTTCGTCGCTACGAGAAGCATGTTATAAAACCAGCGATAGTCGCCTACGTCGAAGTCATACCAGCCCCACGTGGGATACCACGTATAAACCACGGGCATGGCGAACGTGTAGCCCGTGAGCGGAAATTCATCAAACCACTCGCGATACTTCGCTCGCTGGTCGGCCTTATACGGCGCCCCCTCGGGCAGGCGCTCGAACCAGTCGTACCAATAGCGATAGCCATCGTGGGGGTAGACGGCATAGTTTCCCACCAAGGCGTTGGGGAAATACTGCTTAACCGTTTTCGCGTAGACCTCGCGCTGGATCTCACAGCGAATGGTGCGCAGCGCGCGCTGAAACTCGCGAAAGTCCTCGATGTGTGGAATATTCTCGCGGCAGCGCACGCAGCGCTTAGAGTGCGCCCAGGCGTCGTTCCACTCGATGGGGCCGTCGATCTCCCAGTCCACGTAAATAAACTCAATGTCCAGCCCCGCCTCCTTGTATGCGCGGAGGAAGTATTCGAGCTGGGCTTTGATCTCCGGGTAGCGGAACTTGAGGGCAAAAGGGCAGCCCATTTTGCGCCGCGGGGCAAAGCTGTCGTCGAAAAACGGCGTGCCGTCGTCGGCGATGTGAAATGTGCGCGGGTCGCCGTTGAAAAAGTAGTGCATGCACGCCGTAGCGTTAACGCCAATGCCCAAGCCAAGCTCCTTTTGCAGTCGGCCCAGGCGCAGCGCCTGGCGCAGGCTCTCCTCTTGCTTCGCCCCGGGCGTCCAGCGCGCGTTTATCGCCAGCCCGCGCTCGTCGAGCTGCTTGAGCAGCGCGCGCGCCTCGCCGTCGTCCTCGGGAATCCATCCCTCAAGACGCGAGGCACGGATGGGCAGGCGCCCGCCCCGCGGATAGCGCAGCGGGGCGCAAACGGCGAGCGCCTGGCGAACGATCTCCTCTGCGGACATCCTCTTCCTCGCCCCCTGAGCGCAAACAGCAGCCTGCGCGAGAACTATTGCGGCAGCGAGCAGAGCAAACGTGCGCGGCATAGGGCCAACCCTCCGACGGCTGCCGCCCTTGGAAGAGCCCGGCGAATGGGCGTAGGCGGCGCCCGCTGAGGCAGTTTCCCTGCGCTAGCGCAGCGCCCCTTCAAGCTCGAGCAGCCGCCGTTTGAGCGGCAGATTGCCCCCAAACCCGCCGAGCGAGCCGTCGGCGGCGATGATCCGGTGGCAGGGGACGACTAACGGCGTGGGGTTGCGGGCCATGGCGTTGCCCACCGCGCGGAACGCACGCGGGTGGCCCATGCGCCGCGCGATGTCGCTGTAGGACGCCGTGCGGCCATAGGGAACTTCCTTTGCCGCAAGCAGGGCGCGGCGCTGAAAGTCGCTCAGCCCGCGCAGGTCAACGGGAAGGTCGAACGCCACGTGCGAGCCGGCGAAATACCACTGCGCCTGCTCGACGAAGCGCGCGATAAGCCCCTGCCGTACGCCCGGGGCAAGGTCCAGCGGCTGCGCCGTGGGCAGGGCAAGGGCAAGCTGGCCGCGCTCAGCAAGGATCGCGGCGAGCGGCGCATCTCCCCGCTGCCTTCGCCCGCGGCGCAGGCTGCGCAACAGGTTGCGCGCCGCCTGGGCGGGGGCCTCGCAGGGGAGAGTCGTTGCCGCGAGCCCCATCGCTGTCGCGGCGACGCCCATCCAGCCCCAGGGAACCTGGAACAGGTGCAGATGCGCCGCGCTCTCGTTCTCGGCCATCGCCTAGTCCTTCGCCGACCCTCTGCGCCGCCTGCGCGTGTACGTTTTCGTGGGATTGAGGTACTTATGCAGGCGCGCGGCGACCGTGGTGTTCATCCCCGGAACAGCCGCCAGCTCGTCGATCGTCGCCTTGCGCATCTCGCTGATCGAGGAAAACCGCTGCAGCAGCGCCCGCTTGCGCGCCGGGCCGATCCCCGGGATCTCGTCGAGCATCGAACGCGAGGCCGCCTTGCTGCGCAGCTTGCGGTGGTAAGTAATCGCGAAGCGATGGGCCTCGTCGCGCAGCCGAATGAGCAGGCGCAGGGCGGGATTTGTGTGATCGAGGACGATGGGGTTTTTCCGCCCCGGAACAAACACGTGCTCGTGCTCCTTGGCTAGAGCGATCACCGGCACGTGAACGTTAAGCTCCTCAAGCACGCGCCGCGCGACATTGAGCTGGCCCTTCCCGCCGTCCACGACGAGCAGGTCGGGCATACGGCTAAATTTCTCGTCCTCGCCCATGGCCGAAAACCGGCGCGCAAGCACCTCGCGCATCATCGCGTAGTCGTCCGCGGCGCCGGAGTCAAAGCGCACCTTAAACCGGCGATATTCGGACTTCGCGGGCAGGGCGTCCTCGAAGACGACCATCGAGCCCACCGACTCCTGCCCGCGCAGGGTGGAGATGTCGAAGCACTCGATGCGCCGCGGGGTGGCGTCCAAGCGGAGGATCTCCCGCAGCTCCTCCATCATGTTCTCCGCGCGCTCGCGCTCCAGCGCCTCGATTTGCTTCGCCTGCCTGCCGGCGATGCTTGCGTTTTCGCGAACGAGCTCCACGAGGCGGCGCTTCTCGCCCCGCTGGGGGACGACGAGATGGACCTTGTTTCCGCGCAGCTTGCTCAGCCACTCCGCGAGGATCTCGCTGTCCTCGGGCTCCGTCTCAACGAGAATCTCCTTCGGGATGAACGCCGCGCGGGAGTAGTACTGTTGGATAAAGTCTGTGAGAATTGCGGCCACGGAGCGGTCGGCGGTGTTGCGCATGGTAAACGACTGCTGGTCCACGATACGCCCGGCGCGCACGAAAAAGATGGCCACGGTACAGTCCTGCTCCTCCTGGGCGAGGCCGAGAATGTCCTGGTCCACGGGCTCGGTGGAGATTGCCTTTTGCTTTTCGCGCACGCGCTCAATGGCGGCGATCTGGTCGCGCAGGCGGGCGGCGTTTTCAAAGCGCAGGGCTTCGGCCTCGGCCTTCATCTTCTCCTTAAGCGTCTTGATGATGTCCTCTTGCCGTCCGCGCAAAAATGCCGCCACGCGGCGCATGTTTGCCCGATATTCTTCCTTGGAGATCAGCCCCGCGCACGGGCCAGGGCACAGCCCCAGGTGATAGTCCAAGCACACCTGCCCCTTGGGCTCGCCGTCCTTTAGCTTAAGCTTGCAGCTACACACGCCGAAAATCCGCCGGATGACGTTTACCGTCTGGCGCATGGCCTTGGAGCTGCTATAGGGCCCGAAATACTCGTTGCCGTCCTGCTTTGTCCGGCGCACGACGATTAGCCTGGGGAAGTCCTCCTCGAACGTAATGCACAGGTAGGGATAGTGCTTGTCGTCGGTAAGCCGGCTGTTAAACGGCGGGCGGTGCATGCGGATTAGGTTCAGCTCAAGAAGCAGGGCCTCCGCGGGCGTCCGCGTGACGATCACCTCGACATCGGCCACGCGGTCGACCATCATCTGAATCCACCGCCCGCGGCTGCGCCAGCCCGTGGGGGTAAAGTACGAGCGCACGCGGTCGGCGAGCTGCGTGGCCTTGCCCACGTAGAGGACCTGGCCCGCGCTGTCTTTCATTAAGTACACCCCGGGCTTTTTGGGGAGCTGCTTTAGTTTTTCCCGAAGCTCCTCGGTCACGGCTCGTCATACTCCAGTTGCGCCGCTAAAAGCTCGGCCAGCGTCAATAGATCTAACGCGTTGTGCTGAACGATCGCTGCCATGAGCCGCGCGTCGCCCGTGGCCACGAACTCGTGGTAGGTGCGCGGGATCTCCGCGCTGGGTAGATCACCCTGGCGCACGCGCCGGCACACGCGCCGCTCGAGCGTCTGCAGTTTGCAATCCGGCACGAGCCCCCGCCAGCGCCGACGCGCGGTGTGCAGCAGGTCCAAGTGTTTCTCGGGCAGCTCGAGCTTCAGCCGGTGGTAGCGCAGGCGATCGCGGATATAGGGAACATCGAAGCTTTTGCCGTTGAACGTGGCCAACGTGGAAAATCGCCCGAGGTGCGCGCACAATGCGCCAAGCAGCGCCGCCTCCTCGTGATAGTCGCGGGCGAGAAAAAAGCGGAGCACGGGCCGGGCGCGGGAGAACTCCAGCGTCCCCGCGAGAAACAGCGTTACCCCGGAGAGCCCCGCGGTCTCGATGTCCAGAAACACTAGCCCATCCGTGAGAAAATCGCGCGCCAGAGCCAGGTCCTCCGGCGGCTGGCGCAGCTCCACGGCGCGCAGCAGGCGCCTGCTCAGGGCGGCCGCCGGTGGCCAACGCTCGGCGAGGTCCGCCTCTATCTCCCAGCAGCGGCCCAGGTCGCTCTCGCGCTCCCTCCCGCCCAGCACGGCGCTCAGCGCCTGCGCCGTTTCGTCCACGGGGAAAATCATCGGCGCCGGCTCGAGCACTGCGGGTTCGGGCTCGAAGCTCAGCTCCGCGAGCTGCTCGCGCAGCTCATCCTGGGCTACCGCGGCCTGCGCCGCGGGAAGCACGCGCGCGACAACCCGCGAAAGCCGCCGGCGCAGCTCGCGCGAGAGCATCGCCGATACCTCCGATCACTGACTTCGGGTGCGCGCGCGAAGATCCTTTCCCAGCGCGCGGCCGTGCCGTCGCCCAAGCGCAGCGGGGGCCGCTAGTCGCGGAACCTGTCCGAGGCGATGCGCGCGCGCATTTTCTCCGCCGCCTCGTGCAAGATGGCTTCGATGCCGGAGTCGGGGTCGCTCAGCGCGCGGTAAACGGCCTTGTCCATCAGCTCCCAGGCCTCGGCGGAGTACTTGTCCATGTGCACGGGCGGGACGAGCGGCCCGAGCGAGGTGAGCAGCTCGCCCAGCGGGGGGCCGGCGACGTAGTCGTCGGGCTTGTGGAACACGGGCGCGTCCCAGGCGTCCATGTAGGGCGCGATGATTTTCGTCTTCTCATAGCGCGTGGCGATCGCTTCCTCGTCGAAGTAGAAGAACTTAAGCAGCTCCCAAGCGAGCTCGAAGTTTTCGCACTGCTTGGTAATCCCGATCATCGTCCCTCCGTGGGTCGAGGTGGGGCAGCCGCCCGGCTCCCACAGGGGCAGGGGCCGCGCGCGCCACTTGCCGGCAAGCTCTCCCGCGAGTTTGCGCATCAGCCCGATGAACCAGTCCGGGGCCATTACGCAATAGAGCCGGTCCTCCTTCATCGGGCCGTAGAGGTCCGGCCCCCACGCCGGGCTGGGCAGGGCGATGTTGTACCTCCAAAACCAATCGTGGATGAACTTTAGCGTGTCCACGGCCAGCGGCGAGTCCATGAGCACGTTGCCTTGGTCGTCGAAAAAGTCGCTCCCCCGCTGGAGGAGGAGCATGCGAAAGTGCCGCGAGCTGTCCTTTTGGGTCATCACCGCATAGCGGTCGACCTTCCCGTCGCCGTCCAGGTCGCACACCCCGGGGCGGGTGAACACGCGGTTAAAGTCGTCCCACGTTTTTACCTCGCGCTCGAGGTCCACGCCCACCTTCTCCAGCAGGTCCCAGCGGTAAAGCAAAACGACGGGGTGTAGGTCGTGCGGCACGCCGTAAATCCCTCCGCGGTTGGACCAGGGAACGAAGCGCGCCTTGGGGATTCGCTCATACCACCCCTCGGCCTTTAGGCGCTCGGTAAGGTCAACGAAGCCGATGTCTTCCTTGCGACCGGTAAAGAACCGCCCGATGGAGCCGATCTCCACCTCGACCAAGTCCGGCGCGCCTACGCCGGCCAAAAACGCCGACATTAGCTTGTCGAAGGCCACCGTCCCGGGGAGCAGCTGCAGGCGCACCGTGCACCCCGGGTGCTCGCGCTCAAATTCTTTCACCCGCGCGCTATATTCGTCGTAGTGCGTCTGCGCGAAAACCCAAAAGTCTAGCGTGCTCGTCTCCTCAGGGCTGCGCAGGAGGGCAAGCGGCGCGGAGACTATCAGCGCAGCGATCATCGCCAGCGGGGCGCGGCCCAGGGGCATCTCGTCGCTCCACTGCGCAAACCGCGCAAGCAGGCCTCTCTTAGCCACCGCGCTGCTGCCCAGCTCCGCCTTTTCTTCGGCCACTGCGCTCACCACCAGCCAGCGAAAGTAGTTCGCGCAGGCGCGCAGCGCTCCCTTGATTCTCCGGCGGAGCAACCAGAGCAGCGCTACGGCGAGACAATTGCCTTCGTTCGGTGTCCGAAGCTATGATTAACAGCGGCGGCGCGCAGCTAGCGCTCCGCCGCCGAGGGGCTCCGCGGCGGAGGGTGATTGTGGCTTTAGCAATGTCGCTGCGCATTTTTTCTCTGCTAGCACTTATCGCGTTTTTCTTCGGTGTCGCCCACGCCCAGCCCGCCCCCGTTGCCGCGCCGCTTTCGGGAACGGTTGTCTCGGCGAAAACGAGCGAGCCCATCGCCGGGGCAATGCTCCTTGTTTACCGCGCGTCGGGCACGGGCGAGGCGCCGCTGTGGCAGCAGCTACTGACCACCGACGAGCTGGGGCGCTATGAGCTTCCCTGCTTGCCCGAAGGCGAATATGGGGTAGGCGTTATCGCCCACGGTTACGCCCCGCAAAAAACCAGCTTTACGGTTGCCGGTGGCAAGCCCGTAGTCTTAGACTTCAAGCTTCAGCCGCTGGCCCACGTCTTGGGCCGCGCCGTGCGCTACGACGGCAAGCCGCTAAAAAGCAAATACATCAAATACGACGCCACCCAGCCCAATTCCCTCCGCTCCGGGGTAATCATGGTTCTCCGCGGCAGGACAACGGTGTTCGTCGACCCGATGACGGGCACCGCCGAGCTGGACGACGAGGGGCGGTTCGTCATCCCGAACATCGTCCCTGAGCCGACGACGCTACTCCTGACGACGCGCGAGGACGGCGGGGCGTTGGTTAACGTGGACTTCGAGAAGCCGGGCGACGTGGACCTGGGAAAGGTCGTATTCAAGCCGTTCATTCGCATCACTGGCAAGGTGGTCAACGGCGAGACGGGCAAGCCCGTCCCGGGCGCCCGGGTGTTGTTGCGGCCGAAGAACGTCCACGGCTCTCTCTGGGAAGGTCAGACCTATTATCGCTATACGCAAACGAACTCCGAGGGGCGGTTTGCGTTTGCCAATGTTGTCCCCCACGAATATACGGTCTACGCCTACACGCGCAACGGCTCTAAGTTGCGCGGCTACTGCCAGCAGACTGAGTTCACGACGCCAGGGAAAGCCTACGACGTAACCGTTACCCTGTCGAAGAAGAAAGAGTGATGACGGCAAACGGCATTAAGCGACGATTGGCTCTCCTCGCAGCGGCAGCGTGGCTGTGCGCGCTGCTCGGCGCGGCGTTTGCCCAGGGGGGCACGGCATATCGCTTTCTCGAGCGGCGCGTGGGGCAGCGCCCGTTTGCTCTCGCCTGCCAGATAAGCGACCCGCAGACGTGGCCCGCGGAAAGCGGGGTGCGCATTGGGTTCGACTACGTTGACGACGAAAACCAGTGCTTTCTTTTGCTCATGGCCGGGCGGGCGGCGTTTTTCGAGGTCGTCGGCGGCCAAAAGCGACAGATCGGCTCCGTGGGCCTTCTTCCCCAGGGGCCGTTCCGGCTGGTGCTTAAGCGCAGCTCGTGGGAGGTTGCCGCTTATGCCGACGGCCGGCCGCTGTGCTTCGCTCGGCGCGACCTTGCCGCGGGCGAACGCGTGGGGGTGGCCGTCACGCCCAACGGGCCGCGGTGCGCCGTCGAGGCGCTTCAGCCCATCGAGCCTGTCTACTTCACCGATAGCTTCATGCGCAACCCGGACGAGCCCAACCCCTGGGAGCCCGTCGCCGGCGTGTGGACGGCCACCGGCCAGCGCGACCCGGAGATTACCCCGGCGCACAGCGCAAACCCGTTTATGTTCCGCGCGTTTCGCGCAAAGGACGGGCCGGCGCTCGTCGTCGCCGGAAGCTGGTATTGGCGCGACTACTGCGCGAGCGTTGCCGTGCGCCCGGATAAAGCGCGCGCGGTGGGCCTGTGCATTTACCTCCAGGACAAGCAAAACTGCCTGCTTTTCCGCTGGGCAAGTGCTATCGGCGAGGACGAAGCGCAGATCATCCGCCTCGCCGGCGGCGAGCAAACGCTGCTGGCGCGGGCGCGCGGCGGGTTCCTCCCCGGGCAGTGGTATCGCATTGGCCTGCGAGCAAGCGGCGGCCGCGTGCAAGCGCTTGTTGACGGCCGGGTAGTTTGCGATGCGCGCGACGAGTGGTTCGGCCAGGGGAGGGTAGGGCTTTACGCCGAGGGCGAGGGCGTCTGCGCGCTGTTTGACGACCTATCCGTTGAGCCTTGGACGTGGTTCGGCGACGACTTTTCCCAAACCGAGCGCGGCGGCTGGCGCGACTTCGCCGGCGGGTGGGAAACCGACAGCTCAGCGGGGCGTAGAGTTCTGCGCGAGGGCGGCCCCAGCTACACGGTAATCGGCGCGCGCCCGTGGGACAACCTTACCGTCTCGGCCACCGTCTTCCGCCCGGGGCGCGCGGTCGCCGGGCTGTGCGCGGCGTGGGAGGACGAGAAGAACCACGTCGACCTGCGCTGGGCGGGCAAGAGCTTAAAGCTCATAAGAGTGCGCGAGGGAGAGGAGACGGTCCTTGCCTCCGCGCCCCCGCCCATGCGCGAGGCGCACACCGCGCGCCTCGCCTTGCAGTGCGACGAAGGATACTGGCAGGGGTATTTCAACGGAAAGCTCGTTCTCCGGGGTATCGACCGCTTCCCCACCGCGGGCAAGGTCGGGGTATACGGCCAGAGCGCCGGTGTTGCGTGCAGCGCGTTCGATGTAACCTTCCGCGACCGCGCGACGCTGGACTATGCCGTAGGCGAGGAGCCGCGCCTGCCCGAGATCTTCCAGGACGATGAGATAATGGATGCCTGGGCGGCAAAGGCCTCGGAGTGGAAAAAGCAACAGGGCGGCTTCTTCCGGCACGAGGGCGACTTATTCGTCGACCCGTTCATTAGCTTCCCCGCGCCAGACACCGACAAACCGTGGGCGATGACCGCGGTCATCCGAGCGACCGACGGAGCAAACTCCGGCTATGCGCTAGCCTTGCGCGGCGACGGGAAGGGAAAGGTTAGCTGGACGCTTACCCGCGCGGGCGAGCCGGTGGCCGCGGAAGGGCCGCGCGAGCTGACCGTCGAGGGGGGCGAGGAGCTTACCCTGGAGCAGCGGGGGCACCTCATCGTCGCACGCGCCGGCGGCGTGCCGTTTGCCATCTTCCGCGATCCCCAGCCCCTGCGCGGGACGCAGGTGTGCCTCGCCCCCTCGCAGGCGGGGATCGAGTGGTCCACCGTGTCCGTGGGATGCAAGGGGCTGCTCGACGAGAAGTTTACTGGGGCGCCCGTCGCCTGGTGGGCGCACAGCGGAACATGGGATGTCACCCAGCGCTGGACGTGCCAGCCGCAGTGGTCGTTCTTCGGCGGCCACGGGTCGCTTACCCCGACGCTCTGGAGCAAGGCCTCGTTCGGGGGCGACTTTACCGTGGAGGGGTTCCTCGCCACGCCGATGGACATCGTCCGCAGCGAGCGCAGCCCCGCCGACCTAAACGTTACCGTGTGCGGCAACGGAGCGGATGTGTGCACAGGCTATACGTTCGTCTTTGCCGGCTGGGGCAAGAAAAAGAACGCTCTTTATCGCAACGGCGAGAAAATCGCCGAGCAGCCATATCGCCGCGACCTGTGGGCGAATATCGACGTCCACCAGGATTGGTTTCACATTCGCATCGAGCGCCGAGGGGCGCGGCTTGTCGTCTTTGTGGAAGGGCAAAAGCTGTTCCAGTATGATGATCCGGAGCCTCTCCCCGGCGGCCACGTAGCGTTTTGGACGTATAACGGCGCGATACAACTGGCCCGCGTGCGCGTGTGGTATGAGCGGCCGGGGCCGACGGACTACGCGCCGACGGTCGCTGCCCTGCGCCGCGCAGCGCTAGTCGGGCTCCGCCCAAGCGCCCCGCCCGAGAAGAGCGAGGGGCTGAGCAACGACTTCGAACGGTCGCTGGGCGACTTTGGCATCGCGAGCAAGCTCGACGGCGCCGTGGCGCTTCTCGACGACGGCGAGCCGTTTGAGGGCAAGCGCTGCTTAAAGGTGTGGAACGCGACGAGCGGCGGCTACTTTACGTTGCGCGCCGTGCGCCACCGCTTCGACGCGCAGAAATATCCCAAGCTGCGCTTTGCCTATCGCCTTTCGCCGCGGGTGCGGGTGAATCTCTACGCGAAGATAAACGGCCGATGGTATGACATTGGATTTGCCGGGCCGCCGGGGCGGCTGGGGGCGATCGCCGACGTCGTCGCCGACGGCAAGTGGCATGTGGCGGAGTTCGATCTGCTCGCGGCCCTGCGCCAGGCGCGCGCAAAAAGCACCGAGGTTGAGGAGCTGGCGTTTGCCGCGCCGGACATGGAAGCGCGCATGGGGCTGACCGCCAACCCGTTGGGCGCAACGTACTACCTCGACGACTTTCGCCTCGAGCCGGCGCAGGGGCCGGAGGAAACTTCCGCGGGCTAGCTTTGCGCGGCAAGCGCCGGCGCAAAAGGTGTTCTCTCTTCCCCGCCGAACATCGTGTGCAGCAGCAGAGCGCACTTTCTTAGCGGAGGGCGGACGATGAAGGTTATCTACCTCATGGCGGATACATTCCGGCGCGACCATTTGGGTGTATACGGTAACAAGTGGATTCACACGCCAAACCTGGACAAGCTTGCCGAGCACGCCGCGGTGTTCGACCGCGCATATATCGGCTCGTTTCCCACCGTCCCCAACAGACGCGACACCCTGCTCGGGCGCGGCGACCGCGGCGTGCCGTTTAACCGCTGGAAGATCATCGAGCGCGACGAGGTCACCCTTCCCGAGCGCCTGGCGGAGAAAAAAATCCCCTCCATGCTCATTACCGACACGCAAAACAACGTTACCGGCGGAATGAACATGTTCAAGGGCTATACCGCGTGGTACGTCAACCGCGGGCAAGAGGGCGACCCGTGCTGGCTCGACGAGAACGTCCCCCTGGAGTTCCCCGTGCCCCATCATCTCATCCGCTACACCGCCGAGCGCTGGCACCAGGTGCTCATTAACCGTGCCTATCGCCGCGTAGAGACGGATTGGTTTGCCCCGGGAACGTACTCCGTGGCCATTGACTGGATCCAGCGCAACTACAAACGCAAGGACTTTTTCCTGTGGATCGACACGTTCGACCCCCACGAGCCCTGGGACCCCCCGCAGCATTACATTGACCTTTACGACCCAGGCTATCGCGGGCGGGTGTTCGAGGCGCCCACCTATGGCCTGCGCAAGAAGCTGGGGATTACCGACCGCGAGCTTAAGCACATCCGCGCGCGCTACGCCGCCGAGGTGACCATGGTGGACACATGGATCGGCGAGTTCCTGCGCACGCTGGAGCGCCTGGGCATTTACGAGGAAACAATGATTATCTTCACCAGCGACCACGGGACGATGTTCGACTATCCCGGCGAAAACGGGCGCATTCAAAAGCCGACCACGGTGGGCGCGGATGGCATGTGCATGTCCGCCGGCCGGCCGATGAAGCAGCCCGTGCAGGAGTTCCCCATTGCCGAAAGCGTGGCCCGCATCCCCCTGCTTATTAAGCTGCCGAACATGCGCCGCAGCGTGCGCATCCCGGCCATCGTCCAGCCGTGGGACGTCTCGGCAACGATTCTCGACGCGTTCGGCATCCCCACGCCGCCGGAGTATATCGGCCAGTCGCTTCTTCCGGTAATCGAGGGCAAGCAAAAACGCATTCGCGACGTGGCCATCGTGGGGACAAACAACCTTGCCCAGGCAATGACCCCGCGCTGGCGGCTCTCGCTCTGGCGCAGCGGCAAAGCCCCAATGCTTACCGACCTGCAAAACGACCGCTCGGCGAGCAAAAACGTCCTCGCCAAACACCAGGCGGTGGCCCGCCGACTGTATCGGCGCATTGTGCAGTTCATGAAGCTGATGGACATCTCCGACGAATACATTGCCGCGTATACCTCCGAGCCTGCGGAGCAGCCCGGGGGAGTGAACTGGTTTGGCGGGCCGCGCGTGGAAGGGGGCGAATAGCGCCACCCGCGTGAGCCACACGCCGCGCACATTTAGGGGAGGGCCGCCATGAAACAAACGCCTTTCGCCGCAACTTTCGCCCTGTTCGCCACGCTAGTCGCCTCCGCGCAAACGTTCGCCGCGGATTGGCCGACGTATCGCCACGATGCTGCGCGCAGCGGGATAACCGCGGAGCAGCCGCCGCTTCCTCTGCGCCAGTGCTGGGCATATACCCCGCGGCACGGGCCCCAGCCGGCATGGCCCGAGCCGGGCAAGGAGCCCAACCGGCTGGACTTCGACTATGCCTTCCAAGTCGCCGTTGCCCAGGGCCTGGTGCTCTTCGGCTCCTCGGCCGACGGAAAGGTCTACGCTCTGGATGCGGCCACGGGCGCCGAGCGCTGGAGCTTTTTTACCAACGCCCCCGTGCGCTTTGCCCCGACGGTATACCAGGGCAGGGTCTACGTCGCCTCGGACGATGGCTGGCTCTATTGCCTGGCTGCCGCAGACGGCAAGTTGCTCTGGAAGTTCCGCGGAGCGCCGCGCGCGGAGATGCTCCTGGGCAATGGAAGGATGATCTCGCGCTGGCCCCTGCGCTGCGGGGTGTGTATCGTCGACGGTGTGGCTTACTTTGCTGCGGGAATGTGGCCCTCGGAAGGCGTGATTATCTACGCTCTGGACGCTGAGCGGGGGACGGTGCTCTGGAAAAACGACAGCGCAAGCTCCATGTATATGAAGCTTCCGCACACCGGCGCGGAGGCCATCGCCGGCGTCGCTCCCCAGGGCTATATCCTCGCCTCGCAGGACCTCTTGTTCATCCCCACCGGGCGCAGCGTTCCCGCGGGGTTTAGCAGAACGACCGGCCGGCTGCTGCACTATCGCGCCGCGGAGAACAAGTTCAACGGTGGGACGTGGGCCACGGCGTGGGGGACGCTTGTCTTCGGCCAGCAGCACGTGCACGGGCCGGACATCGACGTCTGGCTTGGCGAGCGCGCCCCGGGGCGCAGCGACGGCCTGGTCGCCTGGGATGGGCGCACCGGCGCCGCCCTGCTTAAGCTCAACGGCAAGCACCTGCTCGTAGCAACCGCGGACACGCTTTACACCGCGGGGGCGGACGGCCTAAGCGCGCTTGGCGTAGACCTGCGCGCCGTTGCCGCGGGGGGCAAGGCGACGCCCAAGAAAAAGTGGCAGGCGCCCGCGCGGCGCATATATTCGCTCATCCTCGCAGGCAAGCTGCTCATCGCGGGAGCCAACGGCGAGGTTTTCGCCACAGACGCGCAGACGGGCAAAAAGCTCTGGTCGGCGCAGGTCCCGGGCGAAGCGCGCGGGCTGGCCGTTGCCGACGGCCGGCTATTTGTGAGCTTGGACACGGGGCAAATCATCTGCTTCGCCCGGCAGCCGGTGGCGCCCGCCGCACAACCCAGCCCGCCCAAGCCCTCGCCCGCGCCGGCGCAGGCCGCCCTGGCTAGGGAAATTATCGCCGACTGCGGCATTAGCCAAGGCTACTGCCTCGTCGCCGGAGGCAACGCCGCGCAGCTTGCCCTTGCCCTGGCGACGCTGGAAGGCGCGCGGCTCGACATCTACTGCTTCGTTCCCAACGCCCAGCAGGCGGCCGCGGCGCGCGAGCTTCTCGATGCCGCCGGCGTATATGGCGTGCGCGCGACAGTGCACGAGGCGGCGAGCGCGAGCGCAGGCAGCGGCGGCGGCTTCCTAAGCGACCTCCCCTATGCCAGCTTTTTCGCGGATCTTGTCATTGTCGACGGCGCGGCGATCACCAATCGCGCGGCCGCGGCGGAGATCTACCGCGTGCTGCGCCCGTGCGGGGGCGTGGCCTATGTTGTGGGCCAGGGAGCGGAGCAAGCGCGTCGGCTGCTTGCCCAGGCCGGCGTGCCGCCCGCGGAGGTTAACCCTTGGCGCGGGGGGATAAAGCTCGTGCGCGGGCCGCTGCCCGGCGCGGGCGACTGGACGCACCAGTTTGCCGATGCCGGGCGCTCCGGTTGCGCCTCGGACAAGCTCGTCCGCTGGCCGCTGCGGCTGCTTTGGTTTGGCGGGCCGGGCCCCGCGCGGATGATGAGCAGGCACTGGAAGTCTCCCGCGCCGATCTCCACCAACGGCCGGCTGTTCATCCTCGCCCAAAACTCGGTTATCGCCGTAAACGCCTATAACGGGCGCGAGCTGTGGTCCGTGCCCATCCCCAACGTGGGGATAAAGTTCGCCCAGGCCTCGGGGAGCAACATTTGCGCCGACTCAGACAGCGTTTACGTGAGCACGGGTAGCATTTGCCTGCAGCTCGACGCGAGAACGGGGCGGCAGAGGCGCATCTTTCGCTTCCCCGTAAAAACCGAGCAGCTCTCGCTCGCCCAACAGCAAACGTTTGAGCTGCAGGCAAACGCGCAAAACTCGGGCACGATAACCCTAGAGCGCGCGCAGGAGGGCCTGCGCCTAACCTTGCGCACGCGCGACGCAAAGGTCACCGCGGCCGATGGTTGGGAGCTGTTTTTCGACTTCCGCCAAGAGGCGCAGCGCGGAGGGCTGTATAGCGCCGGCGCGGCGCACATCGTGGTTACCCCGGCGCCCGGCGCAGGCAAGCCCGCAGCGTGGGCCCCAGGGCCGGCGCACTTTCCGCCGAAGTATATCGACCGCCGCGGCCATCCCGAGGCTCCGCGCATCGCCCCTCCCCCTTGCCCCAAGCTAACGCTCTCCGGCAGGCGCGTTGCTGGGGGAACAGAGGTTAGCTTGCTCATTCCATGGAGCGAGGTCGCGCGCGTGGCGGGCGCCGTGCCCGAAAGCTTTGGCTTTGCCGCGGTGCTTAACTGCTCCGACGACGGCCAGCGGGTAACGCGGCGCGTATATAAGTTCGCCCGCCCGGACAGCTATCGGCTCACCGACGGCTGGGCGACGATCTATCTCTCGCGGCAAGCAGCCCCCGCCGGCGACGAGCGGCTGCTCGCCCCAGAAGCCGTGCGCGGGCGCATTTGGGGCTTTCTCGCGCAAGAGGGCGAGCTGCTCTTCGGGAGCGTTGGCAATACCCTGGAGAGCTCTCGCCTTTTCGCGCTAAACAAGAGCGACGGCCGCCTGCGCTGGCTCTACAACGCCGAGCAAGCAATAGAACACAACGCGATTGCCATCTCCCAGGGCCGCGTGTTCCTCATCGACCGCACGAGCACAGAGGCCATGGACCGCGCGCGCCGGCGCGGCGAGAAGGTGCGCTTTTCGGCAAAGCTCGTCGCGCTGGACGCGCGCACGGGCGACAAACTGTGGGAGACGACGGAGGAGATCGGCCCGCGGCGCAACCTGTGGTGCGCGCAGGGTATTGTCCTGGCCAGCAACGCCGATGGGATGAGCGCCTATGCGGCGAGCGACGGCCGGCTGCTTTGGAGCAGGCGCGCCTCGGCGCAGCGATATCCGGTAATCGTGGGCAAGACGATCTACGCCCAGCCCTATGCCTATGACCTGCTCACTGGCGCCCAACTGACGCGCCTCCATCCCGTGCTCGGCGAGCGCGTCCCATGGAGCTTCCGCAGGGCTTATGGCTGCGGCTATGTCTCCGCCGCGCCCTCGATGCTCTTCTTCCGCTCGGGCGTGGTTGGCTTTTACGATCTGCTCGGCGACAGCGGGATTCACAACTTCGCGGGCATCCGCCCCGGCTGCTTTATCAACATTATCGCCGCGGGCGGGCTTGTCCTCATCCCCGAGGCGAGCAGCGCCTGCACCTGCAGCTACAACTATCAGACCAGCGTGGCCCTTGCCCCCGCGCAAAAGCAGGAGGACTGGTCCGTCTTCTCCCGCTCGGTAGACACGGCCACGGGCATTGTCCGCCAGCTTGCCGTGAATTTCGGCGCCCCAGGCGACCGCCGCGACGCCCAGGGCAAAATGTGGTTTGGCTATCCGCGTCCCTCTTTTGCCTACGCTGCCCCCGTGCCGCTTTCTGTCGCCGCAAGAGGAAACAACGCGCGGGTCGAGTACTACCACCACAACGCCGATTTCCTGACCATCAAGAACAGCCGGCGGCCCTGGCTCCATGCCTCCGGCTGCGAAACTCAGGGGACGCTGAGCCTTACCGTTCGCCTAGCCAACCCCGTGGTTGCTCTCCCTTGCGCTCAGCCCCCGCGAATCGATGGGCAGATGAACGACAAGTGCTGGGACGGCCAGCAAAGGCTTGTATTCGCCGCGGGGGGCGACAGGAAGCAGCCCCGGGCGAGTGTTTTCCTACGCAGCGCGGGCGACACCCTCTACGCCTGCCTCAAGCGCGAGCCGGCCAAGCAGGAAGGCAAACCCCTCGCCTGGACGGCGAAAACCAAGGGCGGCGACGCGCCCGTGTGGCGCGACGACAGCTGGCTTTTGCTCCTCAGCGACGAGCAGCAGAAGACGCTGCTCTGCTTCGGCATCTCCGTCTCGGGCGCGCGCTACGACGCCCGCTGTATTTACGCCCGCGACAAGGCCCTCTCCGCGAGCTGGAACGGCAACTGGCGGAGCGCCGTGGGCCGCGGGCCAGACGGGTCGTGGGTTGCGGAGCTCGCCCTTCCCTTGGCCACCCTGCGCCAGGCGGGGCTAGATAGCGCGCGGCTGACGATAAACATCGTCGGGATAAACCGCACGGGCGTGGGGCCGGATACAATCGTCCTCACCTATCCCGGGCTTGCCGGGTGGACGCGCTGCGAGCACCTTCTCCCGTTAACCATCGGGGCGCAGGCCAACCCTCTGCCGTGGCCCTATACCGTCATCCTGCACTTCGCGGAGCTGGAAAATGTGCGCAGGGGCGAGCGCGTGTTCGACGTAAAGATTCAAGGGCAAACGGTGCTCGAGAACTTCGACATCGTCGCCGCTGCGGGCGAGCGGGCGTGCGCCATAACAAAGGCGTTTCGCGGGATTAGCGCTGCCGACAAGATAACGATTGAGCTTGTGCCCAAGCGCAGGGGAGGGCAGAGCGGGCCGCAGCTCTGCGCGCTGGAGGTCTTTGCCCAAGAGGGCAAACCTGCGGACTAGCCTGGGCTAAACGAAGCTGGGCCGGCCGAGGAGTGCGGAGGTCTTACCCCGTGAAGCACGAGCAAGTGCTTGTCTTAGATTTCGGCGCGCAATATGCCCAGCTCATTGCTCGGCGCGTGCGCGAGTGTGGCGTATATGCGGAGATCGTCGCCCACGACATTAGCGCGGCTGAGCTGCGCGCGCGCCGGCCCCGAGGGCTAATTTTCTCCGGCGGGCCGGCGAGCGTCCTTGCCCCCGGGGCCCCGCGCCCCGATCCCCAAGTGTTCCAGTTGGGCATCCCCATCTTGGGCATCTGCTACGGCATTCAGCTTATGGCCCACATGCTTGGCGGCGAAGTGGCCCGCGCGCACGGGCGCGAATATGGCCCGGCTCAGCTTGAGGTGCTCGACCCCGATGTTTTGTTTTCCGACCTCCCCCGAAAGATGACCGTCTGGATGAGCCACGGCGACCGCGTGGTGCGCCTGCCCGAGGGATTTGCGGCTATCGCGCGCACCGAAGCGGTAGACATCGTCGCCGCGGCAAACTTGGAGAAAAAGCTGTTTGGCGTGCAGTTTCACCCCGAAGTCACGCACACCGAGCACGGAAAGAAGATCATCGCGAACTTTCTCTTCCGCGCCTGCCGCTGCTCCGGCGACTGGAAAATGGAGGACTTTATCCAAACCACCGTGGCCGACATTCGCCGCACCGTGGGCGAGGGCCGCGTCCTCTGCGGCATCTCCGGCGGGGTAGACTCCGCGGTAACCGCGGTGCTTTGCCACCGCGCGATAGGCGAGCGGCTGGACTGCGTCATGGTGGACAACGGCTTGCTCCGCGCGGGCGAGGTCGAGGAGGTGCGCGCGGCGCTCGCCGCGCTCGGCGTAAGGCTCCATGTCGTCGACGCCGCGCAGAGGTTCCTCTCCGCGCTCGCCGGAGTAACCGACCCGGAACAAAAGCGGCGGATCATCGGCCACACGTTCATCGACGTGTTTCGCGCGGAAGCGGAGCGTCTGGGCAAGCCGGAGTTCCTCGCCCAGGGAACGCTCTATCCGGACGTTATCGAAAGCCGCTCGCCGCGGGGCGGGCCCTCGGCGACGATCAAAAGCCACCACAACGTAGGCGGGCTGCCCGAGGACATGGAGTTTAAGCTCGTCGAGCCCCTGCGCTCGCTGTTTAAGGACGAGGTGCGCGAGGTGGGGCGGCTGCTTGGGCTGCCCGAGAACATCGTCCGCCGCCAGCCGTTTCCCGGCCCGGGGCTCGCCGTGCGCGTCGTGGGCGAGGTCACTGAGCAGCGGCTAAACACGCTCCGCGCGGCAGACCGCATCGTGCGCGAGGAGGTAGAGCGCGCCGAGCTTGGCTTTGACGTGTGGCAGGCGTTTGCCGTGCTTCTGCCGGTGCGCTCCGTGGGCGTAATGGGCGACGAGCGGACCTACGAAAACGCCGTCGTCGTGCGCGTGGTAACCTCGGAGGATGGGATGACGGCGGACTGGGCGCGGCTGCCCGCGGACCTCCGTGCCCGTGTTTCCGCGCGCATCGTAAACGAAGTAAAGGGCGCCTGCCGCGTGGTTTATGACATAACCTCCAAACCTCCGGGGACGATCGAGTGGGAGTAGAGGCGTGATCGGGATCGTTGAGTACGGGATGGGGAACCTGCGCAGCGTGGAGATCGGCTTGCGCCGGGCGGGCGCCGAGGCAAAGCTTATCTGCCGGCCGGAGGAGCTGGAGCAGTGCGCCGGGGTGGTGCTCCCCGGCGTGGGCGCGTTCGGCCAGGGGATGGAAAACCTCCGGCGGCAGGGGCTGGTCGAGCCTCTTCGCCGGTGGGCCGCGGGAGACAAGCCGTTTTTGGGCATTTGCCTCGGGCTGCAGCTTCTTTTCGAGCAGAGCGAGGAGAGCGAGAACACGCCCGGCCTGGGGGCCATTGCCGGCCGCGTCGTGCGCTTCTCCAGCGTAGACAAGGTCCCCCACATGGGCTGGAACAGCGTGGAGCACGGCCCCGCGGCGCAAACCTCGCCCTATGCCCCAGCGCTGCCCCACGGCGAATATTTTTACTTCGTCCACTCCTACTACGTCGTGCCCGAGGACGAGGCCGTGGTCCTCGGGACAACGGAATATGGCACGCGGTTCGCCTCGGCGATAGGGCGCGGGCTGCTTGTGGCCACGCAGTTTCACCCGGAGAAGAGCGGCGAGGTGGGGCTTGAGTTTCTAAAACGCTTTGTGGCCATCGCGGAGGGCGAAAAATGCTAACCAAGCGCATTATCCCATGCCTCGATGTCGCCGGCGGCCGGGTGGTGAAGGGGATTCGCTTTCAAAACCTGCGCGATGCCGGCGACCCGGCCGACCAGGCGGAGATCTATAGCCGCGAGGGCGCCGACGAGCTCGTCTTCTTGGACATTACAGCTACCGTTGAGGCGCGCAAGACGATCTGCGAGATCGTCGAGCGCGTCGCCGAGCGTGTGATGATCCCCCTCACCGTGGGCGGCGGAATCCGCACGGTGGAGGACGCCACGGTGGTGCTGCACTCCGGCGCAGACAAGGTGTCCATCAACACAGCCGCGGTGCGCCAGCCGGAGATCTTGACCATCCTCAGCGAGCGGTTCGGGGCGCAGTGCGTGGTCTCGGCGATCGACGCCAAACGGCGCCCCGGCGGAGGATGGGAGGTTTACGTAAACGCCGGGCGCACGCCCACGGGCAAGGACGCTTTGCTCTGGGCCGAGGAGGTGGAGCGGCTCGGCGCGGGAGAGATTCTCCTCACGAGCATGGACTACGACGGCACGAAGGACGGTTACGACCTGGAGCTTCTCGCGGAGGTGAGCAAGCGGGTGAGCATTCCCGTAATTGCCTCCGGCGGGGCAGGAAATCCCGAGCACTTCTACGAAGCAGTAACAGTGGGGCAGGCCGACGCCGTGCTCGCGGCGTCTATCTTCCACTACGGCGAGTACACCATCAGGGAGGTTAAGGAGTATCTTCGGGCGCGAGGCGTGCCGGTGAGGTTATAGAGGGGGTTGATCATACTCACCCGATTTGTGTATAATTATGCACGCCGCAGCGAAAGCTGTTTTGGGCAGAGGCAAAACTCCTCCAAAACTGGCGTTAAAAACCCGTTTTTCGGCGGGAGGTGAGAGCCAGCGAGGGTTCTTTTAAAGCTGGCGCGGCTTAGTCCGCGGCAAAGCGATATCAAACCGTTAGTGCGATATTAAAAGCAGTCCCTGAATAAACTTACGAAAGGAAGCCTATCGAATGACGCGCGAGGAAATCTTCAAGATCGCCGAAGAGCGCAACGTGCGGTTCATTCGCATGTGGTTTACCGACGTTTTGGGGTTTTTGAAAAGCTTCGCCATCCCCGTCGAGGAGTTGGACACCGCGCTCGACGAGGGAATGGGCTTCGACGGCTCCTCGATCGAAGGCTACGCGCGCATCGAGGAGAGCGACATGATCGCCAAGCCCGACCCGGACACGTTCGCCATTCTCCCCTGGCGGTCCAACGGCGAGTTCTCCGTAGCGCGCATGTTTTGCGACATCCTCACCCCAGAGGGCGAGCACTACCAGGGCGACCCCCGCTGGGCGCTTAAGCGCAACCTAAAGAAGGCCGCGGATATGGGCTTTACGTTCTACGTCGGGCCGGAGCTAGAGTACTTCTACTTCAAGGACTGCGAGAACCCCAAGGCCCTGGACCAAGGCGGATATTTCGACCTCACGCCCCTCGATGTGGCCAGCGACATGCGCCGCGACACGATCCTCGCCCTGAAGAGCATGGGCATTAACGTGGAATATAGCCACCACGAGGTGGCCCCGAGCCAGCATGAGATCGACCTGCGCTATATGGAAGGCCTGGCCATGGCCGACGCGGTGATGACCTATCGCCTGGCCGTGAAGGAGGTCGCCCAGAAGTACGGGGTTTACGCGACGTTCATGCCCAAGCCCATTTTCGGGATGAACGGGAGCGGGATGCACACGCACCAGTCGCTCTTCCGCGGGGAGGAGAACGCGTTCTTCGACCCCAACGACGAGTATAACTTGTCCGACGTGGGCAAGTCGTACATCGCCGGGCTGCTCACCCATGCGCGGGAGATTTGCTCTGTCGTGGCGCAGTGGGTAAACTCTTATAAGCGCCTGGTGCCCGGCTACGAGGCGCCGGTGTATATTTCCTGGGGGCGGCGCAACCGCTCGGCGCTGGTGCGCGTGCCCATGTATAAGCCGGGGAAGGCGAAGGCCACCCGCGCGGAGTTCCGCTGCCCCGATCCCGCGTGCAACCCCTATCTTGCGTTTTCGGTAATGCTTGCCGCGGGGTTGAAGGGCATCGAGGAGGGCTATGAGCTGCCCGAGCCCATCGAGGAGGACATCTACGAGTTCTCGCCCGAGGCGCGCGCGGAGAAGGGCATCGTCTCGCTTCCCGACAATTTGGCCGAGGCCATTGCCGAGACGGAGAAGAGCGAGCTCGTGCGCGAGGCGCTGGGCGACCACATTTTCCAAAAGTTCATTGCCAACAAAAAGATCGAGTGGGATCGCTATCGCACACACGTGAGCGAGTACGAGATAAAGGCGTACCTGCCCGTCCTCTAACCACCCCAACCCACCACCGACCTGTGGGCCGGCTCTCTGCCCCCCGGAGCCGGCCCACACCTCATTTTCTGTTGCGCCTTCCCCGTTGCTGAACATCGGCGTTGTTTGCGCGTCAGGGGTGGCAGGTTTTAAGATTCGTCTGCCCAGGATATACTTGCTCGGGCCGCCCATCCTGTTTCCTGACGAGGTGGCTGGTTATGCGCGTTGGCAAGCTTGCTGCGTTTGCTTTTCTGCTTGCGCTTTGTCTGGCGCTCGCCCCGCTTCCCCGGCCCGCAGCGGGCGACCCCGCCGCGCCCGCGGGGGCGCCGCTCGCCCAGCGTCTGCTTGCCGCCGGGGGAATGCGCAGCGGGGTGTGCGCTGTGCTCGGCTGCCGCGATGGCTCTTTAGCGTTGGACATCGCCCGCGCGAGCGACTTCCTCGTTCACGTCCAGGAGCCCGACGCCGGGCTCGTGCGCGCGCTGCGCCAGGCGGCGCACGCCGAGGGGCTTTATGGCACGCGGGTTGTCGTGGAGCAGGGCTCGTTTGCTCGTCTGCCCTATGCGGACAATCTTATTGACCTGGTCGTTTGCTCTTGGCTTTCCGACCGCAGCTTGCGCGAGCTCTCGCTGGAGGAGATCGTGCGCGTGCTGCGGCCCGGGGGCGTGGCCATTTTAGGCCGCGCGCGCACGCTGGGCGGGGGCAAGCTGAGCAGAGACGTGCTGCGCTCCTGGCTGGGCAAAGCCCCGGTGGGCGAGGTTTCTGTGCGCGAGAACATCTCCGGCCTGTGGGGCTCGTTCGTTAAGCCCTTCCCCCAGGGGTTCGACGAGTGGACGCACTGGCAGCACGGGCCGGACAACAACCCCGTCTCCAAAGACACGCTAATCAAGCCCCCATATATCACGCAGTACTTAGCCACGCCTTGGTTTTCCCCCATGCCCTCGATCTCCGTTATCGCCGGGGGGCGCATGTTCCGCGCCGCGGGGCACATGGCCATTCACGAACGCGAGGAGCGCTATCTGAACACGATCTACGCAACCAACGTATTCAACGGCTCGCTCCTCTGGACGCGGCCGATCCCCGTGGGCTACCTCGCCCACCGCTCGCTGTTCGTGGCCACCGCGGAGACGCTATATCTCATCGAGCCTCATCGCTGCCTTCTTCTCGACCCGCAGACGGGCGTTAAGCGCGACGAAATCGTTCTCCCGCCCGAGGACTTCGGCGGCGGCTACTGGCAGTGGATCGCCTATGACGATGGCGTGCTCTACGCTCTCCTTGGCGAGCGCGACTTTGAGGCGGAGATCATCAAGCGCAAGCGGCCCACCGGCGCCTGGGGCTGGAACCAGCTCTCGCGGGGATATTACACCAAGCAATATCCTTGGGGTTATGGCACGGTTCTCGTTGCGATAGACCCCAAGACTAAGCGCGTGCTGTGGAAGCATGAGGAGGACAAGCGAATTGACTCCCGTGCGCTGTGCATGGCCGCGGGGCGCATTTTCCTACACAGCGAGGGGAACTTCGTCGCCTGTTTGGACCAAAAGACGGGGAAATTGCTTTGGAAAAACAGCGATCCCCGGCTTCTGCGGGCAATCTCCGAGCCGATTAACAAGGGCCTGGGGTTTAAGACCACTCCCTATGCCATTTGCACGGACAAGGCGCTGTATTTCGGCGGGCGCGGGCGGAAGAACGTCGTCGCCGTCTCCGCCGAGGACGGGCGCCTGCTTTGGTATATCCCCGGGGCGTATAACGCGACGAACCTGTTGTTTTACGAGGGCAAGCTGCTCGCGCACATTCCCTCGTGCACGATGCTCGACCCGCTGTCGGGGAAGGTGCTCAAGAACCTGCACATAAACAAGCGCTCGTGCACGCGGATGACCGCCTGCCCCGGCTACTTCTTCCACCGCGGGAGCTTCCCCAACGACGGCCGCGCGGGCGAGGGAACCATTCGCTACGACTTCGCCGCGGACAAGGCCACCGTGATCCACGCCTTCCGCCCCGCGTGCAACGACGGCCTGCTTCCCGTAGAGGGAATGCTCATCCGCACGCAGTGGGACTGCGACTGCAACCTCCAGCTCATTGGCTGCATTGGGCTGTGCCCCGCGGGCGACTTTGACTTCGGCCGCCAGGCGACGGAGGCGGAGCACCTGCAGCGCTTCGCCGCGCCGCCCGCCGGGGCCCCCGACCTCTCGCCCAGCGACTGGGCCACCTATCGCCACGACAACAGCCGCAGCGCGTTTACGCCCGTTGCCGTAGCGCGCGCCAAGCCGCAGGTAAAGTGGCAGCTTGCTCTGCGCGGCAGGTTTAAGCCCAGCCCAGCGACGGCGGCCTATGGCTTGGTGTTCGTCGCCGGCGCCGATGGCACGGTGCGCGCCATCGACGCGGCAAGCGGCGAGCTGCGCTGGCTGTTCTATACCGCGGGTCCCGTCCGCCTGCCCCCGGCGCTTGCGCGCGGCTGCGCCTACGTGGGCTCCGGCGATGGCTACATCTACTGCCTAGACGCGGCAACGGGCAACCCCATCTGGCGTTTCCGCGCCGCCCCTGTCGAGCGGCGGATTATGGTCTACGGGGCGCTGTGCTCCACGTGGCCGGTGAACAGCGGTGTGCTCGTGCGCGACGGCGTGGCCTTTGCCGCAGCGGGGATCATCAACTACGACGGGACGCACGTCTATGCCCTGGACGCGGCGACGGGGAAGATCGTCTGGCAGAACAACACCTCCGGGCACCTGAACAAGGAGCTGCGCTGCGGGGTGTCCGCGGCGGGCGACCTGACCGTGCTCGACGGCAAGCTATGGCTCGCTGGGGGCAATGTCGTCTCGCCCGCGGGCTATGACCTGCAAACGGGCCGGTGCATCAACAAGCCGCCCGGGCCGGGCTGGCCTGCCGCGCCGCGCGGCTCGGAGATCTGCGCCTTGATGGACGAGTTTGTCGCCGTCGGCGGCCGGAGGATGTATACCCAGGACGACGATTTCATTACCAACTGGCGGCCCTATGAGGTGTATAACATAAAGGGCGCGGGGGCTAAGCTCCCGCACGTCCTGCAGGGGCGCGTGCCGCCGGCGTTTGGCAACGGGGCGGTGGCTATGTGCCCGCGCGGGCCGGTGGTCTGCGCGAGCTGGGACGAAGTTAAGCGGTGGCTGGCCAGCCCCCAGCGTGGCGCTCGGCTGAGGGTCCGCTGGAACACGCCCTCGTTGCAAAACGCCGTTGACGTGCTCATCGCCAACGACGTCGTGCTTGCCGCTGGCGAGGCGCGGCTTGAGAGCGCGGGCACGCCTTGGGCCGTCCAAGCGTTTGACGTTAACACAGGGCAGTTGCTCTGGAGCCACGCGCTTTCCGCGCCGCCTTTGCCCGGCGGGTTGTGCGTCGATCGTGAAGGTCGCATTATCGTTGTGCAAGAAGACGCAAGGGTCGTTTGCTTAAAATAAGTTAAGCAGTTCAGGTGCCGGCGGCGGCTTCTGCCGGCCAACGCAAAAAAGGAGCCCTGGCAAATGCCCAACATCCTGCCCGCTTGTGCCAAGCGAAGCGCAGCGAGCTTTGCCTTCTGCTGCCTCGTGGCGCTTGCCTGTTTGGCGCTGGGGGCCGCCCCGGCGCGGGCCTGCGACACGCCTGTGTTTCAATATGCTTTGTTCAACTGGGAGCCCGACCCCTACTACGTGTTCTACTTCCACCGCGGCGGGGAGAACCCCCAGGACGCCGCGGCGAACAAGATCCTCGAGCAGGCCTCGGCCATGGACTCGTTCGCCAACCTCCTGTTCGATCGCGTAAACGTAGCCAACAAGCAGGAGGTCGCCCCGGGTGGCCTGCGCAGCAAAATCTGGGAGTACCACCGCTCGGAACGGCTTCCGTTTCACGTGGTAATCAGCCCCCAGGGCGTGGAGATTTACTTCGGCCGCCTTAGCGCCGCAGGAGCGCGCGCGTTGCTCGCCTCGCCCAAGCGCAAACAGGCCGCGCAACTGCTCTGCGACGGCAAGCAGGGCGTGCTTGTTTTGCTTAAGTGCTCGGACAAGGCGAAAAACGCCTCGGCGGAAAAAACCGTGCGCGCGGCGATCGCCCGCGCCGGCGACGAGGGGCTAAACGTTGGCTTTCTCTCCCTTGCCCGCAGCGACGGCTCCGAGAAATGGTTCGTGCGCCAGTTGCTGAACGTGGAGAGCGACCTTGAGGGGTTGGACGAACCCATGGTGTTCGGCATGTTCGGCAGGGGCCATGTGCTTGAGCCATTTGTGGGCAAGGGGATCACCGTGGAGAACATGCTCGACCTAATTGCGTTTATCAACGGCCCCTGTTCGTGCGAGATAAAGGCCTACAATCCAGGCGTAGACATCCTGCTTGATTGGGACTGGTCGAGCAAGATCGGCGAGTGGGCCTACGAGGAGCCTACGGACCGCTCCGGGCTGTTCTATGTGGAGTTCGAGGAGCCCTCGACCGAGGCCCCTGCGGAAAACGTGGCCATGGTTTCCGACGAGCCACAGGCCGCCCCTGCGGCCACGCCTTCGCCAACCGCGCGGGCCAAAAATGACCTGAGCAAGGCTACGCCGGCCACGCCCAAGGCGGGCAAGAAGACGCCAAAGCCTCGCCGCACAGCCGCGCCCAGCCCCACCGCCGCCCCAACGGCAACGGTGGCCTCCGCCGAAGCTGCGGGCAAACCCCCGCGCGAGCGCGCCGTTGCCGCGCTGCCCCAAAGCAAGGGCAAGACCCCGCCCCAGGCAGGCGGCGCAGGAGGCGAGCCTGCCCCGCGCCAGCCGCAGGCGCAGGTAACCTGGGAGGAGCTGTTTGCCCTCGAGGCCACCCCCGCGGCGCAGAGCCCCGCGCTTGAGGACGACGACTCGTTCGTCTCCTCGCTTTCGTTAAAGCTCGGCTTGGGGCTGGGGGTGGGCATGGTCCTCGTGGTCATCGGTGGCTTTGTACTGCTGCGAAGGTATGGTGAGAGATAAGCGATGAGAAAGCTTGCCCTGCTCGGTGTTGGCCTGGCGCTGTTGGTTTGCGGCTGTCCAAAGCAGGTGGAGCAGCGCGAAGTGAAAGAGGAGCAAAAGCTAACCGTGCTCTGCGGGGGTTCGTTCCGCCCGCCCATGGAGCGGCTGGCCAGCCTGTTCGAGGAGGAAACGGGCGTCGCCGTCGAGCTCTCGTTCGGCCAGAGCGAGGACCTTTTGCCCATCGTGAAAATCGGCAAAGAGGGCGACATTTTCGTCACCCACGACCCCTACATGGACTATACCAAGGAAGCGAACGCGCTGCTCGACGCCGTGCAGGTGGGCTATGTCGCGCCGGTGCTTGTCGTGCGCAAGGGCAACCCCGCGGGCGTGAAGTCCATCGAGGACTTGGCCAAGCCCGGGGTAAAAGTCGCCCTGCCCAACCCGGAGTACTCCACCTGCGGCGAAATGCTCTTCCGCTTGCTTGAGAAAAAGGGCATTAAAGAAGCTGTTTTAAAGAACGCCGAAGGGGCGATCTTCCGCAGCCACTCCCAGACGGGCAACGCGCTAAAGCTGGGCACGCGCGACGCCGGGGTAATGTGGAACGGCGTGGCCCACACGTTCCGCGACGCTCTGGAGATTATCCCCACGCCTTATGAGTACGATGAGACGATTCGCGTGTGGGTCATGGGGCTGAGCTATTCCTCGAACACCGAGCTGGTGAAGCAGTTCCTCGACTTCGCCCGCGAAAAGGGCACGGAGGTTTTCGCGGAGTTCGGCTACGTCAAGTAGCGGCGGCGTCCGCGTAGGAGGACCGCGGCATGCGTTTTTCGGGCGTCGGGCGCTGGGCAATAGTTTTCGCCGCCCTACTCGCTTGCGGCTGTGCCAAACAGGAGAAGGAAAAGCCCCTGCTTTATCTTTACTGCGGCGCGGGAATCCGCCCGCCCGTGTCCGAGATGGTCGCGGAGTTTGAGCGCAAGCAGGGGGTTAAGATGGAGTGCGACTACGCGGGCTCGGAGGTTCTGCTCAGCCGAATAAAGCTCTCCCGCCGCGGCGACTTATACATGCCCGGCGACGCGCGCTATGTGGAGCAGGCGCGGCGCGAGGGCCTTATCCTTTCCTCCGTAGACGCCTGTTACTGGATCCCCGTGATCGTTGTGCAAAAGGGCAACCCAAAGGGCATCGAGAGCGTCGCCGACCTAACCAAGCCCGGCCTGCGCGTGGGCCTAGGCGACCCCACGGCCTGCGCCATCGGCAAAATTAGCGCAAGGGTGCTTAAGAAAAACAACATCGCCGAGGAGGACATCGAGCCGAACATCGTCTTCCGCTCGCTTACCGTAAACGAGCTCGGCGTGCACATCAAGACGGGGAAGATCGACGCAGCCATCGTGTGGGACGGTATCGCCAACCTCTACGCAGACGTGGGCGACGTGGTGCGCATTCCCCCGGAGCAAAACGTGGTGTCCACCGTGCCGCTTGCCGTGCTCAAGTTCTCCCAGCACCCCGAGCTGGCGAAAAAATTTCAGCAGTTCGTTACCTCCCAGCGCGGGAAGGAGATCTTCGCTAAGTACGGCTACACCACGGAGCGCCCGGAGTAGAACATGAGCGCGGCGTATAGCGAAACGGAGTCTGTGCGCGGCTTTCGGGGGCTCCTCTTTTCCCTGGCGTTGTTTGCCTTTTTGGGCGTGTTTTTGCTCGGGATAATCGGCCTGCTCGCCGCCGACGCGGCCTACATTAACGCCGCGGCGTTTGCCGAGGTCCTCCGCTCGCCGCAAATCCGCGCGGCAACCTGGCTCAGCCTATGGACGACAACGCTCACCACGCTCATCGCCCTCGTGTTCGCCGTGCCCATCGGCTATGCGCTAAGCCGCTTTCGCTTCCCCGGCCGGTTCCTCGCGGACACGATTATTGACTTGCCCATCGTCTTTCCCCCGCTGGTCATGGGGCTTAGCTTGCTCGTGTTCTTCCGCACGCCCATCGGGCTGTGGCTGGAGTCGCTCGGCCTGGAGTTCGTCTATCAACGCAAGGGCATCGTGCTCGCTCAGTTTTTGGTTTCCGCCTCGTTTGGCATTCGCGCGATAAAGTCCACGTTCGACGATATCGACCGCCGGCAAGAGGAGGTTGCCCTTACCCTGGGCTGCAGCCGGGGCCAGGCGTTTTGGCGCGTCGCCGTGCCCAACGCGCGCAACGGCATCGTCGCTGGAGCAATCATCACCTGGGCTAGAGCGTTTGGCATTTTCGGCCCGCTGCTTGTGTTCGTAGGCGCCGTGCGCATGCGCACCGAAGTTCTCCCCACAACGATCTACTTGGAGACATCGATCGGGCGCATCGAAGTGGCCCTTGCCGTGGCCCTGCTCATGATTGTCCTGGCCTCGGTGGCTCTGGTGCTCATCCGGGTGTTTGCTGGGCCGAAGGTTTGGTGAGATGATCCGCATCGAGAACCTGAGCCTGGTCGTAGAGCAGTTTTCCCTGCGCGAGATAACGCTTAACGTGCGCCCGCGGGAGTACTTCGTTCTTCTCGGCAAGCCGGGGAGCGGCAAAACGCTGCTCTTAGAGTGCGTCGCCGGCCTGCGCCGGCTGAGCGGCGGAGCAATCTACATCGGCGAGCGGCGCGTGGACCACCTCGAGCCCGCGCAGCGCGGCGTGGGCTACGTTCCCCAGGACTACGCCCTGTTTACGGGCAAGAGCGTGCGCGAGAACATTGAGTTTGGCCTGCGCGTGCGCGGGGTGCCCCGCGCCCAGCGCGAGCGGCGGGTGCGCGAGCTGGCGCGCGCGTTGGGCATCGAGTACTTGCTTGGCCGGCGGCGCGTGCACGGGCTGTCCGGAGGCGAGCGGCAGCGCGTGGCCCTTGCCCGGGCGCTTGCCCCGCGGCCGGCGATCCTCCTCCTCGACGAGCCCCTCAGCGCGCTCGACGAGGAAACGCGCGACGAGGTCCTCGCTGAGCTGCGTCGCATTCAGCAGCAAACGCAAACGACCACCCTGCACGTGTGCCATAACTTGGACGAGATGCGCATGGTCGCCGACCGCGTGGGGATTCTCTCGCGCGGGCGGCTGGTGCAGGTCGGTGCGCCGCAGGAGATCGCCCGCAACCCGGCCACCGTGGAAGTCGCGCGACTGTTCCGCCTGGGAACGATCCTCAGCGGCGAGGCGCGGCCCACGCAGGGCCGGGCGATAATCTCGTTCGGCAGCTTCTCGTTAGCCTGCGCGCACAACTGCGCGGGGCCGGTGGACGTGCTCGTGCGCAGCGCGGCCATCGAGCTTGTCCCGGCCGAGGGCGAGCAGGGCTTGCCCGCGCAAGTCACCGGCCTGCTCTGGCGCGAAGCAACGGTGCAGGTGGACCTTGCCCTGCACGGGACGCCGCTGCGCGCGGAGCTTTTGCGCGAGCGCGCGGAGAACCTGCGCCTTGAGCGCGGCGGTGTTGTGCGCGTTGTCGTTCCGCCGGAGGCGCTTTGTGTCTTTCCCAAAGAAAAGCGCACGTGCTGCGTCTCACACGACGGTGCGCGCGAAAGCGAGGAGCAGTAGATGAGCGAGCAGAGAATTAGAATTTTTTCCGCCAAGGCTTGCGCCGCGCCGATCGAGGCCGCCGCGGAGCGGTTTCGCGAGGAGACGGGAATCGCCGTAGACCTCCTCGTCTGCCGCAGGCACTGCCACACACCCTACGCGGGCGAGGCCGAGGAAGCCGATGTTGTCGGCACGCCGCATTTTCTCACCGAGGTCGCGGAGATCGCCGGCCTGGACCTCGTCGTCGCTGGGGCGAGCTATCTCGCCGACGACGGCGAGATCATGGGCATTTTCGACCGCTCCGCGCGCCTGTGCCTAGGCTATCGGCGCTCTGCCCTGCTCGTTCAACCGGGCAACCCGAAGGGCATTCGTGCGCTGGCCGACCTGGAGCGGGCGGATGTTACAGTGAGTGTTTCGGTCATCGACTGCTTAAAGGGCGCCTATGAGGACATCATTTGCGCAACGCACCGCAGCGAGCTAATTCGCCCCCAAATTAAGCTCTGGGCAAACGGCTGCGTGGCCCTTGTCGAGTCGGTGGCCCAGGGGCGCGTGGATGTGGGCTCTGCAGGAGGCGGGCGTCACGAGCCTGATGACGGTGGCCCAGGGGCGCGTGGATGTGGGGGTCGGCTGGTCGGCGTTCGAACATCTTGCCTCCGGGCGTGTCCAGATAATCGAGCTCAACGGCCCTGAGGCGATCGAGCGCGAGACAACGATTTCTCTGTGCAAAAACTCAGCTAACGGCGCGGCCGCGGAGCGGTTCTTGCAGTTTATCGCCGAGGGCGGGGCGGATGAGTTTCTCGCCCGCTACGGCTGGCTGCTCCCCGAGGCCCGCCGAAAGATCGTTCGGGAGGCGAAAGCAACATGAGCATTGTCCGAATGCTTTTCCGGGAGATCGCCCACCGCAAGCTGAACTTCATCCTGGGGCTGATCTCCGTCGTCGCCGCGGTGGCCTTGTTCGTCGCCGTGCTCACCATGTGCGAGGCGTCCAAACGCGAGACCACGCGGCTCATGCGCGACTTGGGGTTTAACGTGCTCATCGTCCCCAAAAACACCAACATGGCCGACTTTTGGAGCGAGGACTACGCTGCGGAGGACATGCCCGAGGAATACGTTTACCGCTTGGCCAACGCCCCGATCATGACCATTCGCCACCTCGTGGCGCGGTTGCAAAGAAAGGTAGAGTGGCGGGGGCGAAAGATCTTGCTCACCGGCGTGCTCCCCGAGGTGCCGCAGAAGCACCTCAGCCCCAAGCCCCCGATGGGGCTAAACATCCCGCGGGGGTCGGTTTACGTGGGCCATGAGCTGGCGAAAAGCTTTAACATCAAAGTCGGGCAGAAGATCGATATCCTGGGCAAAAAGTTCACCGTCGCCCGGCTGCTCAAAGAAAGCGGAAGCAAGGACGACATTCGCATCTACGGCCACCTGCACGACATCCAAGAGGTGCTCGGCCTGCCCGGGCGGATTAACGAGATCGAGGCGCTTAGCTGCCGCTGCTTCGGCGATCGCTTGGCGAGCATCCGGCAAGACATCGCCGCCGTCCTCCCCGACACCCACGTTACGGAGTTTCGCACGAAAGCCATTGCCCGCGCCGAGACGCGCAAAATGGTCGAGCGCTACGCGGCGTTTATCATCCCCGCGGTGCTCGTGATGACCGCGGTGTGGATCGGCGTTCTCACGCTGATGAACGTGCGCGAGCGGCGCGAGGAGATCGGCATTTTGCGGGCGCTGGGCGTGGGCTCGGGGCCGATTGCTGCGTTGTTTATCGGCCGCGCGCTGGTTGTCGGGATCGTGGGCGCGGGGTTGGGTTTTGCGCTGGGGACGTGGGTTGCTCTGCGCGTGGGGCCGAATATATTCTCGCTTACGGCAAACAAAATTAGCCCGATGTTTGCCCTGCTTGGCTGGTCGCTGGTCGGGGCGCCGCTGCTCTGCGCGTTGGCCAGCTACCTGCCGGCAATGGCTGCTGTGTTGCAAGATCCCGCGGAGGTGCTACAGGAAGAATAGCGATGATTACCGTAGAGGACGTGAGCAAGGTTTTCTCGCGCGGTGAGGAGCAGGTGCGCGCGTTGGATGGCGTCTCGCTGTCTGTGGAGCGCGGGGAGTTCGTCGCCGTGCGCGGCCCGAGCGGCTCGGGCAAGACTACGCTGCTGCTCACCGTGGGCGGCATGGTCCGGCCGAGCGCGGGGCGCGTGGTTGTCGATGGCCAGGACGTCTACGCCCTATCTGCGCCCCAGCGCGCTGCGCTTAGGGCGGAGAAGATCGGCTTTGTCTTTCAAATGTTCCACCTCGTGCCCTATCTTTCTGTTTTGGAAAACGTGCTTATGCCGACGCTCGCCGGCTGCCGTGCGGGCCGCAAGGAGGCCGAGGAGCTGCTCGACTACCTCGGCCTGAGCCACCGCCTGCGCCATCGCCCGGCCGAGCTGAGCACGGGCGAGCGCCAGCGCGTGGCCATTGCCCGCGCGTTGTTAAAAAAGCCCGCGGTTATCCTTGCCGACGAGCCCACGGGCAACCTCGACCCGGACAACTCCGAGCAGGTGTTGCGCTACCTCGCCGACTTCCACCGCGGCGGGGGCACGGTGCTCCTCGTCTCGCACGAGCCGATTGCCGACCGCTACGCCGACCGTGTGCTATTTTTGCGCGCGGGCAAGCTGGTCGAGCCCAACGGGCCGGCGGCGGGGGCGGAGGCCCAAAGCCAGCCCGCCTAGCGCAGCGGGTTAAGCCAAATGTCTAGCCGGGGCGTGTCCCAGTTGTAGGGCTTGCCCAGGACGTCCAGGTCGCCGTCGCCATCGAGGTCGGCCAGCTTAGATTCGTGGTTGCCGTAGCCCACGGCGATGGTCGTCTTGCGGAAGTGGCCCTGGCCGTCGCCCAGCAAAAGCCACATTTGCGCGTCGTCGTTGCCTCCGTTCAGGCGCATCTCGGCGCAGAAAATATCGTTGTTCCCATCGCCGTTGACGTCGGCAATGGCCACGCTGTGCCCGTGGTCCACGGCGATGCCCAGCGGGTCGTGCCCCACCCAGCGGCCAGCGCGCCACTCATACCACTTCAGCGGGCCGGTGCCGTCGCCGACGACGAAGGCGACCTCCGGCCGCCCGCCGGCGACGAGCTGGCCTGCTGCGCAGCGGGTAAAGCGTTGCTTGTCGTCGATTACCTCGGCGACGAACTTGCCCCCGCCCACGTGCTTAAACCAGCAGCCGCCGCCCACGATGTCCACCGTGCCGTCGAGGTCAATATCCGCCGCGGCAAGGCCCTCCGATTCGCGCGGCGAGGTGAATATTGGAGCATATGGCCAGGGCTCGGTGTTTTTCGGGTCGTCGGGGACCTCCGCAAAGAACAGCTTGTTCGCCCGCTGGTTCCAAAAGACAAGCTCGGGCTGGCCGTCGCCGTCGAAGTCGCCGAAGAGCTGGTCGTGGTGCTTTTTCGCGCCGGAGTTTTTGATCAGCCGGCGCTTCCAGGGCTTAGAGAAATCCGGCCGCGGGTTCTCCCACCACCACACCTCGTTGCTTCGGCTGTCGCCGCCCATGACGATGTCTAAGTCCCCGTCCTTGTCGATGTCGCAATATGCCCCGCCGGCCTCGATGGGCAGCACCCCGGGCTCGATGACCCGCCTCTGCCAGCCGCCGGCCGTGCGCCGATACCAAACGAGCGCCGGCCCCGCCCTGCGGCAGCCAATGACGATATCGTTTAACCCGTCGCCGTCCACATCGAACACGAGCGACGCCGTCTGCTGCTTGGACTTGCTCGGCGGCTCTAAGTCGCCCGTCCTGCTAGAGAGGTGCTTCCATGTCGGCTGCGCGGCCAAGCCAAGCGCAGCGAGCGCCGGCAGGCAGGCCGCAACAAGCGCCAATTTCCGCGCGCGCATCTGCCGCTCACCTCCGGTTGGGCGAAGAAAAGATGCTCCGCGGCGTCATTGCCCTGCGCTATAGATAATCGCCGGCTTTACGATGCCCCCGAGGGCAAGCTCGGTCATTCGCCGGTGGTCTACGCAAACCGCGATAACATTGACCTTCCCCGGCCGCGCTACCTGCGAAATGTCTACCTCAAACGGCTTGCGCCGCTTCTCGCTCTGGCCCACCTTCCGCCCGTTAACGTAAACGGTGGCCAACCCGTCGATCTCGGCAAACCACAGGCGCAGGCGTTCGCGCGGGGCGTCCGGGGGAATGGTTACCCGCGTGCGATACCACATCCAAGTAAAGCGGTCGGGCAGGCCTTGGTTGCCCAGCGTCGCTGAGTACGTGGCCACCTCGCGCCAGCCGCTGTCGTCAAACCCGGGCTCGGCAAATCCGCGCTCCTCGCCAACGCCCTCCTCGTCGTAGGCCAGCCGCCAGCGGTCGGGCAGTTGCAGGACGAGGCGGTTCGGCGGCGTGGTGCGCTGATATCCTTCTTCGATCGCCGGCGCGAGGAACCGCTCCACATAGCCCGGCGTATAGTGGTTTACCAGCCCCTCGTCGAGCAGGTTTTTCAGGTGCGCGCGCAGCTCGTCAAGCGTCTTTTTCGCCGCGGCAAAGTCCGCGCGGTTTGTCGCCTCGAAAATCGCCCGATAGTACTTCGCGTTCTCCAGCCCGCGCAAGAACATGCGCACGCGCTCTCGCTGAACGTCGCTTTGCGCGGCGGCGAGCGCTTGGTTTAGGTCGCGCTCGCACTGGGCGAGCAGCTCCGGCGTATATATGCGGTCAAGCCCGAAGAAGCAGCCGGCGTGGGTTGCGGTTGTCGCAAATGCGCGGTCGATGCGCTCCCAATAGCGTTTAACATGGGCCGCCGCGGGGCCGAAGAGCTTGGTGTAAAAGTCGTCCATAATTGCCGCGGGGTCCTGCCTGGGGTCCCAGGCAAGCCGCGCGCTGAGGTAAATGTGCGGCGCGTAGATGCACCAGGAGTTAATCGTCTCCAGATTGAGCGCCTCAAAGCCAAGCTTTTTCAGCAAGGGAATATCGTGCGCGTAGATGGAAACCTTGGAAAACGGTACGAGGCACTCCGCCAAGTTGTACTCGTAGCCCCTGTAGCCCTTGCGCGAAACATAGCGGTCCCAGCCTCGGATGATCTCAAGCAGGCGCTTGCGCGAGGGGCAAATGTCGCTCCCGATGGCGTGCAGCCGGCAGAAGCGAATGGGGGCGAGCCACATCATAAGGTTCGGCGGGGCGTGCTCTGCATGGCGCGGGGGAAGCGTGTAGTCGGAATAGGCGTAAAAGCAGAGGATTTTCTCGGGGAACCGCTGCGCAACGCGCCGCGCGACTTCGTTGAAAAACACCATAAACCGGTCCGACATGCACACCGTCCCGCTGGAGGGGTCGATGTATGTCGGGTCGTCCAGGGCGCGGCAGTTTGCGCACTGGCAAAAGTGGCGGCCGTCGTCTGGGCTGAGCGAGGCGGAGACGAGCTCTGGGTTGGCCTCAAACCGCCGGATAATGTTTTCCGCAACAAGCCGCACAACATCGGGGTTTGAGGTGCACAACTGCCCTGGCGCGCGCCGGCCGTCTACCAGAGGATAGTACTCCGGGTGCGTGTCGAAATACTGCTTTGGGGGCAGGAGGCGCGACCAGGCGTGGCCCGTCTCCAGGCGCAGCCCGCCCACGCGGTTCCACAGCTTCCAGCGCGACTCGCGCGCCCAGCGGCTGCCCCAAATCTTGCGTGTGCAAAACGCCGGCCTTTGCTCAACGTCGAGCGCGGGCAAGCGCACCGTGCTCGCCCGGGGGACGACTTCGCCCAGCGGGTGGTCGAAAAACAGCCGAAACCCCAGCCTCTCGAGCAGGGCAAACGCGCCATAGAGCACGGCGCGCGGCGACTCGCCGGCGATGAGCACGCGGCCGTCCTCTACGCGAAGGCGAAAGCCCTCCCTGCTCAAGCTCTGCCCGGCAACGGTTAGTCCGGCGCGCTCGGCCAGCTCGCCCAAAAGCACAGGCACGGGCTCCTCGGGCACCGCCCTCCCCGCCGGCCACTGCCGCACGGCAAGCCTCGCCCCGGACATTTTCTCAATCGCCGCGGCAAGCTCTTCCGCAGCGCGCTGCACATCCTGCGGCGCCCCCTCGGCGATATATATCGCTGCCCGCGCCTGCCCGCGCTCCACAAGCGTGCACTCGCCGAACGCAGCACCGGCCAGGGCAAACAGCAACACCAAGAGCACCACGCTGCGCGGCATGGCCGTCATCCCGTTTTCATGATTTGCGCTAAGTGCTGAACCTCGTCGAGCTCGATGCTGCGCAGAAAAAACTCCGCCTGCTGCTTAATGTAGTGCGCGGAGAGCCACAAGCACAAGAGGCACAGCAAAACGAGCGCCCCAAGCGTGGCCGGCACAAGAACGGCTAGGCTTGCCCAAAATGCCTGGCCCCGTGTTGGCCTGCGCCCTTCGGGCAGCGCCGCTCGCCGGCGCAAACTTAGCCAGCACGCGGCGCCGAGCCACAGGAGAACCGTTCCGCATGCCGCGCCGCCAAACGCCGCGAGGAAGAGCATGGGGTCGCGCTCTCGCCCCTGCCGCAATAGGACTCAGGCGAGCAAATAGTCAGCCGCGGCGTGTTGCTTGTCCGCTCGGCGCAGGTTGCCGACCAACGCGCCCGCGGGCAAGCTGTCCAGCGCGCCGGCTCCTACGCGTTTGCTTAAACCGCGGCCGAGGATGCGCAGGCGAGCTGCCCTACTGCCCCTCGCGCAGGGTAAACTTTATCGGCTGGCCCTCGCGGTCGGTAATCCGCGCGACAAGGCCCCACCGCCCACGCCCCTGCAGAACCTTAAACAGCAGCTTGTTTACCCCGGCCTCAAGCCGCGCTTGAACGACGTCCTGGTCGACCTTCAGCCCCCGCGTAACGTTGATCGCGTGAATGCGCTTGCCGTTGAGGTAAACCACAACGCCGTCGTCGCTGCCCAGCTTAAGCAAAACGTCCTGCGCCTGGGGAACGGTTACCTCGGCGTAGACGAATGCGCAGACATTGTCCAACCGACCGACGGCGCGCTCCAAGTCAACGTGCCCGTCGCCGGGATCGCCGTTGACAAATTTCCACGCGATCTCCCGCTGCTCTCCGGCCACGGTTACCGTGTACTTGGCGCCCAGGTCCACGCCCTGCTCCGGGGGCAGCGTCTGCTCAAATGCCGCGCCGCCCTTATTGGGCCAGGGCCCGATGACGAACCACTTGCTCAGGAATCCCTGCAGCGCGCAGAGGTCCGTGCCCGGCGCGGGCCAGTTGTCGGGAATGGGAATGGTTACCTCGCCCGTGGCCGCCCACTCCGTCCCGCGGCGGACGACCGTTTTAAACGGGACATCGTGCGCGCGCAGGTCGTGGCCCATAACCACTTGGAACACGCGCCCCTTGCCGTAGTTGACCGTCCAGAACATGGGCTCGTCGCGCCCTGTGCCCCGCGTCTTGGGGTCGGAATACGCTGTGGCGAGCAGGGTAATGTTCTCCTGCATGCGCAGCCGGTGATAGAGCTCGTCGATGCTGTGCTGAAAGTCGGGCATGTCGCGGGTGATCGGGTGCTCGTGGTTTACGATTTTTACCACATAGGAATGCTTCGCTCCGTGGCCCGAGCCCTTGCGCCAGGCGCCACCGATGAGCTTCTCGTATTCCGGCCAGTCGGGAAACGCGTTGTTTGCGGCGTGAATGACGACGAACCCGCCCCCCTCGCGCACATACTGGAGCAGGCCCTGCTCCGCGGCTTCGCCCCAGCGCGGGCCGTTGTAGTCGCTGAGCAGGGCGTCGTACTGCTTAAACGTCTCCAGCGTGCACTTGGCGGGCTCATAGGTAATGTCGCAGACAAACCGCCCGCAGCTTTCTAAGATCTCTTTCAGCGCGGGGGTCGTCTTGCGCCAATCGTGGTTGTTCGCGCCGGAGAGAATAAGGATTTTCAGCTTTCGCGGCTGCTCCTGAGCAGCCGCCGCGGAGGCCATTGCCCCCAGAGCGAAACACAAACACAAACCAGCGACAAAGCAACGCACAACGCGGCTCATGTGGCGACATCTCCCGTTCCAAGCAGTGGCGCACAAGCCTGCGCAGGGGCTACTTTCCCGCGATAATCAGGTCCACGCGCTGGCTTAGGTCGCGCAGGACCTCCTCGCTTCCCCCGCGCACCTCCGGGGTGACGAAGCCGGAGTAGCCGACCTCGGCCAGCGCGCGGCGCACCTCCGGCCAGTTCACGTCGCCCTCGCGCAGGGGAACGAACTTGTGCGCCCTGCGGCTGTAGTCCTTTAGGTGGACCTTCTTAATCCGCTTGCCCAGCGTGCGAATCCAGTCCTCCGGCCAGCCGTACTTAACGATGTTCCCCACGTCGAAGTACGCCCCGACATAGGGGCTTTCGAACTCGTCTACGTAGCGCGCGAACTCGATCGGGCTGAGCAAAAAGTTGTTCCACACGTTCTCGATGGCGATGATTACCTTTAGCTCCTCGGCGAGGGGCACGAGCGGGCGAATGTTCTCCTGCGAGCGTTTGTAGGCGTCGGCATAGCGCGTTTTGGCGTTGACGATCGCGGGGACGAGGAGCACGGCGTCGGCGCCCAGGTCCTTCGCCGTGTGCAGGGCGCGGCGCACGCCGTCCTGCCCCCGCTGAACGACCTTCGGGTCGGCGCTGGACAGGGGCGCGCCCCAGCCGCCGTACATGATGGAGTGGATGCGAATACCCGCGGCCTCGGCCGCGGCGCGCATTTCTTCGCGCGGCTTGCCCTCGCCCAGAGGATAGGCTTCCACGCCCTCAAAACCCAGGCGGCGGGCCAGCCTAAACCGCTCTTCGAGGCTTAACTCCTTGGGCAGCATGCCCAAGATGAGGGCCTTTTTCAGCGGGGGCATTTGCTCCTGCGCCTGCGCTTCGCCAAGCGCCGCAGAAGCAACGCCCAGCGCGGCCGCGGCCCTGAGAAACTCTCGCCGGTTCATCGTTCTCCTCCCCCTTCTTAAACGACGGGCCCTACGCCTGCTTCGGGGTAACCCAGTTCGCCTCAACTTCCTCGCGCGTCACGGGGAGCTTCCACGGCTCGCGATACTTCGGCCACACCATGTCGTTCGCTTCCTTGTCGTCGGGAATGGTCCCCGTCTTGTCGTCCCAGCGCACCTTCCGGCCGACCCAAAGCGAGATGTGGCCCAAGTTCAGCGCGATGTGCACGGGGTAGTGGTACTCCACATTGCAGCAGGGCAGCTCGCGTGAGCGCACGCAGTCGATGAACTGGCGCTGGTGCCCGGGCGACTCGGGGAGGAACGGCTCCGGCAGCTCCGGGGGCTTCTTCGGCGTCTCGGGGATAACCTCGAGGTTGCCGTAGTCGGCGACGAGCGTGCCATACAGCCCCTGGAACCTAATGCTCAGGCGGCGGCCGCGGTTGGGCGGGTTGCCGAAGCCGAAGTTATAGCTGTTGCCCGCGGTGTGGTGCCAGGTCATGATCATGTCCGGGAACTCCCAGAGGACGTCCAACGTGTCCGGAATGTCGCTGATGTCGTCGATGACGAACTTGCCCCCTGCGGCGCTTGCGGAAAGGGGCGGGCCGGCCTTTGTCCCCCAAAAGGCGAGGTCTACAATGTGCGGGCCCATCTCGTGCAGCCAGCTCCCCACGTAGTCCTTAAAGTAGCGGTGGACGCGAAAGCGCGCCGGGTTAAACGGGACATAGGGGGCGGGACCGAGCCAGCGGTCCCAATCTACATCGGCCGGGGGCTCGGTGTCCGCGGGCTTGCCCACGCCCTTGGGCGCTTCGTTGGTGGTGAAAAAGTTGCGCACGCAGGAGATCTTGCCCAAGCAGCCGGACTGGGCGATCTCCGCCGCGCGCCGGTAGTTTGCCGTGGAGTGGATTTGCGTGCCGATTTGCGTAACGCGCTTGTATTTGCGCGCCGCCCAAACCATAGCCCGCGCCTCGCCCGGGAGCCGGCACATAGGCTTTTCGCAGTAAACATCCTTGCCTGCCATGCACGCCGAGACAAAGAGCAAGGCATGCCAGTGGGGAGGCGTAGCAATGACCACGGCGTCCACGTTGTCGTCGGCGAGGAGGTCCTCGTAGTTATGATAGCCCTTGGCCTTGCCCCCCGCGCGGGCGATGGCCCGCTCCAGGCGCGACTTCACTAGGTCAGAGATGGCCACGACCTCGATGTCGCCGAGCTTCAAAAACTGCGTAAGCAGAGACATCCCTCGGCCGCCCACGCCGATGAACCCCAGGCCCACCTTTTCGTTGGCGGCCGCCTGAGCCACTGCCGTAGACTTAACCACAGTCAGCCCCAAGCCCGCGGCAGCGGCCAGGCGCGAGGACTTGCTCAAAAACTCCCTCCGGCTAATGCGCTTGCTCACTTTCGCTCAACTCCCCTTTCGCAACATCTCAGCTTGTCCGTGGGGCCGAGAGGCGCGGCGAAGTTGAAAACCAATGCCAACTTCTCGCCCCCCGCGCTATCTCCTTCGGGCCCGAGAACTTCGCCCAAACCCCTGCCCTCCGCCCCGCGCCCCGCGATCTGCTATAATTGTCCTGCGTTCGCTGTCAACCGGCGAGAGATTGATTGAAGTGAACGGACATTGGTTAGCCTTCCCGAGGGACTGCTCGCTACAGTTCAGCGTCCGGCGCGTTATCTCGGCGGCGAGCTCAACGCCGTGCGCAAGGACCTCTCTCGCGTCCGCTTAACGTTTGCCCTGTGCTTTCCCGACGTCTACGAAGTGGGCATGTCGCACGTCGGCCTGCGCATCTTGTATCACGTGCTTAACTCGCGCCCGGAGATCGCCGCGGAGCGTGTGTTCATGCCCTGGGTCGACTTCGAGCAGCTTTTGCGCAAAACAGCCACGCCGCTGTTTAGCCTGGAAAACAAGCTCCCCCTGCGCAGTTTCGACATCGTCGGCTTCTCGCTGCAATACGAGCTGACCTATACCAACGTCCTGGCCATGCTCGAGCTGGGGGGCGTCCCCGTGCTCGCCGCCGAGCGGGGGAAGGACGACCCGCTCGTTATCGCCGGCGGGCCCTGTGCGACAAACCCCGAGCCGCTCGCTCCGTTTCTCGACGCCGTCGTCCTCGGCGACGGCGAGGAGGTTGCCCTAGACCTCGCCCAAGCGACGATCGAGGGCCGCGAGCGAGGCCTGCCCCGGCGCGACCTGCTCCGCCGGCTGGCGGACATCCCCGGCGTCTACGTCCCCTCGCTCTACCGCGCGCACTACGACGGCTCCCGCTTTGCCGGCGTAGAGCCGCTGGACGGTGCGCCGCAGCGCGTCGTGCGCCGCATTGTCCTGGACCTCGACGCCGCCCCGTTTCCCTCTGCCCCCGTGGTCCCGTTCGTGGAGACGATCCACGACCGCGTGGCCCTAGAGATCGCTCGGGGATGCACCCAGGGGTGCCGCTTTTGCCACGCTGGGGCGACGTATCGGCCGGTGCGCGAGCGCTCGCGGGGCGTTCTGCGCAGGCTGGCGCGCGAGAGCGTGGACAGCACGGGCTACGACGAAATATCGCTGCTTTCCCTGTCCACCACGGACTATAGCGAGATCGAAGCCCTGTGCGACGACCTGCTTGAGGAGTTCTCCGGCGAGCAGGTAAGCATCTCCCTTCCCTCGCTGCGCGTGGATGCGTTTTCCGTAGGGCTGTGCGAGCGGGTGAGCCGGGTGCGCCGCTCGGGAATTACCCTCGCCGCGGAGGCCGGCACGCAGCGCCTGCGCGACGTGATCAACAAGCGGGTGACCGATGATGACATCGAGCGCGCGGCGTGCGCCGCGTTTGACGCGGGCTATCAGCAAATTAAGCTTTACTTCATGATCGGCCTGCCCACGGAGCGCGAGGAGGACGTTCTGGGGATCGCTGAAACTGTGCGGCGCATTGTGCGTCTGGGGAGGGAAAGGGGCGCGGGGCGGCGCGGCGTAATAGCAAATGTAAGCGTGGCCTCGTTTGTGCCCAAGCCGCACACGCCGTTTCAGTGGGAGGCCCAGCTTCCCCCGGAGGAGCTCGAGCGGCGGCAGCGGCTAGTTATTGACAACCTGCGCACGCGCGCCGTTAAGCTGAGCTGGCACGACGTTCAGCAGAGCCGCCTGGAGGCGATCTTCGCCCGCGGCGACCGCCGCCTAGCCCAGGTTTTGCTTGAGGCGCGGCGCTTGGGCCTGCGCCTCGACGGCTGGACGGACCTGTTTAACCCCGGCGCGTGGGAGGAGGCGTTCGCCCGCGCCGGGGTGGCGCCCGAGGAGTACCTCGGCGAACGCGAGGAAGACCAACCGCTCCCCTGGGACCATCTGTCCTGCGGGGTGAGCAAAGATTTTCTGCTGCGCGAGCGCCGCCGCGCGCTGGCCGGCGAGCCCACGCCGGACTGCCGCCGCGGCCCTTGCGTGGCCTGTGGTGTGGATTGTGAGCATCTGCGTAGAGCTGATCTTTGAGAAGGGGAACGAGGTCCGCTTCCTCTCCCACCTCGACGTGGCCCGGGCGATGGAGCGCGCGGTGCGGCGGGCCAAGCTCCCTGTGGCCTACTCCCGCGGCTATAACCCGCGGCCCAAGCTGGCCTTCGCCTCGCCCCTCCCCCTCGGCGTGTGCGGCTCGGCGGAGCGGGCCGCCCTTGCCCTTTCCCGCCCCATGGCCGCGCGCGAGGTGTTCGCCGCGCTCGCCCCGTGCATGCCCCCGGGCCTGCGGCTGAAAGACGTCGTCGCTCTGCCCAACGGCCGCAAGCCGGCCTATCACCTGCTCGACCGCGCGGACTACGTAGTCTCCTTTCCCGCTCCGCTCGACCCCCCATTGGGCCAGCGCGTGGCCGAGCTTCTCGCGCGCCCCACGCTGCCCGTCGCCCGGCGCAAGGGGCAGGGGTGGAAGACGGTGGACATCCGCCGGTACATCATTAGCGCTCGCGCGACAAGCGATACCGAACTCGAGCTAACCCTGGCCTGCGGCCCAGGGGGACACGCGAGCCCGATTGAGGTGCTCAGGGCCCTCGAGGCATATAGCGACGACCAGCCCATGCCCCGCATCGTGCGCACGAGGCTCTACCGCAGGGCGGGCTAAGCGAGCGCCGTGGGAAAGGAGGTGAGCACATGAAGCGCCACATTTACATTTCCGCGGACACCCGCGAGACGCGCCTGGCCATCGTCGAGGACGGGCGGCTTGTGGAGGTTAAGGTCCAGCGCGAGGCGGAGAAGGTGGGGAGCATTTATAAAGGCGTAGTGCGCAAGGTGCTGAGCGGAATGGACTGCGCGTTTGTGGACATTGGCCTTGAGCGCAACGCGTTTATGCACGTCTCCGACCTCGTCGCCGACGAGCGGGTAATTCGCGGCCGCCGGGGCGCGCGACGGCGCGGGGCGCGCAAATACCCGCGCATCGAAAAGGTCGTCAAAGAGGGCGACCAGCTTCTCGTCCAGGTCTATCGCGCGCCGATCGGCGAGAAGGGCGCGCGCGCGACGACGCGCATCTCGCTGCCCGGGCGCTATGTTGTTCTGCTTCCCGTGGGGGCGAACTATGTTGGCGTTTCGCGCAAGATTCTGGACGAGAACGAGCGGCGGCGCTTGCGCGAGCTGGGCCGCGCCCATCGTCCCCGCGGCCAGGGCCTGATTATCCGCACCGAAGGCGAGGGGTGCACCGAGGAGGAGATCGCCGAGGACGTCGAGGCGCTGAAGAAAACGTGGCGCAAAATTCGCGCTGCGTTCCGCTCGAAAAAAGCTCCCGCGCTGCTCCATGAGGAGCTCGAGCTCGTCCCCAGGGTCATCCGCGACATGTACAGCGACGACGTCGTGTCCATCGTCAGCGATTCCAAGCGCGAGTACGACCAGGCGATAAACGCCCTGCGCGCGATTGACGAGAAGGCCGTGCGCAAGGTCAAGCTTTACCGCGGGCGGCAGCCGCTGTTTGACAAATATGGCATCGAGGAAGAGATCGCCCGGGCGCTGTCGCACAAAATTTGGCTGCCCAAGGGGGGCAATATCACCATCGACGAGACGGAAGCCGTGGTGGCCATCGACGTTAACACGGCGCGGTTTGTCGGAGGCAGGGGCGGCCTGGAGCAAACGATTTTGGAGACAAACCTTGCCGCCGTGGAGGAGATCGGCCGCCAGCTCCGCCTGCAGGACCTGGGCGGGATCATTATCCTCGACCTAATCGACATGTACAACCCCGAGCACCGCAAGCAGGTGATGGCCGCGCTCGAGGAGGTGCTCCGGCGCGACCGCGCGCGCACCCGCGTGGTGCATCTCTCGCCCCTTGGCCTGGTGGAGATGACGCGCAAGCGCACGGGGCAGTCGCTGTTTGAGTCCTCCTCGGAGACATGCCCCCTGTGCGGTGGCCGGGGAAGGGTGCTCTCCGCGGCGGCGCGCGCGGCGATCGTCGAGCGCGCCCTGCGCCGCCGGGTAATGAGCGAGCGCGAAGAGGCCTATGTCGTGCGCGTCCCGCTCGACGTCGCCGTGGAGCTTGTCGGCCCCGACGGCCACGCCGCGGAGGCCCTCGAGGAGCACCTGCGCGTGGCGCTGTTTATCCGCGGCGTAGACAGGCTCGGTCCGGCGGAGTTCGACATCGAGGGCGGCTCGCTCGCCGCGTTGGAGGAGCAATATTTCCCGTTCCGCAAGGGGCAGATGTATCACGTGCGCCCGCGCGAATACGAGTTCGCCACGGGAACGACGTGGCTCGCCAACGTCGAGGGCTACATTATCGAGGTCGAGGACGGCTTCGGCCCCGAGGGCGAGCTATGCACCGTTGAGCTGACGGAGGTCCAGCGCTCGTTCGCCAAGGCCGTGGCCGTCGAATAGCGCGGGCGCCTAAAGGTCCCGGCGCTTAAGCACCGCGCTGGCCAGGGCCAGGGCGACGGCGGCGTGCGCCAGGCCGAGGTAGATGCTGTCTACCGTTGTCGGGTCCACCGGGTCGCCGAAGAGCAGGGCCTTGGCCAGCTCGTGCGTGTGCTGATAGTGGGGCATGAGCCAGTAGGCCAGTTTCCCCGCCGCGGCCAGCCCAGGCGGCCCGGGCGCCTCGCGCTGGGCGATATCTTGCAGGAATTTCATTACGGCAACAGACTTCCACCCCGCGGCGGTGTGCAGCAAGGCAAGGGGCACCGCGGCGATGGGGTTAACCAGCGTAGAAAAACACGTCGCCCACGCGGCCACGGCGACAAGCGCCGCGCAAACGGCCGCCGCGGCATAAAACACCCGCCAGTGGCTCTCGCCAAGCAGGGCCAGGCCCAGGAGCCAGATCCCCACGGCCAGCGCGGCAACGACAACGAGCGTTACCCCAAGCGCGCTGAGAAAGCTTCCCAAGACAATGGCGCTGCGCCGAATGGGGCGCGAGGCGATGGTCTGCGTTGTGGGGCGGCGCGTCTCATTAAACAGCGCTGAAAGAACCACCGCGCAAACCACGCCCGCGGGAACGAGCAGGTAAATAAAACATACGTCGCGCGCGGTGACCGACATTACCTCGCGATATTCCTCCTCGTCCAGCTCCTCCTGAACCTTAACGGCGACGCCCGGCTGGCGGCTGTCTGCGAACTGCTCCGCTTGAATCATCCACTCCCGCGGGATAGAGCGCACCACACCCCCTAGCGCGAACACGGCGAGCAGCCCAAACCCCAACAGCACATATAGCGCCCAACTGCGCAGGGCCAAACCTACGGCATTCGCTGCGATAACCAGGGCCTTCACCTGCGCTCCGCTCCTCCCGCGGGACGCGCGCCGCCCGCGCCCTCGCCCCCGAGCACGGCGTCGAAAAATACCTCCTCCAGGCTCGACTGGGCCATTGCCAAATAGCGCAGTCGCGCCCCGCAGCGCTCCACGATGCCCGGGATGGGGTCGAGGTCCGACTCGCCGTCTATCTCCCCCACAATATACCGCCCGACCACCCGCACATCGCGGGCCACCTCGCCCAGCGCGCGCAGCAGCTCGTCGCTAATCTGCGTGACACCGATGTGCACGTAGCGCCGCATTCGGGTAAGCTCCGCGATCTCGCCCTCGCGCACGACCTTCCCCCGGTCGATGATCGCCACGCGGTCGCAGGTCATCTCGATCTCGGAGAGCATGTGCGAGTTTAGGAAAACGGTCGTCCCGCGCGCCTTTAGGTCAAGCAAAAGCTGTTTGATGTCGCGCCGGCCCACGGGGTCGAGGTTTGCCGTGGGCTCGTCGAGGAGCACCAGGCGCGGGTCGCCGACGAGCGCCGCGGCGATCCCCAGCCGCTGAAGCATGCCCTTTGACAGCTCGCGCACTTGGCGAAAGGCAACCGCGGCGAGCCCGACGGCTTCGATCAGCTCATCGGCGTGCGCCCGGCGCCTGCTCCGCGCGACGCCGTGCAGCGCGGCGTGGAACATAAGCACCTGGCGCACGGAAAGCGACCCGTGATATGCGGGCGTCTCGGAGAGATAGCCCACGGGCTGGCGCGCCTCGACCTTCGTGCAGGAAACGCCAAACAGCCGCGCCTCGCCCTCAAACCGCGGGATTAGCCCGAGGAGGACCTTAATCGTCGTTGTCTTTCCCGCGCCGTTGCGCCCGAGAAAGCCGAAGATCTGCGCCTGGGGGACGGTTAGGCTAACGCCGTCGACGGCGACCACCGGCCCGCCGCGCCCGCGATAAACCTTGCGCAGGCCGCAAATCTCGATCGCCGGGGGCTCGCCCGCGGGCACGTTGTCTGCCCTAGCTGGGGACATTCTCCCACACCCGCCGCGTATATTTCACATACTGCCAAGAAGCCCTTTTCGGTTCGCCCCGGCGGCAAAGCGCCTCGCGCGAGCGCGACGCTGCCCACGCCAACCGGCTCCTGCGAGCAACTGTTGCCCGCTTTGCCGTGCCGCGCTAAAGCCACCTCATCACGTCGTCGCTGCACGTCAGCTCCGCGTGCGCGGAGATGCGGCAGCCCCGAGGAATTTTCAGCCGCGGGTAGACGAGCACATGGTCCTCAAGGTGCACCCCAGCGCGAATGGTCACCTCGTCGCCCACCGCGGTATAGCCCTCGATATGCGTCCGCGCCCCCTTGCTCGACTGAATCTCGACCATTACCCCGGTAACGCTATCCTCAACCACCGCAAACGGGCCGACGATCGACCCCTCGCCGATGGACGAGCGGCGAATCGTGGCGTTGGCGTAGATCTCGCACTCGTCGTCGACGTTGCACTCCTCCAGGGTCACGCCCGCGGCGATCTGGACGTATTTGCCGATGCGCACGCGCGGGCCGATGTGCACCTCGCCGCTTTTCATGCGCTCGGCAAGCGTTTTGCCCGACCAGGGGTCTTTCGCGTGCAGCGTTTCCGGCTCCACCCACACTTGCCTCTCGGGAAACGTGGGCGGGCCGAGAGTGGCTTGCGCCGAGCGAAACTCCCCACGCAGCACGCGCAGCATCGTGTCCAAGTAGGCGGGGATATTGCCCAAGTCGCCCACGCGCTCCACGGGAAAAACATAAACCGGCCTGCCCTGGCGCACGAGCCAGGGGAGGAGGTCGCGGCCGAAGTCTAAGCTCGTCTCGCGCATTTTGCGGATCTCGCGCTCGTGCCCGAGCTCGCGCAGGGCCTTGGAGTCGACGAGGTAAAAGCCGGCGTTAATAAGCAACCGGTCCGTGCTCGTCTGCTCCTGCAGCTCCACGGCGCGCGCCGGCCCGGGCTTCTCGACAAACTCCACCACCCGCCGCGTCTCGTCGGCAACGATCACCCCATAGGTGTCCACCACTTGGCTCGCGGGAACCTCTGTCACGCATACGGTGATTATCGCCCCCGTCCGCTCGTGCTGCTTAACGCACGCCGCGAGGTCGATGTCGATAATCGAATCCATGGGAAAGACAAACGCCGGCTGCTCAATGCGAAAGTGCTCGAGGTTCATGATCGTCGCGTCGGCGCTGCCGTGGTCCAGCTTGTCAAACCGCGAGTGCGAATAGCGCACGTTAATCCCCAAGTGCTCCCCGTAGCCGATCAGCCGCTTAACCTGATAGCGGTTCTCCTTGCCCTTGGTCACCATGAGGTAGGTTGTGACGCCCTGCTGCTTGAGCGCGTCGATAATCCAGTTAATCACGCGCTTGCCGAGCAGGCGCACCGCGCCCTTGGAGCGCAAATATCCCGCCGCCTTTAGGGTCAGCGGGCGCGACCGCCGGCCCACGCCCCCGGAAAGCCCGACACCGATTATCCCCTGCGCCTGGCTAATGTCGAACATGGCTTTCCCTTCAGTCGCGCGCGGTGATGTGGGGGAGCGTATTGTTGATTCTCCGCGCGGCGGCGCCGTCCTGCCGCGCTGGGTTTCGCCCTGGCCGGCGCGAGAAGGGGACGCTTCCCCCGGGCCTTGGCATTTGCCACGCGCATGTGGCAAAGAAACTTCCTTCCGCCCCAAAATTTCTGGAGGATGTGGAATATCTACGTCAAAGGACTAACTCCCACCGCAGCGGGGGCGCGTGGCACTTTGGCCTAGGCGAGGTGATGTGTGAAGGCCGTCCCGGTGCAGGCACTTGTTTGAATTGATAACTGTTTTTTTTCCCTGGCGCGATAGCTGAGCGGGAGCCGACGACGGAGCGGCTTTCGCGCTCCGCTAAGATATCACGCGGTATCGCGCCGTGTCTTGCGGCTCCTCTAGGCGGGTTTGACCGTGAGGCCGACGTGCCGCGCGCTGCGGGGGTGGTTAGATGTGAAAGCCGTTATTATGGCTGGAGGAGCCGGCACGCGCTTGCTTCCCCTTACCGAAAATTGCCCCAAACCCCTGGTCACGGTAATGGGCACCGCGCTTATCGACCACATCGTGCACCTCCTCCGCGAGCACGGTGTGCGAGAGGTCATTCTCACCCTCGGCGCGCACGCCCCGCTGTTGATTAAACATGTCGAGTCGGCGAACTACGGCATCGCCGTGCGCTACGTCGTGGAAAACGAGCCCCTGGGCACCGCGGGCGGGGTGAAAAACGCCCGCAAGTGGCTCGACGATACGTTCCTCGTCGTCTCCGGCGATGCCCTTACCGACGCCGACCTCAGCGCTGCCCTGCGCTTCCACGCCGCCCACGAGGGCAAGGTAACCATGCTGCTTAAGCAGGTGGAGAACATCTTTCTTTACGGCATGGTGGTTACCGACGGCGAGGGCCGCGTGCGCCAGTTTTTAGAAAAGCCCAAAAGCGAGCGAGAGGTCGTCTCGCGCATCGCAAACACGGGCATGTACGTCATCGACCCCGACGTGCTCGACCTTATCCCCGACGGAGAGTTTTTCGACTTCGCGCGCAACCTGTTCCCGCTCATGCTCGAGCGGGGCCTGCCTCTTTACGGCAAGCTCATCGACCAGTACTGGTGCGACGTGGGCTCGCTGGGCGACTACCTCCGCGCGCACGCCGACGCTCTTGAGGGCAAGGTGCGCCTCCCCCTCGCCTGGCGCATGAGCCCCAAGCGCGTCCATGCCGAGGGCGCGCTTGTTGACCCGCGGGCGTTCATTCGCGCGCCGGTATACATCGGCCGCGGGGCGCGCGTGGAGCAAAACGTCTCCCTCGGCCCATATGCCGTCGTCGCCCCCGGGGCGGTGCTCCGTCGCGGGTCGTTCGTGTCAGACAGCGTCATTGGCCCGGGAGCGCACGTGGGCGAGGGGGCAGAGGTGATCCACTCCGTAATCGCCGCGAAAACCCTCGTTCTCCGCCAGTCGCGGGTCGTGGGCGCGGCGGTTAACGGCCTGCGCGTAAAAGGACTTGTGGGGAACATCACCGAGCCCCTCGCCGTGCCCGAGGCGCGGCGGCGCTGGGCGGGGCGCCCGGGCATCGCCTAACGCGCCGGGCAAAACTTTTCCGCGGTGCCCTTTTTCCCCTGGGAAAGGCACAGCACGCTTTGCTCGCACGCCGAGGTGCAGGTTAACGCGCTTGTCTCGCCGAAGCGCTTTGTGGCACACTGCCCAGCGCTGGTGGTCGAGAGTGAGCACAAAGGGCACAGCGGAGAAAGTATTTCGCGAACAGGCGCTTGACGTGTTCCGCCGCTACCTTGCCGAGCGCGGGCTGAAGTGGACGAAGCAGCGCCAAGCCATCGCCCAAGCGTTCCTCGCCGCGGAACACCACGTCAGCGCCAAAGAGCTGCACCGCACCGTGCGCAACACCCTCGGCGGATCGATCGGCCTGGCCACCGTCTACCGCACGCTGCACCTGCTCTGCGAATGCAACGTTGCCCGCGAGCGCGACTTCGGCAGCGGCCGCGTGCTCTTCGAGCACATGCTCGGCCACGCCAGCCACGACCACATGATCTGCACCACGTGCGGCGAGATCGCCGAGTTTGAAGCCCCCGAGCTCCAGCGGCTGCTCGCCGACGTCGCCGCGCGCGCCTCGTTCGATCTTGCCAGCCACCAGCTCGTTCTCTTCGGCACCTGCCGCCGCTGCGCACAGCGCTTCGAAAACCACGGGAGGGCGAAACGCAAATGACCGAGGGCTCGACCAGCGTTGACCCGCGCAAGCTCTGGGACGAAGTGGTGTTTCGTGTAAAACAGGGCGATGTGCGCCTTCAGTTGTGGGAGGCAATGGAGCACTGCATCCCCATTGTCGTTGAGGAGAACGTGCTCGTCCTCGGCATCCCCACCCACGAATACCACCGCGCGGGACAGCTCACCCAGCACGATGTGCGCGAGGAGATCCTCCGCCACTTGCGTGAGATTACCGGGCGCGAGTTGGACTACACCGTGTTCGAGGGCGAAACTCAGGAGCAGTGGGAGGCATATAAGGAGCGCCGGCGGATGGCCGAGGAGGCCGCCGCCCTGCAGCGCAAGGTCGCCCTAGAGACCGCGGCCAAGCGCAAAACGTGGGACGCCCTGGGCCAGGAGCTGCAGGTAAAGTGGGGCCAGCTTCAGGACCGCTCCCTCCCCTGGGTCCTCGCGCGATACCTGCTTGAGGCCTTCCCCCTCGTCGCCGAGCTCGAGCGCGAGGCCGTTAATAAACCAGAGGACCAGCACCCCATGGAGCGCCGAAACCTCGCCCGCATCCTCTCCCGCCTGGCTACGCACACCAACCTGCCGGTAACCCTCGTCGCGCTGGAATACATGCGCTATAAGGAGCGCGAGGGCCTGCCCTCGCTATAGCTCCTCGCCCGCAAGCAGCGCGTCGATCGCTGGGTTTGGCTCAAGCTCAAACCGCACGAGCGGGTCGCCCTCGAGCAGACCGTCGAGCAGCGCGCGATAGTCGCTCGAGGTATACAGCCAGCGCTTGTCCACGCGCACGACGCGCCGCGGCTGTGGGCGCTGCAGGCGCCAGCGACGAACCTCCGGGGCAAGCGCGGCAAACCGCTCGCCCCACGGTGTGCGCCGGCCTTGCGCGTCGAGCAGCCCGCACACCCTGGTTATCGCGTCGCCCTCGGGGACGTCTTGAAACGCCCAAACGAGCCAGCCGCTGACAAACCCTCTCGTCTCGCGCACAACGCGCTCGCACCAGCGGGCGTTGGCCTCGCGCGGGCGACGGTTAAACTCCTCGAGGACCACGGGCTTGCCCACATCTGCCCAGCGCGCCCAGATTTGCAAATAGCGAAGCTGCTTTTCCTCGTCGCCCGGCGGGTAGACGGGGTAAAAGTGAATTCCTACGAAATCCAAAGCACGGGCAATTTCGCGCACGTTATATTCCGGCCCGCGCGCCGGCCCCTCCCACACGGGCTTCCATAGCTGCCGCAAAATGGGGTTCCACTGCACAAAGCCCATCGTGGTCAGCGCCCCGGGGTCGGCCGCTTTGACCGCGCGGCTTTGGCGAAAGACAAAGCGAAACGCCGCCCACTCGCGAAAAAGCAGATAGTCGTAAAGAAACGCATCGTTTGTTTTGTTTTCGTTGCCCGGGGTGCCTTCCCGCAGCTCGCGCCAGTTGGCGCTGTTGTTGCCGTCTTCGCCCGGAGGGACAATGTCCTCCACCCGCGCGAACTGCGTGCCCCAGGCCGCGTTTGCCCTCTCCAGCGAGCCATAGCGGGCAACGGCCCACCTCCCAAACAGGGCCAGCGCCTGCGGCGCGCGCCACCCGCCGAGCGCCGTCTCCACGCAAAACGAATAGGCCAAAATGCGCCCGTCGCCCGCAAACCGCCGGGCGAGCTCGCGCCACATCTCCTCGAGGATGGCCAGCGACTCCTCGCCAAAAAATCCCCCGCCGCGATAAAACCACTGGGGCAGACTACGCCAGCCCGGGTGCACGCAGACAATAAGCCTTATCCCGCGCTCGCCGGCAAGCTCCACTGCGCGCGCAAGCCGGCGCACCGTCCGCTCGTCAAGACGCACCGCCCCGGGCTGCTGCGGATCGGGAAGAATGAGGCCCAGCGGAGCGACAAACTTTAGCGTGTTTACGCCCAACGCGCGCATAGCGTCGAGGTCCGCGCGCAGGCGCCTCTCGTCCCACGCCTCGCCGAGGTAGTCCGGGGGCCAGCCCGCCCATGCCGCCGTATAGTTCGTGCCGAACGGGACAAACGGCGCGCCGCTTTTTGCCCCGCGAAACGTCCAGCCGTCAGGGGCGATCTCCACGCGCTCCATCGTCGGCGCGTTCGCCGCACTAGCCCACCGCACGGCGCACGCCGCCGCGGCGGCCGCGCACAGGGCAATTTCTAACCCACGCAAAGCTCCTCGCCTGCCCAGTTTGCTAGCCCTCTGTTCTGCCTGAAAACGGCGGCGCCCTTGTCCCACAAAGGGTTAATGTTTCCCGCGCGCTGACGTTTTGTTGCTCTTTGTCCGCCTCCGCCGGCCTGCTGCGCTGAACAGAACCGCCCGCGGCAGACATTTTCTCATTAGTGAATGCATTGGGGGGATGCGTAGAGAACAACACGACAACAGGCGCGTGTTACGCCTGGGAAGGTTTGACCACGTTGGCCATCGTCCGCGGGACGATCGTTGACGCCGCCAGCGGAGAACGCGTCGCCGCCCGAGTAATAATTCGCTGCAGCGACGGGACAAAGCCGGGGACCGAATATGCCCACATCGAGGGCCTGTTTGCCCACGGCGAGTTCTCCGTGGAGGTCCCTCCGGGCCCGACCACTGTTCTTGTATGCAAGGGCCCCGCGTTTTACCCCGAGCGCTTTAGCTTTACCGCGACAGAGCTTCGGCCCGTCCAGCTAAACGTTGCTTTGGAGCGCTGGATTCCCTACGACGCCCTGGGCTGGGTCGCCGGCGAGACGCACACGCACATGATCCACGGCGAGCGCGAGACATATATTAGCTTCGCCCGCGCGGCGACGATGGCTGCCGCCGAGGGCTTGGAGTACATCGTTCTCGGCGGCGAGTGGAACGCCGACGACTGCAGCCCCAAAAGCCTCCTGCGCCTTGCCGCGCAGGCGAGCACGCGCGAGATACGGGTGTTTATCGGCAACGAGGCGCCGAAGAATTACTACCGCGGCGATGTCTCCACCTGTCTGGGCCACTGCTGGACCGTAGGCGCCGACCTCTCCGCGGGCCAGCCTGACCTCTACGCGGAGATCGCCCAGCTCGAGGCCCACGACTACGAGAGCGAAAAGCCCCCGGTGGCCAACTTTGAGCTCATCGCCAAGCTGCGCGAAGCAGGCGCCGTCATCTGCTACACGCACCCCCTGCGCTGGTGGACCGGGCCCTGGGGCGGGGTAGGGGAGTTCCCTCGCGACGAGCGCAAGTTTATCTCAAACTTGGCCGCTGAGCTGCCGTTCGACACCCTCGCCGGCCCCGTCTACGATGGGATAGACATTCTCATGCGCGAGCCGTGGGACGATGCCGCTCAGCGCCTGTGGTTTATGCTGTTAAACCGCGGCTATCGCTTGGCGGGGACGACTTCGGGCGATATCTGCTTCGACCGCCGCGGGGCGCTTGGCCCGGGGATGAAATCGCGCTTGTATACCTACCTCGGCGGCGCCGAGCTTTCCCCGCAAAACCTTGCCGCAGCCATTCGCGCCGGCAAAAACGTCGTCAGCACGGGCCCGTTCCTTACCCTGGCTATTGGCCGAGGGCAAATCGGCGATACGATCGACCCTAGCCCGCCCGAGCACGAGGTGGTCATCGACGCTTGGGCCGCGAGCGCCCAGGACGAAGCGATTACCAAAGTCGAGCTCCTCCGCCGCGGAGAGACGATCGCCGAGTGGCACCCTGGGGAACACGACGCCACCGTGCAGACAACTGTCTCCGCCGAGCCCGGCGACTGGTTCGTCGCGCGCTGCTGGGGCCGCGGCGAGGGCCAAGTGGCCATCACCAACCCCATCTACGTCAAATCCTTCGACCGCCCGGAGCCCGCGATGGCCCACGTCGAGGTGCGCGTGGTCGATGCGATTACCGGGGAGTCGCTCCGCGCCAGGGTTGAGGAAATCGCCATTGTCGGCGCGGAGCAGCGCCGCCTGGCCACCCATACCCTGCCCATCGGTTATGCCGAGCTGCTCGTTCCGATCACCCGGCGCCTGCGCGCCTCCGCCCCGGGCTATCAGCCGCAAACGCTAAGCCTGCTGTTCGACGTCGACCGCGTGCGCGAGTGGACGCTCGGCCTGCGCGCAGAAGACCTTGTCCGCGAAGATGTTCTCGACGAGCTGTTGCGCCTGCTTGAGCGCTGCCGGCTAACGTTCCGCCTCTCGCGCGCCTAGCGCCGCGGCAACGGCCTCCGCCCGCAGCGTGTCGCAGACGATGTAGACGGGTTGGTCGTCGAGCTGCGTCGGCCGCTCGCTTGGCGCGCCGAGCATGTCGAAAAACTTAACCCCGGCCTTGGGCAGGGCGAGATCCTCGAAAAACAGCGGCTCCCACGCCCATAGGGCGAAAATCTCTTCCTTGCCGCGCCGCCAGCGGAAGGCGCAAAGCCGGCTGTCGCCGCGGACGAGCTGCGGCCGCGCGTCCCCGCCCATCATGTCCAGCGCGACAAGCAGAGCCACGGCGGCAGCCCTGGGCCTCGGGCCATAGGCGAAAAACGGGTTGCTCATCGTCTCCCCGTGCGGCGTGGCCGCTTCGGGCAGCGCGGCGAAGAACACGCGCGACGCTCCCGCCCACGTTAACACGACCATCGCGCGGGCCACTGCAGCGGCGGCGGCAAGCTCATCCTCGGCGGCGCGGGCTATTCCCTCGGCCCACAGCTCGCGCCCGCGCAGCGCGGCAAGCAGCCGCAGCTCCTCGGCCGCCTCCTCGCCTGTCCTTAGCTGCGGGAAGACGACGGCAATGTCCGCCGCGCGTGTCGCGCACGAGCCGAGCAGCAGATCGCGCGGGAGCGAAAGCGCCAGCGGCCGCCGCGTCGTTTGGCAGAGGCAGCGGCGCGCGGCCAGGGCAAGCCAGGCAAAATCATCCGCGGAAAGTTGCCCCTGGGGCGCGTTTTGCTCGGCATCGTAGAAAAGCTGCCACGCTGCGGCGCGTTTTCCGGCAAACCGCGCCAGCTCTTGCAAAAATTCCTCAAAGTCAAGCGCCTTCCGCGGAGGATACCAGCACAGCGCCGAGCCCCCGCTCGCCGTGCTCAGCGACTCCGCAGCCGCCGGCCCCGCGGAAGCCCAGCGCGCGCAAGGCGCCGCGAGCAGGACAACTGTGCTCAGCCCTTCGCGCGCGGCAAAGCTCAGCAGCTCGTCCGCCGGGGCAAAGTTCACGGAGCCCTCCTTGCCGCTTGCCGCGTCCCAGCTTGCGCTGCGGTCGAGCACCCAGTTTATCCCGAGCTTCTTAACCGCTTGGGCAAGCGCCCCCGATGCTGGGAGATGGTCCAGCCCAAGCCTCGGGGCGAGCGGGCTCAGCTTCGCCCGCGGCGCGCAGAAAAGCCTCATGCGCCGCTCGCGCTCGCATCGCTCGCCGCGCACGCGGAGCGAGACGGCATACACCCCGCTGTGCTTAAGCTCTACCGCGACGGGCAGCTCGGCCCGCTCCCCAGGCCTCAGACGAACGGGAAACCAACGCCAAAGGACGCGGCGCCCGCAGTGGTCAAAACACGAAAGCTTAATCGCGGCCTGCGCCGCCTCGCGTCCCGCGTTCGCCGCGCAAATGTTCAGCTTCGCCCGGTCGCCGGGCGCCGCGAACATTTCGCCCTCGCTTATTATCCCAACCTCGATGTTGTGCGCTGGTCTATAGCTAGTTGCTTTGCTCCTTGGCTCAAGCTGCACGGCGTCGACCCACAGCGTGGCCTCTTTGAGCTGCGACTTGTCCAAGTCAAGCCCAACGGCAACCCACCCGCGCGAAGCGCTGGGGACAAACGTCGCGCAATACCTCCCCCATGCCTGCGAAACGCTCGCCTCGGCCCACCGCGGCTCGCTTTGGCCTTCTGAAAGCAGGCCGAGCAAGGCAACGACTCCCGGCGGCTCGCTGCGCAGGTATGCCGAGAGGGTCATCGGCTTTCCCCGATCCAGCGCCGAGGGCTCAAGCGCGACGGCGGAGATCCTCGCCAGCGCGCGGCTTTCCGGCGCGGGCCAGTCGAAAAACAGCCGCGGCAGCTTCTCCCGCTCCAGGCACAAGCGCAAACAGCGCTCGCCGCGCAGCGCACGGCCGCTCAGCGCGCCGAGGAAGCTTTCCGCCTCAAGCGTCGCCCATCCGCAAAGCCCCAGCTCAAAGCTTGAGTTAAACACGCGGTTTTTGTGGCGGCAGGGGGCCAATGGCGGCCCCAGCCAGGGCCACACCTCCGCCACCTGCGGCTGAGCGACGTACAGCGTCCCCCCGCTGAAAAATCGCAGGACAACGCTAACCTCGCGCACCTCGCGCGGGCATACAAACCTCCGCGCAAACGACCGCCAGCGCAAACCCGGCCGCACGCGCCAGGCTGACCCGAGCGCGGCGCCAGTTTGCCCATCGCGCAGGAGAATTTCCACCTCCGGCCCGCGAACGCGCACGTGCCTGCAGGCTAGGGAAAGCTCATATGCCGCGCCCGCTCGCAGGGGCAGGGGCAAGCGCCAAGCAAGCTCAACCGCGCCGCCGCGAAATTCCGCGCACCGCACACGGACCGCCGGCTCGCCCGCCGGGCCAACTGTCGGCTCAAGCTGCGCGACGTTCTCGCCGGCATTCAGCGTATACGGGACCAGTTCCGCCCCCGCGGGGGCTGCCGGCTGCTGCGGCGCTGCGGCGCCGAGAAGTGGCAAAAAGGCCAAAGCTGTGGGTATCATTTTTTTTCCGACAAGCGCGTGTCGCTCCAGGTCATGATTCACTTAACGGGGCAGCTCGTCCTGCGTGGCCCCGACTGGGAGCGGGGAAGGCCCGCGCCCGCCAATAGCGAACGATGAACAGGGAGAGGGACAATGGGCCAGATCTTAGCGCTGGCCATCGGTGCCTTAACGCTGTGGGAGCTTTTGTGGAACGCCGTTGTTCCCCTGCAAGGCCTGCTTGGGCACTTCCGCCCGGGAGCCCCGCGCCGGCGCGCAAAATGGCTTCTCCGCGCGAGCCTGAAGGTCCCCACGATCTTCGGCATGTCCACACGCTTGTCCAAAACCCTGCGCCTCGCTGCCATCTTAAACGCCGACCGCGAGTTTGCCGCGGCGGAGCAGCTCTGTCGCCAGGCGTTGGCTGGGGAGCACGCGGATAGCCTGCGCACGGTTGGCCTGCGCATCGAGCTCAGCCGCGCCCTCGACGGCCAGTGGAAGATCGCCGAAGCCGTCGCCGAGGGCCGCCGGGCATGCGAGATTCTCGAGCGCGGCGGCGCGCAAACCGGCCCCCTTGCCTTGGAGACGGCCAACGTGCTCGAATATCAGGGCAAGTACGACGAGGCGGTAGACGTTCTCCGGCGAGCGCTATATGACCGCAGGCTGCGCGGATACCAGCAGCGGCTGGTTATCGCGCGCTATCTCTCCGGCTGCCTCGCGCTCCGCCGAAACGTCGAGGCCTATCGCTTTGCCCTCAGCCTTTCCCCGGAAACTTTGTGGGGCGGCCCCAGCCCCGTGCGCTCGCTTATGCTCACCGCGCTTACTTGGCTCTATTGCTATTTCGGCTACCTGCGCCACGCCGCGGCGACCGCCGCCGCGGTAACGCACCAACCGCTGCGCCTGCGCGCCATTTCCTTCGTCCTCGCCTATAGCGGCCGGCTGACTGAGGCGACGATGGTCATGCGCCAGGCGAGCATGCTCTCCGCGGACGAGCGCTATCCGGACCCCATGTACCTCACGCTGCTCGGGCTAAGCGGGCAGTTTCAGCAGATAGTGGACGAGCTGCGCGGGAGGGTGGAACACATTGCCGACGGCGGGACGTCCGAGCGCCGCTTGCTTGGGGTATGCCTCGCCGTCCTCGGCCACGCATACCTTATGCTTGCCGACTATAACGCGGCGATCGCCCCCCTCCGCCGCGTGGACGAGATCCCTGGCCAGCAGAACTTCGTGCGCGCCGCAGCGCATAGCGACCTCGCGGCAGCGTTCGGCGCTCTGCGCCGCTTGGCGGAGGCCGAAGAGCACCTGGCCCGTGCGCGCAGCCTGTGGCAGGCCGTCCATAATGACAGCATAACGGGTGGCGAGGGCGGCGTTTATATAGGCCGCGCGCTGCTGTCTATGGGGCGGGCGCTGGCCGCGCGCGACGAGCTTTACCACGCGGCGGCGAACATCTCCGACCCTCTCCTGCGTCCGGCGGCGCTCTACTGGCTCGGCGCTGCGGAGCGCGAACTGGGGAACACACACTCCGCAGCCGCGTGCTTCGAGCAGGCCGCGGCAAGCTGCGTTGCCACATATTGCGCGCGTCAGGCGCAGGCCGAGCTTGCCCGCCTGCGCAGTAGCTCGGGCGGCCGCTAGCCGCTGCGCTAGTTGTTGCTTCCTCTTTGCTGTGCGTCCGCCGCTTGGCCTGTGCTGTTTGCGCTATCTATAATAGGCTCCAGATCGCCCTAGGTCGGCTGCGAGGCACGTCGCTCTTGGAAGATGCAGGGAGGCTGGGCAAATGTCCTGTCTTTTGCTCGCGCTCTCGCTGGCAACGCTGCTGCTCGTGCACGACGCCCAAAGCGCCGAACCAACCGTTGAGCGCTGGGGCATCTTCGAGGTTGAGCTTAAGCAACAAGGCGAGTACGAAAACCCGTTTAGGCAGGTGTTCCTAAAGGGAACGTTTCGCTGCGGGGAAACGACGATCGTTTGCCACGGATTTTACGACGGAGGGAAAACGTGGAAGATCCGCGTCATGCCCACTGTCGTTGGGCGCTGGAGTTATCGCACGGAATCAAACGACCCTGGGCTTGCCGGCAAGACGGGCGCCTTTCGCTGCGTCCCTCCCTCAAAGGGCAACCATGGGCCAATTGTCGTGCGCAACACCTATCATTTCGCCAATGCCGACGGCACACCTTATTACCCCGTGGGGACAACGCTTTACAACTGGCTTCATCGCGAGGAGCAGTTGCAAGAACAAACACTTCAAACATTGCGCCAACACTGCTTTAACAAGGTTCGCTGCTGCGTTTTCCCCAAATGGTATACCTATAATCATGTAGAGCCGCCACTTTATCCGTGGCCCAAAAAAGAAAACGGACAGTTCGACTACGACCGATTTAACCCGGAATACTTCAGACATATCGAACGCCGACTCAACGATCTCTTGGAGTTAGGAATCATCGCCGACCTTATCTTGTTCCACCCTTACGATAAATGGGGTCACTCAAAGATGACCCCGGAGCAGGACGATGCTTACCTAAAATATGTAATCGCGCGGTTTGCTGCTTTTCGCAATGTGTGGTGGACGCTGGCGAACGAATATGACCTGGTAAAACCGCCCAAGAATTGGGACCACATCTTTCAGCTAATACGCGATCTCGACCCCTACGACCACCCGCGCTCTATCCACAATTGCCGTGAGTGGTACGACCACGGCAAGCCCTGGGTTACCCACTGCAATATACAAAAGCAGGGGGGCGATGTATATCAGACGGCTGTCCAGGCACGGGAGAAGTATGGCAAGCCCGTGGTGATCGACGAGTACGGCTACGAGGGCGACGTCAAGCAGCGCTGGGGTTCGCTTTCCCCCGAGGAGGAGACGCAGCGGCACTGGGCCGCGGCGCTCGCCGGGGCTTATGCCTCGCACGGCGAGACGTACTATAACCCCGAGGAGAAGCTATGGTGGTCCGTCGGAGGCAAGCTGATCGGAAAAAGCCCCGCGCGCATTGCCTTTCTCAAACAAACAATGGCCGCCGCGCCATACGAGGAGATGGCCCCGGACCCGCAGTTTTCCCCGGGCGATTACGCCTTGTGCAAAAAGGGCGAATATTACCTCGTCTACCTCACCAGCGAAGCCCCGCGCACCCTTTCCCTGCCCGCCGACCTGCCCTTTCGCGTGGACGCCATCGATACGTGGAACATGACGATAACCCCGCTCAACGACGTTCTCGACGGCCGGCTAACGTTCACGCCGCCGGGGCCGTATTACCTGCTGCGCATCGTGGCCTATGGCGCGGGCGAAAGGCGGCGGCCGCGCGCCGAGGGAAGCGTCGAGCCGCGCGAAGGCGTCGCTCCGCTTGCCGTGCGCTTTTCCTGCCCGGGCAACCTTCCGGTGCTCTGGGACTTCGGCGACGGCGCGCGCTCCGCCGAGCGCGTCGCCCAGCACACCTACGCAAAACCAGGGCTTTATCGGGTCTCGCTTACCGTAACCGATGACCGCGGGGAAAAGGCCACGCAGTTTTTCACCATAGCCGCCGACGTTGCGCTGGGCGAGCCGCTTGTGCGCGTGGGCGTTGCCCAGGGCGAGGCGCCGGCGGTTGCTTTTCGCGGGCCGGTGGCGCGGACAGCAGACGGCGGGCTAAACTTCGGCGCGGGCGAGCCGTGGAAATGGGTTTCCGTGGGCGAGGGGCCGCTTGCTCAGCTCGAAGGTCTGCGCTCGTTTACCATCCTCGGCTGGCTCAAGCCCGTCGCCTTGCAGACAGGCAGCGGCGGAAACCGCATTGCTTTTAACCTAAACTACAACAAATCCGGCTTCGACCTTGTCCACCTCAGCGATGGGCGGCTGAGGCTCGCCGTAAACGAGTGGCCGGACAAAATCTCAAACGACAGCTCGCCGGGAAAGCTCAAGCGCGGACAATGGACGTTCTTCGCTGTCTCCTACGATTCGACCAAAGACAAAGACAATGTTTGTTGGTATTTTGGTGACCTTAATACTCCCGCATCGCTCGACAAAACAAATACCTATAATCGTGGGCCGACAGGTAGAAATAGCGGCCCATTAACCGTGGGAAACTACAACGAAACGATCCATCGCCACGGGCTAGACAGACAGTTTCGTGGAATAATCCATGCCCTTCACATTTTCGGGAGCAAGATTTTTCGCTCGGGTGTGCTAGACCCAAAGACAATAAGGGAGCTACAAGCAAAAACACAACCCAAGTAGCATTTGCTGTGGGGAGAATTGCAGGCACCTTACTGGATCATGTCGCGCACGGAAAGTATTGTGGTGGCCTTCATAGGCCGAGGGGAGGGTGACAAAGAAAAATGAGAAAGCGCCTTGAACCCTCGGTTTTCAGGCTGCCCATTCACGACATAAGACACGGGTTTTTCTCCGCCGTTTACTTTTGGAGAACAAAACGTGTATTAGAACAGGACAACAGACACCCCACAATTACCCACCAAATTTTCCAGAAAAAGGAGAACGTGATAATCTGCGGGACAGACGAAGCCATTGCCATATTGAAAACGGGCACCGGTTACTACAAAGATTACAGCGCAGCGGCCGAGGCATTTGAGCAGCTTGCGCAACTGCGCCAACAGGCCGACGCCGCACTGCGCGCTCGCGACTATCACGCGCACAAGAAGTTGTGCGCAAAGTGCGCCGACCTTTCGCGCAAGCTAGACGAGCTCTGGGTGGACTGCTTCGATCGCATCCAAGTGTGGTCGCTTTACGATGGCGATCGCCTTTCTGCGTGGGAGACGGCGATGCTCATCGAGGGCGACTATTCGCTCTTCGCCCATCTAGAGTCGCTCTATCTCGGGGTGCTCGCCCGGCGCACGAAGATCGCCACAAACACACGGGCCCTGGCCGAGGCCGCGCGGGGGAAGCCCGTTTTATACTTCGCGGACCGCTTCGACTACTTCCTCGCCCAGCCGGGCGACGGCCACGCCGCACAAGTCGGTGGCGCGGCCGGGGTGTGCACGGACGCCATGGCCGCGCTGTGGCAGGGCCGCGGGCTGGGGACCATTCCCCACGCGATGATCGTCGCCTACGGCGGAGACACGGCGCTTGCCGCGGAGAAGTTTAACGCGTTCTTGCCCACGGTGAACACGATCAGCCTGGTGGACTTCGACAACGACTGCGTAAACACGGCGCTCGCCGTCGCCCGGCGCCTCGGCGAGCGCCTGTGGGGCGTGCGCATTGACACGGCGGAAAACCTCGTCGACCGCTCGCTGCAAAACCTTGCCCACCTGCCCGACGAGGAAAAATATGGCCCCGTGCCGCTGCTTGCGGAGAAGGTCCGCCAAGCGCTGGACCGCGAGGGGTTTGGGCACGTTAAAATCGTCGTCTCCGGCGGGCTAAACCCGGAGAAAATCGCGCGGTTTGAGGAGCGTGGGGCCCCAGTCGACGCCTATGGCGTGGGAAGCTGGATTCTCTCCGGGCGGTTTGACTTTACCGCCGACGCTGTGCGCTTGGAAGGGAAAAATCTGGCCAAGGTGGGCCGCGAGTATAAGCCCAACGATCGCCTCGAGCTCGTGCGCGGCTAGCTTGCTGGCCTAAGGCGAGGAGGATGACCGCGGTGACCATCGACCGCGCCCGCGATGCGCTGATTATCGTGGACTTGCAAAATGACTTCTGCCCCGGCGGGGCCCTTCCCGTCCCTCGGGGCGACGAGATCGTCCCCATCATTAACGCGCTTGTGGAGAAGTTCGACCACGTCTTTGCCACGCAGGACTGGCACCCGGAAAACCACGTTTCATTTAAAACACAAGGCGGGCCCTGGCCCCCGCACTGCGTCCAGGGATCGCCCGGGGCGGAGCTGCACCCCAACCTGCGCGCGGAGAACGCCGTGCGCGTGCGCAAGGGGACCAACCCCCAGCGCGAGGCCTACTCCGGCTTTGAGGGGACCGACCTTGCGGACAAGCTGCGCGCTGCCGGCGTGCGCCGCGTGTTCGTGTGCGGCCTGGCCACGGACTACTGCGTTAAGGCCACAGTGCTCGACGCTCTGCGCGAGGGGTTTGACGTGGTTGTCGTCTCCGACGCCGTGCGCGGGGTTGACGTAAAGCCCGGAGACTCCCAAGCGGCGCTTGAGGAAATGAAGGCCGCCGGGGCGGCGGTAGTCGCTTCGAGCGAGATTTGCTAGCGCGCCGGCCGCTGAGCGCCGGACGCGGTTTGCCAGCGGCCGCGCGATCCGCCTTGGCCAAGAGCTTGCGCCGAAGCGCGGCGTGGGGCGGCAGCCGTGGCGGAGGAGGAGGGCAAGCGCTAGCGAACGGGCGTTTGTATTGACAAATTGAAACGGCCGTTCTATAAATGAAACCGCTCTTCTAATTCGGGCCCGCAGAAACGACTCGCTTTGTACACAAGGCAGGAGCTAGCCATGGCTGCGGAGAAGCTTTCGCGGCGGGAGCGAGAGCGCGAGAGGCACCGCGAGCTAATCTTGCACGCCGCGGAGAGGCTTTTTGCGGAAAAGGGTTTTTATCGGACGACGATGCAGGAGATTGCACAGCGGGCGGAGTTTGCGCTAGGGACGGTATACCGCTTTTTCCGGGGGAAGCAGGAGCTTTATGAGCAGCTTTTGGAGCGCAAGCTGCAGGAGCTTGTAGCGACGGTTTGCGACCAGATGGCGCAGGAACAGTCGCCGTTGGGGCGGGTGCGCAAGTTTATCGAGGCCAAGCTTACGTTCCTCGCCGGAAACGCCCACTTCGCCCGCCTGTTCTTTGCCGAAGCCCATGCCTGGCGCTCCTCCGTGAGCCAGCGCTTGGAGCGCAAGCTGCGCGACAAATATAACGACCTCCTCGACAAGCTCAGCGGAACGTTCGAGGAAGGCATGGGCCAGGGCATCTTTGCTCAAACCGACCCGCGCTTGCTTGCCCTAGCCCTCGATGGGCTAACCAGCGCGCTTGCCCTGCGCTGGGCGGAATGGCGCGAGCAAAGCAGCGATGTTTCGCCAGCGTCGGAAATCGAAGCCGCCAAGCGGCTTTTCCTGCAGGGCGTGCTTGCCCGACCGCAGACAATGTAGTCCTAGCGCTCGACTCATCCTGGGCCACGGGGAGATGGGTGAGCTATGGACTGGCAAACGGTGTTCCGCAACGATTCCTTGCGCGCCGTGCTGCGCACGTTGATTTCCTATGGCTTGTTCCGGCAGGGCACGATCCGGTTCATCGAGCGCAAGGCGCAGGAGGCGTTGCTCTACGAGGACGCCTATGGCCGGCCGCTGCAGGTGCAGGAGGACAAAAAGGCCCTCCTTTCCGCTGTGTTGCACAGCATCGATCGCGGCATTGAGCGCGGGCTGATATCCAAGCGCGTGCTCGACCGTGCCCTGCGCATCTTCCTCCTCGATGTCCTGTGCAGCCGCGACATCCGCCTTCGCGCGCAGGAGCGCTTGGGGTTTATGCCCCCCCTGTTTGTGACCATTAGCCCGACGATGAAGTGCAACCTGCGCTGCCCCGGGTGCTACGCGACAAGCGCCCCGCACTGCGAGGCCAAGCTCGACTGGGATACGTTCGACCGTATTCTTACCGAGATGAAGGAGCTCTGGGGCTCGTGCTTTGCGGTAATCTCCGGCGGCGAGCCGTTTTTGTGGAACGACAACGGCCGCACGTTCCTGGACATGGCCGAAAAGCACGACTATCGCTTTTTCCTCGTCTACACCAACGGCACGCTCATCGATGACAAGCTCGCCCGGCGCCTGGCCGAGCTGGGCAACATTACCCCGGCCATTTCCGTGGAGGGCTATGAGGCGGAGACCGACGCCATTCGCGGCAAGGGCGTCTACAAGCGCATTCTCCGTGCGTTTGACGCCCTGCGCGAAGCGGGCGTGATGTTTGGCATCTCGATTACCGCGACGAGGCGCAACTGGGACTTAGTGACCCGTGAGGAGCTGTTTGACTTCTACTTCGAGGAGCAGGGCGCGCTTTACGCGTGGATCTTCCAATACATGCCCATTGGGCGCAAGCACGCGTTCGACCTAATGGTCACCCCGCAGCAGCGGCTAGAGATGCTCCGCCGCGTTTGGCGCCTTGTGCGCGAGCGCAAAATGTTCATCGCCGACTTCTGGAACAGCGGAACGGCGAGCGACGGGTGCATCGCCGCGGGCCGCGCCGGCGGATACTTCTACATCAACTGGAACGGCGACGTTACCCCGTGCGTGTTCATCCCCTATGCCGCGGCGAACATCTACGACATCTACCGTAGCGGGGGGACGCTGAACGACGTTCTGCAGACGCCGCTGTTTAAGCGCATTCGCGACTGGCAGCACGAATATGGCTATCAGCAGCCTGCGGAGAAGACGCGCAACTGGCTTTGCCCCTGCGCCATTCGCGACCATTTCGACAACTTCCTTAAAGCGGCGCAGGAGTGCCCCGTGACACCGATTGACCCCGACGCCGAGCAGGCCCTCGGCGACCCGGAGTATCACCGCGCGATGATCCAATACGGCAAGGAGTTCGACCGCATTAGCAGCGAGATCTGGGAGCGCGAGTACATCGCCCCGCACAAGGGCGGCGATCAGCAGCGCGTCGCCGTATAGCGCGCAAAAGCAAGGCAAAAGTCGCTCGCGGGCGGCCCTGCCCGCGGGCGTTTTTTTGTGGCTTACCTTTGGCAGCGCGGGCAGAAGTAGGTGCTTCGGTTCTGCTGACCGATCCTCTTAATCTTCGCCCCACAGCGCAGGCAAGGCTCGCCCTCGCGCCCGTAGACCTTAAGAAAGTTTTGAAACGAGCCCTCATCGCCCTGCGCATCGCGATACTCGCTAACGGTCGTTCCGCAGAACGCTATTGCGCGGCGGAGAACGCCACGTATCGCGCGGTGTAGCCGGCGCACTTCGTCTGGGCAAAGCGAGCCCGCCGGCCGCTCGGGGTGTAGGCCCGCCGCGAACAATATCTCCGCGGCGTAAATGTTGCCGATCCCCGCAACTTTGTCCTGGCGCATGAGCCACAGCTTAAGCCCCTGCTTGCTTTGGCCAAGAAGCTCCGCTAGGCGTCGCGCCGTCAGCTCACGGCTGAGGGGCTCCACCCCTTGCGGGGCGACCTCCTCCACCTTGCGGCACAGGTGCATCGTCCCCAGCCGGCGCAAGTCGCAAAACCACAGGCTCCCTTTGCTTAAGCGCACGCGAGCGCGCAGCCTGCGCCGGTCCTCGGGGCCGATGCGCGGGGCGTAAAACAGCCTGCCCGTCATGCGCAGGTGAAAGCACAGCCACAGGCCCTCGCCGTCGCGCGGGGCGGGCCCGAGCTCGATCGCCACAACCTTTCCCCGGCGCGTTACCCCGCGCACCTTGCGCCCTCGCGCGCGCTCGGGCTGAGGCACGCCAAGCCGCGCGTCGAGCACTTGCACCTCGCGCACAACCAACCCCGGCAACACGGGCGCGAGCTGGCGGACGATCGTCTCTACCTCGGGCAGCTCGGGCATCGCTGGCTAGTCGGTGGGGTCGAAAAACTCCTTGCCCAGCCCACACACGGGGCACACCCAGTCCTCGGGCAGGTCCTCGAACAACGTCCCCGGGGCAACGCCGTTTTCCGGGTCGCCCTTCTCGGGGTCGTAGATATAGCCGCACGCCGTGCACTTGTATTTTTGCATGGGCTTCAACCCCTTCCTCCGCGCCCTACTGCGCCGGGGCCAGACCCCTGTGCCGCTCGGCAATGGCCTCGGCCAAGCGCTCGATCGCCTGCTCGTCCTCGGGCCGGGGCAAGCCCCTGACAAGCACGGGCTCGAGCAGCTCCAGGCGCAGGCCGCCAAGCAGCTCCGCCAACTGCTCCACCGTGTGCCCGCCCCATCCATACGACCCGATCACTGCCGCAAAGCGCGCCTTTGGGCGCAGGGCATTCGCCAAATATGCCGCATAGACAGCGCTCGGGTGCGCCCCGCCGAGCACCGTGGGCGCCCCTAAGACGATCGTCGCCGCGTCAACCAGCGTCATGGCCAACTTGCCCAGGTCCGTGACCTGAAGGTCGAACACCTCGCAGGGCACGCCGCGCGCGGCCAACGCCTCGACGAGCCGCGCGACCAGCGCCCGCGTGCTCCCGTGCATCGAGACATAGCACACAGCGGCAAGGTTCTTGGGCTCGCCGCTTACCCATTCGCGATAGGCGTCGAGGATAAACCGCGGCTCGCTATGCAGCGGGCCGTGGCTGGGCGCGATAAGCAAAGGGTCAAGCTCCTCGACCTTCGCCAGGTGTTTTTCGATCGTCCGGGCGAAGGGCATCATGATTTCCGCATAGTAGCGCTTTGCCGCGAGGTATAGCGCGCGCCGGTCGGGGGCGAACAGCTCGCTCGTGGCCAGGTGCGAGCCAAACAGGTCGCAGGGAAACAGCGTCCGCTCCTGTTCGAGATAGGTAAGCATCGTCTCCGGCCAGTGCACCCAGGGGGCGTGAATAAAGCGCAGGGTCCGGTCGCCAAGCGGGAGCCGCTCCCCGTCGCCCACGGTGAGGAACCTCTCCTCGGGCAGGTGCAGGAGGTTAACGAGCAGCCCCTTTGCTTTTTCGGTACAAACAACTTTTGCGCTGGCAAACCGCGCGAGAACTTGGGGCAGAGCGCCGGAGTGGTCTTGCTCTGCGTGGTTGGCGATAACGTAGTGTAGCTCGCTTATCCCCAAGCTCTCCAGCCGGGCAAGCAGCACGTCGGCCTTGGGCGGGTCAACGGTGTCCACAAGCGCCGTGGCTTCGCTTCCGCGGACGAGGTAGGCGTTGTAGCTCGTCCCGTCGGGCAGGGGGATGAGGGCGTCGAACATGCGGCGCTCCCAGTCCACCGCGCCCACCCAAAACACGCGCTCGGAAACCGCCTTTGGCGTAAACCGCACAGTCACTCTCCCGCTCCCTTCCCCCGGGCCTCGGCCAGGCGTTTGTTTAGCTGGGCAATGTGCCCCAGCTCCTCCTTAATTATCGCCTCAATGCGCTCCCGTCCGAGCCTCTGGGGAACGAGCTCGCGCATTTGCACATAGAACACGATGGAGTCTTTTTCCAGCTCGATCGCCGTGGCCAGGATCTCCTCCAGAGGCTCGCCACCACGGAGAAGCTCCGCGGGGTCCTTGCGAATGTCGAAGACATAGCCGTCGGCCATTGCGTGCAGGTAAAGCCCGGCTTCGCCCGTGGGGTCGAACACTGTGGCCCGGCGCTCGGCGGGGGAGAGCTCGCTGCGCATTTGGGCAAACGTGCGCTCGTGGTCCTCCTCCATTTTCGCCAGGTCAAGCAGGGCCTGGCGCGCTGGTCCCGAGGCGTTCTCCGCGGCCAGGTGGTAAAACCGCGCTCCATTGCGCTCGATGCGCTCGGCCATTTGCAAAATCTCGTCCGCGTTAAACGTAATGCTCATGCTCATGCCTCCTCCGCGGGCGCTCGTTGCCTGGTTTCGCCGGCGGGTGCCTGGCGGGAGCCTCGGCGGCGAGCTATGAATATCAATAGCGCGCGTTTGCCAAAAGTTCCCCGCGCAGGCCGCGCTCGGGCGGCATGCCCTGCTTGGCTACCAGCCGTAGCGCTCAGGGCCCCAGTCGCGCAGCTCGAGCTGTTGCTTGGCCAAAACGAGCTTTCCGCTGGGCAGATCCTCGTAGAGAATCACGCCCGGCCCGACGCAGCTATAGCAGCCGACCTTTACCCCAGGCATGAGAATCGCGTTTACGCCCGTGCGCGAATGGTCGCCGAGATACGAGGCGTTTGCCCCCACGCGAGGGATCTCCGGCCGGCCCTTTACCCGGTGCACGGTGGAGCCATCATCAAAGCGCAGCGTCCCGCATACCGTCGCCGCGCCGATGTCCACCGCGCGCCCGAGCACCCCGCACACCTCGCAGTAGTGATACAGATACACCCGCTCGAACGTTACCCCGGCAAACTCCGCGCAGTGCGCGACAATGCCAAACTCGCCCAGCGACGACCACGCGCCAACCTTGCAGTAATCCTCAACCCGGCAGTTTCGCCCGACGACCACCTGCCCCCCGAGGATCGCTCCGTTGCTAATCGTCGTGTTCTCGCCGACGATCGCGTCTCCCCCAATGACTACCCGCTTGCCGATGTGCACGTTCTCGCCGAGGACGAGCCTGCCCGAGATCTCCGCGCTGTCGCTAATCGTGCACGACCGGCCAATGCGCTCCTCGGGGTGCAGGGCGAGCAGGTGGGCGATCGCCGCGCGGTTGGCGGAGAGGATATGCCACGGCTTGTCAATGTCCACGCACGGCCCGCGGGCCTCCACCGCGGCGACGGCCACGCCGTCCTCGATCATCATCTGCAGCGACTGGGCGAGCTCCGCCTCGCGCGGGGGCATGCCGCCCACGGGGACGGCGGTCATTATCCCCGGGTTTTCGCGCAGGTGCTTAACGTGCGCCGGGCGCAGGGCAAACACCCCGCCCAGGCGGTGCGTTCCGCCGCGGGGGTGGCCCTCCACTCCGCGCACAACGCCGTCGCCAACGCTCGCGCAAATCCAGTCCTGCGGGCGCTCCCCCGCGAGAGGGACAACGAGCGCCGCGGCCTCCGCCTCGCCCCGCTCCACTGCCTCGCGCACGGCGCGCAGGTCCTCGCGCGTCACGAACACATCGCCATAGACGACAAGCGCAAGGTCGAAATCCTCGTCCTCAAGCGCGGCAAGGGCGGCGTCCGCCGTTCCCGTGGGCTGCTCTTGGGTAATGTAGCGCACGCGCTCGCTCCACTGCCGCAGGGCATAGCGCACGCTCGGCGCGTTGTGCCCGACAACCACGTGAAGGCCCTCTGCGCCGCTGGCGAGCAGCTCCTCGGCGAGGTGGGCGATAAGGGGCTTTCCCGCAATGGGCACGGCGCATTTTTGCCGCAGCTCGCCAAACGGCCAGGCGCGGCTGCCCTTTCCCGCGGCAAGCACAACAACGCGCACCTGCGCCATCTCCCTCGCCCCTCCCGCGTAAGCCACACCGCCCCGCTGCTAGCCCAGCTCCATCGCCGGCTCGCGCGGCGAAATTCCGTCCGGGTCGTTGGCCCGCGCGCCCTTTGGCGCGGGAACGGGGCCGGCGAGCAGCGGGTCGTCCGTCTCGTTCATCCACCGCTCAAGCCGCGCGCGCATTTCCTCGAGCACCTGCTTGTGCGCGGGGTCGGCGGCGAGGTTGTTCGTCTCCACGGGGTCGAAGATAAGGTCGTATAGCTGCTCCTCGGCGACGGGCCGCTCGCGCCAGCCGTGGGCCAGCCACAAGTCCTTGCTCGGGCTGTCGTCGCAGTTGGGAAGCACCGGCCGCGTCCGCCCGTCGAACCGCCGAATGTACTTCCACCGCCTCGTGCGCACGGCGCGCATCGGCTCATACGCTGCGTGATAGGTTACCTCGGCGAAAATCTCCTCGCGAATCTCCTCCGCCTCCCCGCGAATGAGGGGCATGAGCGACTTCCCCTGCAGCCAGGGCGGGGGATCGACCTCCAACAGCTCGCAAATCGTCGGATACAGATCGATTTGCGAGACGAGGGCGTCGCACACCCGGCCCCCCTCAAACCCTCCCGGCCCGCGCATAATGAGCATGACCCCGATCCCGTGGTCCGTCAGGTTGCACTTCATCCAGGGGAAGGCAATGCCGTGGTCTGTGGTGCAGATAACGAGGGTGTTTTCGGCAAGCCCCGCTTCCTCGAGCGCTTCAAGCACGATGCCAAACCCCTCGTCGAGCACCCGCGCGCTCGCCTTATAGCAGGCCATGTCGTAGCGCGTCTCCGGGGCGTCGGGAATGGGCAGCGGCGGCTGGCAATAGCGCGGGTCCTCCGCGGGCCCCGGCTCCTCGTAAACGCGGTGCGTGTCGTTAAACCCTGCGGAGAGGAAAAACGGCTGCTCCGGCTTTCCCCGCAGCCACTGCGCGACCACTTGCGCGCGCTCCGGCGCCCGCGGGGGAACGTCGGTAATCGTCTCGTCGTAGCCGATTACCGAGGGGTCGCGCGCGATGTGCTGGGTGCCGATGAGCGTCGAGCGATAGCCTGCGCGGCGCAGGGTGTGCACGATGTGCTTGCCGTAGTCGTTTAGCGAAAATCCGCGGTGCGCCAGGCCAATCATCCCGCAGCAGTGCGGATATTGGCCGGTAAGCAACGCGGCGCGGCTGGGAGAGCACGTCGGCCCCCCGCAAAACGCCTGGCGAAAGAGCACCCCTTGCTCCGCCAGCCGCTGAATGTTCGGCGTGGCGATGGCAAAGCCATAGGGTTGCACATAGCGCCCGCTGTCGTGCGAGTGGAGGTAGAGAATGTTCGGTCGTTCCATTGGCTCACACCTCGTTTGGGCTCAGGCGGCAAACTGTCGCGCGGGGCTGGCGGCCTCCGCGCTTTGTGCGCATTCGTTGGCTGGGGCCGTTTCCCTTCACTGTCGCGCGCGGGCGCGCCGCTGAGGTTCGTTGCCCACCGGCCCCTGGCGCGCGCCCGAACCGTGCAGGACGGCGCACCCCGCCGGCGAAACTATCCTTGGCCGGCGCGCCGTATCCCCAGTGCTGCGCGAGGTGGTTTTGGCGTGAGGGGAAGGCTTTGGCTGTGCATACTATTCGCCGCGGGCCTTGTGCTTCCCGCGCAGGGCGCGGTGGTTCACGTACTCACGATTAAGGGCATCGTTAACCCCGCCATGGCGCGCTATATCGAGCGGGGGATCGAAGTCGCCGACAGCGAGAACTCCGCGCTTGTGGTCATTATGCTCAACACGCCGGGCGGGCTACTCGACTCCACGCGCGACATAACCGAGCTTTTGCTCAACTCGCCCGTTCCCGTGGCCTGCTATGTCTGGCCCAAGGGGGCGCAGGCGGCTTCCGCGGGAACGTTTATCGTCATGGCGGCCCACATCGCGGCCATGGCGCCAGCGACAAACATCGGCGCGGCGCACCCCGTGCTCCTCGGGGGCTCGCCCATGTTTCCCGAGCTCACGCCAACGCCCACCCCGCCCGCGCCCGCCCGCGAGCAGCCCACGCCCCAGCCTAAGGGCGAAACAGCCGCGGGCAAGGCGAAAACTCTCCCCGCGCAGAGCACTGCAACACCCGAGCCCACGCCGGGCGACTTGGGCATGCAGACCCTTGCCCGAAAAGTGGAGAACGACGCCGCCGCTCAGCTCCGCGCGATCGCCGAAGCGCGCGGGCGCAACGTGCAGTGGGCCGAGGAGGCCGTCCGGCGCAGCGTTTCGGTCACCGCCGAGCGCGCCGTTAAGCTTAACGTCGTTGACTTCGTTGCCGAGGACCTGGACGACCTGCTGAGAAAGTGCGAGGGGCGTAAGGTTAACGTCCCCGCAGGCGAGATTATCCTGCACACCAAAGACGCCTCCGTGCGCTATGTTCCCATGACCTTCGGGGAGACGTTTTTGTTTTACCTCGCCCATCCCCAAGTGGCTTACATTCTGCTGCTCTTGGGGACGCTCGGGTTGATCGTTGAGGTCAAAACGCCGGGCTTTGGCGGGGCGGGCGTCGCCGGCGGGATCTGCCTCCTGCTCGCGCTTTATGCCATGTCCGTGCTCCCGATAAACTACGTCGGGCTGGCGCTCATTCTTTTGGGCTTGGGGTTTTTGCTGGGCGAGCTGTATACGCCGACGTTTGGCCTGCTTACCCTGGGTGGGGCGGTGTCGCTGTTTGTTGGGTCGCTCATGCTCATTAACTCTCCTTCGCTACGCATTTCCCTCGGGATCATCATTCCCACGGTATTAAGCCTCGTTGCCTTTTTCGTGTTTTGCCTGGGCGCGGTAGTGCGCAGCCAAAGGCGGCCCGTGGTTACCGGTCGCGAGGGGCTGGTTGGGGCCACGGCGGTGGCCACGACAGACCTTAACCCCGTGGGCACGGTAAAGACCGAGGGCACGCTGTTTACTGCGGAGGTCGAGGGCGAGCCCGTGGCGAAGGGCGAAAAGGTAGAAGTTGTCGCCGTTAACGGGCTTAGGCTCACGGTGCGCCGCCTGGAGCAGCAGTCCCCCCAGGCGCAACAACCTTCGCGCTGAGCATAGCGAAAGGAGAGGTTGGTATGCAGTCGCTTCTCGGTTTTCTGGCGTTCCCCGCGCTGATTCTGCTCATCATTATCCTCAGCGGAATCCGCGTGGTGAACGAGTACGAGCGCGGCGTGGTGTTCCGCTTGGGGCGGCTCGTGGGCGCACGCGGCCCGGGGCTGTTCTACGTTATCCCGTTCATCGAGAAGATGGTTAAGCTCGACCTGCGCATCGTCGTCCTCGACGTGCCCAAGCAGGAAGTGATTACCAAAGACAACGTTACCGTAAAAGTCAACGCCGTGTGCTACTTCCGCGTGATGGACCCCGAGGCCGCCGTCGTTCAGGCCCAGCAGTATTGGATCGCCACCTCGCAGATGGCCCAAACGACCCTGCGCAGCGTTATCGGCCAGGTCGAGCTCGACGAGCTCCTCTCCGAACGCGACAAAATTAACCATACCCTGCAGTCGATCATCGACGAGCAGACCGACCCCTGGGGCGTAAAGGTAACCAACGTCGAGGTCAAAGACGTAGAGCTGCCCACAGAAATGCAGCGGGCCATTGCCCGCCAAGCCGAGGCAGAGCGCGAGCGGCGGGCGAAGATCATCGCCGCCGACGGCGAGTATCAGGCGGCGGAGCGCCTCGCCGCTGCCGCGCGCACGATCGGTGCCGCGCCCCCCGCGCTGCAGCTTAGGATCCTGCAGACGCTCACCGAGATCTCCACGGAGAAAGCGACGACGGTCGTCTTCCCCTTGCCCATCGAGCTGGCTGAGCTGTTTGAGAGGAAAAAGCCCGTCGAGGCGCCCGCCAACCCAGAACCTTCGCAGTAGCGCAAGCAAACCGAAAGGCCGCGCGGGCCGCGACGCTAAGCGGCCCGCTTTTTTCGCCGCCGCTTGTGCAGCGCTAGCTCCAAAACCTCGTCAATGCTCTCCACATAGCGAAACTGAATCTTCTTGCGCACTTCCTCGGGCACTTCGCTAATGTCTACCTCGTTGCGCTTGGGCAAAATTACCGTGCGAATCCCGTGCCGCGCCGCGGCGAGCACCTTCTCCTTAATCCCGCCCACAGGCAGCACGCGCCCCTGCAGGGTAATCTCGCCGGTCATCGCCACATCGTGGCGCACGAGCCGCCCGGTAAGCGCCGAGGCCAGCGCCGTGGCCATCGTTATCCCCCCAGAGGGCCCGTCCTTCGGGATCGCCCCCTGGGGCACGTGAATGTGGATCGTCAGCTTGTCGAAAACGTTCGGGTCGATGCCTAGCTCGCGCGCCCGCGAGCGGATGCACGTTACCGCGGCCTGCGCGGACTCCTTCATGACATCGCCGAGCTGGCCCGTGAGGATGAGCGAGGGCCGGCCCTCGTTGCAGCTCGCCTCGACGAACAGCACGTCGCCCCCGGACGAGGTCCAAGCCAGGCCCGTGGCCACGCCGGGAACTTGCGTGCGCACAATGCTTTCCTCGAAGAACTTCCGCGGGCCGAGATACTCCTGCAGGTCGTCCTTGTGCACAACCACGCGCTTTTTGTTCCCCTCGGCCAGGGCGCGCGCCCGCTTGCGGCAAATCGCCGCGATCTCTCGCTCCAAGTTGCGCAGCCCCGCCTCGCGCGTATACTGCCTGATAATCGCCGAAAGCGCGCTTTGGGTAATGTGTAGATGCTTGCGCTCCAGCCCGTGCTCCGCAAGCTGCCGGGGAATCAAATACCGCCGGGCAATCTGAATCTTCTCCTGCTCCGTATACCCAGGCAGGTGCAAAACCTCCATCCGGTCGCGCAGGGCGGGGGGAATCGTGTCCAGGACGTTCGCCGTGGTCAAAAACATTACGCGGGAAAGGTCGAAGTCCACGTCGAGGTAGTGGTCGCGAAAGGCAAAGTTTTGCTCCGGGTCGAGCACCTCAAGCAGCGCCGCGGAAGGGTCGCCGCGAAAGTCCGCGCCCACTTTGTCGATCTCGTCGAGCATAAACACGGGGTTGTTTGTCCCGGCGTTGGCGATCCCCTGGATAATGCGCCCGGGCAAGGCGCCGATGTACGTCCTGCGGTGGCCGCGAATCTCCGCCTCGTCGCGGATCCCCCCGAGCGACATGCGCACGAACTTGCGCCCCAGCGCCCGCGCGATCGATCGGCCGAGCGAGGTCTTGCCCGTGCCCGGGGGGCCGACAAAGCACAAAATCGGCCCCTTCATGTCGCCCTTTAAGCTGAGCACGGAGAGATACTCCAGGATGCGGTCCTTTACTTTCTGCAGGTTATAGTGGTCCTCGTCGAGGATCTTCGCCGCGCGCTCGATGTCCATAATATCCTCGGTGCTCTTGTTCCAGGGCATGCGCAACAGCCAGTCCAGGTAGGTGCGCACCACGCTATATTCCGCCGAGGCCGTGGGCATTTTGGACAGCCGGTCGAGCTCCTTCTCCGCTTGCTCGCGCGCCTCGTCGGGCATCCCAGACTCGGCGATCGCCTTGCGCAGCTCCTCGATCTCCCGGCTCTGCTCGTCGACCTCGCCTAGCTCCTTGCGAATGGCCTCGAGCTGCTGGCGCAAAAAATATTCCCGCTGGGCGCGGTCCATCTGGCTGCGCGCCTCGGACTGAATTTTCTGCCCCAGCTCCAAAACGGCGACCTCGGAGTTCAACAGCTCGGTAACCTTCGTCAGCCGCTCTTTTACGTTAAACGTGGCAAGCACGCTTTGCCGCGTGCTTACATCGGTCTGGATGTTGGACACGGCGAAGTCGGCCAGTTTGCCCGGCTCCTCGATGTTGTGCGCGGTGATCAGCACTTCCTCGGTCAGCGCGGGGGAGAGCTCAACGCAGCGCTGCAGTAGCTGGCGCACGCTGCGCACGAGAGCGTCGATCTCCACGCCCGAGGGCTGCTCCTCCTCGACGACTTCGATCTCCGCGAGCATAAACGGCCGCCGCTGGAGCACACGGAGCACACGAAAGCGCTTCTCACCCTGAATCAGCGCCCGCCGCGTGCCGTCGGGCACCTTAACCATTTTGAGCACCGAGGACACCGTGCCCACGTCGAAAATATCCTCTGGCCCGACTTCGTCGCGTGGAGCAGGCGGGCGCTTGGGCTTGGCGGCGACGCAGCCGATGCTCTTATACTTCACCAGCGCCTCGTCCATCGCCGCCATGTCTTGCTCGCGCAGGACAACCAGGGGAACCATCATATGGGGAAAGACGACTACCTCGTCGGTAACGAGTAGCGGCAACACTCTGGGCGGCTGCGGGGGTGTACGTCCAGCATCTTGCGCCACAGCGACGCCTCCTTGGCGCGTGGTTGGTTATTCGATGTTTATCGTCTTTCCCCGAGGAGTGGCCTTTCTGATGCGTATCTCCAAAAACCCGCGGTCTAGCGTCGCGCGCACCGAGTCGCGGTCTACCTCAGCGGGCAGGCGCACCGTCCGCTTAAACGTGCCAAACTCTATCTCGCGCTGGTGGATTACCCTAACGCCCGGCGCGGTGTCCCTTCGCTCGCCCTGAATCGTGAGCAGGTTGCCCTCGATCTCCGCGCTAATGTGCCGCTCATCTACCCCGGCGATGTCCATGAGCACGAGGATCTCGTCGTCTGTCTCATAGACATCGACATTGGGCTGCCAGACCTCGGTGACAAAAACAATGGGCCGCCCGAAGGACATCATGTTGTCCATCAGCCGGCTCACTTCACGGTGTATGCTAAGCACTTCCTGGATCGCCGACGGGCGTCGCCTGCGAGCAAAGTCCACCGCGTCAACCCCCTAGGCCCGAGCTGTGCTGGTCTCTCTGTGGCATCCCCGCCATGAAAAGCGCAAGCAAGAATACCACTTAATCCCCGGCGTGTAAACTGCTCCGCCAAATCTGCGCTCTCCGGGGCGCGCGCCCGCGCTTTCCTCTCGCCGCCGCTTTCCTTAGCACGCTCCCTCTGCTCAACCGCGCGGGAAGAGCTCGGCAAACGGCCTTGTGCCGATGCCCAGCCGCCCCTGCGCGTCCATCTCGCGCAAAAGGGGCATGGCCGGCGGCCTGCGCGCGCTCTTCGTCTCGGGCAGGAGCCTGCCCTCAATAACCACGTTCTCCGCCTTGCCGATGAGATAGCGCTGCTCCTCGCTTAGCCCGAAAAACCTGTTGTTTGCGATGATGATGTTGTTGGGCATGCACCCCTCTACGGGAATGCCGTTGTGCTTGCCATAGGAGACGGAGATCGCTACCAGTTCCCTAAACTTCGTCCGCGTGCGCAGGTTGCGAAACACGTTTTCGCAAATCAGCCCCGAGCCGTCGCGAATGCCCACCCCGTGGCGCAACTGCTCAAACACGTTGCGCTCGACGACAAACGTGCCGTCCATCCCGGGGTGGGTGTCCACGGCGCATAGCTCATATTCGCTCTGGTCGTTGCTCCCCACGCGGTTGTGGACAAACTCCCAGTGCGTTTTGCGAAAGCCCGGCTTGTGCACGTATTTGCCCAAGCGCTTGGGGCTGCTCCAGTCCAGCGCTCCGTTGGAGGCCAGGGAGTGTCTGTTTTGCTCGAAGTTGTTGTCGCAGACCAGAACATATGCCCCGGAGTAGATGGCCACCCCATAGCCCAGCCCGCTGCGCAGATTGTGGTGAATGTAGCAGTGGTCCACCTGCGCCGTGGCTTCGTCGCAAAAGCTCGTGGCATAGCTAAACCCGAGCAGCTCGCAGTGGTCCACGCGCACGTTTTGCGCCCGCGAGACGAAAATGCCATAGGTGTTGTTCTCCTCGCTCGTCGTCGTGTCCGCACCGACAAGCTTCAGCCGCGTAAAGCGCACGCCGTCGCCCTGCACGCGAAACAGGCGCGTGCTGCGCGTCTTCGCCCGGCACACCGTGCGCGACCCTTCGCCCAGCACCGTAACCCCAGCGGGAACGGCAACCTGCTTGTCGAAAACGTACTCCCCCGCGGGCAGAAACACCACGCGCGCCCCGTCTCTCGCCGCCTTATCGCACGCCTCTTGCACCGCCTGCGCCGTTGGCGAAGACACGACAACGCGCGGGGCAAGCCGCTTTGCCTCCGCTGCGCTCAGGGGAACATCCGGCCCAACGGGCCCGCGCGGGCCGACGTCCACCTGCTCGCGCAAACCGCTTTCGTTCGCCGACTGAGCGACAGCTAGCGCGCCAGCGATAAGCGCAGCCGCCAGCGCAGCGCCCACACGCCGAGCCATGGGCAACCCCTCCCTCATCCGTGCGCGCTCCGGCGCAAATCGCACGGCGCCTGGCGCAAAATCACCTGCCTCGCAGCACACGGCCAAACGCCAGCCGCACCGTGCGCCGAAGACACACCCAGCGCTCACGCTCGCCTCCCACATTGTAACAGGAATTGCCCTCGCGCGGCGCACTATGCAAATCGCTCTCCCGCACGCGCTGCTAGGGCCTGCCATAGACACGGCGCGGCTGAGCGAGCAGACCGCCGTCAACAGCGCCCGGCGCGCCCGCGCGCGCTCAGCCGCCGAATGTGCACAGGCCGGCGTAGCGGCCCTAGGGCGCAGCAGGATCTTTTTAACGCTAGAAAAAAGTTCTGCCTTGACATTCGCGCGCACTCCGTGCCATTACTCGCTCACAGGCGCTGCCGGCTGCCTGTCGCCCCCAAACCCGCCGCTGACCGCGGCGAAAAAGCACCGGCCAGTGCGCGCAGCAGGCGCGGCAAGGCGCGCAGTGGCGCACATGCCCACCCGCCCCTGTTTTCCTGAAGATGGGAGGCACCCGCCCCGGCCCTCTGTTGACCGAAGCTTGGGGAAAGCATTATCCTCCCAAAGTTCGTGCAACAGCGGCCACAGCTCGGGGGGTGTGTGCCATCGTCGAAATCGACGGCGCGATAGGGGAGGGCGGGGGGCAGGTCCTGCGCACGGCGCTTGCCCTAAGCGCCTTGCTGCGCCGGCCGCTGCATATCGTTAACATCCGCCGCGGGCGCGACAAGCCCGGCCTCCGCCCGCAGCACCTGGCCGGCGCGCGCGCCGTGGCCGAAATTACCGGCGGCCGGCTCGAGGGCGACGCCGTGGGCTCGCTCGAGCTCCGCCTTTTTCCCGGAAAACCACGCCCCGGCCGCTATATCTTCGACGTCGCCGAACAACGGCGCAGCGCCGGGGCGATCACCCTCCTCGCGCAGACCATTATGCCGATCATCGCCCTCACCCCTGGCCCCTGGCGCGTGACGCTCAAGGGCGGGACACACGTTCCGTTCAGCCCGCCGTTCGACTACTTCGACGATGTCTTTTTGCCCGCGCTCGAGGCGATGGGCGTCTACGTTGCCGCGCGCCTGGACTCCGCCGGTTTTTACCCCCACGGCGGCGGCGTAGCGCACATCGAAAGCGAGGGCGCCTCTGCGCTTGCCCCGTTGTCCCTGGCTACGCGCGGGCCGTGCGAGCGCATCGAGCTGCGCGCGGTGATCGCCAACCTCAGGGAGGACATCGCCCATCGCGAGCTGCGCGCGGCGCGCGAGGAGCTGGCCAAAGCGGGCTACCACGGCGTGCACCACTCGATATCGAGGCTGCGCTCGCCCGCGCCGGGGACGGTGCTTTTCGTGCTTGCCGAGGCCGCGCACAGCGTGGCCGGGTTTACTTCGCTCGGCCGCCGGGGTAAACGCGCGGAGACCGTGGGCATCGAGGCCGCGCGCGAGGCCGTCGCCTACCTCGACAGCGAAGCCGCGGTCGACCGCCATCTTGCCGACCAGCTCGTGCTCTATATGGCGCTTGCCCGCGGGCGCAGCGTGCTCACCACGGAGCAAGTAACCAGCCACTTGCTGACGAATATCCAGGTCGTCAGCCGGTTTCTCGATGTCCAGTTTGAGGTCGAGGGCGAACTTGGCGCGCCGGGCACAATTGCCGTCGAAGGGGTTGGCTTTTCCAGCTAGCCCCCACGCGGGAGGAGCGAACGTTTGATGGAATGCCAACTGGGTTGCATGACCATTCCCTACCGCCACTTTACGCTCCAGGAGGCGTTTGCGGGGATCGCTGCCGCGGGCTTTAAGTATGTCTGCCCCGGGCCGCACCATTTCGGCCGCGGGCCGGACGAGCCGGAGATCTCCGCGGAGAAGGTTGACGAGCTGAACAAGCTCGCCGAGGAGCACGGGCTAAAGATCGTCATGATCTTCGGCTGCCGCGGGCCGCTGAAGTCGCTGCACGATGTGCAGACGTATAAGCAGGACGTGGACGTTTGCGCAGCGCTGGGCGCGCCCTATCTGCTGACCATGGGCCCCTGGGCCTATGCTGAGGGAATTATCCGCCGCAAACCGGACGAAGAGTGGAACGCCGACGTCGAGGCCTATTACCGCTGGATGAAGCCCGTCGCCCAGTATGCCGGGGAGAAGGGGGTAACGATCCTCATCAAGCCCCACGCCAACGTCTGCGCCCACGCCAGCTTGTGCGTGCAAACCATTCAGGCCATTGGCTCGCCGCACGTGCGCATTTGCTACGATGGGGGAAACGTCCACTTCTACGAGGGCATTGACCCTCACATCGATCTCTCCCTCTGCGCCGACTATGTCCGTGCGCTGGTGGTTAAGAATCATCGCGGCGGGCGCGGTGTGCGCGACTTTCCCCCGCCCGCCGAAGGCGATGTAGACCACGCCCGGCTGTTGCGCATCCTCAGCGAACACAACTTCTCCGGCCCCGTCGTCGTGGAGCGCCTGGGCGACTTGGAGGAGCTCGCGGCGATTAACGAGGAGGCGAAAAAAGCGTTTCGCTATCTTACCGAGATCCTCGGCTCCCTAAGCTAGCGCTGCACGCCGCCGCAACTCATGGAGGTGACCTGCATGACGTTCTACGTGCCGACCAAGGTAATCGTTGGCCCGGGAACGCTCGCCGAGGTGCCCGAGCAGGCCAAACAGCTCGGCGCAAGCCGCGCGGTTGTTGTCTGCGGCAAAAGCGTCGCCCAAAGCGGCTATGCGGAAAAGCTCGCCGAAATGCTCCGCCGCGGGGGCGTTGAGGCAACGGTGTTTTCCGAGGTCGAGCCCGACCCCTCCGCGCGCACAATCCACCGCGGCGCAGAGCTGCTGCGCGAAAGCGCCGCCGACCTTGTCGTAGGCATCGGCGGCGGAAGCAGCATGGACGCCGCGAAAGCCATGGCCGCGGTCGCTACTAACGACGTCTCCGTGGTTGACCTCGAGGGCCCGCACGACTACCCAAACGACCCACTGCCCATCATCTGCGTGGCGACTACTGCGGGCACGGCCAGCGAAGTTACCCCGTTTGCCGTGGTCACCGATACCGAGCGCAGCTACAAGTTCCCGATAATCAGCCCTCAGATTTACCCGAAGGTCGCCGTGCTCGACCCAGAGCTTTTGGCCACTGCTCCCACGGGGGCTCTCGTTGCCGCGGGGATGGACGCCCTAACCCACGCCATCGAGTCCTACATTTGCAAGGCGGCGCACACCCACACGCAAATGTGCGCGCTTGAGGCGATTCGTCTCATCGGCGAAAACCTCAGGCGGCTCGTCGCCGACCCCGAAAACATCGAGGCCGCGCAGAACATGCTTGTCGCCTCGAACATCGCCGGCTTTGCGTTTAGCAACACCCGCTTGGGGGTGGTCCATGCAATGGCCCTGCCCCCTGGGGCGCTGTTCGGCGTTCCCCACGGAATGGCGAACAGCATTCTCCTCCCCCACGGGATGGAGTTTAACCTAATTGCCGCCGAGGACAAGTTTTGCGACATCGCCGAGGCGCTGGGCGCAAGCACCGAGGGCCTGTCGCTGCGCGACGGCGCACAACTCGCCGTGGACGCCGTGCGCCAGCTCGCCCAGGACATCAACGCTCCCTCGTCGCTTGCCCAGGCCGGCGTTAGCGAGGAGGCCATCCCGCGCATGGCCGAGGACGCCATGAAAAGCGGGCACATTCCCATTAACCCGCGGCGCGTGACAAAAGAGGACATCGTCGCCCTCTATCACGCGGCGATGGACTAGGAGGGGCCCGTCGCTAGCCTTCCAGGCGATAGCCCACGGCGTGCACCGTTTGGATGATCTTCGGGTTTGAGGGGTCCTCCTCGATCTTCTTGCGCAGCCGGGCGATGTGCATATCCAACGCGCGGCCCTCGAGCTCCGAGGTCCCCCAAATGTGCTCCATTAGCTCCTCGCGCGTGACCACCCGCCCCGCGTTGCGCACGAGAAACGTTAGGATCTCAAACTCCGTCCGCGTAAGCTCAATCTCGCGCGCGCCGACATATGCCGTGTGCCGGCCGAGGTCTATCTTAACCTTTCCCGCCTCGAGCGTCGTCTGGCCCATCGTCGGCGCGGCATACTCCTTCGCTCGGCGGAGCAGGGCGCGCACGCGCGTGCGAAACTCCGCCGGGCGCACGGGCTTGCCCAGGTAGTCGTCCGCGCCCAGCTCCATGCCCACGACGAGGTCCGTCTCCTCGTCGCGCCAGGTAACCATTATGATCGGCACGTGCGACTCGCGCCGGAGCACACGGCAGACCTCCAGCCCGTCCATCCCGGGCATGACCACGTCGAGGATCACCAAGTCGGGGTTCTCCCGCCGGGCAAGCTCCAGCCCTTGCTCCCCGTCGGAAGCCTTGAGCACGTCGTAGCCTTCGTGTTTAAGCAGCGTCTCATATAGCTCCAGCGCTTCTGGATCGTCGTCAATGACCAAAATCCGCGCGCTCAACGTTTACATTCCCTTCCCAGGCGAACTCTCCCGCCGCCTACGCCCCCGAGCCCGAACTACGGGCGGTAGGGATAGCCCGACCTCGGCCGCGACCGCTCCGTGGCGCGCCACAGCGCCTCGTTGTCTTCCTCGGCCATCTCCTCGCGGCGGCGCAGGGGCTTGTAGTCCACGGCGTTTGCGCGCACCGTCTTGCGAAACTCCGCCTCGTTGGCGAGCAGCAGATGCAGCGTGCCCTCGGCGCGCGCCTCGGCGACTTGCCGCCGCCACTCGTGGGCGAGGACCTCCTCGCGCGAATAAGGCTTGGGAGTGGGCGCGAGCGGGGCGACTTCCTCCGCGGGAGCGGCCTCCTCCGCCGCTTCCTCCGGGGCGGCCTCCTCGGGCTCCGCCTTTTCCGCGGGTGCTTGCTCAGGCGCCGGGGTCGCCTCCCCCTTCGGGGTCACCTCAATGGGCGCAGCCCCCGCGCCCTCCTCGAGTGCAGCACCCTCGGCTTCCTCGAGCATCTTCTCCTCTTCCGCGGTCTGCCGGGCCTTGCGCGCGGCAACCTTTTTCGCCTTCCCCGGCTGCTTGCCCAACTCGCGCGCAATGCGCGGAATATTCTGCCCCACTACAGGCAGCAGCGCAGGCTCGGGCCCCGCCGCGCGCGCCAAAATCTCCCCGCCCCAGACAAATGCGGCGAGCGCCCCCACGACGCACGTCGCTATCCCTAGCGCAAATATCGCCCTGCTCACTGTCCCTTCCCCTCGCTTCCACTGTACGCCCTCGCCGCACGACTAGCAAGCGGCCTAAGCTGCGCTACCACGTCAGCTCCATGCCGTCGAACGCTACTTCTACCCCCTGCGGCTCAAGGCGCTCTACGAGCTCGTCGTGCAGCAAAAGCCCGTTGTGCGAAAAATGCGTGGCCACAAACCGCGTGCCCTCGTCCACGCAGCCGATCTCCGCGAGCTTGGCCTTTACAGACAAAACGTCGGGAATTCCAAGATGGTTTTCCCCACACTGGCGCTTGCCGCAAGTGCAGTCCATGACAACAACGCTCAGCCGCTTACCCGCGAGGAACTCCCATGTCTCCTCGGGATACCACCCCGTGTCGTTGCCCTGGAGCAGGTAGCGCCCGTTGGCGCAAAGGAGGAAGTTCAGCGCGACCTCTTCCTCTGCGGCGTGGCTGGCGACGATCGGCGTGGCCTCCAGGCCGTCGGGCAGGGAAACGGGGCGAAACGGCTCTAGCTCGACAAACTGCACGCTCAGAAGCTCCAGCTCCTCCGCGCCCTGGCGCAGCTTGCGCCCCACGGCGGCGTTGCCGTAAATACGCAGGGGCGCGGGGGGCACACCGGCCCAGAATCCCTTGCGCCTCATGTTTAGCTCGTGCGCGCAAAAGTGGTCCTGGTGGCTGTGCGTTATCAGCAGGTCGGTAATGTTCGCCAGGCAAATGCCAAACCGTACCGACTGCACGTAGATATCCGGCCCAAAGTCAATGAGCACGCGGCGGCCCACGAGATAGGCCGCCCGCAAGCGCAGGTTCTTGCCCCCCAGCTCGCGCGCCTTGCGGCACACTGCGCAGTCGCAAAAAATTCCCGGCCAGCCCTCTGCGGCCGCCGTGCCAAGGATCTTAAACCTCATCGCTCGTGCCTCGTTCTCATCAACAACCGCCGCTGCGCCCTAGCACTCCGCGCAGGGCAAACGCACGATCACGCACCGGCCGTCTCTCTCCAGCTCGCCCCCGTGCTGGCGGGCAATCGCCGCGCACGCGCTAAAGCACAGCTCCGCCGCCCAGCCACTCGCGCCTCCATCGCCCGCGCGCTCCGCCGGCGCCCCCTGGCCCGCCGGCTCCTCGACGATCTCCACCCGCGCCGCGTGGCCCTCGCGCCGCGCACGCAGGGCGACGCTCCCTCCGCCTGCGGCGCGTACGTTGTCGATCGCCGCCAGACAAAGCCCGAGAAAAAGCTGGCGCAAAAGGGGCGCATCCCCGCGCACGGTTAGCGCCTCGTCGTCCAGCGCGGGCGAAAGCACAACGTTGGAGTGGCGCGCCTTTGTGCTCAAAATCTCGGCCACCTGGGCGAACAGGTCGCGCAGGGAAACGGACTCCTCCGTCCCCTGTGGCCCCTCGCCCACCTTGCCGATGGCCTCGGTGGACTGCGAGAGCTTTTGCACGAGCTCGTTCAGCGCCGTCGCCCGCTCGCGCACGGCGGGGTCGGTCGCCGTCATCGCCAAGAGCTGGGCCAACCCGGAGAGGCTGGCCAGGCTGTTGTTGATGTTATGCACCAAGCTGGGAACAAGCTGCCCCAGCAAAAGCACGCGATGGTTCTCGATAACCTGCGCGTCGCTCTCCAAAGAGCGGTTTTCTCCTTCCCCCCGCGTCTCTGTGCTCACGGTTGTCCCCTCCACGTCGCGCTTGGCGTTACTTGGAAATTGGAATATGGACCAAGACCAATGTTTCGTGGCCCCCGCGCACCTTTTCCCCATCGACTTCGGGGGGCAGCGGATTGTTGACCGCCCAGGCCACAAGCATCGCCTCGTCTGCGTTGCAAAATGCTCCCCCGTTGTTCTCCACAACCGCGCGCAACACCGCCCGACGGCTGTCTCCCGAGCTAGGCCTCGGCGTACTGTCTATCTTCGCTTGGAGCGCCGACTCGCACTCCGGGCCGCGCTGTTCGAGCTCCAACAAAATGCGCCGATACTGCTCCTCGTCCGCGGGAGGCGCGCCCGCGAACGAAGTGGAAAACCACCGCTTTTCCAGGGCTTCGTCCAGTTTCATGAGGACGTCTTTTTTGATCCCGGGCACGATAGTGCCGACAAACTCGGCCGTCCCCCGATAGCACAGCACAGCATCCTCAAGCTGCAGCCCCGTGCGATTGTCGATTGTCCCGCGAAGGCAGCCTCCCACGCGGACAAGCCGCGCCTCAAGCGGACCGTCGAAGCGCAGGACGGCCTCCGCGCCAAGCCAGCGCTCGCTCCACATGCCTACGCCAAACTCGCGGGCAACATTTTCTTCGCCTTCTTGGAACACGCGCAGCTCTGCATCCTGAGGCACAGGATATGTCCCCACTGCCCCCGCCTGCAAGGGAAGAAAAATCGCCGCCCCTTCTCCGTCAAAGCGCACGTTATACTCCGCTCGCCTGCCGGAGAAGATTTGCGTATAGCTGCGCACCCGGCCGTAACGCGAGCCCGAGCGCATCTCCACCGCGCACGCCGTGCGCACCGTCGTCGCTAAGCCTCTCTCTCGCACGCCAATGGCATATGCTACCGCGGTGAATACAGCAACGATAACTATTGTGGTCAGCCAAGCAAGCTCCCGCCGCCGCAGCGCATGCAGAACAAGGTAGTTCACCGGAACGAGGCACACCGCGTATAGCGCAAGGAACAGGCCAACGAAAAGCATCGAGGGATGGTGCTTCCGCCCCTCAGCAAACGCGCTGCGTACCAGCCCCAGCTCGTTAATCGTCCGCACGTAGCCGTGCGCGCGCCAGCGCGCCTCGGCAAGCACCCGCGCGAACACGTCGGCCATGCCGGGCCAACTGCGCAGGGGCTCGGCCAACGGCGAAAAGGCGAAAAACCACACCCTTCCCATGCCCAGCGTGCGCCGGGCAATGAGCGGCACGCCGTCCTGGCGCAGGCAAACCTCGCCTGCGGCCAACTCGCCCGTGGTCACGGCAACAGGGCCGGCTGGCTCGGGCGTTGCCCCTGCCCACGCGGCAAGCTTCCCCGCGTCGCCGAGCACCTGGCAGCCCCGCGGCGCGATGGGCAGGAGCCCCGCAAGCGGGCTGTCCGCAAGCTCGCGCCACCTCTCCCCGCCCCAGACAACGAGCGTTTCCCCGCGCGCCACCCAGCGCGCGATGGCTTGCGCCTGCGCCGTGGTCAGCTTCTGCGCTGCACGCGGCCCGAGGACGACAACGTCCGCGCCGTCATACCCTTCCCAGCGCTCGGGCGCCAGCTCCGCGGGGACGACGGCGACCGCGGTTTTCCACTCAACCGCCGCGGCGAAGTTGCGCGCCTCGGGCCGCGGGGGGATGAACCTTTTCCCCATGGCATAAAAAAAGCGCGGGCGAATCCTCTCCTCGCAAACCAGCGCAATAAGCGCATCGCCCCGGAGGAAATTCCGCACGCGCGCCGTGTGGCTCGTCGGTCGCCCGCGATCGGGGCGGAAGGCGACGACCACGTCGTCCACATACTCCCAGCGGGGGAACATATAAAGAAAAACGCGCTTTGTCGCCCCCGCGGGGAGCTCAACGCGCCGGCAGACAACGCTCCCCTCGTGCCCCTTTAGCGCGGCGCAAAGCACCCCCTGCGTGCTTTCGCCGGTGTTCTTAAGATCCACGGAGATCGGCCAAAAGTGCGACCTGCGCACATTGCCGTCGAGCCCAGGGCGGACGGTAAACAGCACCTGCTGCGCGCAGGCGGGGAAAGCCACGCCTAAAGCGCACGCGAAAGCGAAAGCGACGACACGCCTCATGGCACACCGCCTTGCGCCAGGGTCAAAAACCGCAAAAGGGACTATCCTCCTGCGCAGCGCCCGCCGGCCGAGGCCTTCGCCCGCAAAACCTAGGAGACGAGCGAGGCCAAAACCTCGTCGGACACCTCGAAGTTGGAGTACGTGCGCTGGACGTCGTCGTGCTCTTCCAGAGCGTCGATTAGCTTGAGCACTTGCTCCGCTTGGTTCTTGTCCAGGGGAACAGTGGTCGAGGGGAGCATGCTCACTTCTGCCGAGGTATAGCCGATGCCCGCGTTGGTCAGGGCATCACGCACCGCCTCGAAGTCGCTCGGCGCGCAAAGCACCTGCCACGAGTCGCCTTCGTCCTTAATGTCCTCCGCGCCGGCCTCCAGGGCGACCTCCATCAGCGTATCCTCGTCCGTTTGCGACTTTTCCACGTTAATAACGCCCTTTTGCTCGAACATCCAAGCCACACAGCCGCTCTCCCCAAGGTTCCCGCCGTATCTGTTAAACAGGTTGCGCAACTCGGCCACCGTGCGGTTGCGGTTGTCCGTCATTACCTCGAGCAAAATGGCCACCCCGTGCGGCCCATAGCCCTCGTAGGTCAGCTCCTCGTAGGTCTCGCTCTCCAGCTCGCCCGTGCCTTTTTTGATCGCCCGCTCGATATTCTCCTTGGGCATATTAACGTCGCGCGCCGCCTGAATGGCGATGCGCAGGCGGCTGTTCGTGCTCGGGTCGCCCCCGCCCATGCGCGCGGCGACCATAATCTCGCGCGCCACTTTGGTAAACAGCTTGCCCTTGCGGGCGTCTTGGGCGCTTTTTCTAATGCGAATGTTGTGCCACTTAGAGTGTCCTGCCATGCCCCAACACGCCCTCGCTGCAGAGCATACTTTGCGGAAAACAACACCGCCGCTGATTATGCCGAACAGGTAAAACCGCTGTCAAGCAACGCCGCTTACTGCTCCCCCTGCGGCGGCTTTAGCGGCAGAGTCACGGTAAACGTCGTCCCCTTGCCCGGCTCGCTTTCGAAGGTAATCTCCCCGCCGTGGATCTCCACCAGGTGCTTGCACAAATATAGGCCCACGCCCGCCCCGCGAATGGCCTTCGTCTTTGGGTCGCGGATGCGATAAAACGGGGTAAACAGCCCCTTCGCCTGCTCTGGCGAAATCCCGTAGCCTTGGTCTACCACGTCAATGCGTGCCCGATCGCCCTCCACCCGCGCGCGAACGACAACGGGGTTTCCCGCGGGCGAGTACTTCGCCGCGTTGCTCAGCAGGTTAAGCAGCACCTGGAGCACCTTGTCGCGGTCCGCGGTAATCTCCCCCACGTTCTCGTCGATCTCCGCGCTCACCGGGCAGCGGTCCGAAGCGGCGAGGTGCATGCGGATGGCGTCGCGGATCAACTGCCCCAGGTCGAACGTTTCGTAGACAAGCTCAATTGCCTTGCCCGCCTCAATGCGGCTAATGTCCAAAAAGCCGCTCACCATGCGGTCCAGCCGGTCGATCTCGCTGGCGATGGTGCGCAGCATTTCCTTGCGCACCTCGTCGCCCACCTTGCCCTCCTCGAGCAGATGCGCGCAGCCCTTAACCGAGGTCAGCGGCGAGCGCAGCTCGTGGGCGACGAACGAAATAAGGTCGCTTTTCATCTGGTCCAAAACCTTAAGCTCGGTAACATCGCTGAGCACGCACACGTGGCCGAGGATGTCGCCGTTTCGCGCAATGGGCTCGATCTGCGCGCTGAGGAACAGCCGCTGCCCTCCGCGGCTGGCGTCGATCTCCCCGCGCACGGTCTCCTGCTCCGCGGCAAACGCCTGCTCAAACAGCTCGCGCAGCCCCTCCGTCTCCAGCGCGCTGAGGATGGACTGGCCCACGAGGTCGTCGCCCAGGCCGAGCAGCCGCCGCGCCGCGGGGTTGATCAGCCGCACGCGGTGCTCCCTGTCCGTTACGATCAGTCCGTCGCCCATGCTTGCCACGATGGCGTCGAGCGAAACTTCTAGTTCGCGGATCTCCTCGGCCAGTTGCCGGCGCTCGGCCTCCAGCGCGCTGACCATCTCTTCCACGCTGCGCTTGGCCGTGGCGTAATAGCGGGCGACTTGCTTTAGCGCGGAGATAACCTCGGGGTCGTCGCTGAGCATATACACCGAGCCCCGCCGCCGGAGCAACCCCGCGGCGACCATCTCGTCGAGGGTCTCGGCAAGCTCCGCCTCGCCGTAGCCGATCCACCGCGCAAGCGAGGCTGCCGTGTCCATCGTGTGGGGGTTGTTTATGAAGAACAGGGCCAGGTCCAGCTTGGCCTTCGTGTCCAGCTTGCTGCTGACAAACTCCGCGGGATCGCGCTCAGCCATGTGCCTTCCCACGCCCCAACCAAGTCGGTCCTCCGGCACGCCGCTCCACTGCTCCGATACCCACGGCGCGGCGCCCCGAAACCGCCCCTTGCCCGAAAGCCGCTCCTAGTGCTCCAGCAGGTAGGCGTAGCTCCGCGTGCCCGTCTCCCGAAACCCCACGCTCTGCACAAACTCCGCCGCCCCGACAAGGTTTTCCGGCACGGCGATTAAGATCGCCTTCGGCCGTCCGCGCTGCGCCGCCTCGATGGAGTGCTGCACCAGCGCTGTGCCCACGCCTAGCCGGCGGTAATGCTTGTCTACCACGAGCGTCTCGATAACCCAAATTAGCCCCCTAAACTCGAGGGAAATGCGCTTGGCGATGGACATCGCCCCTACCGGCGCTTCGTCCAAAAACGCCAGGTAGGTGCTGCTTCGCGCGTCGCGAATCGTTTGCAGGGCCGCCTCTTTTAGCTCTCCCGTCGGGTCCTCGCCATAGTACTGCACGAGCAACTGGCAGAACGCATCAAGGTCGCGCACCTGGGCAGGTACTATGCGCACCGGGGCCCGTTGCAATAGCTATCTCCTCCCCGCCTCCGTCGCACAAGCCGCCGGCCCCCGCTGCATTATAGCAATGCTCCTCGTCGCTCACAACTAAGCGCACGGCCACCGGGCCCGGACGCATCGCACCATACGCCCCGCTCCCCTCCCCCTCCCTTGTCTCGCTCCCACATCACACCGAGCCCCCGACCGGCAATAGCCGGGAGAGGATAGACAGCACTTCTTCCACCCCAAACGGCTTTTCCAGGAAAAAGTCCGCCCCCAGCGCATGGCCCCGGACGACCGTGGAGTTGCCCGCACGCCCGGTAATAATCACCACGGGAATGTCGCGCGTCTTCTCCTCCTGCTTCAGCGCACTGAGCGCCGCCATCCCGTCTAAAATAGGCATGGCGATGTCCAGCAGGATGACGTCTGGCGAGAATTCATGAGCCAAAATAAGTGCCCGCGCGCCGTCCGGCGCACACTTTACCTCTAGCCCGTGGGCCTCAAGGGCGCACTTCAAAACCCTTGTCAGCTTTGTGTCGTCGTCGGCGATAAGCACCTTGCCCTTCATCCGCTCACCTCCCTTCGCGCTGGCAATAGTATGGCGCCGAGCGTCGCCGCCCGCCGCCTCGCCCCTTCACTACTTATACCCTGCGGTGGCAAACTCCTACCGCCCCCGCAGCAAACTTTGCCGCACATCTTTGCCGCGCGCAGTTGTGCGCCAAGCTCGGCGTGCACGAAGGGGCGGCGCTTTTGCCGCTCGAAAAGCGACTGGCGAAAGCCTCTGCCGGGCGCTGCCTTCCCTCTCTGCGGGCGCCCGGCGCAGTTGGTGGTCGCCTTGGCTCGCCGCAGGCGCGCGACACAAGAGGATCGGCCGGCGCGGGGCTCGGCCGCCCTGCTCGGGCACTTGCCGTTTGCCCTTAGCTGCCTCGTTTGGCTCGTTCTCGCTGTGATTATCAGCTACGCCGTGCGTCTCGACTACGGCCCAGACGAGCCCGCGCATATGGAGTACGTCCACCTCCTCGCCCGCGAGGGCCGGCTGCCCGAGCCCTGGGACAGCACCGCGGGCCACCACGGCCCCGTGCCCTACCTGTTGCTTGTCCCGTTTTACCGGCTCTCCGGGTGCACGCTCGAGCCGTTGCGCCTTCCCCCAGGGCCAAAGCGCCTGGCCACGTTTACCGCGGAGGAGGTCCGCGCGCGGCGCGTGCTGCGCCTCGTTTGCCTGTTCGAGGCGTTCCTGGCCGTCGTTTGCATCTATTACTTCGCCGTGCGCCTGTTTCCGCAGTCCCGCCCGCTCGCCTTGCTTTTGAGCGGCGCTGTGGCGTTTAACCCTGTGTATACGCTTACCGCGGGGGTGGTGAATAACGAGCAGGCGTCTATCGTCCTGTCCACCGTTGCTTCAGGGCTAATGTTGCTTGCCTGGCGCGAGGGCGAGCTAAGCTGGCGCCGCTGCCTTGCCTTGGGCGCGCTTTGCGGCCTCGGGCTGTGGGTTAAGCAGACAACGATTTTCCTCCTTCCCCTGGCCCTGTTTTCCGCCTGGCGGCTTAGCCCGCCCGAGCGCCGCGTGCGCCACGTGCTTTGCCTGCTCGGCTTGTTCCTTGCCCTCGGCGTGTGGTGGCCGCTGCACCACGTGCTCAAGGGGCGCGGGCCGTTTCCCGTGTTTATGCCCGTGCCCGAGTGGCAGGACAACAGGGTTATTTACTGGATCACCCACCCCATGCTCACCCTCGCCGTAGTGCACACCATCGCCACCACATCGCTGCTTTCGGCGATCTTGCCGGACTGGGCGTTTCGCGGCCCGTTTCAACTGCTCACCCGGTCGCATTTCGGCCTGCTCGTGTTTGCCCTGCTGTGCCTTGTCGCGCTGGGCTACGCCCTCTATGCCACGCAAGCCGAGCGGCGGAAAAAGCCCCCGCGCGACCAGCCGCTAATCCCGCGCCACGCCATTGCCCTCGGCCTCGCCGCCCTATGCATTATCATTGCCGGGATTGTGTGGTTCGCCCTCCGCCGCGACTACCGCGGGCAGGTCGGCGGGCGCTACCTGTTCAACGGGGCGTTGTGGGGCGCGCTTATCGCTGTCGGCTCGTTCGAGCGCTGGGTGTTGACCTTCGCCCGCACGCGCCGCGCGGTAGACTTCGCCGCGCTCGCCGCGTGGGCCCTGTTCATCGCTCTTGACGCGGTGTGGGTTTGGTATGCTGTAACCTACTACCGCGCGCTGGCCGTGCTCTACGGCGGCTAGCGCGCCTGTGCGGCGTGCCGAACAACGATGGCCCGGAAAACCTCGAGCACCTCCGGCGAGCAGCTTGTAGACGCCGACCTCGCCCGCGCGTTCCGCGCAGCGTGCACCGACTCCGGCCGGCGGGCGACGGGGAGATTCGTCATCGAGGGGGCAATGCTCGTCCTTCGCGCCGTGGAGGACGACCAGCCCATCGAGGCTTTGCTTTACCACGGCGAGTTTCGCGCGCACGAGGGCGCGCGGGAGGCGATAGCCAAGCTCCGCCGGCGCGGCGCAGTGGTGCGCGAGGTCTCCCCAAGCGCGATGGGCCGCGCCGTGCCTGGGCCGCGGCTCCCCGCGGCCGCGGCGCTCGTCCCCCTGAGCCGGCCGAAGCTGGCCGATCTCTTACGCCGCGCGCCGCAGATCATCGTGGTCTTCGACGGGGTGGCTAACCCGGACAACTTGGGCCTCGCCCTGCGCACGGCGGAGGGCGCGGGGGCCGATGGCGTGGTTTTCCTCGAGGGCTGCGCCGACCCGTTCTCCCGCCGCGCCGTGCGCGGAGCGCGCGGGGCAGTGGGCCGCCTGCCCATGGCCTTCGCCTCGGGCGGCGAGGCGCTGGAGCAGCTCAAGCGCGAGGGCTGGCAGGTTATCGCCACCTCGGCCCACGGGCCGCTGCTGCTTACCGAGCTCGACCCGCGCCTGCCCCTGGCCGTTGTCGTGGGCAGCGAATCGCGTGGCGTGCACCCGGAGCTCGCCGCCGCGGCGCACTGCCTGGCCCGGCTGCCCATGTACGGCCGGCAATCGTCGCACAACGTCGCCGTAGCTACGGGGATGATCCTTCAGGCGCTGCGTATGAGGGTAGAGGAGCAGCGGGACCACCCTAAGCGAGCACGCCCGCGCGCCGAATAAGCTCCGCCGGAGCGTCGGCGAGCACGCGCTCCGCTTCCTCCGCGCTTAGCCCCGCCGCGCGCAGCACTCTCTCTGCGAACTCTCGGCTAATCAAGTCGCCCGGGCCGTGGGTGTCCGTGCCCAGGACGAGCTTTGCCCCCACTGCTCGCGCTACGCGTGCCACGTGCCCGTTGGCCAGGCAGTGGCCCTTGCGCGTGGTAATTTCCAAAAACACGCCGTTTTGCGCGGCGAGCGCCGCCTCCTCTTCGCTAATCAGCCCGGGGTGGGCCAAAATGTCCACCTCCGGGCACTCCACTGCCGCGCGGTTCGTCCCCGAGATTACCGGCTCGACGAGCGTCTCCCCGTGCACGACGACGATCCCCGCCCCCGCGGCCCGCGCCCGCGCGGCGAGCTCGGCGATCGCCGCCGGCGGCACGTGGGTAATCTCCACCCCGCAGATGGCGCGAAAACCATAGTGCTCCACGGCAAGCTGGCAGTCGGCGGAGACCTCGGCGACGAGCCGCTCCAGCCCGGCGCCGGCGACGTGATCGGTTATCGCCACCGTCTCGTAGCCCGCGGCTTGGCAGCGGCGGATAAGCTCCATGGGCGAAAGCTCGCCGTCGCTGAAAAACGAATGCGTGTGAAAATCGTGCACGAGCTATCTCCTCTTAGCCTGCTTCCGCAGGAGGGCCAGCGCGCACGTAGCCCTCGTCGGCGCTGGGGAAGATCAAGCGCAGATGTCAAACTGCGTCGTTCCTCCGCAGCGCGCGATGGCCTGCGCTGCGCTCTTGCGCGTTGTGCTACTTCTCTTCCTCCGCGGGCTTGGGCTGGCCCTCGCGCTTTTCCAGGCGGCGCTTCTCGCGCAGAGGGGGCGCGCCCTCGGGCCGGCCCTCCCTAGGTCTCAGCCGTTCGCGGGCCTTCATCTGCGCACGCTCTTCTTCGGTAAACAGCTTGCGCAGGTCAACCTTGGCCACGAGCGAGAGATCCTGCTTGCTTAGCATATACACAAAATGGTCGTACAGAACGTACACCGCGTAGTCGGTTACCACCATAGCAAACGGCAGGGTGGTCGGCCCGGGACGGAAGAGCATCGGCCGCTCGCGCGGCGGCCGCGGGGGCACGGGCGGCTCGCCCTCCGCACGCAGCCGCGGCACATCGCCCGGCCCGCGCGGCTCCGGCTGCGCGTACAACACGGTGCAAACAATCGCGCTCACTACACACACGACGGCGAGAATCCACAGCGCTCTCATCTCTTCTCCCTCCCGCAACCATTGACGTTTCCCCAGCGGCACAGTTCGCAAATCAACCTTCTGCGGCGCGCGGGGGCGAACCTCTGCGCCTGGGCCTTCGCGGAAGGTCCCCCCACGCTCGATGCAGAAGCGAAAACTACCGCAAACCGTGGCAGGAGGGTGGGCGATGGAATTTTACGAGACGGTTCGCCAGCGCTATAGCTCCCGCAAGTACTTGGACAAGCCCGTCGAGGAGGAAAAGCTGCAGCGCATCCTCGAGGCCGCGCGCCTCGCTCCCTCGGCGGGCAACCGCCAAGAGTGGCGGTTTATCATCGTCCGCGACCCGGAGAAGCGCAAGGCGCTCGTGCCCATCGCGAGAAACCAGGGCTTTGTCGGCGAGGCGCCGATCGTCATCGCCGCCTGCGCCGTAGGCACGGAGCATGTCATGGCCTGCGGGCAATATTCCTACGCCATCGACGTGGCCATCGCCCTGGAGCACATCGCCCTTGCCGCGACCGCCGAGGGCCTGGCCACGTGCTGGATCGGCGCGTTTGAGGAAAAGCCCTGCAAAGAGCTCCTCGGCGTCCCCGACGACGTGCGCGTGGTTGAGCTGATGACCCTGGGCTACCCCGCGGACGAGCCCAGAGAGAAAAAGCGCCTGGCCCTTGAGGAAATCGTAATGTACGACGCGTGGACGAAATAGCCCAGCGCGGCGGGCAGCGGTGCCCTGCCCCCGCAGGGGCCTCTGACGAACGCGCAACAATTGGGCCACGCGCGCAGGGCCTTGCCGCCCGCGGGGCGTTTCTTTTCGCTTTTGCGCGCAAGATATGCCGCGAGGGGAGCGGCGAGCTATGGGATATATCGAGGATTATGCCGCGCAGTGCGCCCGGCTCATCGCCGAGCTCGACGCGCAGGCCATCGAGCAAATCGCCGACGCGCTCTATCGCTGCTTTCGCGCGGGCGGGTGCATTTTCGCCATGGGCAACGGGGGCAGCGGAGCGACCGCCTCGCACCTTGTCAACGACATCAACAAAGCCGTGTGCGCGAACACGCCCCGCCCGAAGGCCATCGCGCTTACCGACAACATGCCCTGGTTTTCCGCCCTGGCCAACGACATCGGCTACCACGCCGTGTTCGAGGAGCAGCTTAAGAACTTCCTCCAGCCCGACGACGCCGTGGTGGGCATCAGCGGCAGCGGCAACTCGGAAAACGTCCTGCGCGCGGTGCGCTATGCCAAGCAAGTAGGCGCGCCAACGGTCGCTCTGGTGGGCTTCGACGGGGGCAAGCTTAAGGGGCTTGCCGACATCTGCCTGCACGTTCCCTGCCACGACATGGGCATGGTCGAGGGGATCCACAGCGTAGTGTGCCACATTATTCCGCTCGCCATGCGCCGCCGCGCCGAGGAAGATGGGCTAGGGTAGGGCAGGGCGCTACACAACGGCGAGCCAGAGCGAAAGCGCGGCAAACGCGACCCCAAGCAAAACATCGCCCGCGCTCGGCCGCGGCTGGGCCAGCCGGCGCAGGGTCCCGTCAAACCCCCGCAAAACCATCGCCTGGCCCACGCGCCGCGAGCGCTCGTGGCTGCGCAAAAACAAGCTCCCCGCGATCCATCCCGTAACCCGCGCGCGGTCCGCGATCCGCGGCGGCCGCCCGCGCAAGTCGCGCGCGCGAACCATTCGGCCACCCTCTTCGGCGAGGGTTGTTAGGTAGCGATAGGTAAAAGACAGGGTCAGGCTGACCATGCGCGGCAGCCGGGCGGAATGCAACGCGTGGACGAAGTCGTGAAACGTTATCGTGTGCATTACCGCGGCCACCGCGGCGAGGCAGATTACCGCCTTCGCCGCCGCTCCCCCGAGCCGGGCGAGCGCCGCCGCGGAAATCGCCCGGCCGAGGAGCGGAACAAATAGCGCATCTTCCGCCCCGCGGGGGTTGGCCAGAAGCACGGAAAGCCCAACCAGGGCGACGAGCGGCAAAGCAAGCAGCAGCCGCCGCGCCAGCCAGCCAAAGCGCACCTCGGCGACGACCACTAGGAAAAAGCACAGCCCGGCAAACCACGCCAAGCGCTGCCACTGCCCCGCGGGGGTAACCGCCACGCAGACAACGAAGACAACCAGCGCGGCAAGCTTCGGCCGCGCGTCGCGCCGCGCCAGCCACCCTTCGCCCCCAGGCCGGGCAAACGCTTCCCACGTCTCCTGCGCTGGACTATCTCCTCGGTCGGACAAACGCGCGTCCCACCAGCATTAAGATTGCCAGAACAACAAGCGTGCCCACAAGCACAGAGGTCGCCGTGGCCAGAGCCTCGCTACGCACGCCAACGAGGCCGTAGTCCGCGAGCGGCGAGCGAGCAAAGGGCGAGTCCACCGCTGCTTGGGCAAACCCCCAGCGCTCCGCCAACGCCTCTAGGCCATCCGGCGCGCTCGAGGCCACGGGCGCCAAAAATAACGCCATAACCCCGCACAGGGCAATCCCACCCCACAGCCACTTCTCCAGCGGCACAAGCTCCTTGCTCGGCTCCTCGCCGAGCAGGTCCGGCCGCGTGGCGAGGACAAGCTGCACCGCGGCCACGGTAATCAGCGCCTCGCCCAGCCCGATCACCGCGTGCACGCCGAGCATAGGGGCGATGATCGCCTTCCCCGCGATGCCCGAGATAATCAGTTCGAGCGACGTACATAGCGCGGCGACCATTACCGAAAGCCACGCCGCGCCGAACACGCAAACGAGCGTCCACAGTCGCGCGCTGCTTGCTCTGCGCAGCAGGCGATAGACGCCATAGCCGCACAGCGCCCCGCCAATGCCCATGTTAAACACGTTTGCCCCGAGCGCGGTAACGCCCCCGTCGGCAAAGAGCAAAGCTTGGATGATGAACACCACAGCCATAACGACAATCCCCGCCGCTGGGCCGACGAGCAGGCAGGCAAGCAACCCCCCGAGCATGTGCCCCGAAATCCCGGGGAGCACGGGAAAGTTTAGCGCCTGTGCGGCAAATACAAACGCCCCGACCAGCCCGACCATAGGCTGGCGCTCCGGGGGAAGCTCCCGCGCCGCGCGGTGCGAGGCATAGCCCACCGCCCCCGCGGAGACCACGGCCATCGTCCCCCATACCTCGGGCTTTAAGAAGCCGTCGGGAATGTGCAAGGCAATCACCCGCCGCGTTGGTAACACGTCCGCACGTGCCGTAACACTTTTCCCCGCGCTCTTCCGTTCCCCCTTTTTTCCGGTGCGGAAAAACAGGCGCTATGCGGCACCCTGGCGCGCCGCGGGAAGGCGTACGGTAAACGTCGTTCCCTTGCCCACTGTGCTCTGCACCTCGATCGTTCCGCCTAGGGACTCCACGGCGCTTTTCACAATGGCCAGCCCTAGGCCGGTGCCCGTGCGGTCGATCTCCCGCGCCCGGGGCGAGCGGTAAAACTCGTCGAAAATGCGCTCCAGCTCGCTCTGCTCGATCCCGATGCCCGTGTCGCGCACGCAGAGGACAAGCTGCCCGTCCTCGGCAAACAGGCGCACGGAGACCTCCCCGCCCCGCGGCGTATACTTTATCCCGTTGGAGATAAGGTTGGTCAAAATATGGTTCACGCTTTCCGGGTCGGCGCGCAGCGTGGGCAGCCCGTGGGCAACATCGAGCGCAAGCCGCACCCCGCTCCTTTCCGCCTCGGGCATCATCAGCTCCATTACGTTGTCCAACGCGTGGGCCACGTCAACCTCCCTCAGTTGGTGGGGCAGCCGCGCCGTGCGGCTATGGGTTAGGTCGAGCAGGCGGTCTACCGTGGCCAAAAGCTGCCGCGCCTTTGTCTCCGCCCGCTGAATCATCTCCCGCTGCTTCTCCCCAACCTCCCCGGCGATCCCCTGGAGCACCACCCCGAGGGTCGTGGCCATCGCCGCAAGCGGCGAGCGCAGCTCGTGCGCCACCTTGCGCATATACTGCGTCTGCAACTGCTGGGTCTGCTCCAAGCTCTGATATGCCCCTTGTAGCTGCCGCGCCTTGTTGCCCAGCTCCTCGGCCAGCTTTTGCGCCTCGCTCTCGCGCTCGCGCAGCCGCTGGACGATCGACGTTGCCATATACACCGCGACAAACAGCGTGCTCGTTAGGGCAAACACGCAGAGGAGGATGCGCTGGGGAAGAAAGTACGGCTCATGCGCCGCGGGGCGCAGCGGAGTCATCGTCCAGGCGACGAGGGCGAACAGCGCCGAGGCCACCGCGGCTTGGGCATAGCTCGCCCGCCGCGTGAGCAGCGTGCTCGCGATAATCATGTGAAACACGTAATACAACGCAAACGGGCTGCGCGCCCCGCCGGAGAAGGCGACCAACGTGGAAAGCGCGACGAGGTCGACCAGGATCTGCACATTGGCGAAAACCGCGGGCAGGCGCGTGCCCCCCTCGCGCGCGACATAGCGCTGGTGAAACAGCCAAAACGCCCCGTTGGCCAGCGCGAGGGCAATGGCCAAGCGTAGGACATCGCCCGGCGCCAGGCGCACCTCGGGAAACCAGCGCAGGGCCAGGGCGCCGCCAAGCAGCCCCGCGACGGCAATAAAGCGCAGGTTAATCAGCCACTTCAGCCGGCTGCGCAGCTCCGCCTCGCTCGCCCTCAGCTCGGCCACTGCCCGCCGCCCTTTCCTTCGGCGCTAGTTCCTCTGCTGCAGCGCTTGGCCCACCTTGGCCAAGAGCTCCGCCGGCTCCACGGGCTTGTCGATAAACCCCTGCACCGGCAGATACTCTCCCGGGCCATAGGTCCCGTCCGACTGCTCGGGGTAAAAGCGCAGATCGGTATAGTTGTGTATCGCGGTGACGATGATTATCGGCACGTCGGCCACGTCCTCGGGCAGCTCGTTGCGCACCCGCCAAACAAGCTGAAAGCCCTCCGTCCCCTCGGGCATCATAATGTCCAAGAGCACAAGGTCCGGCCGATGCGCCTGGATTTTCTCAAACGCCTCCTCGGCGCTCGCCGCCGAGAGCACCTCATAGGATTGGCTCTCCAAAATAAGCCGCAGCGACTCCACGATATCCGGGTCGTCGTCGACCACGAGGATCCTCGCGCTATCGGCCATCTGCCCGACCTCCCTGGGGGCGCCGCGCCGGCGATCGCTCGCCCCGGGCCAGGGCCAGCGCTCTGCGCGCAACTTGAGCGACCGCCGCGCGCACGGCCGGCGAAAGCTCGCGCCCCGGCGCCGTGCTCGCCACCTGCACCCCGAGCACCACCGTCCTGCGCGGCAGCTTGTCCAGCGCGCGGGCGACGCCCAGCGCCTCAAGCAGCCCGATCTCGTGCGTCGTGCAAAAGCGCAGGTTGGCCGGCGCACCCTCCGGCGCAAACTCCACAATGCTCCCCGGCGCGCGCCCTGCCTCTACGGCGTCGATAATCACCGCGCGCTGCGCGCCCTCGAGCAACAGCGCCAAGTCCGGCCCGGCGCAGCCCAGCTCGACCAGCTCCACATCCCCCGGCGCCAGCTCGCGCAAAAGCTGCACCGCACACACGCCCACGCCATCGTCGCTCCTAAGCGCGTTTCCCAGGCCGACGATCACCGGCCGCCCGCGCTCGTTCGCCCTACTCAAAGTGCACCTCCACAAGATGCGTGGCGCAGGAAATGCACGGGTCATAAGCGCGCACGAGCATCTCCAGGGTGTGCGCCACTTCGTCTTCCCCGCGGGTGAGGATTTGCGGGACAAGCGCGCGCATGTCGGCCTCGATGCTGTGCAGGTTTTGGTTCGTCGGGATAATGAGGTTCGCCCGGCTCACCAGCCCATCGTCGCCGACCTCAACGTCGTAAAACAGCGTCCCCCGCGGCGCCTCTACCGCGCCCACGCCTCTTCCCCCGCGCACCTCAACGGCGGTCTCCTCCGCGGCGAGCCCCCGCCGCTCAAGCTCGCCCAGCAAAGCGATCGCCTCCTCCACGCAGTGCACCACCTCAACCACCTGCGCGCGCGTGTTCATAAACGGATTGCCACAGGGCGGAGCGACGCCCAGCGCCTCCGCCGCCTGCTTCGCCTTGGGGTGTAGCAAGTCGTAGTTAATATTCACCCGCGCCAGGGCCCCCACGGCATAGGGCACATCCTCGCTCCCCAGCCCGGCGTGTTTCGCCGTGGAGTGCTCTACGACATACTCGCGCACAAGCTCCTGATAGCTTTCCACCGGCGCGCGCCGGCCGTCGCTTGTGGCGATCTCCCCCTCGACGAGCGCATACTGCCCCTCCGCGCGGAGGGAGAGAAACTTTGCATCCTCGCGCGCAAACTGGGGGAGCTCTGCCTGGGCGAAAAACTCCACCGTGGCCTGCACATCGCCCCGCGCCTCCTCCAGCCGCTCGCGCAGCGCGCGCAGCTCCTCCAGCTCGGGCAGCTTGGTAAACCCGTTAACGGCCATCGTAATCGGATGCACGTGCCGCCCGCCTACGGCGCGGCAAATGTCGTTCGCCAGGCGCTTTAGGCGCAGCCCGCGCTCCACAACCTCGCGGTGGGTCTCGATCATCGGGACAATGCTCGGCGCACCGCAGAAGTCCGGCGCGGCGAGAAAGTAGCAGTGCAAAAGATGGCTCTGTAGCACCTCTCCGTAGTGAATCAGCCGCCGCAGAAGCGCCGTTTGCTCCGAGGGGGTTATCCCGAGCGCGCCCTCCACCGCGCGCAGGGCGGCGTTGCTGTGGGCGATGGAGCAGATTCCGCAAATGCGGCAGCAAATCGCCTGCACCTCAGACCACGCCCGGCCGACGACCATCGCCTCGAAGAACCGCGGCGACTCCGTAATCTCCAAGCGCAGCTCGACGATGTTCCCCTCGCGCACGGTGACCACGATGTTTCCGTGGCCCTCCACGCGCGTGATGTTCTCGATGTTAATCTCTAGCTCGCGCATCGGCGGCCCTCGTGCCTCCTAGCCCCCCGTGGGGCTCTCCTCGAAATATGCGTTAAAGCGCGTGTGCCGCCTAACCAGCTCGTCCACGCTCAGCCCGTATTTTTTCAGGACAAACGCGTGCGCATCGCGCTGCGGGTCGTCAACATAGCCCCGACACCCCTCGCACGGCTCGCCGTACGTAGGGCAAATTGCCCCACACCCCGCGCGCACGATAGGCCCCATGCACACCTGCCCCTTCTCAAACAGGCACACGTTCTCTTTCAGCCGGCACTCCACACACACGGGGTAGTTCGGCGGGCGAAAGCGCTTGCCGGAAACGAAGCAGGTTACCGCGCGCAGAAACTCCTCCCCGTCAATGGGGCAGCCGTGCAAAAACGCATCCACGGGAACGACGGCATGCACCGGCCGCGCGGCGATTGTGTCGAACAGCTCCCCCTGCCCGCCATATACCCGCCGCTTAACCTCGGTTATCCCATAGCGGTTTTTAATCGCGTTAACCCCGCCCGTGGTCGCGCACGCCCCAAGGGCGACGAGGAATTTCGCCCGGTCGCGTATCCTAAGCACCTCGTCAAGGTCGTGGTGCGTGCTAACCGAGCCCTCGACGAACGCGATGTCGTACTCCTCGCTGTGCTCGCTCATCGCCTCGCGAAAGCTGACCACGTCCACCGTGCGAAACAGGTCGAGCAGCTTGTCCTCCTGCTCCAGGACGACAAGCTGGCACCCCTCGCAGCTAGTAAGGCTGAAAAACGCGACCCTGGGCTTCACCTAAATCGCTCCCCGCACGCGCTTGATCTCCGAGTAGCGAAACACCGGCCCGTCGAGGCAGACATATCGCCCATCGATCTGGCAGTGGCCACATTTTCCCACGCCGCATTTCATGTGCCGCTCCAGGGAGAGGAAGATCATCTCCTCGGGAATGCCGGCCTTCAGGCACTCCAAAATGGTAAACCGAAACATCACCGGCGGGCCGACGACCGCCGCCGTGGTGTTCGGCCCATCCAGCTTTACCTCGGGAAACAGCGTAGTGACCACGCCCACGTGCCCCTGCCACTGCGGGTGCTTGCGGTCGATCGTTGTGCGCAGGTCAATGTCCTCGCGCAGCTCCCACTCGTGCAGCTCGTCGCGAAACAAAAGCTCCTCGGGCGTCTTGCACCCGTAGAACACGATTAACCGGCGGACGATATCGCGCTTGTCTAGGAAGAACTTAATGAGCGAGCGCAGGGGGATAATCCCCAACCCGCCGGCGACGATCAGCGCGTCGCGCCCGGAGAACGCCTCGATGTCAAACCCTCGGCCAAACGGCCCGCGAATGCCCACCGTGGCCCCCGCCTCCAGGCGGTGCAGGGCCTCGGTAACCATCCCCACGCGGCGCATGCAAATCTCAAAGCTTTCCTTCTGCGTGGGCGGCGAGCTGACCGAAGTCGGCGCCTCGCCCACACCGAACACGGTCACCTCGACGAACTGCCCGGGCTGGTGCCCCAGCGCTCGGCCCTCGGGCAGCTTTAGGCGAAACCACTTTTCCGTCGCCGAAAGCTGCTTCGCCTCGACGACCGTCGCCCGCTCGGGCAGAAAGATACTCGCCATGCGCGCCGCCGCTTGAGCCACTAGCTCAAAACCCCCTTTGCCGTGCCTACCGCAAGATCGTTGAGCAGCGAAACCTGGTCGATTTCCGCCGGGCAGGTCAACGTACAGCGTCCGCAGCCCGTGCAAAACGGCTTGCCATAGCGCAGGAAAAGATAGTGAAACTTGCGGTGAATGCGGTGCCTCAGCCGCTCCGTGGGCGTCGGGCGGAAGTTCTCGCCGCTGGCGATCCGTGCAAACTCCTGCAGCATACACCCGTCCCAGCGGCGCACGCGCTCCCCCTCGTTTGTGGCAAACTTCAGCTCATCCTGCACGTCGAAACACAAGCACGTGGGGCAGACCAAAATGCACTGCCCGCAGGAGAGACACTTCTCCCCCCACTCCCGCCACGCCGGGTGGTCCTGGGCGTGGGTAAGCAGCAGAGGGAGCGTGTGAATGTCCGCGGCGATCGTCCGCTGCACGCGCCGCCGGCGCTCTTTTACGCTCGCCTTCCACGCGGCAATGTCCTCCGCCGAGGCGGGGCATGCCCCGGGCAGCTTCTCCACCAGCTCCGCCCCCGCGCTGCTCCCCACCTCAACCAGCCACTTCTCGCCCACGGAGTTCAAAAACAGGTCGTAGCCGCTCTCCACCGTGCACGTCCCCATGCTCGTGCAGTAGCAATACTCGTCGGGGACGCAGTCTACGCCGACGATAAAGCTCGCCCGGCGGCGGGCAAAATAGTGCTCGTCCTCGTAAACATCGGCAAACGCCCTGTCCAAAAGCAAAATCGCGTGCAAGTCGCACGAGTGGACCCCGACCACGGCAAACGGCTCGCCTTCGAACACCGGCTCCACTTCCACCGTCTCGCCCAGGCGATAGCGCACGAGCGTCTCCCACGGGGGCATGAAGTACTTCTTGGGGGGCAAAATCGTCCGGCTATACTCCAGGACGAGCTCCTCAGGGCTGCGCAGCTCGTCAAAGGCATAAAAGCCAGGCTCCTTTTCCTTCACCCCAAACGTGCGCCGCTCGGCCATCAGCCGCTGGACAAGCTCGGCCACCGCGTGCTTTGGAATGCTCACCAGGGTCATGTTTCATCCTCCGCCGGCCGGCGCCGCCGACCCTTGCCGCTCGCCGGCGCTTTTCAGCAAATGCGCGGCAAATGCTCACCGCTGGGCATGTCGAGCACGCGCTCCACGCCCAGCGCTGTGCGCAGCGAAACGAGCCCCGCCGGGCCCTCGAGCACCTCGCCGATCGCCCTTGCCTGGGCGCCCAAAGCGAGCGCACGCAGCGCCTCCAGCGCCCGCTCCGCCGCGCGTTGCGCCACGCAGGCAACGAGCCGCCCCTCGCACGCTAGGTACAGCGGGTCCAGCCCGAGCAGCTCGCACGCCCCGCGCGTCGCCTCGCTCACGGGAATGGCGTCCTCATCCAAGGCAATGGCCACCTCAGCCTGCAGGGCGATCTCGTTCAGCGCGGCAGCCAACCCGCCGCGCGTGGGGTCGCGCAACACGTGAACGGCCTCGCCCGCGGCATCGAGCAGGGCAAACGCGAGCTCCGTCAGCGGCGCGCTGTCGCTGCTCAGCCCGGACAGCCCGGCAAGCTCGTTTCGCGCGGCCATAATCGCGATTCCGTGGTCGCCCACGGGTCCGGAGACGATGACCACATCGCCCGGGCGCGCGTTGCGCCCGGAAAGCCGCGCCTTCGGGTGCACCGCGCCGATGCCCGAGGTGTTAATGAACAGCCCATCCGCGGCCCCGCGCTCGACGACCTTCGTGTCGCCGGTAACCACTGCTACGCCCGCCTCGGCACACGCTTGGGCCACGGCCTCGGCCACGCGGGCCACCTCGCTCGCCGCAAGCCCCTCCTCGATCACCAAGCCAACGCTTAGGGCAACGGGCCGCGCGCCCATCGCGGCAAGGTCGTTTACTGTGCCAAACACGGCGAGCTTGCCGATGTTTCCCCCTGGGAAAAAGCGCGGGGTTACCACGAAGCTGTCCGTGGTAAACGCCAGCCGCCCCGCAGGGGCCTCGAGCACCGCCGCGTCGTCCAAATCGCGCGGGTCGGTTTTTTTCCCGAGGTTCAAAAAATGCTCCACGACGAGCTCTCTGCTCTGCCGCCCGCCGCCCCCGTGGGCCAGGGTTATCGTCCGCTCCTCAGCCATCGCTCGCCCCAACCTTCTCGGCGGCCTTTGCCCGCAGCCGGCCATACTTATACTCCGCAGCACACGCGCCCTCCGAGGAAACCATGCACGGCCCCAGCGGGCGCTCAGGCGTGCATGCCTTGCCGAACACCGGGCACTCCGCCGGGCGCAGCACCCCGCGCAGCACCTCGCCGCAGTGGCATGCGGGATGCTCCCGCCCGGGCTTAACCTCGATCCCCGCCTGGCGCAGGGCGCACAGCTCGGCATACTTTTCCCGCAGGCCCAGGCCGCTTTGGGGAATCGTCCCCAACCCCCGCCAGTGCGCATCGCACGGTTCGAACACCTCGGCCATCGCCTCCTGCGCGCGCACGTTTCCCTCGGGCTTAACCGCCCGACCATAGGCGTTTTCCACCTCGGCGCGGCCCTCCAGCCGCTGCCGTAGGAGCAGGCGCAGGGCAAGCAGCACATCGGCGGGCTCGAAGCCGGCGACCACGCAGGGCACGCCGTGCCGCCGGCTCAGCTCCTCGTAGGCCCTGCTCCCGATGACCGTGCTCACGTGCCCCGGGCAAATCAGCCCATCTAGCGCCACCTCGCCCGAGGCGAGCAGGGCATCGAGCGCCGGCGGAATGAGCTTATGGCTGCACATAATGGCAAAGTTGTTCACGCCACCCTCAAGCGCCGCACGCGCCGCGCAGGCGATCGCCGGCGCCGTCGTCTCAAACCCCACGGCAATGAGCGCCACGCGCGCCCCGCGCTTTCGCCGGGCGAGCTCCACCGCCTCCATGGGCGAATAGATCACGCGCACCTGCGCCCCCGCCGCGCGCTCCGCGGCAAGGCTCGACTCGCTCCCTGGCACGCGCATCATATCGCCGAACGTGCAGACGATCGTGTTCGGGGTTCTGGCGAGGGCAATTGCCGCATCGATCTCCCCCACCGAAGTGACGCACACGGGGCAGCCCGGGCCGGAGACCAGGCGCACCGCGCCCCCCAGCGCCTCGCGTAGCCCGCAGCGCGCGATGACGTGCGAGTGCGTGCCGCAGACTTCCATAAACGTTTGCGGCCGGCCGAGCTTGTCCGCTAGCGCGCGCACCTCGGCGAGCAGCGCGCGGGCAAGCTTGGGGTTGCGAATTTGCTCAAGCGCCTCCATCGTCTTCCATCGCCTCGGCGAGGAGCGCCAGCGTCTCCCGCGCCGTCTCCTCATCCATCTGCTGAATGGCAAACCCCGCGTGCACGAGCACGTAGTTTCCCACCCGCGGCTCGTCGATCAGGTCCAGGCGCACGTTAAACCGCGCCCCGCCGGACTCTGCGATGCCTTCCATGCCGTTAATCTCCACCAGCTTGCACGGCACAGCAACGCACATTAGGAACACCTCGCAGCGGCGACCACCGCCTGGCCCAAAGAAATCCCGCCGTCGTTCGGCGGCACCTCGCGGTGCACGAACACCTCAAACCCCTCTCCCCTCAGCCTCTCGCTCAGCCCGACGAGAACAAGCTCGTTTTGAAACGTCCCGCCGGAAAGCACCACTTGGCTTAGGCCATGCTCCGCCCCCGCACGTCGCACCCCCTCGGCGAGCAGCGCGACAAACCCGTTATGAAACCTCCGCGCGACAACCTCCCGCGGCACGCCGGCGAGAACCTCCTCCACCGCGCCGCGCACAAGCGCGTGCCCGTCCATGATTATCGTCCCCTGCTCGCAAGTAATTCCTGCGCGCAACGCGCGGCCATCGTCCGCCCGCCAGGCGAGCGCCTCCAGCTTCATCGCCGGCTGTCCCTCGTACGCCGCGCCGTCGCCCAGGTCTAAAACCGCGGCGACGACGTCGAACAGCCGCCCCGCGCTCGACGCCCGCGGCGCGTTTATCCCGCGCTCGATCATTTGCAGCCACAGGGAGAGCTCCTCCTCGCTCACCCGCCGGCACAGGGGGAGGTTCAGCCGAGGCAGGCTATCCGGCCCAAAGATCGCCGCGAGATAGGCCACGGCTGCGCGCCGCAGGTCGCGAATCGCTGCCTCGCCCCCGGGCAGGGCGATCTCCCGCAGGTGCCCCACCCGGCGAAACCCCTCGACCGTGGCCACGAGCAGCTCGCACCCCCACACCGTCCCGTCTTCGCCATAGCCCACGCCGTCGCAGGCCACACCGAGAACTGGGCCGCGCAGCCCGTGCTCCGCCATGCAGCTTGCCACATGGGCGTGGTGGTGCTGCACGGCCACCCGCGGCCAGCCGCGCTCCGCGGAAAGCTTTGCCGCCACTTGCGTGGAGAGGTAGTCCGGGTGCATGTCGTGCGCGACAACCTCGGGCTTAATGCGCAGCACGTGGCACAGGTGGTCCAGCGCCCAGTGAAAGTGCCGCAGGGTGCGCGCGTCGTCTAAGTCGCCGATGTGCTGGCTTAAGAATGCGCGGTCTTCCTCGGTAAGGCAAAACGTGTTCTTCAGGTGGCCGCCCACAGCGAGCACGCGCACCGCCGTAGGCTCGGCCAGGCGCACGGGAAACGGCACATAGCCCCGCGCGCGGCGCACGATAATCGTCGGCCCCGCGCCGCCCGAGCTGCTCCGCGTGGGGCGCACGACGGAGTCGTCGCACGGAACGACGATCTCGCGGTTATGCAGCAAAAAGCAGTCCACCAGCCCAGCGAGCCGCTCCTGCGCCTCCTCGTTGTCGGTGCACAGGGGCTCCTCGGCAAGGTTCCCGCTGGTCATCACCACGGCGTCCAGGCCCGATTCGCGCATGAGCAAATGATGCACCGGCGTATAGGGGAGCATTACCCCAAGGCAGTGCACATCCGGGGCGATCTCCGGGGCAACGCCCGAGCCCGCAGCCTGGGGCAAAAGTACAATCGGCCGCCGCGGGCCGCAGAGCAGCTCCTCGGCCTCGGCAAAGCTGTGGCAAATGCGGCGCACCGTCTCCAGCGAGTCCACCATAATGGCGAACGCCTTGCCCGAGCGCCGCTTCTTTCGCCTCAGACGCGCCACGGCCTGCGAGCTGCGCGCATCGCAGGCCAGGTGAAACCCACCCAGGCCCTTCACGGCGACGATCTCCCCCCGGCGCAGGGCCTCCGCCGCGCAGACGATCGCCTCATAGCCCTCCGCCCGGCGCGCGCCCGCGCGAAACTCAAGCCGCGGGCCGCAGTCGTGGCAGGCGTTGGGCTGGGCGTGGTAGCGCCGGTTGGTTATGTCCTCATACTCCGCCCGGCAGCGCGGACACATCTCAAACTCGCCCATCGAGGTCAGCGGGCGGTCATAGGGCGCGGCCTTGACGATGGTAAACCGCGGCCCGCAGTTCGTGCAGTTGATAAACGGGTGCAGGTAGCGCCGATCGTTGGGGTCAAACAGCTCGCGCTCGCACTCGGCGCAGGTGGCCACGTCGGGCGAGATCAAAATTGCCCCGTGCTGAACGTCCTTGCTCTGGATAATGCGAAACCCCTCAAGCCCCACGGGCTCGCGCCAGTCCACGGCGATGTCGTCGATCACAGCGATCGGTGGCGCTTCGCGGCGCAGGTCGCGCAGGAACGCCTCGATCGCTTGGCGCTCGCCCTCAAGCTCGATCTCCACGCCGCCGGCGAAGTTGAGCACGGTTCCCGCGAGGCCGTACTTTCCCGCGAGGCGGTGGACAAACGGGCGAAAGCCCACGCCCTGCACGATGCCAAACACCCTAACGCGAGCGGCGCAGGGGGGCTTTTTCGCGGAGCGGACGGTCGTGGCCCGAAAGCGACTCACTGTGCGGATTTCTTTCCCGTTTTCGTCTCGCGGGGGAGACGCAAACAAGTATTTACACGTCCA
>CAZMGT010000003.1:0-124011 GCA_964565895.1 uncultured Armatimonadia bacterium
ACAAGCTGGGCAACCGCAGCGCTACAGATGGCCGGCCGTATTTGCAAGAGGCGCGCGACTGTTGTGGACGGCGCACGAGGAGGGCGAAAAGCGGGGCGTAGAGGGGGAAGAGGGCGGTTGACTTTAGCAGGTGATACTTATATTATCTGCACATGGTTGTGCAAAATTTCACAAGCACGGGGAAAGCCACTGCCCATCGCCAACGCTGCGCGCCGTTCGCCCGCCAGGAGGGGCGCCCATGAGGGCCGGAAGGTTCAAAAAAATCCCACAGCCAACCATCGCCCGCCTATCCACCTACCTGCAGTGCCTGAGAGACCTGGAGAAGGAGGGAGTGCGCACCGTTTCCTCGCGCGAGATCGCCCAGCGCACGGGGATCAACGCGGCGCAGTTTCGCAAGGACCTATCCTACTTCGGCGAGTTTGGCAAGCCCGGCGTGGGCTACCAGGTGTCGCACCTAAAGCAGCGGATCATGGAGCAGATGGGGCTGGACGAGGAGCATCCCGTGCTGCTTGTCGGGGCGGGCAGTCTGGGCTCGGCGCTTGCCGGCTACCCCGGGTTTCCCGCGCAGGGCTTTCGCATCGAAGCCATTTTCGACAATAATCCGATGAAAGTGGGCCAGCGGGTGGCCGGCATTACCATCGAGCCCCTGGAGAGCCTGCGCCGGGTAAACAGCACGGTGCGCGCGAAAATGGCAATTATCGCCGTGCCCCGCGAGGGGGCGCAGGATGTCGCCGACCGCCTCGTGCGCAACGGAATTAAGTGCATCTTAAACTTCGCCCCGATTAAGGTTAACGTACCCGACGACGTCGTCGTGCGCAATGTTGACCTGACCCAGGAGCTCGAGGTGCTCTCGTATTACATGCGGGCGATGGAGGCCGGACAGGGAAAGCAATAGCGCAGCGCGCCGCCAGGCACCGGGTCCGGCGATGACGCAAAAAATGAGGCTTGCCGCAACGCCTGGCGAACAAAATGACAAGAGAAAGGGCGGCCCGAAGCCTCGGGCCGATGCAAATTGCAGACAACCACCGACGTCCTCACCCGAGTGCAGGCCCTGGTAAGCGACGAGCTTGGCGCCGTGCAGCAGCGCATGGACGAACTCGTCGCCTCGAAGCTCGACCTTGTCCCCGCGGTATATCGCCACGCGCTGAAGGGCGGGGGAAAGAAGATCCGCCCCACGCTTGTCCTCCTTTGCGCGCGGCTTGCCGAGCACAGCTCCGGCGCCCCGGGCGACAGGCAGCGCCTGGTGGACTTCGCCACCGCGGTGGAGCTCGTCCACGTCGCCTCGCTGTTGCACGACGACGTCGCCGACGAAGCGGAAACGCGTCGCGGCCTGCCCGCGGCCAACCGCATTTGGCACAACAAGGTCTGCGTGTTCGTCGCCGACTTTCTCATTTCGTCCACCTATCGCTGGCTGTGCACCGCGGAGACGGCGGACCTTTTGCGCATTTTGTGCGCGGCGATAAACGAGATGTGCGAGGGGGAGCTGCTCCAGACGAGCGTCGAGGGCAACCCGTGGGTTTCGGAAAGCGAATATTTTGAGATAATTCGAGGCAAGACGGCCTCGCTCATGGCTGCGTGCTGCGAGATCGGGGCAGTGCTCGGCGGGGCAGATGAAAGCGAGGCGGCGCGGCTGCGGGAGTTTGGGCTGCACTTTGGCTGCGCGTTTCAGATTACCGACGATCTTTTGGACATCGTGGGCACGCGCGAGGAGTTGGGGAAGGACCCCGGGGCGGACCTGCGCGCGGGGAGGTTTACCTTGCCCCTGATTCGCATGCTCGCCCTCGCCCCGCGCGCGGAGACGGCGTGGCTCGTGGAAGAGATCGAAAGCCAGCGGCAGCTCACCGACGGCAAGGTGGAGCGCGCGCTGCAGTTGGCCGTGCGCTGCGGGGCGGTGGACTCCTGCCGGCGCTCGGCGGAGGAGTACATCGGCCGGGCGAAGCAAATCGTGGGAGAGTTCGCCGCGTGCGCCGCAGGCCAGGCGCTGAGCGAGCTGTGCGATTTTCTCCTCTGGCGCCGGCGCTGAGGCCTGCGGTGCGGGCGCGAGGCGCCGGCGGCCGGCGGTTTGCAGTTTAGCGCTGTTGCCCGGGAGACGGGCGCGGTGGAACAGGGTTATCCGGTCAGCCTTAGGCTGCGCGGCCGGCTATGCGTAGTGGTCGGCGGGGGAACCGTGGCCACGCGCAAGGTAGAGCTGCTTTTGCGCTGCGGGGCGCAGGTGCGTGTCGTTGCTCCGCGGTTGGCGCGCGGGCTGGCCGAGCTCGCCGCACAGGGCAAGATTCAAGCCGTTCGCCGCAGGTTTCGCCCCGAGGACGTAAAAGGCGCGTTTTTGCTCATTGCCGCAAGCAACGACGCCCAGACAAATGCCGCAGCGGCGCGCGCCGCACGGGCCGCGGGAGCGCTTGTGAACGTCGTTGACGCCCCGGAGCTGTGCGACTTTTTCGTCCCCGCGGTGGCCGACCTGGGCGGGGTGGTCGTGGCCATCTCTACCTCGGGAAAGAGCCCGGCGCTCGCGCGCTGGCTGCGCGAACGGCTGGAGGAGCAATATGGGGGGGCGCTGGGGGAGCTGGCGGAGATGCTCGGCGAGGTGCGCGAGGAGCTGCGGCGTAAGTTTCCCTCGGCGGCGAAGCGCCGGGCGGTGTTGCGGAGGATTGTCAACTCCGAGGCGTTGGACCTGCTCCGCGAGGGGCGCAGGGACGAGGCGCGGGAGAGGATCGCCAGGTGCATATCGTCGCAGTTGGGCTGAACCATCGCACCGCTCCGGTGGAGCTGCGCGAGCGCGTGTCGTTTGCCCCGGAGGACGTGCCTGGGCTGCTGCAGCGGGCGCTCGCTCTCCCCCAGGTGGCCGAGGCCGCCGTGCTGAGCACGTGCAACCGCTCGGAGATCTACGCCTGCGTGGCCGAGGCCGAGGAGGGCTGCGCGGAGGTTCGCCGGTTCTTCTGCTCCTGCGCGGGCGAGGCCGAGGAGCAAATCCGCGACCACCTCTATGCCCACCTGCACGCCAGCGCCGCACGGCACCTGTTTCGCGTCGCCTGCGGCATCGACTCGATGATCGTCGGCGAGGCGCAAATTCTAAGCCAAGTAAAGCAGGCGTTTCGCGCAGCGGAGCAAGCGGGCGCTTTAGGGCCGCACCTGCGCGTGTTGTTTCAACATGCTCTGCGCGTGGGCAAGCTCGCGCGCAGCCGCACGGAGATCGGCCGCGGGGCGCTTTCCGTAAGCTCCGCCGCGGTGGAGCTCGCCCGCGACGTGTTCGAGGACCTGAGCCAGTGCCGCGCGCTTGTTGTCGGCGCGGGCGAGATGGGCGAGCTCACCCTGCGCCACCTCATCGCCGGCGGCGTGGCGGGAGCGACGATCGCCAGCCGGACGTTTGCCCGCGCGCAGGAGGCCGCGGAGCGCGTGGGCGGTGTGCCTCGCTCGCTGGAGGACATCGTGGCCCTGCTTGCCGAAGCCGATATTGTCATTAGCCAAACTTCCTCGCCCGAGCCGATCATCACGCGCGAGCACGTGCGGCAGGCGATTCGCGGCCGCCGCTCGCGCCCGCTGCTGCTCATTGACATCGCCGTGCCGCGCGACGTAGAGCCCGCGGCGGGCGAGCTGTCCGGCGTGTTTTTGTTCGACATTGACGACCTGCAGACGGTAGTTGCCGAGAATTTTGCCGAGCGCGAGCGAGAGATCGCCGCGGTGGAGCGACTGGTGAGCGAGCAGGTGGAGGAGTTTAGCCGGTGGATGCGCTCGCGCGACGCCGTGCCGCTGATCCAGCGCATCGAACAGGAGGCGGAACAGGCGCAGCGAGAGGAGCTGGAGCGCGCCCTGCGCAAGATCCCCGGGCTCACCGAGGAGCAGGCGGCAGGGGTCGAGGAGGCCCTGCGCCGGCTAAAGCAAAAGCTGCTCTTTCGCCCCCTGCGGGCCATTCGCGAGCTCTCCGGCCGCGGGGCCTATCGCGAGCTTGAGGTGCTCCGCCGGGCGCTGGCCGACGACGGCCCGCCCGTGGGCCGCTCCTATACCTCGCAGCCCGCGGGCGATAGCCCAGGCGACGAGGAGGCGAGCGCGTGACCATCCAAAGCTCACCGCTAATGGGGGCCTCGCTGGTCGTTTACGTCCTCGCTTCGGCGTTCTACCAAGCGCCGCTGTTTTTGCGCAGCGCGCGGCTAAACGCTTGGGCTTTGCGTTTGGCCGTGGTCGCCTTTGCCCTGCACAGCGCGGTGCTCGCCCAGCACGTGCTTGCCGGGCACGTGGAGCTCGCCGATATGCGCGAAGTGCTTTTGGTGTTCGCCTGGGCGCTGCTTTTGGTTTACCTGGTGGGCCGGCTACGCTATGGGATCGAGCCCCTCGGGGCGCTCGTTCTGCCTTTGGGAATGGTCGCCGTGCTCGCTGTCGCTTTGGCTCCGCGCACGCAGCTGGAGAGCGTGGCCCTGGCCCAGGGGACGGCGCTAATGCCCATTCACATTATCCTCGGCGTGGCCGCCTATGGCGCGTTTTTCGTGGCCTTTGCCAGCGCCCTGGCCTACCTGCTCAAGGAGCGGCTGCTCAAGGCCAAGCGGCTCACGGGGCTTGCGCGCAGGCTGCCCTCGCTGGACCAGGCGGAAAGCGTGGGCTATCGCTTCGCCGCGCTGGGGTTTTTGCTGTGGACGATAATGATGGGCACGGGCATGGCGCTGAACTATATCGCGCAAGCGCGGCTTTGGCTGTGGAACCCCAAGCAAACGCTGGCCCTCGTTACCTGGGTTATCTACGCCGCATATTTGCACGCGCGGCTTATTTCCGACTACCGCGGGCGAACGAGCGTCCTGCTTTTGGTATTTAGCTTCATCTGCGCCGCGCTTACCTGGGGCGGGGTATACGTCGTCGGCGACCCGCTTCACGCAAGCATGCACCGCCTGCTGCACTAGCGCAGCGCCTGCGGAGGAGCTGACTGGCGATCGCCAAGGCAGTGCACACCATTCGCATCGGCACGCGGGGGAGCAAGCTGGCCATCGCCCAGACGCGCGAGGTGATAAAACTGCTCACCCAGGCGCGCCCGGACATTGCCCTGCGCGTGCACACGATTGCCACGCGCGGCGACCGCGACCAGGCCACGGCGGTCACCCGCCTCGGCGCGCGCGGGGTGTTCGTCAAGGAGATCGAGCAGGCGCTGCTCGAGGGGCGCGTGGACATCGCCGTGCATAGCGCGAAGGACCTGCCCACAGCGGAGACGCCGGGGCTTATCGTGTGCGCCTTTCCCCCGCGGGCGGAGCGGCGCGACGCGCTGGTTACGCGCGGGGGAGAGAAACTGCGCGAGCTGCGCCCGGGGGCGCGCGTGGGGACGAGCAGCCTGCGCCGGCAGGCGCAACTGCGCGCCCTGCGCCGCGATCTGCGCTTTGTCCCCCTGCGCGGGAACGTGGACACGCGGCTGAGAAAGCTCGCCGAGGGCCAGGCGGAGGCGCTTGTGCTTGCCGCGGCGGGTTTGCTCCGCCTGGGCCGGGAAGAGGCGATCGCCGAGCTGCTCGACGAGGAGGTCTGCCTCCCCGCGGCGGGGCAGGGGGCGCTTGCCGTGCAGTGCCGCGCGACAGACGACGCCGTGCGCGAGGCCCTCGCGGAGATCGACGACCCGGCGACGCGCGCCTGTGTGGAGGCAGAGCGGGCGGTGCTTGCCGCGCTGCGCTGCGGGTGCGCGATCCCCGTGGGCGTGGCCGCGGAGGTCGCCGGCGAGGAGCTTCGCCTGCGCGCCGTGGTCTGCCAGCCGGAGGGTGGGGAAATCGTGCGCGAGGAGCTTGCGGCGAGCGCCGCCGACCCCCAGGGGGCGGGGGTGGAGCTTGCCCGCCGCCTGCTTTGCGCCGGCGCGGAGGAGATCCTCGCTCGGCTGCGCGGGGAAGAACAGCGATGAGCGAGCCGTTTGTATATCTCGTGGGCGCGGGGCCCGGCGACCCAGGGCTGATTACCGTGCGCGGGAGGGAGTGCCTGGCGCGCGCCCGCTGTGTCGTGTACGACGCGCTGGTGAGCGAGGAGCTGGTTAACTTTGCCCCGGCGGAGGCCGAGCGGATATACGTGGGCAAGCGCGCGGGGAGCCACGCCGCGAGCCAAGAGGAGATAAACGAGCTGCTCGTAGAAAAGGCACGCGCCCTGGGGCCGGTGTGCCGGCTGAAGGGCGGCGACCCGTTTGTCTTCGGCCGCGGGGCGGAGGAGGCGCTGCATCTGGCGGCGTGCGGGATTCCGTTCGAGGTCGTCCCCGGGGTAACCTCGGCCACGGCGGCGCCCGCCTATGCGGGCATTCCCGTTACCCACCGCGGCCTGGCTTCGAGCTTCGCCGTGGTTACCGGGCACGAGGACCCGCGCAAAGCGCGCGCCACGGTTAACTGGTCGCGCCTGGCGCTGGCCGCGGAGACGATCGTCGTGCTCATGGGCGTGGGGAGGCTGGAGGAGATCGCCAGCGCGCTGGTCGAGCACGGAAGGGCGCCGGAGACGCCGGCGGCGCTTGTCCGCTGGGCGACGCTCGCCGAGCAGCAGACGCTCGTCGCCCCGCTGGGCGAGATCGCTCAGCGCGCGCGCGAGGCGGGGATTGCCCCGCCGGCGGTGCTTGTCGTGGGCGAGGTGGTGCGCCTGCGCGAAAAGCTGCGCTGGTTTGAGCGGCGGCCGCTGTTTGGCAAAACGGTTGTCGTTACTCGGGCGCGGGCGCAGGCGGGGGCGCTGTCTGCGCAACTGCGCGAGCTTGGGGCGCGCGTGATCGAGGCCCCGGCGATCCGCCTCGCCGACCCGGACGACTGGCGGCCGCTAGACGAAGCGATCGCGGGGTTGGGGAGCTACCACTACGTGGTGTTTACGAGCGCCAACGGCGTGGAGCAGTTTTGGCGGCGGCTGCGCCACGGGGGCAAGGACGCGCGCGCGCTATTTGGAAAGACCATTTGCTGCATTGGCCGGGGCACGGCGGCGGCGCTCAAGACGCGGGGAATCGTCGCCGACGTTGTGCCCGAGCGGTTTCAAGCGGAGGGCTTGGTCGAGGCCCTGGAGCAAGCCGGTGTAGCGGGCAAGCGCGTGCTTGTTCCGCGGGCGGAGGAGGCGCGCGAGGTGCTCGAGGAAGGGCTGGCGCGCCTGGGCGCGGAGGTGCACGTTGTGCCCGCCTATAAAACGCTGCCCGCGGAGGACTTTCCCCGGGAAAAGCTGCTTGACGAGCTGCGCCGCGGGGGTGTAGACGTCATCGCGTTTATGAGCTCGGGCACGGCGCGCCGATTTTTTGAGCTGCTCTCTGAGGGTGAGGGACAGACGACAGCGCAGGAGCTCGTTCGCGGCGTAACGATCGCGGCCATCGGGCCAGTCACCGCGGCGACGCTCGCCGAGCTGGGCGCACCGGCGCAGATCGTCGCCCGCGAAGCGACGGTGGAAGCCCTTGTCCGGGCAATCGTGGACGACGTGGCGGGCGCGAGCGGGGAGGGGCGAAGGTGATCGGGGTTACGCAGCTTTTGTGTGGCAAGTTGCGCCCGGGCGACGTCTTGCGCTATGGCCGGCGGACGGAGGGCGCCCCCGCCGCTCTGCTGCGCTATAGCGCGGACAAGCGGCCCGTTGTTGTCTGGAACGCCACGCGGCGGTGCAACCTGGCCTGTGTGCACTGCTATGCCGCAGCGCGCAGCGAGCCCGACCCAGACGAGCTGTCCACGGAGCAGGCGCGGGCGATGATCGACGACTTGGCGCAGTTTGGCGTGCCCGTGCTCCTCTTCTCCGGTGGCGAGCCGCTTTTGCGCGAGGACATTTTCGAGCTGGGCCGCTATGCCGCACAGCGGGGCATTCGCGCGGTAATCTCCACCAACGGCACGCTTATTGACCGGCGCACAGCGCAGCGCATTCGCGAGGCAGGCTTTTCTTACGTTGGCGTAAGCTTGGACGGCCTGCGCGAGACGAACGACCGCTTTCGCGGCCGTGCGGGGGCGTTCGACGAGGCGCTGGAGGGGATTCGCCAGTGCCGCGCGGCGGGGGTGCGCGTGGGGCTAAGGTTTACCGTTAACCGGAGAAACTTCGCCGACCTTGGGGGGATTTTCGACCTCGTCGCCGAGGAGCGGATCGAGCGCCTATGCATCTACCACCTCGTTTACGCCGGCCGGGGGACGCGGCTTTTGGGGGAGGCCCTAAGCCACGAGGAAACACGGCAGGCGGTGGACCTCATTTTCCGCCGCGCGGAGGAGTTTTGCGCCCGCGGGCTCGACTGCGAGGTGCTTACCGTAGACAACCACGCCGACGGGCCGTATCTATACCTCAAGCTGGCGCGCGAGCAGCCGGAGCGCGCGGCGGACGCGCTTCAGCTTTTGCGCTGGAACGGGGGCAACTCCTCGGGGATGGGCATCGGGTGCGTGGACTGGCGCGGAGACGTGCACCCCGACCAGTTCTGGACGCACTATTCGCTGGGCAACGTGGGCGAGCGGCCGTTTTCTGAGATTTGGACGGACACGAGCAACCCTCTGCTCGCCGGGCTGAAGAACCGCCGCGCGCTGCTTAAGGGGCGCTGCGCCGCCTGCCGCTTTATAGACATTTGCAACGGCAACTTTCGCGTGCGCGCCGAGGCGGTGTTCGGCGACGTTTGGGCGCACGACCCGGCGTGTTACCTTACCGACGAGGAGATCGGGGTGGCATAGGACATGGAGATCAAGCAGCTCTGGGGAAAACGGTTCGAGCGCCCTCCCTCGGAGGAGAAGATCATTTTCAGCGCGGGGCGCGACGTTACCCAGCCCCCGCCGCGCGACGTTAACCTTATCCCCTACGACCTGTGGGTTAACCGCGTGCACACGATTATGCTCACGCGGCAGGGAATTACCCCGCGGGAAAGCGCGGCGAAGATCCTCCGCGCGCTGGATGAGATCGAGGAGCTGGCGGAGCAGGGGAAGTTTGCGCTGGAGCCCACGCGCGAGGACGTGCACACGAACATCGAGGCCGCCGTTACCGAGAAGATCGGCATCGAGCACGCGGGCTATATGCACTGTGGGCGGAGCAGGAACGACCAGGTGCAGGCGGACATGCGGCTGTATTTGCGCGACCAGGCGATCGACGCCGGCGAGCGGTGCGTAAACCTCGGGGTGGCGCTGCTCGAGCTTGCCGAGCGCTACGCCGATGCGGTTATGCCCGGGTTTACGCACCACCAACACGCCATGCTCACCACCTGGGGGGCGGTGCTCGAGGGCTGGGCGGAGGGGATAGTGCGCGACGTGCGGCGCTATTTGGACTTTCTCGCGCGCTATAACCGCTGCCCGTTGGGTGGGGCGGCCTCCTACGGCACGACGTTTCCCATCGACCGCGAGCTAACCGCGCAGCTTTTGGGCTTCGACAGCCCAGAGCGCAGCGCGATCGACAGCGTGGCCACGCGCGGCGAGCCCGAGGCGGAGCTCGCCTTTGCCCTCGCCGCGACGATGTTCCACCTCAGCCAAATGGCGCAGACGGTAATCATCCTCAGCATGCGCGCCCCGCGCATGTTGCGCATCGCCGACGAGTTCGCCGGGGGCAGCTCGATTATGCCGCAAAAGCGCAACCCGGACGCGCTCGAGGTGATGAAGGCCAAGGCGGCGCTCGCCGGCCACGCCGTAGACGCCCTGCTCGACATCGGCCGCGCGAACCTCGTGGGCTATAACCACGACCACCAGTGGACGAAGTACATCATTATGGACGTCGTGGACGAGGTGCTTCCCGCGATTACCGTAATGCGCGGGGTGCTGGAGAGCCTGGAGGTGCGCCGGGAGCAGATGCGCCAGTGGGCGGAGAAGGACTTTGTTTGCGCAACGGCGCTTGCCGAGGCGCTGGTGATGCACCACGGCGTGCCGTTTCGCTTGGCGAAGTTCGTCGTGGGCGAGGCCGTTTTGCGCTCGGAAAAGGCGGGGAGCGAGTCGGTAACCCACGAGGCGCTGCTCGCCGCGGCGCGCGAGCAACGGGTGGAGCTGGAGATTAGCGCGGAGCAGGTGGCCCAGTATCAGGACCCGCAGGCCGCCGTGGAGCGCATAAGCCACACCGGCGGCTGCGCGGAGGAGCCCCTGGCCCAGGCAGTCCTCGCCGCGCGCGAGGAGCTGCTCTGCCTGCGCGGCGAGCTGGGGAGCTGGCGCCAGCGCGTCGAGCAGGCGCGGCAGGCCACGGTTCGGGCCGCGCGGGAGATCGTCGGCTAAACGCTATTCCACGGCCACCGTAACTACGTTGTTCTCCTCGCAAATCTCGGGGAGTGCGCCCTCGGGGTCGGCGACGACGGTAAGCGGGCCCGCTGCGGCCAGGCCCTCGATGGTTAGCTCGGTTTTGCGCGGGAGAAGGTCGAGCGGGGCATCGAGGGGCGGTATTTTCGCCTTGGCGAGGGTGTTGCCCGCGGCGTCGCGCACGGCGAGGGTGCTCGCCGGCGCGGGCTTTGCCCCGATGTTGTGGACGACGACGCGAAGCGAGCCCCGCGCGGCATCGTAGCGCACCTCGCGCGGGGAAAGGGCGAGGTCGGGCCGCGCGGTAATTTCGTCCAGCTCCTCGCGCAGGGTGAGCTCGACGAGGGTCAGCCGGCGCGGAGGGAGGGTGAGGGGCACACGGCTGTAGCGGGCGAGTTCGAGGGTCTCCTCTCGCGTTACGGAGTCGAACTGGCCGTCGTCGTTTTCGTCCGGGCCGACGCGCAGGAGATAGCGGCCGTGCTTTAGCTGCCACACCCTAAACGCGCCCCGGCGCGGCTCGCGGGCAAAGTTAAACACTGCAAACTGCAAGTGGTCGCGCCGGTTAACTTCGACGAGCGCCGCGTAGTCGGTGGAAAACCCCTCCCAGCTCAACGCGTGCGTGGGGCAGAACTTGTTCCGCCGGGCATAGCCGCCGAGATAGCACAAGTCTACGTTGTGGTGGTAGAGAAACACGCGGTCGGTAAACGGCTCGGCGGAGGTATACATGCGGCGGAAGCGGGTAAACTCGCGAATGACGTCCTCCAGGGCGCTTTCCAGCTCGCGCTTGTCACCGGTGAGCAGGTAGGAGAGATAGCCCCGGCCGCGCAGCTTTTGCGCCAGCGCCTGGCGATAGCGCTCAAGCTCACGCCGCGCGAGGATGTCCACCGTGGCCCGCTCGGCGTTCGCCCAGTAATCCCCCTCGTCGAAGGCGTAGAGGAACGGCTTTATGTAGCGGTCGTCGTCGGTAATCCAAAACGCATACAAAAACGCCGAAGCCTGCGAGCCATAGCCTCCGTCGCCCGGGCGCTTGCCCCACTGCACGACCTTCTCCGTGGCCACGTCTACCGCGGTGGGATATTTTCCCGGGGCAAAGTGCTCGAGCCAGGAATCGGCCCAGCGCAGCACGGTGCGCAGGGCCCGCGGATTGCGGTTATACCAAGCCACGGTAAACGCGGGGTGGAGCATTAGCGGGTGCGCGCCGCCGTCGCGGTCGGTCTTGCGGTTAATGCGCAGGTCCTCGGCGCCGCAGCGCTGGCTTTTAAAGTGCAAATGCCCGCGCGGAGTGGTGACCATCAGCGCCTCAAGCGAGCGCGCCGCGGTCATCGCGCGCTCAAGATGGAATGGGTCGCCGTAGAACCAAATAGGCATCATCGCCTGGTGGTTAATGCCCTCCTCATAGGCGTGCAGGGGGTCGGTGGTGTGTTTGTTCAGGCCGTTCTCGAGGTGAGTTTTCTCGGCAAGGTCGCTCAGCCGCGCCGCCGCTTGGCGCAGGGCCGCGCCCAGGCCCCGGTCCTCAAGCAGGGGGAAGTCGGCGTAGTTTTGGAACATGTCCGTGTCGTCGCCCACGCGGCCGCCGAACTCGCCCGAGGGGACGAGCCTGTTAGAAAGCCACCACAGGGGCACGGCGCGCACGGCAAGATATGCCTCGTGGGCGAGGACCGCCCAGCGCGGCGCGCCGGGCACCTCGGGCACGCGCACGGGCCACTCGCCCAAAGAAAGCCGCGAGCGGTTTATCCACTCATAGTACTCGCGCACCATGTCGTCCTGCGGCGCAAGCCAGCGGCACTGCTCCAGCGTGTCGAACAGCTCGCGCAGCTTGTCCGAATACTCGCTTTGGGCGATCCAGCGGTCGAGGTCCGTGTTGCGGCGGAGGGAGGTCCACGGGCGGGGCTCGCTCAGCTCGTAGAAAAACCCCTTCAGCATGAGCTTGCGAAAGGCAAGCGCCTCGCCTAGCGCGCGTTCGCGGGGGAGCAGAAGCAGGCGCAGGCGCGTTGCCGGGCCAAGGGCGACCTGCTTGGCGCAGGCGAGAGAGAGCCACCACACACCGCCGCGGGGAACGATTTGGTCGGGAAAGTCGAGACGCAGCCGTGCCAGCCCGTTGCCCTGGGCGAGCACCTCTACGGCGCACAGCTCGCGCCGCGCATTGAGCGGGTCGTGCACGCGCACGGTAAGCGGAGCGGGGGCGCTCAGGCCTGACAGGTCCAAGGCAAGCTCGACGGCCCCCACGGAAAGCTCCTCCGCGGCGGGCGCCGTTAGCAGGTGCACGAACGTGTTTGGCGCGAGGGCCAGGGCAGCGGGCTTGTTCGCCCCGCCTTCGGCGCAAACAAACAGCTCGCGGTCGCCCTCGGCGAACTGGCGCTCGAGCTCCGCGCGGAGCGCCGCGGGCGGCTCGGCGCGCTGGGCAGGAGCATACTCGCGCGCGCCGACGTAGCGCTTTTCGCGCCCCGGGACGAGATAGAGGGAAACATCGGCGAGCAGGCCCTGCTCCTTTTCGAAAAAGCTCAAGCGCAGGGCGTCGACGGGCGCGGGGAGGAGCTTGCGGAAGAATTTTCCCTCGCCGGCCACCGCACATACTAGCCGCCCCGCGCCGGGGCCGTCGAGCCGCGTGGCGTCGGCGTAGAGCTTGCCCCGATATCCGCCGACGATGCGCAGGTAGTTAAAGCGGCAGCCGTTGGCCAGGCGCAGGTGCAGGCCGTCGCCGTCGTTGTACTCATAGGACACTCCGTCCCAAATGCGCTTGGGGTACTCCCACAGGTAGCCGCTGTAATGCCGCGAGTCCAGCCGGCCGTCGATGGGCGCGATAACAAACCCACGCACAGCGCGGCAGTCGTCGAACAGAAGCTTCTCGACGACTAGCGGCTGAGCGGGAGCGAGGGGAAGGAGATCGCCGGGGGCGGCAAAGCCCAGGTCGACGTCCTTTGCTGCGGGCAAGGGCCCGGGGAAGCAAAACAAAGCCGCGAGCATAGCAAGCAGCACGGCAACGCCAAGGCGCACGCTACTCCACTTCCTCCCAGGGCAGGGCGACGTTGTCGCGCTCATATAGCTCCGGGCGCAACGCGCCGATGTAGGGCAGGTTGCGATATTTCTGCTGCCAGTCCAGGCCATAACCAACGGCGAACACGTCGGGCATCTCAAACCCGCGATAGTCAATGTGCAGGTCTACGATGCGGCGATGTGGGCGGTCGAGGAGGACGCACGTGCGCAGCGAGGCGGGGTTGCGCGCGCGGAGGTTGCGCAAAATGTAGTTTAGCGTCAGCCCCGTGTCCACGATATCCTCGACGAGTAGGACGTGCAGGCCCTCGATGCTCTGGTCCAGGTCTTTGGTAATGCGCACGACGCCAGTATGGCGGCGCTCGGCGTAGCTGGAGATGCCGAAGAAATCGAACGCCACGGGGACGGTTATCGCGCGGGCGAGATCGACCAGAAAAAACGCCCCACCTTTTAGGATGCTGATGAGCCACACCTCCTTGCCCTGATAGTCCTCGGAGATGCGGCGGCCGAGCTCTTTAACCTTCGCTTGGATCTCCTCCGCCGAAAACAGCACGCGCTCGACAACTTCGCTCCCGAGCATCTCGCTCATTGTGGGCGGCAACTCCTTTGGCGAGCCCGTATGTTAGGCGGGCGAACCCGCCGTTTTTTCGACATTTTCGCCTGCAAGGGGACAGCTTCCGCGGCTGGAAAAAATTTTTTTCAAAAAAGCCTTGACAGGCTTGCAGAAAGTCCCCTATGCTAAAAGTCCCTGAGGCGCGGACCCAGGGCGGCTGGGTACCGAGGAGCTGAGGGGAGCCGGAAGGCGAGCTGGGTGTCGTTGCGGTCGCGAGGCCGCGGCGGGGTTCGGTAAGCCGGAAGGCAAGCCGAAGCTCCGAGGGATGCCGGGGGCGACCCCGGAGTGCCGAGGGAGAGGCGGAGGAGGTCTGCGGAGGTCCTGACGAGCCGAAAGGTTGGTTGGGGTTTTCTGCAGAATCCGAAGCCGATCCCAAAGCCGCCAGCAAGCCGGGGAAAGCGCCTCGGGGGTTTTTTGTGCCCCGCCCAACGACCAACCTCTCCTGCGCTCTCGCGCAGTTAACGCATCCCCTGCGGCCGTTTCAGCCAAAGGCGCGCGTTTACTCAGCGTGAGGAACGGCTCCTTCGTAGCTTGAGGACGCGCGTTTGCTCCTGCGGCGGTACCTAGGAAAGTCGGGGTCAACAATCGTCGGCAGCATTCTGCCCTTCGCCAACCGTACGGGGTCACTGCCTGTCGCTTTCCGCCAGCAAGCGAAGAAGTTCGTCGCGGCGCACAGGGAGGTGGGTTTCCATCACGTCCCACACTACCCTCGTGGTCTGCCAGCTCGTAGCCGTGAATGAGAATGTTCCAAAAAGCGATAATGCGCTTGGCGTGGGTGATTTGGTCGGCGACGGCCGGCGCTCTCTTTCGCAGGCGATTGAGCGCCTCCCCGATGATCTCAAACTGCCGCTCCACGGCGGAGCCCAGGAGAGGGTCTGCTAGTCGGCCAACGTTTTCCCCGCGGTGAACCGCCTGATTGACTCCACCGCTTGGCGCATGTCCTCAAGCAGCTTTTGCGCCTCAAGCCGCATAGACCAGCTCTCGGCTCTGTTCCACAGCACGGCGGAAGTATCAGTTAGAAATGGCCCGTTCCCTGACGAGATGCACGGAGCGCCCTAGAGCTTGCTCGAGGCCCTCGAGGAGGCCGAAATAAGCCTCCTCGCGCTCCCCGGGCTTTAGGGGATAAAACTCCACGAGGAAATCCACGTCGCTGCGCTCCGGATGGAACCGGCCTGTGGCCGCCGAGCCGAAGACCTCCAAGCGCCGCACACGGTAGCGCTGGCACAGAGCCACGATCTCCGCACGCTTTTCTTCGAGCAGGGCGATCATTGCGGCGCTCTCCTGTTTACTAAGACGCGATAACCCTTTCTCTCTCCGAATAGAGTTATTTCCGCCGCTACGGACATCGCTCTGGAGACAAACCTCGCCCCGCGCGGAAGGGGTTGACGGTCGGCGGTCAGTCGGTTGGTCTGCTCCCTGTCCCGCCCATTGCGCGGGTTAGCGCGGGCGGGTCTTGCCGCTAGCTCTTCTCCGGCGCGCGGGCTTTGCCGTATTTGACCATTAGCCGGTGGACGTCGCGCAGCTCAAACAGCTTGATGTTTATCTCCGGATAGCGCGCGCGAAGCTTGCGCAGCTTCTTGTGCTTGCGGTTGGCCAGGCTCTGCTTAAGCGTCGTCAGCTCGATATACAGGTTAAACTCCGGCAGATAAAAGTCCGGCGCGAACGACTCCTTAACGTTTCCCTCGTCGTCCCACTCTAACACAAACGTGCGCGGCTCATACTCCCACTTTACCCCATAGAAGTCGAGGATGCGGGCAAACTCCGCCTCGCTCTTGTGGGCAAAACGGGGCTGGGAAACGCCCGAAGTTAAGGGCTCGTTTGGCTTTTCCCGCACTTTGTCCGCAGTGGCCACGGCGATCAACACCTTTTTGTGCCGCTAATTTCATATCACACGGCACATGACGTTTGTCAAGTGCTGGACGAGGTGCACGCGACCGCTGCCCCGCGCCCTGGGGCCGAAGGCGGCCCGCAGGCGTTGACGCGGGGCACGTCTGCGCATCGCCTGAGGGCAACGCGGCCCACTTGCTGCGCCGCTGATGCGCGCCCTGCACTATCTTATGTTGGGTACGGAAAACCCCTGCCCAATGTTCACCGTGGGGCAAAGATTGGCGCGCTGCGCTAGGAGCGGGCCGCGGGGCGGGAGAATAACGACAAAGCAGCATCGCGCGGGGAAGGGGTGGCGCTGTCCCGTGAAAGCCTATCGCACATATGCGATCTACCCTCGGCTGCCGGAAAACCTTGAGCCGCTGCGCGAGATTGCCTACAACCTGTGCTGGGCGTGGAACCCCGATGCGATCGAGCTTCTCCGCCGGCTCGACCGCACGCTCTGGGAAACCACGCGGCACAACCCCGTGGCCATGCTCGGCATGCTCTCCCAGGAGCGCCTGGAGGAGCTCGCCCGCGACGAAAGCTTCCTCGAGCACCTAGACCGCGTGCACAAGACGGTCCAACGCTACCTCGAGGACGAGACATGGTGGGCGCGGCGGTTTCCCCAGGCGAAGGACCAGGCGATCGCCTACTTCGGCCTGGAGTTTGGCCTGTCGGAGTGCTTGCCTATCTACTCCGGCGGGATGGGCGTGCTCGCGGGCGACCACTTTAAGAGCGCGAGCGACCTGGGCGTTCCTGTGTACGGCGTGGGCTTGCTCTATCAGGAGGGCTACTTTCGGCAATACCTAAGCGCCGACGGCTGGCAGCAGGAGGACTATCCGGACAACGACTTCTCCACCCTCCCCGTCCGCCCGGCGAGCGACGGCCGCGGGGAGCAGGTGCAGATCGTCGTGCCCATCGGCCCGCGCGACGTAGCGGCGAACATTTGGCAGATTACCGTGGGCCGGCGCACGTTGTTTATGCTGGACACCAACGTTGAGGGCAACGCCCCCGAGGACCGCGCGATTACCAGCGCCCTTTACGGCGGGGATCAGACGATGCGCCTGCGCCAGGAGATCCTCCTGGGCATCGGGGGGATCGAAGCCCTGTCCAAGCTGGGGATTAGCCCCGCGGTATATCACATGAACGAGGGGCACTCGGCGTTTTTGGCCCTGGAGCGCATCCGCCGGCTGATGAAGAGCGCAAACCTGTCGTTTGAAGAAGCGCGCGAGGCCGCGGCGGTGGGCAACGTATTTACCACGCACACGCCGGTGCCCGCGGGGCACGACCGGTTCGACCCCGAGCTCATGGACGCCTACTTTAAGGACTACTACCCCCAGCTTGGGCTTTCGCGCGACCAATTCCTCGCCCTGGGCCGGGTTAACCCGTCCGACCCGCACGAGCCGTTTTGCATGACCGTGCTCGCGCTGAAGCTCTCCGCGTGGCGCAACGCGGTGAGCCGCCTGCACGGCGTAGTTACCCGAAAGATGTGGCGCGACCTGTGGCCCGACGTGCCCGAAGAGGAGATACCCATCGTGCATATCACCAACGGCGTGCACACGACATCGTGGCTGTCGGGCGAGATGCTCACGCTGTTCGACCGCTACCTCGGGACGCGCTGGCGGGAGTATCCCGAGGACGAAACGGTGTTTCGGAGGATCGACGACATTCCGGACACGGAGCTGTGGGGGACACACGAGCGGCGGCGGGAGCGGCTGGTCGCCTATGCGCGGAGGCGGCTGCGCGAGCAGCTCATTCGCCGCGGGGCGACGCAGCAGGAGATCGCCCAGGCGGAGGAGGTGCTCCACCCCGAGGCGCTGACCATTGGCTTTGGCCGGAGGTTTGCCACCTATAAGCGGGCCACGCTGCTTTTGCGCGACGAGGAGCGGCTGGTGCGCCTGCTCACGGACAAGGAGCGGCCGATACAGCTCATTTTCGCGGGCAAGGCCCACCCCGCGGACCGCCCGGGGAAGGAGATGATCCGCCAGCTCATCCACTTTGCGCGGCGGCCGGAGCTGCGCCACCGCGTGGTGTTCCTCGAGGACTACGACATGAGCCTCTGCCGCTACATGGTCCAGGGGGTTGACGTGTGGCTGAACACCCCGCGCCGGCCGCTTGAGGCAAGCGGCACAAGCGGGATGAAGGCCACAGCAAACGGCGCGCTTAACCTGAGCGTCCTCGACGGGTGGTGGGACGAGGCATATGTCCCCCAGGAGACGGGCTGGGCCATCGGCAGCGGCGAGGTCTACGCCGACGAGAACTACCAGGACGAGGTAGAATCGCGCGCGCTGTACGATGTGCTGGAGAAGGAGATCATCCCCCTGTTTTACACGCGCGGGGCGGACCAGCTTCCGCGGCAGTGGATCGCGCTGATGAAGCGGGCGATGAAGGCCATCGTCCCGCAGTTTAGCTCGCACCGCATGGTGCGCGAGTATAGCGAGCGGTTTTATCGGCCGGGGATGAAGCGCTGGGAGGAGCTTTCCGCGGACAACTTTGCCCGCGCCCGGGCGCTTGCCGCGTGGAAGGCGCGCGTGCGCGACGCCTGGGGCGGGGTGAAGATTGTCGCCATCTCCGATAGGTTCGACGGCGGGGAGCAGGTGGGCGGGCAGCTTACCGTTAGCGCCACGGTGGAGCTCGGGGCGCTTAGCCCAGACGACGTGCGCGTGGAGCTTTGCTATGGCCGGGTAAACCCCGAGGGCGATATTATCTCGGCCCGCGCGGAGCCTATGGAGTGCACAAGCCACGAGGGGAGCAAGTGCGAGTTTGGCATTAGCATAACCTGCGAGGACGCGGGCACGCACGGCTATACCGTGCGCGTGCTCCCCGCGCATGAGGACCTCGTTTCGCTGTTCGACACGGGGCTAATCCTCTGGGCGCACAAGTAGGGGCGGGCCGACGAAGCGCCTTGCCGCTGTTTTTTTGAAAGCGCTGCGCCTGGCGCGCGGCGCGTAAGATCCGCGGACTTGGGCCAAGTTTTTCCCAGGGGCGTGAGGGGCCATGCGCCAGCTGCGCTTTGAGCTTGCCGGGGGGTTTGAGCGCGAGGAGCTGGAGGAGATCCACGCCGGCGCCCTGCGCCTGCTCGAGGAGACGGGCATCGCCTGCGCGCACCGCGGTGTGCATGAGGCACTGAGCGGGACGCCGGGGATCTCGATTGGCGGGGGGCGGATAAAGTTTGCCCGGGAGCTGGTGGAGCGCTACGTGGCCAAGCTGCGCGCGGAGGGAAAGCGGGCGCGCCCACCGGAGCGGTTTACCCTGGGTGGGCCGTGGATCGCCATGTGGCTGTGCGACCCGCAGAGCAACAGCCCGCGCGAGGCCACGGCGGAGGACTGCGCGCGGATGGTTAAGCTGTGCGACGCGCTTAACCTTGGCCCGGGGACGGCGCCCGTGGTGGCCAGCGACGCCCCCCTGCCCCTGCGCGCCATCCACACCGATCGCCTGTGCCTGTTGCACAGCCGCGAGCTGGGCGGAGGGCTGGGGGTGCGCAACGAGGTTGAGCTTGAGCTGGAGAAGGAAATGTGGGCCGCTGCGGGGCGCAAGTTTCCCCTCGTCGTGCAGTTTCTCGTCAGCCCGCTGAAGTTCGATGAAACGTGCATGGACCTCATCTTGCGCTGCCTGGGCGACCCGCAGGTTGCGCTTTACCCCGCGCTGGCCATTCCCATGCTTGGGGCGACGGCTCCGCTCGATGTTGCGGGCGCGGCGATGCAGGCCGCGGCCGAGGCGCTTGCCGCGTATATCACCTTGGACATAATCTCACACGGTGCCCTGCACGCGTTTAGCCTGCGCGTTGAGCCGTTTGACTTCAAATACGGGACGATCGTCTACGGCTCGCCGGAGTTTTGCCTGCTCGGGCTGCTCGCGGAGCAGTTGCACCAGTTTTATTGCGGGGCGCCGAGCTATCTCTGCCGGCTGCGCACGTGCGCGAAGGTCGTCGGGCCGCAGTCGTGCGCGGAACGGATGGCCTGCGCGGTGGTGCGCGGGCTGGCGGGGGCGCGGCATTTCGACGGGGTGGGGCAGCTCTCCGTGGACGAGGTGTTTAGCCCCGTGCAGGCGATTTTAGACGTGGAGATCGTGCGCTATGTAGAGCGCGTTGTCCAAGGGATGCCCGGGGGAGAGGCGCGCGCGGGGCTTGAGGCGGTGCAGCGTGTGGGGCCCGCGGGGCAGTTTTTAGACGATGAGCTGACGCTTGGCCGCTACGCAGAAATGTTTTGGCAGCCGGAGCTTTTTTTGCACTGGAACATCGGCCAGTGGATGCGCCACGGGCGGCCGGACATCTTGCGCGAGGCGGCGGCAAGAGCGGAGCGCATTATTGCCGAGCATACGTTTGAGCTGCCCGAACAAGCGCGCCGCGCCGTGGACAAAGTCTACAAAAAAGCGCAGCAGCTGCTTTGTTCGTGAGGATGAGGGAAATGGAGCGCATCAGCGAGTTTGCCCTCCGCGCGCCAAAGGTCATTTTCGGCTGGGGGAAGATGAGCGAGCTCGGGCGCGAGGCCGCCGCTTTGGGGCGGCGGGCGCTGCTCGTCGTGGGCCAGGGAGCGCTGGAGCGCACAGGGCGGCTGGCCCAACTTCGCGCGCTGCTCGAGAGCGCAGGCGTGGAAGTTACCCTGTTTTCCGGCGTAGAGGCCGAGCCCGGCCTGCCCACCGTGGACCGCGGGCGGCAGGCGGCGCAGGAGGGCGGCTGCGACGTCGTCGTCGCCGTGGGCGGGGGAAGCGTCATTGACGTGGGGAAGGCCATCGGCGCGCTGGCCAACCTCCCCGGCGCAGCGGCGGAGTATCACTCCGGCAAGAGAGAGGTTCGCGGCCCGGGCCTGCCTGTGGTCGCCGCGCCGACAACCGCGGGTACGGGGGCCGAGGTTACCCCGAACTCCGTGCTCACCGACCCCAAGCGCAGGGTTAAGGCAAGCCTGCGCGGGGAGACGGTGCTCCCGCGGGTGGCCCTGGTGGACCCCGAGCTTACGGTAAGCTGCCCGCCGCGGGTAACGGCGTTTAGCGGGCTCGACGCGCTCGTCCAGGCGCTGGAAAGCTACGTCTCGCGGGGGGCTAACCCGGCGAGCGACGCGCTTGCCCTGCAGGCGATCTCGCTTATCGGCGGCGCGCTGCGCCGGGCGTGGGAAGACGGGGCGGACGCCGCCGCGCGCGAGCGGATGGCCGCGGGGAGCCTGCTTGCCGGGCTTGCCTTGGCGAGCGCGCGGCTGGGGCTCGTGCACGGGCTGGCCCACCCCGTGGGCTGCCTCTATCACCTCCCGCACGGGCAGGTATGCGCGCTGCTTATGCCCGCGGTAATGCGCTTTAACCTGCCCTGCGCGCAAAAGAAATATGCCCGCGCGGCGCGCGAACTGGGTCTGGCGCGGGCCGAGGCCAGCGACGAGGCGGCGGCGGAGGAGCTTTTGCGCTGGTTTTCCGCGCTTGCCCGCGAGCTGGGCGCGAGGGTGTCGCTGCGCGAGTTTGGCGCAAAGCGCGCGGACTTGGACAAAATCATCCCCCTCGCGCTCGCCTCGGGCTCGACAAAGCACAACCCGCGCCAGCCCAGCGCCGACGACGTGCGGGCGATCCTCGAGGAGGCCCTGGGCGAGGAGGAAACGAACTAACCCCGGGCAAGGGAGGGTGGGCAGTGGAAAGGGTTAACGAGCACGACTGCCAGTTTCGCCACGGCGATCACGGGCCGAAGTACTTTCTCCGCGGGCCGCGCATCGAGTGGGGGATCATCGTGTTTAAGCCCGGCCAGGAGCTCGGCCTGCACAAGCACGAGCAAGTGGAGGAGACGTTTTACTTCGAGAAGGGCACGCCGCAGATGATCGTTGACGACCAAGTGTTCCGCGTGCGCCCAGGCGACGTTTTCCGCCTCGACCCGGGCGAGGCGCACAACATCGTCAACGACTGCAACGAGGAGACGCGCATCGTATTCATCAAGTGCCCGGTCATCCCCGACGATAAGATAAACCTTTAGGGCCGAGAGTTGCCCACGCTACGTTGATTAGGCTGCTGCCGCGGCCTTGGTCTGCGATTGGCGAGGCAGGCCCAGAGAAAGCTGCCCAGGCAGCGGGCCCACGCGCCTGGGCTGCGCGGAGCGCCTGTCGCGAGTGGCTCAGCCCGCGCTTTTCTCCTGTGAAAGCAGCTCGCGCAGGGCCTCGGCATAGGCGTCGTAAATGTCGCGCGTGAACAAAACGAAGCGCACGAGCTCGATCTCCGGGTGCTGCTTGAGATAGTCGATTACCGTGCGCAGGGCAATGCGCGCCGCTTCGTTTACGGGATAGCGATACGCGCCGGTGCTGATCGAGGGGAAGGCAACGGTTTTCACGCCGTTTTCGCTGGCCACCTCGAGGCTGCGGCGATAGGCGCTGGCGAGAAGCTCGGCCTCGCCGCGCGTGCCCCCGCGGTATACCGGCCCGACAGCGTGGATGACGTAGCGCGCGGGAAGGTTTCCCCCGGTGGTAATCACCGCGTCGCCCGTGGGGCAGCCCCCGATGCGCCGGCACTCCTCGAGGATCGCCGGCCCGCCCGCGCGGTGGATCGCTCCGTCAACGCCGCCCCCGCCAAGCAGCGAGGTGTTTGCCGCGTTGACGATGGCCTCTGTCGCCTGCTCGGTGATGTCGCCGACAACGAGCTCGAGCTTGCTTTGGCCGATTGTCGCCTCCATGGTCCTCCCTCCCCGGGGGATGGCCGCCGTGGCCTACGCGTTGGGAAACAGGAAACGGATGCGCCGCTTCGAAGCGTATAGTACAGAGGGAAGTGAGGGCAAATGCAACGGAGCATTTCCGGCAAGCGCTTGGGGCTTTGCGCGCTGGGCGTGGCCCTGACGTTGTGCGCCTCGTGCCAGCGGGCGAAGCCGCAGGCCGACGAGCGGCAAACAGGGCAAACCGCCGCGCAAACGCCCGAAGCGCGCTATGTGCGCGAGCCCGCCGTTGCGGGAATGTTTTACCCCGCGGACAAGCAGGCTCTCCAGGCCGCGGTGGACAAGTTTTTGGAGCAGGCCAAGCCCCCCGCCGCGCTGCCCGGGCGCGTGGTGGGGTTGATCGTCCCCCACGCCGGCTACGAGTTCTCCGGCGCCGTGGCCGCCTGGGCCTATAAGTGCCTGCAGGGGAAAAGCTACGACACGGTGGTCATCCTCGGCCCGAGCCACCACGTGTCGCACGGCGGCGCCGCGATGAGCTCCGCCGATGCCTGGCGTACGCCGCTGGGCGAGGTGCCCGTGGACACCGCGCTGCGCGCCGAGCTTGCCTCAAGCAAGGGGCCGCTTGCCGTAAACGACGTCCCGCACATGACGACAACGGGCGAGCACTGCGTCGAAGTCCAGCTCCCCTTTCTGCAGACGGTGCTCGGGGAGTTTCGCGTGCTCCCGATAACGGTTTGCGACTTTTCGCCGGAAAACTGCAAGGCAATTGGCCAAGCCCTGGCGCGCGCGCTGCGCGGGAAAAACGCCCTGCTTGTGGCGAGCAGCGACATGAGCCACTACCCGGCCTACGACGACGCCAACTCCTGCGACGAGCAAATGCTGCAGGCGATAAAGACGCTCGACGTAGACGCCGTCTATAAAAAAGACCGCGAGCTAATGGACCGCGGCGTGCCCAACCTGGCGTGCACGATGTGCGGCCTGGGTCCGGTCGTTGCCGTAATGGTTGCCGCACGCGAGCTGGGCGCGGACAAGGTGGTTGTCCTTAAGCACGCCAATTCCGGCGACGCTGACCCGACGACAAAGGGCCGCTGCGTGGGCTATGGCGCGGTTGCCCTGTGCAATAGCAAAGTGTCGGAGGAGGGCCAGACAGCCGAACAAAGCGCCGCCGAGCAGGGGGAGGAGCTTAGCGCAAAGCAGCGCGCGGAGCTGCTTGCCGTTGCCCGCAAGACGCTCGAGGACGTGGTCAGCGGCAAGGTGCCCGTTCCCGCGAGCTCGTCCGACCCTGCGCTTAACCGCAAGCGCGCGGTGTTCGTTACGCTAAAAGAGCACGGCAAACTGCGCGGGTGCATCGGGAGCCTGGAGCCCACCCTGCCCCTGATTCAAGATGTTCAGCGGCGAACGATCGACGCCGCGCTGCACGACCCGCGCTTTCCTCCGGTAACCGCGGCGGAGGTGGGCGAGATAACGATCGAAATAAGCGTGCTTTCGCCGCTGAGGCTGTGCACAAACCCGGAGGAGATTATTCCGGGCAAGCATGGGGTGTGCGTGGTCCAAGGGCTGGCATCGGGGGTGTTTTTGCCCCAGGTGGCCACCGAGCAAGGGTGGGACCGCGAGACGCTGCTTTGCGAGCTGTGCGCGCACAAGGCGGGAATCGCCCCCGACGCCTGGAAGAAGGGGGCCAAGCTTTATATTTTCACGGCGCAGGTGTTTGGCGAGGAACATGACTAAGGGCAAAGCAACACGGAGGAAGTTTTTGGAGGCGCTGGGCATGGGCCTGGGCGCGGCGCTCGGCGCGGGGTGCGGCAACCGCGCTAAGGCGCCCGCTGCCGCTCGCGCCGCAGCGACCCCTACGCGCAAGGCGAGCGGGGGCGCTAAGTCGCGCGTCGTCCTGGTGCGCCATAGCAAGCTGACCAACGAAAAGCTAGAGCCAAACGCGCAGGCCTGCGGCAAGGCGCTGGAGGTTGGGCTGCTTGCGCTTACCGGCGAGAGCAGCGTGCGCCAAGCGTGGCGGCGGTTTGTAAAGCCCGAGGACACCGTGGCGCTAAAGGTTAACTGCCTCGCCGGCCCGCCGCTGGCCACGCACCCCGAGCTGGCCTATGCCGTGGTGGAGAGCATGGCTCGCGCGGGCCTGCCCGAGGAAAACGCGATTATTTTCGACCGCGACTCCGGCGAGCTGGAGTTTTGCGGCTATGAGCTGCGGGCAAGCGGCCGCGGCCCGCGCTGCTTCGGAAGCGACGCCGTGGGCTATGAGCCCGAGCCGACGATCGTCCTCTCCACGGGGACGTGCTATAGCCTGATCGTCACGGATATGGCCACGGCGATCATTAACCTGCCCATTTTAAAGGACCACGACCTGGCCGGGCTGTCCGCGGCGCTGAAAAACCACTTCGGCAGCGTGCACAACCCGAACAAGATGCACACCAACCGCTGCTGCCCGGCGGTGGCCGATGTGAACTGCGCGGAGCACATCCGCGGCAAGCAGCGCCTGGTGGTGTGCGACGCCCTGCTCGTGTGCTACTATGGGGGGCCGGGCTATAAGCCGGAGACGACCGTGCGCTATAACGCGCTGTTGCTTGGCACAGACCCCGTGGCCGTGGACGCCGTGGGGACAAAGATTATCGAGGAGCTACGGGCCAAGGCGGGCAAACCCTCGCTCGCCGAGGAGGAGCTGTGGCCGAACTATTTGGAAATTGCCGCCGACGACGAACATCGGCTGGGGCAAAGCGATCTGAACAAAATAGAGCTGCTCGAGGTGGACGCCGAGACGGTGTGAGGGGTGAGGGCACGTGAGCGAGCGCAAGCTGAGCCGTCGGGAGATGCTGCGCCGGGCGGCGCTGGGCGCGGCCGGCGCAGCGCTTGGCGCGGCGGTCTCCGGCTGCTCCAGGGGCAGGCGGCCGAGCGGCTCCGCGGTCGCTCTGGCGGCGACTTCCAGCGCGCGGGGAAAGGTGCGCCGCGCTCCGCGGACGCAACTGCCGGGCAAGCCGGCAATGTTTTACAAAAAGCTCTCAAACCGGCGCATTCAGTGCCTAGTTTGTCCGAAAGAGTGCATCGTCGGCGACCGCGAGCGGGGCTACTGCGGGTGCAAGGAAAACCGCGGCGGAGTTTATTACACGCTGGTCAACGGGCGAGCGGCGGCGGTGGGGCTGGACCCGATCGAGAAAAAGCCGCTGTTTCACTTTTTGCCCGGGACGCTTGCCTTTTCCATCGCCGCCGCGGGGTGCAACTTTAACTGCAAAAACTGCCAAAACTGGGAGATCTCCCAGAGTCGGCCGGAGCAGGTGCGCGGCATTGATCTCCCCGCGCAGCGCGTCGTGGAGCAGGCCATCGCCCACCGCGCCGCCTCCGTGGCCTATACCTACTCCGAGCCCGTGACGTTTTACGAATACATGTACGACACCTCGAAGATCGCCCGCAAACGCGGCGTGCGCAACGTAATGATCACCGCGGGGTTCATTAACCGCGAGCCGATGATCGAGGTGTGCAAGTACCTCGACGCGATTAAGGTCGACCTCAAGTCCATGCGCAACGAGTTTTACAAAACCAACTGCGACGGCTGGCTCCAGCCCGTGCTCGACACAATCAAGCTCGTCCACCGCCTGGGCAAGTGGCTGGAGATCGTCTACCTGGTAATTCCCACGCTCAACGACAGCCGGCGGGAGATCTGCGACCTGGTGGAGTGGATTTTGCACAACCTGGGGCGCGACGTGCCCCTGCATTTCTCGCGCTTTTTCGGGGCGTATCAGCTAAAGAACCTCCCCCAGACGCCCATGTCCAAGCTCGACGAGTGCTATCGCATCGCGCGCGAGGCGGGGCTGCGCTACGTTTACGTGGGCAATATCCCCGACCCCGACTACGCGACCACCTATTGCCCCAAGTGCGGCACAGCGCTCATTAGGCGCAACATCTACCAGATAACGCTCATGCGCCTGAAAAACGGCGCCTGCCCCAAGTGCGGGACGAAGATCCCCGGCGTGTGGCGCTAGCGCGCGGGCGACGAGGGCAAGGGCGGAAGGGCCCGGGCGAAAAGCGGCGGGTTTTTGCTCCGCGCCGGCGCGCGGCGTGGCTGCTCCTCCTCCCGCAGGGCGCGGGCGCGTGTGTTTTTGCGCACCGCGCGGGGGGCGGCAGCCTGCGCGCTGCCGCACAGCGGTCGGCGCTAGTGGGGCATGACGAAGTAGGGGTGGTCTGGGTCCTGCAGGATCCAGCCGACGATGATCCAGATGAGCGCGGCGATGGCGTCGCCCACGACGAGGCCGAGGAACACGGGCTTGGCGCGCTGCATCATCTTGTAGCCGCCGATGCGCAAAAGGATCGTCTTTATCGCCCAGCCCAGAAAGTAAGAAAACCAAAACATTCTCCCCGACCAGGACTTGGCCACCGCCCACCCCGCAGGGTGCAAGCCAAACGCCAGCCAGCGCGTGCGGATAAAAAACATAAGCAGCGTCGCGGAGAATCCAACGAGGGTGTTGTAAATTGCGTTCCAGTTGTTCTCCCAGGTCCAGGTAATGGGGCTTTTGGCGATCGTTTCCGTCCACAGGTAGGGCCGCTGGGCGGAGTGGGTATAGGCCCACTGGTTGGGGCAGGTAAGCGCCGCCCAAATGTAGCCCATGCGTATGCCCATGATCGTGCCGATCACCGCGACGATGGCCACGGTAAGCATCATCGCGCGGAGAATCTGCCGCCGGCTGAGGCCGACATCGGCCGCGCGCAGCCCGTTGAGCAGCGTGGGCATTAAGATCTCCCGCGGGTCCGAGATAAAAATGCGGTCGACAATAGGCCACACCGCGCGGTCGCGCGCGCTGAGCACGTTCGACCCGAAAAACCCGACCACCGAATCGATGGGCAGCCATACGCTCTGCACCATAACGTATCCCGCGTTGGTTACCAGCCAGGAGAGCACGGTGCACATAATGAAGTTGCCGGCGATCGCCCACAGCGCCCAGTGCACGCTCACCCCGGCGGCAACGAGCCACGCGCTGCACAGAAAGTAGCCGACGATCGCCCCCCACACGGCGACCTTGTAGCGCATTGCTTCCTGGGCGTCGTCGATGCCATTGGCCCCGCGCGCTTTGGCGAGCACCTGGCGCAGATATCCCCGGGAAACCCAGATGATCCACAGGAAAAAGGCAAGATGCACCCCAAACTGCTGATAGTGCTGATAGGCGGGGCCGGCGCCCAGCGTGCTTAGCCCGGGGGGCAAGCCGAGATATCCCCGATACATCTGCTGGACCTTTAAGAACAGGTACCAAAACCAAAACGAAAAGCACATTTCCGTGCGCGTAAGGTAAGAGAGCCCGATGACCATGGGGTAGGTGCGCAGGTAGAGCCCGCCCATATAGCGCCAGGGGCGCTCCGTGAAATATTGGCTGGCGTTGACCAAAAACGGCGGCCGGGGAACGCTTGGGTTGTGGATGTGATAGCCGTCGAGGATGCGCAGGAAGACAACGATGAGCACCGTGCCCCAAAACCCGCCGCGCTTTAGGATGTCCCACGCCGCGGGCTTCTCCGCGCCTACCGCGGCGAGCTCCACGGGAAAGTTAACCAGGGGAAAAGGGAACCGCTCGCGCTCCACCCACTGCCGGCGGAGGATTGCGGTAAGGCACATCGTCGTCCAGTAAAAGAAGATGACGAACGTCCCCCAGGCAATGGTCGGCTTAAGCCAGCCGTGCCAGGGAATGGGCTCCGTCTCCGGCTTGCTTTCGAAATACCACTGCACGGCATCGCGATCGCTCACCAGGAGCCAGTCGGGAATGTGCGGGATGACCAACGTCTTCCAGTCGGGGTGCGTCTCGGCGTAGTAGTGAGCGCCCGCGGGCACGGGAATGAGGAGGCGCAAAAGCCCGGACGAGGGGATGCCCGAAGAGGCGATAAGCATGCACCAGATGGTGACCAGCTCGCCCTTGGTGAACGGCCGAGCGAGGCGCGTATAGCGCAGCACGAGGTTTACGGGAAAGGCCAAGAAAAGCAACACGATAAACGGGGCCATGGGAAAGTGGTTGCCGGCGAAGTAGGTGTTGAGCAGGGCAAAGTCGTTCGAGGGGGTAAGCAGGGCAAGGAGTACCGCGAGCACAAGGGCCAGGCCCACGGCGCGCGGGGTTAGCGCCTGGGTAACGATGGGTTTGAGCGCGGCACGGAGGCCCGTCGCACGCCGGGCAGAGGGTTGTTGCTCCATCGCGTCAGCTCGCCACGCAGGCACGGTTGCGTTGTCGCAGAGCAATGGATAGCACGTTCTGTCGGGCGGGAGGAGATCCTTCAGCGGGCTGTGCTTGGCCGCGCTTGGAGCGACGGCTGCTGCGCCCCGGGCGCCGGCCACGCGCGAGCAGGAGCGAGGAGGAGCGGAGGTGCGCTGCGGATAATGCCCTGGCTGGGGCGGAAAAGACGGCGGGGCGGCCGAGCTTCGCATTCGCACAGGGCGCGGGGCAAGGGCAACGGTTGCCGTCGCGCCACGGAGCGCGATGAGACGGGCTAGACTTCAAGAGCGAGCAAGCTGTTCTGGCCTTGAGCGGCGGGAGGCCGTCGGGCGTTGTCTCGATGAGGCCGGAAAAAGTTCAAAAGCTGACAAGCTGCTCCGGCTGGGGGCGACGTTGGCTGTGGAGGAGGGACGCTGCGGGCTTAAGAAAACTCGAAAGCGATTGACGGAGCCGCTCGCGGCGACCGCTCTGAGCCATCGCGTCTGCGAATCAGCTGAAAGAACCTCAAAAGCGGTTGATGGGGCCAGTAGCAGCCATCGCTCTGAGCCACCGTCCCCCGGGGGGCGAAAAGACTTCGAAAGCGGTTGACGGTGTTGCGCGGATCGTTTTCGTTGAGGACAATGTGGTATCGGCGGCCGAGAAAAATTTCAAAAGCGGTTGACGGTACTGCTCGGGCATGGTATATATATGTCAGAAACACATAGAAGCTGAATGATGAGAGGCCCATTTGGACATGGCTACGGCGCCCCGGGAGGGCCATGGGGCAGGCGCCGCGGGCAGTTTACCAGGCTGCTCGAGCCAGGCGTCCTGCACCTGCTTGCCACCCAGCCCCAGCTCCACGGCTACCGCCTAATGGAGGAGCTGGCGCGCTTGGGCCTGTCCGACGGGCCGATCGACCCCGGCGCCGTGTACCGCACCCTGCGGCAGCTCGAGCGCGAAGGGTGCGTGGCCTCGACGTGGGACGTGGGAGGCTCCGGCCCGGCGCGCAGGGTTTACGTAATTACCCCGCTCGGCCGCGAGAGGCTGCGCGGCTGGGCGGAGATTATCCGCAAGCGAGCGGAGGCGCTTGCGCGGTTCGCCGAGGAGCTGCAGCGGGGCCAGTCGCAAAGCGAGCAATGAGGGGGAGCGAAAATTTTTTCGCAGCGCTATATGTGAGTAACACCTAAGAGAAAGGAGGCGGTATAGATGAGAAGGCGGAACATGTTCTACCTCACGGGCCTGCCCGGCTGGATGCGCTTTGGGTTTAGCCCGGGGTGGGTTGGCCGTTCGCCGATGGGCCTTGGGCCGTGCGCGCAGTTTTTGCTCACGGGCCAGTGGCCCACGCCGCAGATGCAGGCGGCGTGGCAGGCGATGCAGGCCGGCCAGCCCGTTGCCCCGTGGCCCTGGTTTGGCGCCTGGGCCGGCGCGCCGTTCGCCGGGCCTCAGGTCGATCCCCAAGCCCAGCTTGAGTTCCTGAAGAACCAGGCGGAGTTCCTGCAGGGCCAGCTCGACCAGGTGCAAAAGCAGATCTCCGAGCTGGAGCAAGAGGAAAAGAAGTAAACCTGCGTGCGGCCCCTGGGCGGGGGCCGCACGTCGCTCGGGAAGGGAGAGCAGCACATGAAAGTTGCAGTTGCAGCGCAGGGAAACAATCTCGATGCCCCAACCGACCCGCGCTTTGGCCGCTGTAGCTACTTTGTGATCGTGGACACCGAGACGATGGAGTTTGAGGCGTTCGAGAACGCCGCGACCATGCAGGGCTCGGGCGCGGGGATCGCCGCGGCGCAGGCGGTGGCCAATGCCGGCGCCGAGGCGGTAATTGCGGGAAACTTCGGCCCGAACGCCTTTCAAGCGCTTACCGCGGGCGGGCTTAAGCTTTATGCCAGCCCGGGGGGCACAGTGCGCGAGGCGGTAGAGGCGCTTAAAGCGGGCAAGCTGCAGGAGCTTTCTACCCCGAGCGTCGGGGCGAAGTTTGGCATGGGCGGCGGATTTGGCCCTGGCTTCGGCCCGGGGATGGGCATGGGCCGTGGCGGCGGCCGAGGTATGGGCCGCGGAATGGGCATGGGCATGGGGATGGGCATGGGCATGGGCGCTGCCGCCGGCCCGTGGGCCATGCAGCCCCCAGGCCCCGCGAACCTGGAGCAACTCAAAGCCCAGGCGGAGGCTATCCGCCAGCAGCTCGAGGCCATTCAAAAGCAAATTGAGGAGCTTGAGAAAAGGACCGAGTGAGCTTTGGCGATGGGTACTAGCTCCGCGCAGCAAGAGAAGGAACGTCAGGCGACGATCGCCGTAGCCGCGGGCAAGGGCGGCACGGGAAAGACGCTTTTGGCAACAAGCCTGGCCGTCGCCGCGCGCTCGGGCGGGTTGGGCGAGGTCCAGCTTTTGGACTGCGACGTCGAGGAGCCAAACGCCGACCTATTGCTTCGCCCGCAGTTTGCGGGCAGCGAGCCCGTGCACATCCTCGTCCCTCAGGTTGACCTCGAGAAGTGCACGCGCTGCGGCGAATGCGCGCAAACGTGCCAGGCGAGTGCGATCGCCGTGATCCGCGACGCCGTGCTCACGTTTCCCGAGCTGTGCCTGGGCTGTGGCGCTTGCGCCTACGCCTGCCCCGTGGGGGCGATCGCCGAAGTTCCGCGGCAGGTGGGGGTTGTGAGCTGGGGGACGGCAGACGGGGAAATTGAGTTTTACCAAGGGCGGGTAAACGTGGGCGAGCAGCGCAGCGGGCCGGTGACGCGGAGCGTTAAGCGACACATTAGCGCGGACAAGCTGAGCATTCTCGACGCGCCCCCAGGCACCGCCTGCCCGATGCAGGAGACGATCGAGGGCTGCGACTTCTGCCTGTTGGTCACCGAACCCACGCCGTTTGGACGCAGCGACCTCGAGGCCGCCGTGGATACCTGCCGCGCGCTAGGTGTCCCCTGCGCGGTGATCATCAACCGCGCGGGGATCGGCGACGGCGGCGTTGAGCGCTACTGCGCGGAGCAGGATATTCCCATTTTGCTCACCATTCCCCAAGAGCGGGCAATTGCCGAGGCTTATTCGCGTGGGGAGACGCTCGCCCACGCCTTTCCCGAGTGGCTCGAGCCCCTGTGCGCCGTGCTCGAGCAAGTAACGAAAATGGCCGGGCAATAAGGAGGCGAGAGCAATGCCGCGAGGAGATGGGACAGGACCGCTGGGCCAGGGACCGGGGACAGGACGCGGCTTGGGCCGTGGCGGCGGACAGGGACGCATGGGAGGCATGGGCCTGGGCCCCGGGGGCAACTGCGTGTGCCCCAACTGCGGGACCACCGTGCCCCATCGGCGTGGCGTCCCCTGCTATCAGACAAAATGCCCGCGTTGCGGACAGCCCATGACGCGGCAGCGATAGCGTCCTGCGCCGAACGACGCTGCCGACGAGGGAGGGAGCGAGATGCCCGGACTAGATGGGACAGGCCCACTTGGCCTAGGGCCGATGACCGGCGGAGGACGCGGCTGGTGCAACCCCTATAGCCCGCTGTATTGGGCGGGGCCCTATGGGGCATATGCGGCCTCCGCCTGGGTGCGCCCCGTGGCTCCGGTTGTTTCCTACCAGCCCTATGTGCCCTGGGGCTGGGGGGCGGTTGCCCCGTTTGCCGCACTGGGCTTCGGCCTGTGGCCGCGCGTGCCCTATCTCGGCCTGGGATGGTTTGGCCGGCGGGCGGCGTGGCCCTGGGGCTGGGGCGCGTGGGGCGGCCGGGGGATAGGCCGCGGTTGGCGCGCCTGGTGGTAGGGCAAGTGTGGCGGCCGGTAGCGGCATAAGCGGACGCTGCGCGCGGCAGTGGCTCACCCCCGCTGCCGGCCGCCGCCAGTTCCCCTCCAAGGAGAACGCAAAGTGCCTCGTCACGTCAAGCAACTTACCGTAGTGAGCGGCAAGGGCGGGACAGGAAAGACGACCGTCCTGGCGAGCTTCGCCGCCCTCGCCCGCGATGCGGCGATCGCCGACTGCGACGTCGACGCGGCGAACCTCTACCTCCTCCTTCACCCAGAGGTGCGGGAGAAAAGCGAGTTTTTCGGGGCAAAGGTTGCCGTGCGCGACGCTGACAAATGCCGCCAAGCGGGGGAGTGCGAGCGGCGCTGCCGCTTTGGAGCGATCACGAAGACTTCAATAAACGTCGCCGCGTGCGAGGGTTGCGGGCTGTGCGTGCTCGTTTGCCCCAACGATGCCCTGCGTTTGGAGACGATCGTTAGCGGGCATTACTTCATCTCCGAAACGCGCTATGGCCCCATGGTTCACGCGCGGCTAGAGCCCGGTGGGGAAAGCTCCGGCCGGCTGGTCACGCGCGTGCGCCAGCTCGCGGAAAACGTCGCCTTGGCCCAGGGCAAGCGCCTCGTGCTTATTGACGGGCCGCCGGGGATCGGGTGCACGGCCGTGGCCGCGCTCGCCGACGTCGACCTCGCCCTCGTGGTTACCGAGCCCACGCTCTCCGGCATCCACGACATGCAGCGCGTGGTGGAGCTTGCCGGTCACTTCGGCCTGCCCGCAGCAGCGATCATCAACAAGGCCGACATAAACGCGCTAAACGCCGCAGCGATACGCGAGTTTTGCGCGGCGCACAAGATTCCCGTGCTCGCCGAGCTGCCATTTGACGATGCCGTGGCCCGGGCGCTCGCCTCGCAGGTGCCGGTGGTTGAATACTGCGATGGGCCGGTGAGCGCGGGGCTGCGCGCGGCGTGGGAGGAGATCGAGCGCTTTTTGCTGCAGAGCTGAGCGGCGCGGAGGAAGCGATGGGCGAGCAGGAGCAGGGCGGGCGGCGGATATTTGGCCCGGTGGCCTCGCGCAGGCTCGGGCTTTCCCTCGGCGTGGACCCCATACCGTACAAAACGTGCAGCTACAACTGCATCTACTGCCAGCTCGGCCCGACAACGACGCTAACCACGCGGCGCGAGGCGTACATCCCCGCGCGCGAGGTCCTCGCCGACCTCGAGCGCTGGCTGGGGCAAGGGGGAGGGGCGGACTACATTACCCTTTCCGGCTCGGGCGAGCCCACGCTGAGCAGCGAGCTCGGGGAGATTATCGCCTGGCTCAAGCTGCGCACGGCCACGCCCGTGGCTGTGCTCACCAACGGCTCGCTGCTCTGGCGCGACGATGTGCTTGCGGACTTGGTTTACGCAGACCTCATTATCCCTTCGCTCGACGCAGCGCGCGAGGAACCGTTTGCCGCGATAAACCGCCCGGCAGCGGAGATTACCCTGGGGCAAGTAGTGGAAGGGCTAGCGCGGGCGCGGCGCGAGCTTCCCGCGGAAATGTGGCTTGAGATAATGCTTGTCTCTGGGGTAAACGACGGCCCGGAGGACCTCGCCGCGCTGCGCGAGGCGATCGCGCAGATTGCCCCGCACCGCGTGCAGCTCAACACGCCCGTGCGCCCGCCGGCGGAAAAGGCGGCGCGGCCGCTAAGCGCAGAGGAGCTGGCGCGGGCGGCCGCGGAGCTCGGCGGTGATGTGGAAGTCATCGCTCGCCGGACAGGGAGCCCCGTGCCCCGCCGCGCGCAGGAGCTTGCCGCGCGCGTGCTGGAGCTCGTCGAGCGGCGGCCGTGCACCCCTGCGGAGCTTGAACTGGGGCTGGGCGCGCACCCCAACGAGCTGGCGAAGGTTTTGCAGGAGCTTGTCGAGCAGGGGAGGATAAGCACGACGGAGCAGGGCGGCGAGGTGTTTTTCTGCGCGCGCCACTGATCGAGGGGCCCGGGAGGATCTTCTCCTGCCCCGCTCCAGCGCGCAGAGATGGGCCGAGCGAACGGAGGGCAACTAGTGGCGCGTCCCCTCTCGCGACAAAACTTTTCTCCCGCACCGTGTGTCTAAACGGAAAACAAAAATCGGCCTGTGGGCGGGTTTAGTTTCGCCCGCATCTGGTTAGCAGAAAGGCAGAAGCAGCGCGGGACAAATTGCCCGCGAAGGGAGGTGCTGCGTCGGGCTAGGCGAGGATAACACTATGCTGCGCGCAACGCGAAGCGATAAACAGGAGGAGGACAGGAAGTTGGAAAAGCGCGGGTTTACGCTAATTGAGCTTCTTGTAGTAATCGCGATTATCGCCATCCTGGCTGCGATCCTGTTCCCCGTGTTCTCCAAGGCGCGGGAGAAGGCGCGGCAGACGGCGTGCGTGAGCAACGTGCGCCAGCTTGTGATGGCGATGCTCGAGTATGCCGAGGACTGGGAGGAGTTTCTTCCCTACGCCGGGCACGAGCAGAGCGTGAAAAACTGGCGCAAAAAGGGCAGCCCGGAGATTAACTGGGGCGAGGAGATCTATCCCTACATCAAAAACGACGGCATCTTTAAGTGCCCCAGCGGGCGCCGCGTGGGCTCCGACGTCCCCGACGAGCCCGACGATATCCCGACGAGCTACGTCTACAACGAGGAAGTCGCCGGGCCGCTGGCGGGAATCGAGGCCCCCTCGGACATGGTTATGCTCTGGGACACGGGCCTGCAGAGCGACGTCATCCAGACCGTGTCGTGGCAGACGGGCGACGGCTTTCCCGCGTGCTATCCCGATTGGCAGCCCCCGCACAACGAGGGCCGCAACTATGGCTACGTAGACGGCCACGCGCGCTGGATTAAAGACGACTACGCCAAGGCCCACAAGCAGGAACTGGCCGACGGGCCGTATAACAAGCAATAGCGGCGGCCAGCGATGGCGAGCTAGCTGTGCTCAAGGTCCCCTCGGGGACCTTTTTGTTTTTTGCCCGGGCCCAGGCCCAGCGCTGTGCGCGGCCCGGCTTTGGGAACGAGGTGACGCGGTTGACGAACGCGGCCAAGTTGTCCGGCGCCATTGCCGCGGCGTGCCTCGCGGGCTTGCTCTGCGCGACGGCGCGCGGGGCAGAGCGCGTGATGTTGGAGGATTTCTCGCGCCCCGGGCGGTGGGCGAAGTATGCCCAGCAGGTGGCCCAGGGGCCGGACGGGAGCCCGTGCGCGCTGTGGACGGTGGAGCCCGGGCGCACGCGGTTTTTCTACATCTCCTGGGCGGGGCGGGGGATCGAGGCTGCGGAGTACGACCTGCTTCTGTTCGACTACCGCATTTTGGACGAGGGGTGCACGTGGTTTGGGGCCAAGCTTGTGGACTGGCCCGTGGCCGGAGGGATGCAGGCCGTTTGGGCGGCGAAGAACCCTGCCCCCGGGGGCTGGCGCACGATGGTCTGCCCGCTCGCCCAACCGCACCAAATTTGGGGCGAAAAGCCGGACAAAAAAGCGCAATGGATGTGCGTGCGCGCGAGCGCCGCGCGCCCCGTGCGCGTGCTTATCGACAACGTGCGCTTGGCCAAGCGCGTGCTCCGCGTGGCGGGGGAGGAGCGCGAGGAGCAGCGCACCGTGGGCGGGGTGTGCTGCCGCTGGGCGGTGACCGTGGAGAACGTTAGCGAAAGGCCCCAGGCTGTTGCGCTTCGCGCGGAACAGACAAGCGCCCAAGCGCGGCTGAGCATCGAGCCGCGCGCGGCGCTGCTTGCCCCGGGCGAGAAAAGGGAGTTTAGCGTGCGCCTGTGCGTGGGCTCGGCGGAAGCCCCCGTGCAGCCGCTGGCTGGCGCCGTGGCGCGCGTGGTCGTGGAGGCTCCGCGCGCAGCGGAGAAAAGCCAGGGCGCCGTGGAGGTGAACGCCATCGTGCCCCTTCCCGACCGGCCGCACCCCCGCCTGTGGTGGACTGCGGAGGACTTTCAACGGATGAGAGCGCTCGCCCAGCGCGAGGAGTGGGCGCGCAAACAGCTTGAGCAAATCGTGGCCAGCGCAGAAAGCGCAGTAAAGCGCGACGTTGTCCTCCCCGACCGCGGGGGACAGTGGTATCACTGGTATGTCTGCCGCAAGTGCGGCTCGCGGCTAAGGGCAAAGTCGCCCACGGAACACGTCTGCCCCAAGTGCGGCACGGTGCACACGGGCGAGCCGTATGACTCCGTATACATTAGCACAGAGCATTCGCGCTGGGCGGGGCGGGCGCTGGACTGCGCGCTTGCCTTTCAGCTCACGGGCAAGCGCAAGTATGCGGAAAAGGCGGCGGAGATCCTCCTCGCCTACGCCGACGTCTACCTCACCGACCGCTACAAGCGGCACGACCCCTATGGCCGGAACACGCGCTGGGGCGGGCGGGTTATGGCGCAGACGCTCACCGAGGCGGTGTGGCTGCTGAGCATTGCCCCGGCGTATGACTGCGTTGCCGAAAGCGGCGTGCTCAGCGCCGAGCAGCGGCGGCGCATCGAGAAAGACCTCATTGCTGCGGCAGCGCAGGTCATCCGCGACAACAGGCTCGGCGTGCACAATATTCAGTGTTGGCACAACTCGGCGATGGGCTGCGCGGCGATCGTCATCGGCGACGCGGAACTGTTGCGCTATGCGCTCTACGGCCCTTCGGGAATGGCCCGGCAGCTCGCGGAGGGCGTGCAAAGCGACGGCACGTGGTGGGAGGGATCGTGGGGCTACCACTTTTATACCATGCGCGCGCTGTGGCACTTGGCCGAAGCGGCGCGCCGCGCGGGGATAGATATGTACACCGAGCAGTATCGAGCGATGTTCGACGCGCCGCTGCTCATGGCCCAGCCAAACCTGCGCCTGCCTGCGTTTAACGACAGCCGCGAGGTAGAGCTGGCCAGCGCCCGCGGGCTCTATGAGCTGGCCTATGCTCGGTGGCACGACCGGCGCTATGCGGCGCTTTTGGAGAAGGTCGGCCGGGACTGGCGCATGGCGTTTTTGCACGGCGCGCCAAAGCTTGAGGTGGGGAACCTGCCCGAGCTGAAAAGCAAGAACTTCGCCGCCATGGGCATCGCCGTGCTGCGCGTGCCCGCGCCGACGGGGGAGCCGACGGTGGTCTATATGGACTATGGCCCGCACGGCGGCGGCCACGGGCACCCGGACAAGCTGAACATTGTGGTCTACGCCCGGGGGCGCCTGCTTGTCCCCGACCCGGGGACCGTCTCCTACGGCTCGCCGCTGCACAGAGGATGGTATAAGCAGACGATTAGCCATAACACGCTTGTCGTGGACGAGAAGTCACAGGCGGCGTGCGCGGGGAAGATCGAGGCGTTTGGCTTTGGGAAAGCGTGGGCCGGAGCAATGGCCGCGGTGAGCGAGGCCTATCCCGGGGTGCTCATGCGCCGGGCGCTCGTCGTCCGGCCGAGCTATGTGCTCGATGTGTTTCGCGTGCAGAGCGAGGGCGAGCATACGTTCGACCTCGCCTATCACGTCTACGGCAAGATGGAAAGCCCCCTGCGCTTTGCGCCGCTTAGCGGCGCGCTTTCGCAGGCGACAGGGTATAAGCTGATCGAAAAACCGGCGCGGGCCGACGCCCGGGGGGCGTGGCAGGCGACGTGGCGCGCGGGCGACGTTGGGGCGCAGCTTACGGGGCTTGGCGAAGCGCCGACGACGGTGTTTTGCGGCCTAGGCCGCGCGCTGGACCCGACGGAGAAGATCCCCATGCTTTTGCTGCGGCGGAGGGGCAAGAGCGCGGAGTATGTAACCCTGCTTGAGCATTTTTCCAACGAGCCGCGGGGCTATGAGCTGCAGGTCGCTGGGCGGTCGGGCGAGGCGCTGTGCCTGCGCGTGCGCGGGCCACAGGGCGCTGACCTGGTGCTGATAAACCCCGCCGGCAAGCGGGTGAGCTTTCCCGAGATTGGGTTAGAGGGCGACGCGCGAATTGCCGTCGTTTTAGGCGCCGAGGACGGGAAGGGCGAGGTGGGCGTTGCCGGCGCAGGGGTGGCGCGCTTTCGGGGGCGCGAGGTAAGCGGAGAGTAGGGGGCAAAAAACCGGCCCGCGAAGGAAAACCGCCCCGCCACGCTGTATCATATCGTGGGGCGGGCGGGAGCGGGAGAACTACCGTTTGCGTAGTTGGCGGAGGCGCTGACGTCGGGCGAAGGGAGCGGGCCGATGAGCGAGCGCGGGTTTACGCTGATCGAGCTGCTTGTGGTAATTGCCATTATTACCATTCTCGCGGGGATTTTGTTTCCGGTATTCGCCAAGGCCCGGGCGAAGGGCGAGCAGACGGCGTGTCTGTCTAACATCCGCCAGTTGTGCCTGGCCGCGTTAGAGTACGCCTCGGACCACTCCAGTTGCTTCCCCATTGAGCCACGGGGGCATGTCGTTCCGGACTGGGCGAGCTCCTCTGCGGAGGCAAACTGGGCGCGCTCGCTTATGCCCTATATCATGAACGACGGGATCTATCAGTGCCCCTCGGTAGGCGAGGACGACGTTTATCCGCCCACCCCGGGGCGGCCGGCCATCTCCTACGTTTACAACTGCGAGATGGGCGGGCCGGAGGGAGCGATCGATACCCCGACGCTAAAGGTCCTGCTTTGGGATACGGGGACGCTGGCCGGAGCATCGCAGGCCTGGGGGTGGCGGGACGGCGAGCAGGGATGCACTTTTCCACAGCTTTTCCCCAACTGGGAACCCCCACACAGCGAAGGCCGTAACTACGCCTTCTGCGACGGCCACGCCAAGTGGCTGCTCGACCGCTATGCCGAGACGCAGGCCGATGTGCTCGGCGACGGGCCGTTTGATTAACCGCTAACGCTAGGGTAATCGGGGGCGCCGCGGGTCCTTCGGCACATGGGCGAGATCGTTGTTCTCGACGAGGCGACGGTTAACAAGATTGCCGCCGGCGAGGTCGTCGAGCGGCCGGCGTCGGTGGTCAAAGAGCTTGTCGAAAACTCGCTCGACGCGGAGTCCACACGCATTGAGATCGAGCTCGCGGACGGCGGCAAAACGCTCATTCGCGTTGCCGACAACGGCGTGGGCATGACCGCGGACGACGCCTACCTTGCCGTGCAGCCGCACGCGACAAGCAAAATTACCTCCGCTGAGGACCTCGTTGGGATAACCACGCTGGGCTTTCGCGGCGAGGCCCTGCCGAGCATCGCCGCGGTGTCGCACTTTTTGCTCACCACGCGGCGGCGCGAGCAAGAGGCGGGGACAAGCGTGGCCATCGAGGGGGGCAAGCTGCTCGAGGTCGCCGAGGTGGGCTGTCCTCCGGGGACGCAGGTAACGGTGCGCCAGTTGTTCTATAACGTCCCCGCGCGGTTTAAGTATCTCAAGAGCAGGGCCACGGAGCTCGCCCGCGCCGTAGATGTCGTGTGCCGCCTGGCTCTGGCTCACCCGCGGGTGCACTTTTCGCTTACCCACAACGGCCAGCAGCTTCTCCTCGCCCCGCCCACGGAGGACTGGCGGGCGCGCATTGCCGACGTTTTGGGGGCGGAGCTCGCGCGGGAGATGGTTGAGGTGCACCACGAGACGCGGTTTTTGCGCGTCTTCGGGCACGTCGGCCGGCCCGCGGTGAGCCGCTCCGACCGCTCCCACATTTACCTTTTCGCCAACGGCAGGCCCGTGCGCAACGCCATGCTCAGCCACGCCGTGGAGCGGGCGTATGAGACCCTCCTCCCTCCCGGGCGGCATCCCGTGGCCGTGCTTTTCGTCCAGCTTGAGCCCCGACTGGTAGACCCCAACGTGCACCCCACCAAGCGCGAGGTGCGCTTTACGCGCGAGCGCGAGGTCTATGCCGCGGTTTATGCGGCGGTGCGCGAGGCGCTCGCCGCCGCGGACGTGCTTACGGAAAGGAGCGAGGGGCCGGAGTATATCCTCGTCCCGCCCCGGCCGCGGGAGGAGGCGCGCGAGTCGCCGGAGGAGCAGTTGCGCGCGTTTCACGAGGCGCTACAGGAGCGCATTGCCCAAAGCGGCGCGCGGGCCGCAGGCGAGCGCCAAGCAGCGGAGGAGCCCAGCACGGCCTCTCCAGCGCAGCCCGCGGCCGAGCGCGAGCTCGTTGCCCAGGGGCAGCCGATCCGCATCGTGGGCCAAGTGCAAAACTCGTATATCGTCGTTGAGGTGGGGGAGAACCTGCTTATCGTAGACCAGCACGCAGCGCACGAGCGGGTGCTTTATGAGAAGAACATGCGCGCGCTTTCGGAAAGGCCGGCGGAGAGCCAGGGCCTGCTTACCCCGCTCACGCTGGAGCTCGAACCCGCGGAGATGGCCGCCGTGCGCGAGTCGCTGGACTTGCTTGCCCGCTTGGGGTTTAGGGTGGAGCCGTTTGGGGGAAACACGCTGCTTGTTCGGGGCGTCCCCGCATTGCGCAGCGCGCGCGAGGCGGAGAGTATTTTGCGCGAGGTTATTGCCGCGCTTGCTGGGGGCGGGGAGTTTGGGGAGATCGCCGACCGCAAGCAGCGGTTGGCGGCATCGCTCGCCTGTCGCGCGGCGATAAAGGCCGGCGAGCCGCTTGAGCTTGGGGAGATGGAGCGGCTCATTTTGGAGCTGTTTTCCACGGAAATGCGCTTTACCTGCCCGCACAGCCGGCCGGTGTTCGTAACGCTAACGCCAGAGCAACTGGAGCGGCAGTTTCGGCGGAGATAGGCCAGCGGCTACTGCGCGGGCGCCTGGGTTTGCTCCTCAGCCTGCTCGGGGGCCTGGGCCTCGGCCGGTTGCGCCTCGCCGGCCTCCTCGCGAAGCCTGGCCACGAGGGCGTTGAGCTTCATGGCCAGGCGCGACTTGCGGCGGTCGGCCTGGCGCTTGTGAATGGCGCGCTTGCTTGCCGCTTTGTCGATTGCTTTAACGGCCTGGCGGAGGGCCTCACGCGCCTTCTCCACGTCGCCCTCCTCCAGCGCGGCAAGGAACTTTTTGGTCATCGTCTTCATGCGCGTGCGATAGGGCTTTTTGCGCATGCGGTTACGCTCGGCGATCTTCCAACGCTTAAGTGCTGTGCCCCTGAGAGGCATGAAGGTCACCTCACCTTATGTTCCGGGCGCAAAGCTGGCTGTCGCAGACAGAGCGAGAGTATAGCGCAAAGCGTTGACAGCGAGCAAGGCGCGGGGTAACCTCCCGCCGAACCGCAGGGGAGGCAGGCGAGGGTCGGCGATGGCCAACGGCAAGCGCAACCATGCGCGACAACGCGCGCCCCGGGCGCTCGACGCGGCCTTGGGCCGGCGCGTGGCGCTCGCCTCGGTTATCGTTATCGGCTCTATCGCGCTAAGCCGCGTGTCGGGCATGATCCGCCTCATGGTTTTCGCCGCCAAGTTCGGGGTAACGGCGGAGACGAGCGCCTATAACCAAGCGTTTCAAATTCCGGACATGGTAAACATGCTCATTGGTGGCGGGGTAATTGCGAGCGCGTTTATCCCCTACTTCACGGAAAAGCTCGAGCGGGGCGAAGAGCAGGCGGCGTGGCGCACGTTTAGCGCGCTGTTTACGCTGCTTTCCGCGGCGCTTGTTGGCGCGGTGCTCGTCGCCGAGGCCGCCGTGCCCTATATCGCTGGGCTGTTTGTTCCGGCAAAGAGCTTTGCCCTCCCCGAGCAGTGGCTGTGGGTGGAGCTTACGCGGACGATGCTCCCCGCGCAAATTTGCTTCGTCACGGGCGGGCTGTTTATGGGCGCGCTGCATGCGCGGGGGCATTTTCTCGCGCCGGCCCTCGGGCCGATCGTCTACAACCTATTGATCATCGCGGGGATCGTCGCCCTTGGCGACCGCTACGGGGTGCGCGCGCCGGCGTGGGCGGCGCTATGTGGGGCGTTTGTCGGGCAGTGGCTGCTTATGGGGCCCGTGCTCGCGGCGAAGGGGGCGCGGCTTTCGCTGGTGTTCGACTTCCGCGACGAAGGCGTGCGGCGCGTGGTTGGGTTTATGGCGCCGGTAATTTTCGGGCTCTCGCTGGTGCACATTAACAATCTCGTCGCTCGCTGCCTTGCCGGCATGGTCTCGGAGAAGGCGCAGACGTATTTCGAAAACGCCTATCGCCTGGCCATGCTCCCCATCGGGATGTTCGGCAGCGGGGCGGGGATCGCCGCCTACCCGAGCCTCGCCGCAGCCACGGCACGGGGCGACGCCGAGCAGCGCGCGCGGCTGCTTTCGGCAAGCATGCGCCAAGTGCTCTATCTCACCGTGCCCAGCGCGTTGTTCCTTGCCGTGCTGCGCGAGCCGATCGTCGCGATAATGTTCGAGCGCGGGCAGTTTACCCACGACGACACCCTGGCCACGGCGGCGGCGCTGGCGTGCTTTGCTTTGGGCGTGGTCGCGCTTTCCGTGCAGCAGATTGTCGTGCGCGGTTTTTACGCGTGCAACGATCCGCGCACGCCGGTGAAGGTTGGTGTGGGGGCGGTGGCGCTTAACGTGGGGCTGGCGCTGGCCCTGCTCTCGCCGCTTAAGCTTCCCGGGCTGGCCCTGGCCACGTCGCTCGCCGCGGTGGGGTCGGTGCTCGCACTGCTCTGGCTGCTTTCGCGAAAGATCGGGGCGTTTGGCCAGCGGGAGATCGCCTGGGCGTTTGCGCGCATGGTTGCCGCGGGAGCGCTCGCCGCGGGCGCGGCATGGGCGGCGCTGGCCTGGCTGCGCGAGGTTTTCCCAAGCGCGGGAGAGGTGCACAAACTGCTCCGATGTGTGCTACCCTTAGCGATCGGCGGCGCGGCCTATCTTGCGCTTTGCCCGGTGCTTGGGGTGCGCGAGGGAGGCGAGGCGCTGCGCATGCTGCTCAGGCGGGGAGAGTAGAGGGCAACGGTGAGCGGAGCGACGGACGAGCGGCAAAAGCTAACGCGCAACTTTTGCATCATCGCGCACATCGACCACGGCAAATCCACGCTCGCCGACCGCATCCTCGAGGCCACGGGGACGATTAGCGAGCGGGAGATGCGCGAGCAGGTCCTGGACGACATGGACCTGGAGCGCGAGCGTGGGATTACGATAAAAGCGAGCGCCGTGCGCCTGCGCTATCGGGCAGACGACGGCAAGGAGTATACGCTTAACCTCATCGACACCCCCGGCCACGTGGACTTTACCTATGAGGTTTCGCGCAGCCTGGCTGCGTGCGAGGGCGCGCTGTTGGTAATCGACGCCGCGCAAGGCGTAGAGGCGCAGACGGTGGCCCACTTTATGCTCGCCCTGGAGCAGGGGATGGAGATCGTTCCCGTGCTGAACAAGATCGACCTTCCCGCGGCGCGGCCGGAGGCGGTAAGGGCCCAGGTGCACGAGGAGCTGGCGCTTAGGCCCGAGGACTGCCTGCTCGTGAGCGCCAAGGAGGGCATCGGGGTGCACGAGGTGCTCGAGGCCGTGGTGCGGCGCATTCCCCCGCCGCCCGGCTCGCCCGACGAGCCCCTGCGCTGCCTCGTGTTCGACGCCGTGTTTGACCCGCACAAGGGCGTAATTGCGTTCATCAGGGTGCGCGAGGGGCGGATTCGCCGGGGGACGAGGATTTTGCTCATGGCCACGGGCGGGGAGTATGAGGTGGAAGAGGTGGGCATTTTTACGCCGAAAATGCAGCCCACGGAGGAGCTTGCCGCGGGCGACGTGGGCTATGTGTGCGCGGGGGTTAAGGAGCTTAACGAAATGCGCGTGGGAGACACGATCACCGATGCCCAGCGCCCCGCCGCGGAGCCTCTCCCCGGCTACAAGAGCTTTAAGCCGATGGTCTTTTGCGGGCTTTATCCCACCGACAACCAAGATCACGAGCGCCTGCGCCAGGCGCTGGAAAAGCTACGGCTAAACGACGCCGCGCTGACCTTCGAGCGCGAGTCGTCCGAGGCGTTGGGCTACGGCTTTCGCGTGGGGTTTCTCGGGCTTTTGCACATGGACATCGTCCAGGAGCGGCTGGAGCGCGAGTATGGCATCCCGCTCATCGCCACCATGCCCAACGTCGTCTACCAGGTGACGCTCACCAACGGGCAAGTGCTCGAGGTGGACAACCCGGCGGAGTTTCCCGACGCCGAGCGCATCGCCTCGGCCGCGGAGCCGTTCGTCGCCGCGCGGATTATCACTCCGGAGGAATACGTCGGGGCGTGCATGGAGCTGTGCGAGCAGCGGCGCGGGGAGTTTAAGGACATGCGCTATGGCGAGTCGCGCCGGGTGACGCTGAGCTACGACCTGCCGCTGGCGGAGATCCTCGTGGACTTCTTCGACCAGCTTAAGTCGCGCACGCGGGGCTATGCTTCGCTGGACTACGACCCCCTCGGCGTGCGGCCCTCGGACATCGTCCGCGTAGATGTGCTGATCAACGGCAAGCGGGTGGATGCGTTGACCATGGTCGTGCACCGGAGCAGGGCGTATGAGCGGGCGCGGGTGCTTGTGGACCGGTTGAAGGAGCTGCTCCCCCGGCAGTTGTTTAAAATTCACATTCAGGCGGCGATCGGCCGTCGAGTCATCGCCGCCTCGCAAATTAGCGCGCTGCGCAAAAACGTGCTCGCCAAGTGCTACGGGGGCGATGTTACGCGCAAGCGCAAGCTCTTGGAAAAGCAAAAAGAGGGCAAGAAGCGCATGAAGCGCATCGGCTCGGTAGACGTTCCCCAGGAGGCTTTTTTGGCGCTGCTTAAGGTGGGTGGAGATGGTGGGGCGCAGAAGTGAGCGCCAAGGCAGAGCGGCGGCGGCCGGCGGGCACGGCCGTGCGGGCCGGCGCGTCGCGTCCCCTGCACAGCGCGCCGTCGGCGTTTACCTGCACATTCCCTTTTGCCGGGCAAAGTGCCCCTATTGCGCGTTTGTCTCGGTGGTCGCGGAGCGGGGGCTAATAAAGCACTATCTCGAAGCTCTGCAGATGGAGCTGGAGCAGGCCGGGCGGTGGCTTGCCCAACGCGGGGCGTGCGTGCCCACGGTATACATCGGCGGGGGGACGCCCACTTCGCTGGAGCAGGGCGAACTTTGCCGCCTGCTGGGCGCGCTGGGCGAGGAGCTGCCCCTGCTGGCCGACGCGGAAGTGACCGTAGAGGCCAACCCGGGGACGGTGGACCGGCGCTACTTGGCGGCGCTGCTCGAGGCCGGGGCGAACCGCCTGAGCTTGGGCGTGCAGGCGCTGGACAACGAGCTCTTGCGCACGCTGGGCCGGATACACTGCGCCGAGGAGGCGCGCCAGGCGGTGCGCGACGCCCAGGCGGCCGGTTTTCCGCGGATCTCCGTGGACCTGATGTATGCCATCCCCGGGCAGACGCTGGAGCAGTGGCGCGCGGCGCTGGAGGAGGTCGCCTCGTGGGGCATGGGCCACGTCTCGTGCTATTCGCTGACCTACGAGGAGGGGACGGCGCTGGCGCAGGCGGCGGCCGCGGGGGAGGTCGCCCCGGTGGACGAGGAGCTGGAGCTGGAGATGTTTTGGCTGGCCGAGGAGGTGCTCGGGAGGGCCGGGCTGCGGCGCTATGAGATCTCCAACTTCGCCGTGCCCGGGGAGGAATGCAGGCACAATTTGATCTATTGGCGGGGCGGGGAATATTTGGGCCTGGGAGCGGGCGCGCACTCGTTTGTCGAGGGCTGGCGCCGGGCCAATGTCAGCTCGCCCGAGGAGTACATCGCCGCTGTGCGCCGCGGGAAAGCGGAGGCCTTTTGCGAGCGGCCCACGGAGCGCGAGCAGCTTGAAGAGCGCGTGATGCTTGGGCTGCGGCTGACGGAGGGGGTGGCCTGCGCGGAGGTGGTGCGCGGGCTGGGGAGGGAGCTGCGCGAGGAATTTGCCCGGCGCGCAGAGGAGCTTGAGCGCCTGGGGCTTGTGGAAATTTACGCGGGGCGGATTAAGCTTACTCATCGCGGCCTGCCCGTGGCGGACAGCGTCGTGGAAACTTTCTTTTAGGTCGTTCGTTATAAGCGGTGAAAGCACCAGCGATAAATCAGCAGGAGAACGGCGCCCGGCAGCGAAATTCACCGCTGGATTGCGCCTGTTGTCCGGCTGGTGGTGCGCGCTCCGGCGCAAAAGGAGGATGACCGATGAGGACGGGACACGGGAAGGTGCACGCCGGCTTCGCCCTGGCCCTGGCGCTAACCGTGGTGCTCAGCGTGTGCGCCGCTGCGGAGTCGCTGGACATCTATCGCGGCGGGCTGATTACCGCGCAGGCGATTAAGGCGTTTGGCGGCTGGGGCAGCGGGATTACGGAGTATGGCCAAAATAATCAGTTTCTGCGCATCGTCACCCAGGGCTATTACCAGGGCGGGCGGCTGGAGCTAAACGAGGTTGACCTTACCCCCTTCGTCCAGGGCGACCCGGCGCACAGCTACCTTGAGTTGGAGCTTCAAATCGAGCCCCGCCCGGAGGACGTGAAGGCGACCACCGAGGAGGAGTACGTCGGCGAGGAAGAGGATCTTGAGGAGGAGGAAGAAGAGGAGTATGAAGAGGAGGAGTATGAAGAGGAGGAGTATTACTACGAGGAGGAAGAGGGCTACGGCCAGCCGCAGGAGGAGGAAGTCCCTCGGGTAACCAAGCTGCGCGTGGTGCTTGAGACGGACCAGGGGAAGTTCGGCACGGAGGGGCACTCTGCGTTTGGCGCGCCGTTGGAGCAGGAGGGCTGGAGCCGCGTGGACATCCCCCTCGCCGCGTTTAAGGTGGACGGCAAGGTCCCCCAGGGCAAGCTCAAGCGCATCCTCCTGTTCGGAAACGGCCAGGACGCGATTTTGGTCCGCGCCATTAGGCTGTTTAAGGAAAACCCCGAGGATGTCGTTATCCCCAAGTGCCCGGACGACCTGGTCGTCCAGCAGGGCAACCCCGTGGAGCTTACGGCGAAGTTCGAGGGCAATCAGCGGGCGCGGTTTTACTGGGACTTCGACCTCTCCGACGGCCTGCAGCGCGATGCCGTCGGGCAGTCCGTGCGCGCGGTGTTCGATGTCCCCGGGACGTACGTAGTCACGCTTATCGCCGAGCCGATCGGCTCGCGTGCTGTGCCGCGCATGGACACGATGGTCGTTACCGTGACGCCGATCCCCGGCTACGGGCGCGCCGCGCGGGGGTATACCTACGAGGAAGAATAGCGCGGAGAAGCGAGCGTAGGGCGAGAACTGGGCTGGCCGAAAAGGCCAGCCCGGTGTTTTATATAGGGGTGCGAAAGAGCAAGGACGCGCGAGGCAGCTAGTGCAACGAGAAACGACGAGAGCGCAGCCGACAGGGGCAGAGGAGCGGTTTCGCGCGGCGCGGGAGCTGCTCCGTGGCCCCCGGCTTTTGCACATCTCCAGCCACCCCGTGCGCTGGCTGTGGCACAGGATCCGCTCGCTGTTTGCCGATCACACGGTGGTGCACGGGCCGGAGATTTTGCCCGCGGACGAGGCGCGCAGGGTGCGCGAGCTGCTCGGCGGCGAGGAGGGCGAGGTGCTTGCCCTCGGGCCGGGGCAGGCGCTGCGGCCAGACATTGCCCACACCCTTTTCTGCGCCATTGCCGGGCGGCACGGGGCGGCGCGGGTAATTGCCGCGGGGCGCGTGTTTCGCGCGGGGGCAGGCGGCGAGCTTGCCGCGCCAGCGTTTCACCAGTGCGGGGCGCTGGCCATCGGCGAAGGGCTTTCCGGCGACGACCTGCGCTGGACGTTCATAGGGCTGTGCAAGAACCTTCTCCCTGAGCGCGACCTGCACTTCGAGAAGGCAGCTCGCGCGGCGTTTGCCGAGTGGTGGCGCGTGGCGCTTCCCTGGCGCGGGACGATGGTGCACGTGGCAAGCGGGGGTGTGCTGCGCGGGGAGGCGCTCGCGCGCTGGGGTTTTGCGGACAAGCGGTTTTCGGGTATTCTGTGGAAGCTAGGGTTAGAGCGTGTGGCGCTCGTTCGCCTGGGGCTGGAGCGGGTGGCCGAGGTGCAAGAGGAGGGGCTGCGCGTGGGTTGGTAAGAGAGGGAGAGGGTGGGGCGAGGGAGAACCGGCGGGCGGGCGCGGGGCAGGCAATTATTGGGCGGGCTGCGAAATATTCAACGGCACGAGGCACGCACAGCGCGGCGGAAAACAAGCGGAGCGGCATAGCTAAGGGAGTAGCAGGAGAGTCGGGGCAGATGAAGGCGATGCTGTCCTGCGCGTACAATATATCCCGGCGCTACCCGCGCATGCTCCGCTGGTGGCTGCGGAATCGGGCGCGGCAGGTAACGCTGCCGCTGGAGTATTGGCTGGGGCGGGGGTGGAGCGCGCTGCCCCGGTCGATCAGCGTGCGGCCCACGTTTTTGTGCAACCTAAGCTGCAGCATGTGCAGTTTTGCAAACTCCGCCCCAAGCGACGGCTCGCTCCTCGTCAAAGGGGCACTTGAGCTGGACCTCGCCAAGCAGCTCATCGACGACGTAGCCCACGCCCAGCCCTGCATCTCGCTTACCGGCGGCGAGCCGTTTCTCTGGAAACCCCTGTTTGAGCTGTTCGACTACGCCCGGCGCGTGGGCGTAATGTGCACGGTGACCACCAACGGGACGCTCATCAAACGGCGGTTTGACGAGCTGATGGCCTCGCCGCCGGACGTGATGGCCGTGTCCATCCTCGGCCCGCGCGAGGTGCACGACCGCATCGTGGGCTCTCAAGGGCAGTTCGACAAAGTAGTCGAGGGCATTCGCATGGTCAACGAGGCGAAGGGGAACGACCCTTGGGCTCGGCCGCTGATCGTGCTCAACACGCCGATGATTATGGAAAACGCCGAGGCGTTTGCCTCGGTGGTCGAGCTCGCCGGCGAGCTGAATGTAGCGATCAGCCACTTTCAGCACCTGTGGTTTACCACGGACGAGATGGTTGGCGGGGGGCAGTTTGAGGTGGAGGGGCAGAAGCTTTCGGAGTCCATTCGCATTGACGAGGAGCTTGTCGATCCGGAGCTGATTTGGGAGGGGATGAGGCGCGCGGCGAGCCGGCGCAACGGCGTTTACGTCCGCTTTTTCCCGAGCTTGGGGCACGACGAGGTGCGCGTGTATTACCGCGAGCCGCTGCGCCTGGTAGGGCCGCGGCGGGCGGTGTGCGCCTGGCTGTTTACGCACATTTTGCCCAACGGCGACGTTTCCCCCTGTTTGGGGTTTGTTGCTGGGAATTTGCACACCCAGCGCTTTCCCGAGATTTGGAACTCCCCGCGAATGATCGCCTTCCGCCGGCATCTGATCAAAAAGCGCACGCTTCCCATCTGCAACCGTTGCTGCGCATACTTCCGGCGTGACTAAAGTGAGCGGCAACTACCTGTTCGTTAACGAAAACGCCCGCCGTGTAAGCGACGCCCTTGCGCGAGAGATCCTCCGCGAGTTAGAACGCGTGGGGCTGCCCTGCGAGCTGGTGCTCACGAGCTCCGTGGAGCACGCGCGGAAGACGAGCCGGCGCCTGGCCGAAAGCGGGGCGCGGCTGGCCATCGTCGCCGGGGGCGACGGGTCGATCAACTCCGTGGCCCAGGGCCTGGTGGGCACGGAAACGGCCCTGGGCGTTATCCCCCTGGGCACGGGCAACGTGCTCGCGCGCGAGCTGGGCATGCCCCTGAGCTGGCGCAAGGCGGTGCGCTGGCTGCCCACCCTGCGCCCGCACCGCGTGGATATGGCCTGGTCCTCCGCGGGGTGTTTCTTGCTCATGGCCGGCATGGGGTTGGACACGTGCGTCATTCGCGGCGTGCGCACGAGGGTAAAGCGGCTGCTCGGCCGCGGGGCGTTTGTGCTTAGCGCCTGTCGTGTGGCGCGAAAGTTTTCCCCGTTTCAGGCGCACATCGAGCTCGACGGCGAGACGATCGACGTTCGCGCGTGGCTTGTCGTCGTGTCAAACACGGCGAGCTACGCGGGGGTTATTACGCTAGCCCCGGGGGCGACTTATTACGACGGGGTGCTCGACTTGGTCGTCCTCCCCGAGAGCACGATGCCCCTGGGGAGCCTGGCCTGGCAGACGGTGGCCAATGTGCTCTGGGGGAGGGAGATGTGCGGGGCGATTCGCCGGCGCTGCCGCGCGCTGCGCGTGGTTACCGACCCTGTGGTCGGCGTGCAGCTCGACGGCGACCCGCGCGCGCAAACGCCGTTTGAGGCGCGCGTGCTTCCCGCAGCGCTGCGCCTGCTTGCCCCGGGGCCTGAGATACGAGCGGACGAGGGGGAGGTGGGACAGTGAACCGCGTTGCCGTCGCCGCCTTGGTGGTTTGCGCTTTGGCCCTCTGTGCTCTGGCCGTGCGCCAGGTGCTCGCGCAAACCCAGCCGCCGCCGGCGGCGAACTTCGAGTCTGTTGTGGGCTTCGATGTCGCCGTGCAGGGGGAGAACGACGTTTACTTCTGCGTCCTCATGCGCGACGTTATGGGCAAAATGCGCGTAGATGTTTACGATGGCTCGGGAATCCAGCGGGGGCAGATAGCGCTGCGCACCGCGGAGGAGGCGGAGTCGCCCATCCGCCCGGAATAGGCGCTAATGCTTGGGGATGGAGGCCATAATCTCGCGCGCCTCGGGGTTGTTGGGCTCAAGCTCGAGCGCGGCGCGCGCTTCCTCAAGCGCTAGGTCGTGCGCGTTCATCTGCTGATATACGCGGGCGAGGGCCAAGCGAGGGTAGACGTCGTCCGGGGCGAGCTCCGTGGCTTGGCGGTAGGCGGCCGCGGCGCGCGAGAACTGCCCGAGCTCGGCGAGCACGTCGCCCAGGGCGATCCACGAGGAGCAGTTGGTGCGGTCGAGTTCGGTGGCCTGGCGGAACGCCTCGGCGGCCTCCTCCCAGCGCGAGTGCTCGGCGAGGATCTCGCCGGCGAGGATGTGCGGGTCGGGAAGCTGTGGGGCGAGGCGCGCCGCTTCGGCGATGCATTCCAGCGCCTCGTCGGGGCGGCCGAGATGGGCCATGGCCTGGGCGAGGTTTAGCCGGACAACGGCCGACTCGGGGTCGAGCTCCTGCGCTTTCTGAAACTCCTCTTGAGCTTGGGCAAGCTTTCCGCAGCGGGCAAGGACCACGCCGAGATTACAGTGGCAGTCGGAGCTCTCCGGGCTCAGGCGGACGGCAGCGGTGCACTCCGCGAGCGCGGCGTCGAGCCAGCCGCACTCGAGGTAGGCAATGCCCACGGCGGAGTGCAGCTCGGCGCTGCCCGGCGATTTGGCGATCGCCCGCTCGAGGATGGGCACGGCTTCGTCGGCGCGGTCGTCGCGCATGAGGAGCGAAGCGAGGGCGAGAGCAATGCGCGGGTCGTCGGGGTTTTGCTCCAGGGCGGCGCGGAACGCGGCTTCGGCCGCTTTGCGCTCGCCGGAGCGCTCGAACACCTCGGCCAGGCCGCGGTAGAGCAGCGCGGGCTCGGCGTCGGCGCCGAGGTGCATGATGGACTCCGCGACGACATCGGCGGTGCGCCCGCGGCGGAGCATGATCTGGGCGAGAAGGAGAAGGCCCTCGAGGTTGGGCGGGGAGTGTTCGAAGGCGTAGCGCAACAGCGCCTCGGCCTGGTCGAGCTGGCCGCTGTTGGCCAGGTGCAGGGCGCGCAGCACGTAGCTTCCTGTCCGTTCGTTCGACATGGCTATCTATTAGAGAAATTCGGGCGGCAAAGTACTGCCCCTTCTCAGAACAAAGGAGGATTTGCCCCGGCGTGCGGGAAGGGAGCGCGTGAGGCCTAGAGCAAGAGCGGTTTCACTAGGGCCGGAATGGAGGCAAAACAGTGCGCAAAAGTTGGATTGTGGCAGGGGCGGTCGGGCTAGTACTTTTCGCTACTTTGCTTGGGGCGGGGGTTGTCGCGCGGGCCGCGGGAGGCGTGTCGCTTGCCGACGCGTGCAAGGGAACGGGCTATAAGTTTATCCCCATCGACGACAACAACTTCCTGTTTAAGTTTAAGGGCGAGTTCGGCGAGACGTGGAACATCGTGGCGAGCACCCAGCCGGATTACGAGTACGTTGTCATATGGACGACGGTGGTCAAGCTCGGGGGCAAGCCCTCGCAGGATTTGGCCATACGCTGCCTGGAGCTTAACAACAGCTACGCGGCAAGCTTTATCGCCTATGACAGCAAAAACAACGACCTAGACTGCCAGATGGCGATCTACAAGCCGGCGCTTTCCGGCGAGCTACTTAAGGACGCCCTGCGCCAGGTAATTACCATGGCCGACAACGAGTATCGGAAAATTCGACAAATGTCGCAAACCTGATAAAATAGGCGCGCACGCACCGCAACAGCGACAGCCAGCCGACCAGGAAACGCTGTGCGCTAAAATCCACGGGTCAGTTTGCCGCCGTCGGCCACGCCGGCGGCGCGTCGCGTTGCGCCTCGTGCACCGACCTTCGGGGAAGGATGGAGTGTTATTTCATGGCCGAGCAATCGCCCAAGTTTCACAACCTCAGCGATACGCTATATCGCTTTGTCTGCGAGGGGCTGGCCGAAGGGGTAAACGTGCCCATCGAGCGCTTTCCGGATATGGTGTGGATTCCCCGCAGCTCGGGCGTAACCCAAGTGAGCGCGCAGTCCCTGGCCCTCTCTTGGGCGCTGCAAGATCTCAAGATCCAGCCCACGCGCACGTTGCGGCCGATTCCCCTCAAGCGGGGGACGGAGGAGACGCTGGCCAGCGCCGCCTACCTCGCGACACAGGTGCTCCGCGAGCAGCTTCCACGGGCGCGGGTTAGGGAAATTGAGCAGGAGATTCCCAACATGCGCAGGCGCGGGCTGTTTCGCAAGCTTATCCGGCGGATTAAGGCGCGCACCTGCGGCAGGGTAAAGTCGCGCCAGGAGCTGAAAGAGGAGCTTATCCCGCCCGAGGAGCTCTAGCCCCCGCCGGCCTCCGCCAGGGCAAGAGGGCCTCGCCTTCGCCCCGCTAGCCCGCCGCCGGCGTGCGCTGGCGGGCGAAGTGGTCGAGCCTGGCCCAGATTTCGCGCAGCCGCTCCATATGCTCGGCGAGCGACGCAGAAGAGGAATACTCCGCGAGAACGTAAAGCTCAGACAGCTCCTCCGCTTCGCGGCGCAACGGGGCAAGGGGCGGAGGAAGGCGGCGCGCGAACTCCAGCGCCGTTTCGCTCGGTTTGCGCGGGCAGCCCAGGCGCTCGGCGAGGGCGAGCAGCGCGCCGTAGGTGTGCAGGACGACCTCGCGCGGGGAAAGCCGCTCTAGGACAGCGTCGTCTGCGAACGGATTTTGCAACGGCTTCAGCCGTGGGCGCGCGGGAGCAGCCAGGTGGCGCGGACTGAGGCGGCAAAGGACTTGGCGAAGCCAAGCGAGCGGGGCCAACGCTAACGCGGCGAGCGCGCGCAGGAAGATGCGCAGGCCCGCCGCTATCGTTTTGCGCTGGCGCCAGGCGGCCCAAAGCAGGGCAAGCGTGGCGAACACAAGGAGCAACAGAGCGGCCAGGCGCGCCAAGCGCTCGAGCGGCGGGGGCTCGCCTGGGGCGGCGGTGGGCTCGGTCCCCCGCTGGGCCTTGCGGGGAAGCTTCTCCCCGCGGGCGCGCTCCGGCGCCTGCTCCAACCCCTGCGGCGTGCCTTCCTCCCTGAGGTGGCGGGCTTCCCGACCCTCGCCAGCGCCGCGCTCTGTCCCGCGGGAAAGCAGCGGAGGGCCGGATTTTTCGGCCTCGGGCAAGGGCGTGCCCGTTGCGCTAGCGCGGGGCGCTTTTTCTCCTTCATCTCCGCGCGTGCCCCGGCCCGGCTGCTGGCCTTCGCCCGGGCGCGGGCGCTCCGGGGCGTTTAGGCCGCTTTGCGGCGCGCGCTCGATCCTCTCGCGCAGCTTCCACGAAACGCGCAAGCCCTGGGCGAGCAAGCCCTCTTCGCCGCGGGCATCCGTGCGCGGGATGACGAGCGCCGCGCCGAGGATCGCGGCCACAGTACACCCGCTTGCGAGGACCCACATGCCGAAGACGCGCTTGGGAACGCGCGCCCCGCGGGCGCGGAGATATAGCCGCAGGCCGGAGAGATTTGTTAGCGCGAGGAGGAGCAGCGCGAAGCACAGGTATAGCGCGACGGAGAGAAACCCGCTTTTGCGCGCGGCGCTGTCCGCGTGGGCAAGGAGAGCCTGGGACAGACCGAACACGAGCAAGGCGACGAGGGAGAAATAGAGCACCGAGCGCCCCGGGCGAACGCGCCGCGCGCCGTGCCTGCCCAGCGCGAGCAAGCCGCGGCCGCTGGCCTCACTCTCCGTCTGCTCGTCTACGGAGCAGTCGCGGGTCATCGCTGCCGCGCCCCACCAGACGAGCAAAAACACGGCGGCGTTTACCACCGCGGCAAACGGGCTAAGCCCGCGCGCGGCCACGAGAGCCCCGCCGCTTGACGAATAGCGCAGCAGGAACACGGCCACGGCAAGAGCCAGGCCAATGATATAGGGGATGGCCACGGCCTGGCTGCCGTAAAGGTGGCGAATTTTGACAATGCCAATTACCCCGACGAGAAACCAAAAGAACACGAAGCGCAGCAGAGCGGAATCGTAAACACCAAGCGCGGAGCGAGCGTCGAGGACAAAGCGGGTAAAGCTCCACAGCGCGCCGAGCACGCACAGGGGAACGAGGATATCGTTAACCAGGTCATAGGCGCGCACGGGCCCGCGCGCCACTGCCCCAGCAAGGGGAGCGCGACAGTCGTTGCCCTGTTGCCCTATGTGCTTCATAGCGGTGTCGCGGCAAGGGCGCTCAGGTCTTGCACCGTGCACACGTGGCGGACGGCGATTCCCTGAGCGGCAAGCGCCGCGCGCACCTCCCGAAACTGCTCCGGAGCGCGAATGAGAACTACGGTAACGGCAAAGCCGGCAAGCTTTACCCGCGCGAGGGTATAGAGCAAGTCCGAGCAGACGCGGGGAGTGATGACGATCAGGGCAAGGTCGCGCGGGAAGCGAATATGCTCGCGAAAGAGCAGCTCGTCTAGCGCTGGCCCGCGGGAGAGCTCGAGCCGCGCGAGAAGGTCGAGCAAGCGCGCTAGGCCGAGGGCGGTCTTCTCCGGCGGCGACTCCGCCGGGCGCGAGGCGAGCGGCAACTCGCGCGGGCGGGCGAGGCGCAGTGCCTCCTCGCGCGTCTGTGCGCGGCCGACGCGTGCCTCCTGGCGCGCACGCTGCGCGGCGTCGACGCCGTTGCTTACCAGCCCCACGGTTTGCTTCATCTCATAAAGATAGTTGGCAAGCGAGGCGGCGACCTCGACGGCAAACTCCGCGTTTTCCTCCCCCGCCGGCCCGTGGTAGGCGTCGCGGGAGAAGTCAAGCACAAGCAGCGAGCCGGCCTGCATGGAAGGCTCGTAGACTTTGCTCTGCAGGCGGCCGACGCGCGCCGTCGCCTTCCAGTGAATACGGCTTAGGGAGTCGCCGGTGGCATATTCGCGAATGCCGACCATGCGGCTGGGGTCCTCGAAAATCTGCCGCTTAACGCGGATCTCGCCCACCGGCCGGTGCGAGGCGAGGTCGTACTTAAAGATGGGATATACCCTGGGGCGAACGGTGACGAAATGCAGCGGGGCGACGGCGGCAAACTTGCGCACAAAGCCAAACAGGTCGCCTGACTCAAGAAGCACCGGCCCAAACTGGTGATAGCCGCGGCGGTCGAACGTTACCCGATAGGTGAGCCGCGCCGAGCGGTGGGGGCGAAGGACAAACAGCCGCGCAGCGTTGCCCTCCCAGGGGAGGTTCGCGGGCAGAAGCTCCTCGGCGAGCAGCCAAACGACGGGCAGGGGCTTTTCGTTATGGACAACCGTAGACACCTCGAGCGTGTCGCCGATGTTCGCGCGGTCTACGGTAACGTTGCGCGTGCAGCGCACACGGTCGAGCGCGAGCAGGGCCATGAGGTGCGCGGCGAGCAGGGCCAAGAAGGCGACGTATAGGCCGTAGGTGAGGTAGCTCGTCCCCCGGGCGAGGGAGAAGAGCAACAGGCCCACCCCGAACAGCGGCAGGAGCTTTGGCAGGCTACGCATTGCCCGACTGCCTCACCGGCGCAGGCACGGAGTCGAGGATCTCGCGCAGCACCCGCTCCGCGGTAATCCCCTTCAGCCTGCTCTCCGGGTTAAGCATCATGCGGTGCAGAAGCACGGGGCCCGCGAGAGCTTTAATGTCGTCGGGGATGACGAAGTCGCGACCGGCAAGCGCGGCGGCGGCGCGGGCGGCGAAAAACAGGTCTTGCGTGCCTCGCGGGCTGGCCCCAAGCAAAAGATGCGGCGAGCGACGCGTGGCGTTTACCAGGCGCACGAGATACTCGCGCACGCGACCGTCAACGTAGACGCGAGCGACGCCGCGGCGGGCCTCGAGGAACTCGTCGAGCGAGACGACCTGGGAGAGGCTGTTTATCGGGTGAGAGGACTCGACGTTGGCGAGCATTACCAGCTCGTCCGCGGGGGCGGGATAGCCCAGGCTGATGCGCATGAAAAAGCGGTCGAGCTGCGCTTCGGGGAGGGGAAACGTGCCCTCGTACTCCACAGGGTTTTGCGTGGCGATGACCATAAACGGGCGGGGAAGCTCATAGGTTAAGCCATCGACAGTAACCTGGCGCTCGGCCATTGCCTGAAGGAGGGCGGACTGCGTGCGCGGTGTGGCGCGGTTTATCTCGTCGGAGAGCAAAATGTTGGTAAAGATCGGCCCTGGGCGAAACTCAAAGTCGGCCTTTTTCTGGTTAAACACGCTCGCCCCGGTAACGTCGGTGGGCATGAGGTCCGGCGTGCACTGGATGCGCGAGAACTTTAGGCCAAGGGAGATGGCCAGGGAGCGGGCGAGCATCGTCTTGGCCACGCCAGGGACGTCCTCGAGCAGCAGGTGCCCCTCGCAGAGCAGGCACACAAGACACAAGCGCACGGCGCGGCGCTTGCCCACGACTACGCGCTCGACATTTTGCACGATTTTGTCGCAAATTTCGGCAACCTGAGCCATAGCGCGCCTCACCGCGTCGCTTCACGTTGTCTATTCGACGCCGGCAAGGTTGGCCCTTCGCGCGGCGGGCAGGGGCCGGCTGCATGCCGGCGAAGGACAGCGAAGATGGCCGAAAAACCCTATGCATACCTGATTCTCTCGCCCGCGCCGGACTATGAAATCGCCATAGCCGAGGCGCGGCGGCTAACCGGCGGGGAATTGGCTTCGCCGCGGGTAGTAGTCGCCGAGGGCGAGGCGGACGTTTCGCGCAGCGCCTACCTTGGCCTGTGTATGAGGCTGCTGCACCACGGAGCGAGCCTGGAGGAGCTTTTGCGCTGGCTCGACGGCGCGGGACTAGCCGCGGAGGGTTTTGCCGTTGCCGTGGAAAAGCGCCCGCGCAAGTTTCCCCTCAGCGCGCGGCGCGCAGCGTGGGAGATCGGCGCGCGGATCGGAGGCTCGCCCAACCTGTCCCAGCCCAGGGTCGTCTTTCAGCTCATCGTTGACGAGGGGGCGTTTTATTTCGGGCGCGTTGTGGGGAAGAACGACACGAGCTGGGAGGAGCGCAGACACAGGCCGTTTACGTTCTCCAGCGCAATAGACGTCCGTGTCGCGCGGGCGATGGTCAACCTTGTCGCGCGGCCGGGCGAGGTTATCCTCGACCCGTGCTGCGGCTCGGGGACGATCCTCTGCGAGGCGCGGGCGGTGGGCGTCCGCGCGGTGGGCGGGGACATTAACTGGAAGATGGTTTTCGGGGCGCGGGAGAACACGCGCTATTTCGGGCTGCGCGTGCCTATTGTGCTGTGCGACGCGCGGACGATCGCCGGGCGGTTCGACGCCGTGGTCACCAATCTGCCCTATGGGCGGTGGAGCGCGGCGAGCGGGGAGTTCTATGAGCGGTTTGCCGAAAACTTAGGAAGGCTCGCCCCGCGCGCGTGCCTTGCCGCGGGGGAGGACCTTTCGCCGCTGTTTGCGCGCCACGGGTGGCGGGTTAGGGAAAAGCCGCGCCAGCTCGGGCATTCGCTTACGCGGCACATTCATGTACTCGAGCGGGCGGGTGTGGGCGAGGGCTGAGGCGTGGGCGTTTGCGCGCCAGGCCAGGGAGCGCCCGACTCCGGCGTAGGCTGGGCGGGCGGACCCTCGACGACGATTTGCTTGCGCATGGGGTAGTAGTCGCGGTGGAGCCGCTCGCGCTTAACCTCGCGCCCGCCCTTGCGCACGATGCGCCAAAGAGTAACGGAGTAGCCGTTGCGCCCCTCCTGTTCGACCTCGCGCGAGCCGGGCTCGGCCTCGGGGTCGAGCTTTGTCTCCTCCTCAAACGGGGTGGTGGTAATGTCCGTGCACAAAAGCTCGACCTCGGCCTTGTCCCTCCTATTGCCTAGGATAACCACGCTCACGTAGCCGTCCTTAGCGCGCGCGGCGATCCAGATAGGATGGCTCAGGGTGTTTTTGATTTTTAGGTCAATCCCTTCCTCGTAGGAAACGGTGGCGTCGCGCCCGAGAGGGACGTAGTGCACGGGCATAATGTGGTTGTGGCGCTCAACGACGGTTAGGTTGGCCAGGAGGGCGGCGTTGTAGAGCGTGGTGGAGAGCTGGCACACGCCTCCGCCGAGGCCGGGCTCGACCTCGCCGTTGCGGAAGATGGGGGCGATGCGATAGCCGCGCTCGGGCTTGCGCTGGCCCACGCGCTCGTTGTAGGAGAGCACCTCGCCGGGCATAAGCAACGCGCCGTCTAGCGCTTGCGCGGCGAGCTTTAGGTTGTGCGCGCGGTCTACCTCCCACTCGCTGTAACGGGTGCGAAACGCAGCAAGCTCGCAGTTTATGCCCTTTAGCTCAGCGGCGCGCAGGCGCGGGGGCTTTTCGCGCAGGACGATGGGAATCCGCCGCTGGTCGATGGTGCGCAGGGTGTTCATCACCTTGCGCAGGGTGCCGGGAACGTCGAGCCGGCGCTCGGTCTGCTCGCGCACGATGTAAATGGCGTGCGTTTGCCAGTCAAAGCGCACGGAGGCGTCTTTCGCCGGGCGCTCTACCTCGCGGGCGAGGTCGCGGATCGCAGCGGCGAGCTTGCGCCGGTCGATGGTTAGCGCGACGGTGATGTCGCGGCCCTCGCGGGCAACCCGGCGCCGGGTAAGCAGACCGGCGAGCGCCCCGCCCTCGCGCGCCACGCGATAGGCGCGGGCCACGGAGGACTCGATGTCCAGCGCCACGCCCAGCTTGCGCAGCGTGTGCCGCCACGCGTCCTCGCCATAGGTAAGCCACACTTCTTTGTCGAGCAGGGGCTCGAGCTCGCGGCGGAGGGCGTCGCGCGCCTCCTCGCGGGTTAACCCGCCCACGTCAACGCCGCTGATCGATACCCCGCGGGCGATGCGCGGGCTGGCGAGCAGGGCGTAGGCATAGGCGAACACCGCGGCCATCGCCGCCGCAGCGCACAGCGTGGCGCACAAAATCCCGAGGACAAACCGGCGCGAGACCCTCCGCCGGCGCTGTCCTGCGCGATGTTTGCGTTCGTCGCTTTTCGCCGCCATTAACCTATGCTCCGCAGAGCACAGATGCGTTTTGAGGGAAACGAACTGCCTGTTACATACAACGGTTCAGCGGGCGATTTTCTCCCGCGGCCTTGCCCCAGGGCGGTTTGACGGCGGCCAAGGCGGGGGCTATATTGCCAGGGTGCAGCGCTTGAGAGCTAAGGGAAGAGGGGCGAAGCAATGGTCGCCACACTCGTTTGCGCCGCACTAATTGCCGCCATGCCCGCGTACAAGCCGAGCGATCAGTATACAGTACGGACGGTCGAGGGATTCACGGTATACATCAGCGACGAGCTGCTTGCCGCGGGGGAGCTGAGCGAGCGCGTCCTGCGGGTGCTTGAGGTAAAGCTGTTTGAGATTAACCGCGTGGTGCCCGAGAAGGCGCTGCGCGAACTGCACAACGTGCCCATTTGGGTGGAGCTTGAGGGCGAGAAGTTTGCCTGCTGTTGCTACCACCCTTCGGAGCGGTGGCTTAGGGAAAACGGGGTTAACCCGGACAAGGCGCGCGCGGTGGAGATCGCTAACGCGAAAACGTTCCTCGCTTGGTCGCTGGACCAGCCGTGGATGCTCCTGCACGAGCTGGCGCACGCCTATCACCACCGCGTCTATGGCTACGACAACGCGGAGATTAAAGCTGTCTACGAGAAGGCGAAGGCGAGCGGGAAGTACGAAAAGGTTTTGCACTTTGACGGGAAAACGTGCCGCGCCTATGCGCTGAAGAACCCGCAGGAGTACTTCGCCGAGCTTTCCGAGGCGTTTTTCGGGACGAACGACTTTTATCCGTTTGTCCGCGCGGAGCTGATGACATACGACCCCGAGGGCTACGAGCTGCTGAAAAAGCTGTGGCACGTGCCATAGCACGTAGCGCAACCTGCGGCACAGCAGCGATGCGCGCCGCAGCAAGCGCGCGCAGCTTTGCGCTAGCTCTCGCCCGCCAACCCGGCGATGATGATTAGCGTAACCAGCCCCGCCCAGACGAAAAACAGCCCCAGCCCGACCCAGCCGAGTATCCTGCCGGCAACTGCCAGGCCGCGGTTGCCGCCGGTATAGCCAAAGCGCGAGTAGATGTCTAGCGCCTGGCCGCTGAGGATGAGCGCGGGGATCCACAAAAACATGCACACAACAAAGTTGGCGATCCCCAAGACCAGGGCGATGACCGCTTTGGAGTCCGCGCTTTTGATCTCCGCGGCGGCATAGGGCGAAGGGGGCTGGGCCGTAGGCACGACCTGCTGGCTGGGAATGTAGGGCGGGGTAGAGGGCGGAGGGGCGGTTTGGGCGGTGGGCTGGCCGCGGATTGGCGGGGGTTGCGGCGGAGCCGGGGGTGGGGCCTGCTCCGGAGAGATCTGCACGCCGCAGTTGGGACAGACGGTCTGCATGGGCTCGAGCTCGCGCCCGCACTGCGGGCACACTCTCTGTGCCATCTCCCTACCTCCTGCTGCCGAGCCGGCTTGCCGAGCAAACCAGCAGAGTAGCTTACCGCTGCTACTGCCAAGCCCGCCGTGCGCGGGCTACTTGCTCCCCTCTAGCCCGAAGTGCTGCTTAATGAACTTCTCCATCTCCGTATAGGTCTGCTCGAAGTAGGGGCTGCGGTTGAAAAACCCATGCCCCACACCCTCGACGAGAACGACCTTCGCCTCTCCCCCAGCTTTCTCCACCGCTTCCTTAAAGCGCACGGACTGTTGGTAGGGGATGGTCGTGTCGTTGGTCCCGTGGAACAGGAGGCAAGGCGGGGTGTCCGCGTCGACGTGGACGATGGGCGAGGCTTCTTTATAGACCTCGGGCATCTGCTCCGGGGCGCCCCCGAGGAACGAGAGCACGGCTGTGCGCGCTTTCTCACCCGTGGTTAGCTCACGCAGGTCGAGCGCGCCGTTGAAGATTACCGCGAGCTGCACGGCGCTCGATTGCTCCGGGTGGCCGCCGTTGCCCTCGAGCTTTTTCAGCTTCGCCGTAGTAGCAACCATTGCCGCAAGATGGCCGCCCGCCGAGCCGCCGGCGCAGCCGATGCGCGAGGGATCGACGTTTAGCTGCTTGGCGTTGGCGCGCAGCCAGCGAATGGCGCACTTGGCGTCCTCCACCGCTGCGGGATATTTCGCCTCGCCGGAAAGCCGGTATTCGGGGCACACGCCGACGATTCCCTGGGCGGCAAGCAGCGCCGCCTGGCGGTAAAACTGGCGCGGTGTGCCTCCGCGCCAGCCCCCGCCGTGGTAGAAGACCATCGCGGGCATGGGCTTGCGCTGGTCTTTGTCCTTGGGCAAAAACAGCGCAAGCTTAAGGTCGCGCCCGCCGCCCTTGCCGAAGACCACCCCTGTTTTCATCTCTACGTTGTCGGGAAGAACGAACGGCGGCTGTTGCCCCTTTTTGCGCTGGGCGAAAAGCGCCGACTGCCCCAGGGAAACGAGAAGCAAACAAGCTACAACGCAAACAACGATTGCCACGGACGACCGCCGGATAGCCATCGCTGGCCCTCCTCCTCGCTTGCTGTATTCGCGTGCGTAGGGCGAGGGTCCTTGCATGTGCGCGAAGGGCGGCAGGAGGGCCGCCGCGGCCGCAGAACATGATCGCCCGCGGGAGGGGAGGTGAGCCTATGGAGCTGTATTTCCTGCGCCACGGCGACGCCGAAGACCCGCGCCCGGATCTTCCCGACGCCCAGCGGGCGCTGACCGAGGAGGGCGTGCGGACAACAGAAAGCGAGGCCCTGGGGCTGAGGAAGCTGGGCTTGGCGCCGGGGGTGATTCTCACCAGCCCCCTTCTCCGCGCTCGGCAGACGGCGGAGATCGTTGCCCGGGCGTTGGGCGCGGGGGAGCCTATCGCCGAGGACGAGCTGGCCTCGGGGTGCGACATAGACCGCCTAGCCCGCGCCCTCTCCCGCCACCCGGGGCACGAGCAGGTGATCGTCGTCGGCCACGAGCCGGACTTTAGCACGATGATCGGCGAGCTTGTCGGCGGGGCAAAGGTAGAGCTGAAAAAAGGCGGCCTGGCCCTGGTTAGCCTAAGCGAGGTCGCCCCGGGCGCGGGTGTTCTGCGCTGGCTGCTAACGGCAGAGCATTTGTGCGCAATGGCCTAGCGCACCTCGAGCGCGGCCTGGCTCTCCACGCCGGAGAACAACTCGCGCGCGGCGACCGTCCACCGGCCCGGCGGGTCGTCGTAGGCGATGTGGAGGTCGAACGCCGCCTGGCCATATCGGACAAGCACAACGCGGCGCCCCCATGCGGCCTCTGACCCGTCGGGCTTGCGCAGGGTAACGAGGAACGCGTGCCTGGCCCGCGCGCCGCGGGCAAGCGGCAGAGCAAGGCGCGCGCGCACCGTCGCCCCTCGCGCCGCGGAGGGGGGCGAAAGGTCCACGGCGGCCCGCGGCACGCGATAGGGCAGGAGCGCGAAAAACCGCGCGCGGCCGAGGGGGAGCTGCGCGGCAAACGCCGTCGTGCGGCCCAAGTAGCGGCCGGGCTGAATGGCATACACATGGCGCGGGGCGGGGAGGGTAATACGCGCCGCGGGGTCCTCGCCGCCGGTGCGGCGCAGGGCGACGATCTCCACGTCGCCCGTTTTCCAGCGGACGATTTGCGTAAAACGCAGGGGTTTGCCCTGGGCGTCGGTGGGGGCCAGCGGCGGGGTTAGGCCGAAGCAGGCGAAGAGCTGGCGGGCGAAGTTAAGCAGGGGCTCCTCGCGCTGCTGCTCGCGCAGGCTGGGGTAGGAGCTGAGGCTGAAGTTCAACAGCACGGCGCGGCCCCGGCCCACCCGGTTGACGATGAGCAGGGGCAGGCCGTCGGCCTGCGCGAGCGCCCTCGCGCCGGCGAGGGCAAGCGCGCCGTCGGCGCGGGTGGCCTCAAGCGAGAGCGAAAGCGGCTTTCCCTCGAGCGTTGCGGCAAGGTTAACCGAGAGGACCTTTGCCTGGGGGGCAACGCGCTGGCGCACGCCAAACAGCTCGTCGAGCACGCCGGCCTCGCGCGGGCGGCAGTGGCCCGTGAACACGCCTGGGCGGAGGTCGGCAAGCACGGTCCCTCCCGCAGCGGCGAACCTGCGAATGGCCTGCGCCGAGCGGTCGCTAAGCGCCTGGCAGAACGGGAGGATTAGCAAGCGAAACTCGCCTTTGTCAAGAACACCTTGCTCGAGCATATCCACGGTGATATAGCGAAACTGCATCCCCAGGTCGTGGATAATGTCCACGAAAGCTTGGTGGGCGAGCTTAACGTCGGGGAAGCCGTTGCTCTCCTCGAGCTTGCCCGCCCATGCCGAGGGCATGCTGTAAAGCAGGGCGATGCCATCGTGCTCCATTTGCGCGGCAAGGAGCAGGTCGCCCAGGCCCTCGCGGACCACCCGCATCTCCTCGGCGAGCTCCCGCGTGGCAGGCCACAGGTCGAGGTGTGGGGCGAGGTAGCCGTGGTACAGGCCAATGCCGTCCCAGCGCCACCACCAGACGGAATCCGCGCCGTTTAAGATCATGCGCCACGCCTTGGCGCACAGGGGGTCGGCGGTCTTGCGGTAGCCCATCCAGTTGCTGCGAATAAACGCGCGCGGGGCGATGGAGCGAATGATCTCGTCGCCGAGGTCGGGATAGGGCGACCAGAAGCCGTTTGTGTTTACGATCTCCTGATAGTCCTCGCCGAACCTCCCCGCGCCCTCGAACCCCACGATGGCCTGGGGGTCGAGTTGTTTGAACCGCCGGACGAACTTCTCGCAATAGCGACAGAAGTTATAGCGCGCGAACGCCTGGCGGTCGTACCACCGCGCGTAAAGCCCGCGCTTTTTCGCCTCCTCCTCGTAGTTGTCGCCGGGGACGAGGACGTTGACCTCGTCGAACGAGCGGTAGTTGCTCCCCCACTCCGCGTTAAGCGCCTGGATCGTGCCATATTGCCCCTTGAGCCACTGGCGATAGGCGGCGAGGCACTTGGGGTGTAGGCAGCAGCCCTGGGTCGTCGTCTCGTCGCCGAGGGAGTAGAGGAACGCCCCCTGCTTGCGCGCGGCCACCGTGCGCTCGGAGGTGACGATGGACTCGATGTAGCGGTCGATCTCGGGCGAGTTGTTCCAACAGGTAGGCCGCATGACGTGGTTTTTGTCGAAGTTGGCCAGGATGCGTGTGCTGTAGCGGATCACGGCGATGTCGTTTGCCGCGAGGGTGGCCATCGCGCTCCCCAGGGAGACGGTAATCCCCACCTGGCGCATGCGCTGGCAGGCGTAATAGCCGAGAGCGTCGGCGGGGGCGTCCCACATGACGAAGTTAAACCGGCCGCGCTTTCTGTGGGGGACAAGCAACGTGGCCACCCGGCGCTCGATCTCCGCGCCGTTTTCGTCGAGCAGGGCGGCCTCCACGCGGGTGAGCATCGTGGCCCACGGGGGCACGATGAGCGAAAACGGGACCTTGCCCGGCCGCGGGGCAAGGTCCATCCGCGAGACCTCGCGGCCCCAGTTGTCGCGCAGCGAAATGCGCAGCGTTTTGTCGGCGACCTGCCCGCGCAGGGCGACCGTTCCGCTCAGGCGCTCGCCCACTTCTGCGAAGTCGCGATCGAGGGCCAGCTCGTCCACACCGTCGGCGGAGGTTACGCGCAGGCCGATGGCCGCGAAGTCCTCGACCTTGCCCCCGCGGCGGGCGATGCACTCCAGGAAATACTGCCCCGCGGGCAGCGCGCCGGGGGCGATGACGAGCTTCTCCCCCTGGCGCGCGGGAGAAACGGCAAACAGCCGGCCGTCGCTGCGCCGCAAGGCAAGGGAGACGTCGCAGCCCTGGGGCGCGGTAATCTCGGCGACCGCCGCCCCGCGCAGCAGTTGCTCGCGAGCGACGAGCAGGGGCGACGCGGGGAGCTTTAGCCGAGCCCGGGGCTCCCTTCCCGCGGCCCAAAGGAGCGCCCGCCCGACGAACGCCGACCAATACTCGTACTCGCACAGCGCGGAAAAGCTAAAGTCGAGCTTGGGGCAAAGGCTGTTTGTCGCCCGCTGGTAGCTAATGTGCACGCCGCGGCCCTGGCCCAGGCGAAACACGGAGCACATGGCGCGCGCGGCGTCGGCGTCTGTGGGGCGGGCGAGGTTAAGCTTCTCCAGCGCGGGCTGCGCGCCGGGGAGGCTGGCCAGCGGCATGCCCCCGGCGAGAAATGGGGGCAGGCCGCGCTGCTTGCGCCCAGGGCTCATGATCTTCTCCGGCCGCGGGCCGATGCACACCAGCCCCCTGCCCCCGACTACCGCGCGCATAATGCGATATTGGGCCTCGGTGGAAATCGCCGAGAGGGGAATGTTGCCAAAGACATATGCGTCGTAGGGTTCGCCGAGGAGGCGGAGCAGGCGCTTTTCACCCTCCGGCCCCCCGTGGAGCTTGCCCTCGCGCGTGAAGTAGACGGCTTGGGCGGCGAGGTCGAACCGCTGCATGAGCTCGATAATCTCGCGCGGCGCTGTTCCCCGGCCGCAGACGAAAAATAGCGCGCGGATCGTTCCCCGAGCATAGGGCTTGGCCCAGGGAACGTGTGGGGTGACGAATGTGGTGGCGAGGACGTGCTCCTCCTCTAGCTCCTGCGCCGGCGTTTGGGCGTGGGCGAGGCCGGCGAGCAGCGCAGCGAGAAGGATAGCGAGCACAGTCGTGCGAGACATGGCTCATACCTCCAGCGAACCGCTTTCCGCCGCGCGCGGGGCGAGCTAGCGCTGCCTGTCCCAGTAGCCCTCGTCGAGCCACTGGCGCATCATGAGCAGGGCCAGGCGGCGCAGCTCCGCGGAAAGGTTAAGCAGGGAAGTCTCCAGCTTCCACAACTGCCCCGTGGGCAACTTCTCCGGCCAGAGCAGGGGAGCCTTAACGCGGTCCACCTGCTCGAGCAGGCGCGCGCACCGTTGCCCGAACTTCGCGTTAAGCTCGGGGCAGGCGAGCAGCTCGCGCACATCGGCGACAAGCTGAGGGTCGGGCAGCCGGCTGAGGTCGGCGAGCCAGTTGAGCGAGGCGAGCGTTTTCGCCACGCGCGGGGCGTCCTCGGCGAAAAAGCGCCGGCGCGCGGGCTCGTAGTGCGCCTCGCGCCACTCGCTTAGGGCGAAGCATACGGCGTTTTCGTTCTGCGCCTTAGGAGAAAGCTTTAGCGTGCAGGAGACGGCATAGGAGCCGGCGACCACCGCCTGGGGGGCCTCCTCGGCGAGGCGCACAAGCTCCATCCCGCAGTTTTCCTGTGCGCGCTTGTTAAACAAAAATAGCGCGGGCTCGCCCGGCCCAAACGTTTGCGCCTGGTGGCAGCAGGCGGCGCGTTTTGCCGAGGCGACCCAGCGCTCGCGCACCTTGTAGCGCTCGCCCGTTGTCGAGTGGGGATAGCCGGACAGCGTTACCTCGACGAGCTTATACTCCGGGTGGTCGAGCTGCACGCGGAAGTAGGTAAACCGGTCGTGCGGCAGGCGGAGGACGCGGAGGTAAAGCGCAGGCGGAGGTGTTATCTTGCTCTGCTGCTTGCTCGGGGGCAGCTCCCAGACGTACTGCACAAGGGCGCGCTCGCCGCTAGCGAGGACGGTAACGCTGGACAGGGAGTATTGAGGGAGCAGGCGGCGCGTTTTGCCCTGCGCCGTTGCGGCGGTGACGCGAAGCAAGCCCCAGCGGCTCCAGCCGCCGTTGTCGGGCGAGATAAAGTAGTGGCTTAAGCTGCGCGCGCTGGCCAGGCGGCCCGTCTTGTCGTAGCGATAGCGGTCGTCCAGCCTCAGCTTGCCCAGGCGGACAACATAGCGCAGCTCGCGCCCGCCCGCGAGCGAGCCGTCGGTAATCTCGCTCTCGTAGCGGGTGAGCGAGGCGTTGACCTGGTCGCCCTCGGTGCCCGGAGGGGGCTGTTGGGCGCAGGCAAGCGCGCAACAGAATAGCGCGCACAAAGCGACAGGCCAGCGTGTTTTGTGCACGTCGCTCGCTCCCGATTTTTTCGGGTGTTCACCGCCTGCGCGCGCGACACCTTGCCCCGAGCGGGCGCGTGGCCAAGCGGGGGAAGGGATCGCCTTCGCGCGAGCAGAAGCGGGGCGAGGCATTATTTTGCTGCGCTAAGCCAAGGGAGTGTGACCCGTGGGCAGGGACAGCACGAACAGCGTGGCGCTCATATCGTTGGCCCTGGCTGGGGCAGTGTGCGCGCTTTGCGCGCAGGCGGCGCTTGCCGGCGACTTTCAGACGAAAAAGCTCTCCGCCGTGTTTAGCGCAAGCGAGACCGCGGGCCAAGGGGGAAGCACATGGACGATAAACTGGAACCTGGACGCAGAATGGGTGCGCTCGGGGGAGAGCTCTACGCTGAGCATTAGCCTGGACTCCGACTACTCGAAAAGCCCCACCTCGCAGGTCGATCGCCTGCGCACGGCGTTTCGCGTGCTGGGCAACGACTACGGCAAGGAGCTGCGCCGGTGGTATCCGGTCTACCTCGTGCAGACCGAGGGCGACCACTCCCTGCGCAGCGTACACACCATCGTCGCCGTGGGCTATCGCCAGCAGCGCAGGCACGGGTTCCTAGAGCTTACCCTGGGCGCGAGCAAGGACGTGCGCACCGCGCGGCCGTGGGTCGGCGATATCGGCGTGGAGCTCGCTTACGACAAGCCGCTTAACGAGAAATGGGTTGTCGGCACGCGGGTTAAGGGCGAGTTTGCGGCGATCGGCAAAGTCGGCCTGCGCCCGCACCGCACGCGCTACTCGTGGGACCTGTCGCTCGACTATAAGGCAAGCGAGAAGCTCGGCTTGGGTTATCGCCTGTGGCTGGGGAACACCGTGCCCAACTCCTACCGCTCGCAGTGGATCGGGATAACCTATACCTACAAGTAGCCGTCGCGCCGCGGCCCCCGCAGGCAAGGTGCAGAGCGCAGCGCGCCGCGGAGCGGTTAGAAGTGGTCCGCGGGCCACATAAACGGCTCGCCCTGGGGGAAGAGCGCCGGCCCCAGCGGCGCCTTGCGCCCGGAGAGGCGCACCCGCTCGTCGTTTAGCGCGTCGCGCCAGCCGCGGTAGCCGAGGAGCATTTGCGTAAGCACCTCTTGGGCGGCACAAAGGCGCGCCTGCGCCGGCCGCTCGCCAAGGGCCACCCGCGCCCGGCGGCCATCGAAGGAGATGGTCGCCGCGCCTTTGTCTGTAACCACGCACAGCGACGACGGCTGGGCAAGCCCCGCGGCCCTTGCCCGGCGCGTAAACTCCGCGGCGAGCTTGCGGAACAGCGTGTTGAAGTTCGTAATGCACGCCATCCCCGCGCGGCACAGGGGATAGCGCACGGTAAACGTCGCCCCAAACCGCCTGAGGTAGATGGCGAACGGGTCGTCGGGCGGAGCGATGACGCGCACGGTTTCCTGCTTGAGGGCCCGGGCGCGTCGCGCGAGAAACGCGGCAAAGCTGCTATAGGCCGCCTCGTCGCGCGCCGCGGCCTCGGAGCAAACGACGCTATCGTTGGACTCGTCCACGAACATATAGCCGACGATTTTTCCGTTTTGCTCGGCGACAAGGGGCCGCGCCTTAATCTGCCACCCCGAGCCCTTGCGCGGCCCGCGCCAGGTTGCCGGATCGCGGGCGATCGTCGCCGAGCGCGAGGCGTTTGCTTTGGCGTATATTTCCAGGACGGCGGGAATGTCCGCACGGCGCATTTTGCGCAGGCGGTGCTTCGCTCGAACTTCGCGCAGCGCCCCCGGGCAGCCATCGCCATCAACGCGGATGAGGCACTCGCAGTCGACAAGCGAGGTAACGTAGCCCCAGCGGTAATAGAAGTTGGGGATACCGAAGAGCACGGACATGTCGTAGCGCTCGTCGTGCATGTAGCGCATGGTAAAGTCCATTACGGCGCGACAGTAGCCCTTCATACGGTGCTCTTTGCGCGTGGCTACCCCGCCGATCCCACCCATGCGCACGACGGCCCCGCCCACGCGCATGGGCAGGTCAAACAGATACAGGCCGCTGACCGCCTCGTCGTCGACGAAAAGCTGAATGCGCTTTACGTTGCGTCCCGCGTCGGTTACGCGAATGTCCATTTCGCTCCACCCCGCAGGTTGTTTTTTGCAGGCGTGCGAAAAGTGCTTCGCGCTAGGGCGGGCGAGACCTTTTGCGAGCACACGCTTGGCGGAGAAGAGGTGCGCCAGCGATGGGCGAAAGGCCGGTGAGGGGTGTCGCGCGACTGATTTTCCTGTGCGCGGCGCTCGCGGCCATGCTGTGCCGGGGGGCGGGAGCAATGTCTAAGGAGGAGATCCTCAACGGCGCGGAGGCGCGCATTGGCAAATATCGGACGACGATGATCACCGTGCGCGTGACGCACGCGGGCAAGCCGGTTGGCGGGGCAAGGGTGGAGATCGAGCAGGTGCGGCACGCGTTTTTGTTTGGCGCGAACATTTTTAAGTGGTGGATGGAGGACGAGAAGCTGCGCGAGGCCTATCGCGAGCGCTTCGCCGAGCTGCTCAACTACGCCACGCTGCCCTTCTACTGGCCCTATTACGAGCGGCAAAGAGGGAGGACGCGGGCGCGCGAGATCCGCCAGTGCGCGCAGTGGTGCAACGAGCACGGGATAACGACAAAAGGCCACCCCTTGGTGTGGAACTACTCCGCGCCAGCGTGGCTCCCCCGGGACACCGAGGAGATCGTGCGCCTGTCCGACCGCCGCGTGCGCCGCTGCGTGCGCCAGTTCGCGGGGCTTATTGACATTTTCGACGTGGTAAACGAGGCGACCGACCCCTGGCGCTTTGACAACCCGATTACCGATGCTTGGCGAAAGGTGGGGCAGATCGCGTTCGCCGTGCGCGCGTTTAAGATCGCTCGCGCGGCAAATCCGAACGCGACGCTGCTGATTAACGACTATCGCACCGACGCCGCCTACGAGCGGGTAATCGAGCAGCTCGTTGACGAGCGGGGCAAGCCGCTTTACGACGTTATCGGCATCCAAAGCCACATGCACGGCGGGGTGTGGCCGGTGGAGAAGCAGTGGGAGGTGTGCGAGCGGTTTGCCCGGTTTGGCGTGCCCCTGCACTTTACGGAGACGACCATTGTTAGCGGGCCGAAGACAAAGAGCGGCTGGCGCACGACGCCCGAGGGCGAGGAGCGGCAGGCGGAGGAGACGGCGCGCTTTTACACCGTGCTCTTTAGCCACCCCGCGGTACAGGCGATTACCTGGTGGGACTTTTCCGACTACCGCGCGTGGCAAGGGGCCCCGGCGGGGTTTTTGCGCAAAGACATGTCGCCCAAGCCCGTCTACTTCCGCCTGATGGAGCTGATTAAAGGCAAGTGGTGGACGAGGGCCTCGGGCAAAACAAAGGGCGACGGCACCCTGCGCCGCCGCGTGTTCTATGGCGAGCACCGCGTGCACATTACCGCTCCTGACGGCACAAAACGCACGCGGCGCATCTCCGTCCTCCCCGGGGGCAAGGTGGAGTTTGAGGTTAGGCTGTAGCGTGCGACCCCTTGGGAGACAAAGCTTAGGCGAACGCTCCCGCATGGCCCGGGGCAGCGCTGCGCGCCGCCCTATAGCCTGCGCCGCACGACGATCGTCCCCGCAGGGCCCTCGACAACGCGGCCGACTGTCGCGCAGGTTGTGGGGCAGGAGCGCGCGAGGTCGTCCAGCAGCTTTTGCGCGTTGTCTGGGGGCACGGCGATAAGCAGGCCGCCCGACGTTTGCGCGTCGAAGAGCAAAATGGCCAGCTCCTCGGGAAGCTCGTCGGCAAACGTCACGTGCGTGCCGTAAAAGCCGACGTTGCTGCGCGAGCCGCCGGGGACGCAGTCTTTGGCAGCGAGACGCAGCGCCCCGGGGAGCAGCGGGACGGCCTCGGCGGCGATCTCCAAAGCTACCCCGCTCGCTTGGGCCATGCTCTGCGCGTGGCCGAGCAGCCCGTAACCCGTGACATCGGTGCACGCGTGCGCGCCCGCGGCGAGCATGGCCTGCGCAGCGGCGCGGTTTAGGGTGCTCATGGAGTGCACCGCGGCGCCGATCTCCTCCTCCGTGGCCAGCTCCTGGCGGATGCCCGTGCTCACGATGCCCGTGCCGACGGGCTTGGTGAGCACGAGGAGGTCGCCCGGCCGGCAGCCGCTGTGGGTAACCATTTCCCGCGGGTCGACCGTGCCCGTAACAGCGACGCCGTACTTTATCTCCTCGTCCTGCACGGTGTGCCCGCCAAGAAGCACAACCCCCGCCTCCTGGAGCTTCTCCAAGCCCCCGCGGAGGATGTCGCTGAGGATCTCCAGCTCCATGCGCTCGGTGGGGAAGCAGACGATGTTTAGCGCGGTGGTCGGCGTGCCGCCCATGGCGTAGATGTCGCTCAGGGCGTTTGCCGCGGCGATGCGCCCGTAGGCCACGGGGTCGTCGACGATTGGGGTGAACACGTCTACCGTTTGCACAAGGGCGAGGTTCTCGGAGAGCAAAAAAACCCCCGCGTCGTCGGCCGCGGAGACGCCGAGGAGGAGGCGGCTGTTTTCGATTTCGGGGAAGTCGCGCAGGACCTGCGCGAGGGCCGCGGCGCTGGCCTTAGAGGCTCAACCGGCGCAGCGGGCCGTCTGGCTCAGGCGCAGCTTCTTTTTCTCGGCCACGCCTCGCTTCCCCCTTTCCCCATGGTGCGCGCAGACACGAAAAATGGCGGGAGGGGCAGGAATCGAACCCACCGCGGACGCTCAAGCGCCCGCCAACGGGTTTGAAGCCCGCGGGGCCCACCAGGGCCCATCCGCTCCCGCGCTTTCGTCCCCGCTACAAATTACCACAGCCCTTGCCCCTCGTCCACGCCGCCCAGATATGCCGCGGTGAGCCGGCGCAGGTCGCCCTCGCGCACGGTTACCCCGCGGGCGTCGAGCCACCCCAACAGGGCGAGGACATAGCGCCTTGTGCTTCCCAGGGCGTCGCGCACGCGGGCCACGGTCACCGGCCCCTCGCGGCGAATGAGCTCCACCACCTCGCGGCACATGCGCGAAAACTCCTCGCGTAGGAACAAAACGCCCTGCGCGGGCTCAACCACTTCGCCCCGCGCCTTGAGGTAGTCGAGAACCACGGCGAAGTCCGGGTCGCGCGCGAGCAGGCGCTCGCGCGTGGGCGGGGTGCGCGGGGACTGGCCGAGGAGCCGGCGCACTTGGGCGGCCTTCGCCTGAAGATGCCCGGGCAGCGTGGGCTCGTGGCCCGCGAGCGACACGATCTCCTCAGCGACCTGCACCAGGCCCTCGTCCTCCAGCGCGCGGAGCATCTCGCGAAACAGGTCGCGCTCCACGTTGCATCTGCTGGCCAGCTCGGCGATGCCCAGCCCGCGCGCCCAAGGGCGGGCGCGGTGATCCTCGCGCAACGCCGCGGCCACCGTCTCGCGCACCCGGCGCTGCACCTCGCCCGAGACGATCCGCCCACGCACGCGGAGCGCCTCGCCGCGCTGCTCCAGCGCGTCAACGACGCGGGTGATCTCCTCCGCGCTAAACGGGCTGGAGCGCAGGAGCTCGCCCTCGCGCGCGATGCCCCGCTTGGTTAGCTCGAGGCGGGCGAGCTCGGCGAGGTCCGCTTCGGCGCGCTGCGCGCAGGCGCGCAAGATCTCAGCGTGCCGGCGCAGCTTAGGATGGGGAAACGGGTCGAGCACGCGCCCCCCGCCCACCGTTGTGCGCATCGCCGTGGAGCGCAGGACAAAGCGGTCGCCCAGGCGCGCAGACAAAGGTCGGGCAAGGCGCAGGCGAGCGAAAGCCCGCTCGCCCGGGCCCAGCTCCTGCCGGCCGAGCAGGCTCACGCGCGCCTCGCACTCCGCCGTGGCCAGGTGCACGGTAAGCGTCGTCCCGTGCTTAATTTTCAGCCCGGGCAAGGGGAGGACACGCAGCTCGACGTCGAGCGTGTCGGTGATCTCGTCCTGCCCGGGGAGGGTAACGAGGTTGCCTCGGCGGAGCTGCTCTTTCTTCGGCCCGGCGAGGTTTAGCGCAAGCCGCGTTCCCGGGCCGATTGCGGACACGGGCCGCTCGTGCCGCTGCATGGCGCGAATGCGCGCGCGCAGCCTCTGGGGAAGTATCTCCACCTCCTGGCCCACACTCAGCGAGCCGTCGACGAGCGTCCCCGTGACGACCAGGCCGGCGCTGGACAAGGTAAACGCGCGGTCGATGGCCAGGCGGGGCTTGGCGATGTCGCGCCGCGGACGAATGCGCCGCGCGAGATCCTCAAGCGCCGCGCGCAGCTCCTCCAGCCCCTCGCCCGTGATGCTAGAACAAGGGACAAGGGGCGCCCCCTCGAGCACCGTCCCCGCGGTGCGCGCGCGAATCTCCTCCGCGACAAGCGGCAGTTGCTCGGGCGCGACGAGGTCAATCTTCGTCAGGGCAATGACCGCGGGGGAGACCCCGAGGAGGTCGACGATGTGCATGTGCTCCTCGCTCTGGGGCATCCAGCCGTCGTCTGCGGCGACGACGAACAAAATGGCGTCGATCTCCCCCGCGCCGGCGACCATATTGCGCACAAACCGCTCGTGCCCGGGAACGTCAACGATGCCCACGTCGCTGCCGTCGCCGAGCGTGAGCCAGGCGTAGCCCAGGTCAATGGTCATCTCGCGGCGCTTTTCCTCGGCGAGGCGGTCGGGATCGATCCCCGTCAGCGCGCGGACGAGGGAGGATTTGCCGTGGTCAACGTGTCCTGCAGTGCCGAGGACGAACACCGCTGCTCCCTCACACACTTACGCCGCGCAGGCAGCTTGCCCGGCGCTCACTGGCCGGCCTCGGGGGAGGCGGCCCAGGCGATCGCCTGAGCGACGATGGCCTCCTCGCCGGGGAGAATCGTGCGCGCGTCAAGCAGCACGCGGCCCTCCTTAATCCGCGCGACAACGGGCGGCCGGTAGCGCCTGAGGCGCGCGGCCAGCTCCTGCGCCCCCACCCCGGGGAGGCCCAGGGCGACGGCGCAGGTGGGGATGTCCTGCGCGGGGAGCGCGCCGCTGCCGAACTGCGAAGTTTCCGCGACAAGCTCTACCTCGGCCTCGGGGGCCGCCTGGCGAATGCGCCGGGCGAGGCGCCGCGCGCGCCGGCGTACCTCGCCAACGTCCTCACACAACATGCGCAGGGTGGGCAAGCGCTGAAACAGCTTCTCCGGCTCAAGAAACAGCTCGAGGGTCGCTTCGAGCGCGACGTAGGTCATTTTGCATATGCGCAGGGCGCGCGCCAGGGGGTGCCGGCGGAGCTCGGCAATGGCCTCGCGGCGGCCGAGGATGATCCCCGCCTGCGGGCCGCCGAGGAGCTTGTCGCCGCTGAACGTAACGATGTCCGCGCCCGTGCGAATGCTCTCCTGGGCGACGGGTTCGTCGCGCAGGCCAAACGGGGCAAGGTCGAGCAGCAGCCCCGAGCCCAGGTCGTCAACGACAAGCAGCCCGTGCCGCCGCGCCAAAGCGACGAGATCGGCCAGGGGGACGGACTCCGTAAACCCCACGATGCGGTAGTTGCTCATATGCACGCGCATGATCATCGCCGTGTTTTCGCTAATCGCGCGCTCGTAGTCGTAAAGGTGCGTCTTGTTCGTCGTGCCCACCTCAACGAGGCGCGCGCCGCTTTGGCTGAGCACCTCCGGGATGCGAAACGAGCCGCCGATCTCGATAAGCTGACCGCGGGAGATGATTACCTCGCGCCCGCGGGCGAACGCGGAGAGCACGAGCAGCGTTGCCGCGGCGTTGTTGTTAACGACAAACGCCGCCTCTGCGCCGGTAATCTCGCAGAGCAGGCGCTCAACATACGTCCCGCGCTTTCCCCGGCGGCCCGTGTCTAAGTCGATCTGCAGGCGGCAGTAGCCGCACAGCTCGCGCTGAATGGCCTCGAGCACATGTGGGGCAAGCACGGCGCGCCCCAAGCCCGTGTGCACGACGACGCCGGTGGCGTTTATCGCTCGCGCGGTGCGTTCGCGCAGGCGCGCGCTGAGCAGGCGCAACGCGTTTTGCGCGACGCGGCCCGGGGACCCGTCAACGGCTTTGCCGGCGCGGATCGCCACACGCATCTCATCGAGCGCCTGGCGTACGGTATCGGCGACGAGTGCGCGGGGGTGCTCGGCGAGAGCCGGGCGGAGCTCGTCGGCGGCGAGCACCTCGTGCACCGCAGGAAGGCTGCGGAGACGGTCGCTGGCGCTCTCCTCGCTGGGCATCGGCGCTCCCGGGGATGTGCCCCCAAGGCGTATGTTATCCTGTGGGGCGATTCGCCCGGCGAATTGCAGGCTCCTTTGCGGGTGGTGGGGAATGCAACGGGGCGAGAAAGGAAGGGCAAGAGAAGACCCAGGGAGTGATGGCCATGGAGATGCGACCGCTGGGGCGCACGGGCGTGCAGGTTTCCGCGATTGCCCTGGGCGCGTGGCAGTTCGGCCGCGACGCCTGGGAGGGGATCGACGACAACGAGTCCATCCGCACGATCCACGCCGCGCTCGACGCGGGAATTAACCTCATCGACACGGCCCTGGGCTATGGCAAGGGCTACTCGGAGCAGATCGTGGGCAAGGCGGTAAAGGGCCGGCGCGACGAAGTGCTTATCGCGAGCAAGTGCGGGGCGCACCCGGAGCAGATCAAAAAAACCGTGGACGAGGCCCTACAGCGCCTGCAGACCGAGGTGATCGACATCTACCAGGTGCACTATCCGAGCCCGCGCATACCGATCGCCGAGACGATCGGGGCGATGAAGGAGATCCAGGAGGCGGGGAAGATCCGCTGGATCGGCGTGTCGAACTTCTCTTTGGAGCAAATGCAACAGGCGGTGGGCACGGCGCGCATCGAGACGTGCCAGCCGCCGTTTAACGTGTTCTGGCGGCAGATCGACAACGACGTGTTGCCGTTTTGCGTGGAGCAGGAGATCGCTGTTTTGCCCTATAGCCCGCTGGCCCAGGGCCTGCTTGCGGGAAGGTTTCGCACGCGCGCGGACATCCCCAACGACATTCGCGCGAAGAACAAGCTCATGGCCGAGGGCGTGTTTGAGAAGTGCCTGGAAGTCGTCAAGCTGATGGAGGAGATCGCCCAGAGGCACGGCAAGACGGTTGCTCAGGTGGCCATTAACTGGACGGCGAACTTTCCCGGGATAACGGCGCCCATCGTTGGGGCAAGGCGGCCGGCGCAGGTGCTGGAGAACGTGGGCGGCGTGGGCTGGCGGCTGAGCGAGGAGGAGATGGAGCTGATTAGCGAGCGCGGGCTGGAAGTGAGCAAGCTGCTGGACTACTCCACCAATATGTGGGGCTATGCGCCGAAGTAAACGCCGGCGGCAAAGCGCGGGGAAACGCCGTGGACATCGAGCGCGAGATTGCTGCATTGGCCGAAGACGTAACCTCCGGCGCGGCGGAGCTGTTAGAGCGCTGCCTGGGCCTCCTCGCCGCGCTGTGCCAGCGCGCCGAGGTTTCCGACGAGCAACTGCCCGAGCTTCTGCAGCGGACAACGCGCGCGGCGATTTCCGCGCGGCCGGCGATGGCCGGCTTTGTCAACCTCGCCGCCGCCGTCTTTGGCGCGGCGGAGGGCGCGCCGCGGGGCGAGGTGCGCCAGGCCGTGCTCGCGGCGCTGGGCGAGTATCGCAGGGCGCGCGACGCGGCTTTGACCCGAGTCGCCGAGCGCGGGTGCGAGCTGCTCCGCCCGGGCGGGGCGCTGCTTACCATCTCGCGCAGCTCAACGGTTCTCGCCTGCCTCATGCGCGCGGCAGACGTGGGCATGTGCCTGCGCGTAATCTGCTCTGAGTCGCGGCCGATGTGCGAGGGGGTGGAGCTGGCGCGCGAGCTCGCCGCGCTAGGCCATCGCCCGGCGGTCGTCGCCGACGCGTTGGCGCCTGCCCTTGTGCAGCGCGCCGCGGTGGTCCTCGTCGGCGGGGACACCGTCTTTCGCCGCGGCTTGGTGAACAAGGCGGGGACGTATGCCCTGGCGTTGGCCGCGCGCGAAGCGGGCGTGCCCATCTACGCCCTGTGCCCGACGGAAAAATTCCTCGCCCCAGCCTATGAGAAGTTTTTTGAGAATCCCGCGCGCGAGCCTAAGCTGCTGCTCGACCCGCAGCCCGAGGGCGTGGAGGTGTGGAACTACTTCTTCGACATTACCCCGCTGGAGCTGCTCAGCGGCGTCGTTTGCGAAGACGGGGTGCTTGGCGCGGACGAGGTGCGCGCGCGGCTGGAGGAGCTGCCCGTGGTTGAGCGCTTGGCCCGCGAGGAGGCGAGGGGCGATGGCCAACGTTGAGATTATCGCCGTGGGCAACGAGCTGCTTGCCGGCGATGTGCTGGATACGAACAGCCACTGGCTGTGCCGGCAGTTGACGGGGTTGGGGGCTTCGGTTACGCGCGTGGTCGTCGTCCCCGACGAGCTGGAGGCGATCGCCGCGGAGCTGAGGCAGGCCCTGGCGCGCAAGCCGCAGCTCGTGCTGACCACCGGCGGCCTGGGGCCCACGGGCGACGACCTAACGCTTGCCGCCGTAGCCCAGGCGCTCGGCGTTTCCCTGCGCGAGGACCCCCGCGCGCTGGAGATGGTCCGCCGGCGCTATCGCGAGTTCGCGCAGCTCGGCTATGTCGCCCACGGCGAGCTGACGGCAAGCCGCGCCAAAATGGCCCGCCTGCCCGAGGGGGCGGAGCCCCTGGCGAACCCGGTGGGCGCGGCGCCCGGGGTGCTCCTGCGCCGGGGCGAGACGGCCATCGTCTGCCTCCCCGGCGTGCCGCTGGAGATGACGGGGATTTTCACCACATCGCTCTCGCCGTTGCTCAGGGAGCTGTTTGGCGCAGGGGGGTTTTACCAAGCGGCGATAATCGTGGGCATCGGCGACGAGTCCGCGTTGGCCCCCGTGCTCGCCCGGGTAAGCGAGGAACATCCCGCGGTGCATGTTAAGTCGCGGCCCAAGCGCTTCGGCGAGGATATTCGCATTAGGGTCGTTGCCTCGGCGCGGGAAAAGACGGCCGCGCGCGCGGAGGAGCTGGTGCGCGAGGCGCTCGCCGCGCTGGCCCGCGCGCTGGAGGAAGCGGGCCTGGCCTGGGAGGAGGAGCGCTAGCCTCTGCCGCCCGGTGCTTGGGCTTGGGGAAACCAAAAGCAAGGGAGAGGAACACATGGCGCAGCGCAAAGTACGCCTGGGGTTTGTCGGCACAGGGATGGTCGCGAACAGGCAAATGCGGCAGGCGCGGCAGGTGCCCGGGTTGGAGGTCGTCGCCGCCGCGGACATCAATCGCCAGGTGCTCGACGAGTTTTGCGAGCGCCATGGGATCGCCCGGCGGTATCTGTCCTACGAAAAGATGCTTGCCGAGGAGGAGCTGGACGCGGTAACCGTTGCCCTGCCCCCATATCTTCACGCGCCAGCGACGATTGCCGCGCTCGAGGCCGGGCTGCACGTCATTTGCGAAAAACCGATGGCGCTGAGCAGCGCAGAGGCGCGGGCGATGGTTCGCGCAGCGAAAAAAGCGGGGCGCGTGCTGGGGGTTTATTACCGCAGGCGGTTTAGCCCCGGGGCGGTTGCTGTAAGGCGGCTTATCGAGCGCGGGCGGCTGGGCAAGGTCTATTTCGTGCGCGTAACGGGCTCGCGCTGCCGCGGGCGGCCGTATTTCGACATGCCCGGCTTTGGCTCGTGGTTTATTAAGAAGAAGCTCGCCGGCGGCGGCGTGGTCATGGACCTCATGGGATACGATATCGACCTCGTATTTTGGCTGCTCGGCTTTCCCCGGGTAAAGGCCGTGTGCGCGCACTGCTGGCAGGAGATCGACCGCGAGCGGGCGCGGGCGGCCGGGCTCGATATCGAGGAGTTTGCCGCGGTAACCCTGCGCCTGCCCAACAACGTGGCGGTGTTTATTGAGCGCGGGTTTGCCGCGAACGTCGAGGACCCAAACCAAATCCTCATCTTCGGCTCTAAAGCGGGCGTGCGCATGCAGCCGCTGACGTTATACCGCTACGTGCGTGGCGAGCTCGTCGGGCGCGAGGTAAAGCCCGTGCCCACCACCTCGTTCAAAGGCGGGCCGCTGGGCGACTTCGTGCGCGAGATCCGCGGGAAGGGACCGACGCGCATGTGCACCGCGGCACAGGGGCTGTTCATCACGCGCGTGCAGGAGGCGATCTACGAGTCTGCGAAGCAGGGGAGGGAGATCGCCGTGAACATTTGCCTGCGCTAGGCTCTTGCCGCGGCCCGAGCGACGCGCCAGGCGCGGTTTTGCGATGGAGTTTAAGGCAATTACTTTCGACTTCTGGTATACGCTGTTTGCCGGCGGAGAGAGCGAAGAGCGGCACGCCGTGCGCCGGCGGGCGCTTGCCGAGGCGCTGGGCGACGAGGAGCTCGCCAACGACGCCTATAGCCGCGCGCTGCGCCATTTTTACGAGATCTACCGCGAACACGGGCGGACGGTGAGCGCCGGGCACCTGGTCGCCTGGGTGGAGCGCACGTTTGGCCTGGAGCTGGACGACGAGACGCGGGAGAAGCTCATTACCGCCTGGGAGGAGGCGGGGCTAGCCACGCCGACGACGCTTATCCCAGGGGCCGAGGAGGCGTTGCGCGCGGCAGCGGAGCGCTGCCCCATCGGGCTAATCTGCGACACGGGGTTTACCCCCGGGACCGTCCTGCGCAAGATCATGCGCGACGCCGGCGTGCTGGAGCTATTTTCGGCGCTGAGCTTCTCCGGCGAAGTGGGAGCGGCAAAGCCCCGGCCGGAGATCTTCCGCCATGCCTGCGAGCAGCTTGGGGTAGAGCCCAGCGCGCTGTTGCACATCGGCGACACGGAGTGGACGGACATCGCCGGCGCGCACGGCGTGGGCGCCAAAGCAGCGCTGTTTGTGGGACACAACGACCGCTATCTGGAGCATACCAAGGCCGACTATATCTTCCGCTCCTGGCCGGAGTTCGTTAGCTGGCTGCGCGCGGAGCGCTAGCGCGGCGCGCGTGGCGTGCGAGCGGGCCGCGGGGGTGGGGCACAAGCCACCGCTTTTGCCGCGGGCGCGGGGCCCGGGCGGGAAAAACAAGCCCGCGGGGGAAACTTGCACCGCGCGCCGTGTGTTTGCCACTAGGGGAGCAACGGGAACGCGAGCATGGCCTGCCACAAGCGCTTTGCCAAAAGCAATGCGACCGTGACAACGCGCGACCGGGCAGGGGGACTCTCCTGTGCCTGAGTGGAAAGCGTCGTGGATTTGGTCGGCACACGAAGAGCCTCAGGCGAACTCCTACATCTACGCGCGCAAGACTTTCAAGCTAAGCGGACCCCCAGAGCGTGCCACCCTCTATTGCTGCGCCGACAGCCGCTATTGCGTTTACGTTAACGGCCAGTTCGTCGGCCGCGGGCCCGTGCGCTACCACGTCTCCGCGCCGTACTACGACGCCTACGACGTTTCGGCGCTGCTTCGGCCAGGGAAAAACGCGCTGGCGTTTTTGGCGCACCACATCGGCGCGCCGACGACGATCTTTATGTGCGCCCGGCCCGGGCTTCTCGCGCAGCTCGACGTGCTGGCCGGGGGGGAGGAGCTGACCATCGCAAGCGGCGGCGACTGGAAGGTCTTGCGCGCGAAAGCTTATTCGCCGCGGGCGGCGAAAATCTCGCCCCAGCTTGGCTTCGCCGAGGTCTTTGACGCGCGCCTTGCCCCGGAGGGATGGACCGCGGCCCAGTTCGACGATAGCTCGTGGGAGGACGCGCAAGTCGTCGCGCCCGTGGGGGCTGAGCCGTGGCGCGAGATGCGCGAGCGGGAGATCCCGTTTTTGAAAGAAAGCGTCGTTTTCCCCGCTTCCGTGCGCGAGGTGGGCGAGGCCGCCCCGCCGGCGGAGGTTGACCCGCTCGACCCCTCGGCGGTGGCCACGGTAATCGCCCGCTCCGAGCACCTCGGCCTGGGCACGGAGAAAATCGCCCAACGCACGGCAATGATCTTCGACGACGAGCGAGCCACCGTTTTCCACCCGCCCACCGTGGGCGGCGGTGTTTACGCCGTGGTGGACTTCGAGCGCATGGTCGTTGGCTACCCGTTCGTTGAGGTCGAGGCCGAGCCGGGCGCGATTATTGACCTCGGCTATGCGGAAAGCCTCATTGACGGGCGCGTGGCGTGCGACAAGCGCGGGGTAAGGTGCGCCGACCGGCTGATCGCCAACGGCAAGCGCACGCGCTATGAGGTGTTCACGCCGCGGGCGTGCCGGCTGATGCACGTCGAGGTGCGCAATACGACAAAGCCGGTGAAGATTTTTCGCGCGGGGATAAGAAGCTCGATGTATCCCGCGGAGCAGGTGGGCTCGTTCGAGTGCTCCGACGATGTGCTAAACCAGGTTTGGGCGCTGGGGTCGTATACCACGCGCCTGGCCATGCAGGACGCGTTCGAGGGCTGCCCCTGGCACGGGGCGGGGCAGTGGATGTGCGACGCGCGCGTGGAGGCGCTTACCGCATACTACGCGTTCGGCGAGACAAAGCTCATGCGGCAGTGCCTGCGCCAGATGGCCGCGGGCCAGCGCGACGACGGCCTTACCCGCGCGGTATACCCCGCGATGGGCGAGCACCTCGTGCCGGACTTCACCTGCATGTGGGTCTCCGCGCTGTGGGAGTATTATCTGCACTCGGGCGACCTGGAGCTTGTACGCGAGCTTTACCCGAGCGTGCGCCGGGCGCTGGCCTGGTTTGAGGATTTTAAAACAGCCTATGGCACGCTCACGAACCTTCCCAGCAGCGCCTGCGAGCGCGAGGAGGAAGCCGAGCCGGGCGCCGAGGTTACCGCGCGCAACTGCTTTTACCTCGCTGCGCTGCGCGACGCGGCGCGCCTGGCGGGCGCCCTGGGGCAAGGCGACGATGTGTATCGCTTTCAGGACGAGGCCGACGCCCTCGCCGCGGCGATTCGCGAGCGGCTTTATGACCCAGAGCGCCGGGTCTACGCCGACTATCGTACGGAGGAGGGGCTGAGCGAGCAGTTCGGCCACCTGGGCAATGCCCTGGCCCTTGCCCTGGGGCTTGTTCCCGAGGAGCACCGCGAGGAGCTGGCCCGGCAGGTCATCGAGCTGAGCATGACGGACACGCGGCGCATGACCCCGCACTTTTCGTTCTGCCTCATGCGGGCGCTCGTTGCCGGGGGGATGGCCGAGCGCGCGGTGGAGTATATTCGCCAGCGGCTGGGGATTTTGCTCGACGCGGGGGCGAAGACGATTTGGGAGATGTGGTATCCCACAGAGGGGCGGTGCCACGCGTGGTGCGGGGGGCCGGCATATGTGCTCTCCGCGGAGGTGCTCGGCATAAAGCCCCAGAGCCCGGGGTTTAAAACGTTCGCCGCCAAGCCCACGTGTTTCGACCTGCACTGGGCGAAGGGCTGCGTCCCTACCCCAAGGGGCGAGGTGCGCATTTCCTGGAGCAGGCTCGAGGAGGGCGACGCCCTGGACTTGTGGATCGTCGTCCCCGAGGGGACGGTGGCCCAGGTGGGCGTGCCCGAGCCGCGGCCCAATTTCTGGGAGACGATCGACATTAACGAAAGCCCCGCGTGGCGGCACGGGGCAATGGCCCGGGGCAACCCGCGCGTGCGCGAGGCGTGGGTGGAGACGGGCTATGTGGTGTTCGAGGTCGACCCGGGAACGTATACGTTCCAGGCCCGGGCCTAGGGCAAGCACGCTGTTCACCCCTAGCTAGGCGGCGTGCCGGGAGGAGCGAAGCGATGCTCAACATCATCCGTCCCAGGCGCCTGCGCCGCACGGCGAACATCCGGCGCATGGTTCGGGAGACGAAAGTTTCCGTAGACGACCTGATCTTTCCCCTGTTCGTCGTCTTTGGCTCAGGCAAAAAAGAGGAAATCGAGTCTATGCCCGGCAACTTCCGCTGGTCTGTCGACCGCGTGCACGAGGAGATCGAGCAGGTCGTTGAGGCGAACATCCCCGCGGTGTTGCTGTTTGGCATTCCCGAAACGAAAGACGAGATAGGTTCCGGCGCAGACGCCGAGGACGGCGTGGTGCAGCAGGCGATCCGCAAAATAAAGGAGCTCGCCCCGGAGCTTGTGGTAATCGGCGACGTGTGCCTATGCGAGTATACGAGCCACGGGCATTGCGGGGTCCTCCGAGGCGACGAGGTGGACAACGACGCTACGCTGGAGCGCTTGGCAAGCGTGGCCGTCTCTTTAGCGCGCGCGGGAGCGGACATGGTTGCCCCATCGGACATGATGGACGGCCGCGTGGCGGCGATCCGCGCGGCGCTAGACGAGGCGGGGTTTGAGCATGTGGCGATAATGTCCTATGCCGCGAAATACGCCTCGGCGTTTTACGGCCCGTTTCGCGAGGCGGCGGACTCCGCGCCGCAGTTCGGCGACCGCAGCACCTATCAGATGGACCCCCCGAATCTGCGCGAGGCCCTGCGCGAGATCGAGCTGGACATTGCCGAGGGCGCGGACATTGTCATGGTTAAGCCCGCGCTGGCCTATTTAGACGTCGTCGCTGCGGCGCGGGAGGCGTTCGACGTGCCCCTTGCCGCGTATAACGTGAGCGGGGAGTTCGCCATGGTCAAGACCGCCGCGCAGCGGGGGTGGATCGACGAGCGGCGGATCGTCATGGAGATCGTCTGCGGGATAAAGCGCGCGGGGGCGGACCTGATCCTCACCTACCACGCGAAGGATATCGCTCGCTGGCTTAAGGAGTGACCCAGGCGCCGGCGCAGCGCACGGAGGTGCAACGGGGCAAACGGTGCGCGGAGAGCAGCCGAGGCCGCGGCCCGGGGGCCGCACGCTAATCGGCGGCGGGCCGCCGACCTATCCCGCGGCACGCCCGGGCGCGGGCGCCCCGGCGCCGCCCGAGCCAGAGCTTCCTCTCTCGCCTTCGCCCGAGCCTCGTTTGCCCCGCGGGTGCCTGGCGGCCGGGGCCATTGGCTGCACGGTGGCCTTTGCCCCATTTGTCCTCTGCCTCGCTTTGGTTCTCCCCACGGCGCTTCAGCGCGCATCTGCGGCGCGCTATGCTGTGCGCGTCCGCGAGTGCGTAAAGCCGTGCGCGAGCGAGGCCCAGGGGCTGGCCTCGTCGCTCGCCGTGCTGCTGAAAAGAAGCGACATCGCCGACTTCGACCTCGGGGGCTTCGCCGCCGACGACGCACAAGCGCTTGCCGAGCGGGCGGAGAAGCTGCGCGGCGAGGCGCGGCGCGCACAGGTCCGCCTGGCAGAGCTTGCGCCGCCCGCTGCGGCGCAGGGGGCGCACGAGGCGCTGCGCGCCTATCTTGGGGCAGCAGCGCGGTTCGCAGGCGACTGCGCCGATGAGCTGCGCTGGTATGCCCGCGCGATGAACGTCGCCTGTGCCGCGCGCGTGCTGTTCTGGCGGTGCAAAACGGGCCCGCTTGCCGCGCGGGGCGAGGAAGACGAACGGGAAGCGATTCTTTCCGCCCTGCGTGCCCTGGAGCGCGAGACGGCCGACGCCCGGCATTTGCCCGAAGCGCAGGCCGCCGAGCGGGCCATCGCGCGCTATGTTGCTGCGGTCGCCGAGTATTCGCGCGCTGCCCATGCTCGCGCGGGAGGCGAGGGAGGAGCGAGCGAGGCTCTGCGCGAGGCGGAAAACCTCTGCGCCCAAACGGCGCGCGAGGTTAGCGACAAGCTTTGCGCGTGGGCCCAGGCCGCGGGGCGGCTTGCGCAGCCGCTGTGCCGCGCGGCGGCGCAGGCGAACAGGGCCGTTGACGAGTTTCACCGGCGCGCGCAGGTTATGGCCGAGGACCGCATCCCCCACATTCCACTCGCGGAGTGGGCGGGGCGCGCGGCGGCGGGTGAAAACATTTCGCCAAAAGGCGCGTCAAATTAGCCAGAACGACGGTGCGAGGAGGGCGGACAATGGGCGCGCGAGCGGCCGTGCTTTGTTGCCTGCTGGCGCTGGGATGGTGCGGGGCGGCGCTGAGCGAGGAGGCCGCCGTTGCCGAGCAGGCCGCGGAGCAGACGTATACCTTGGACTTCCCCGGGGGCACGCCGGAGGAGCTCGCCCGCGCCCTGGAGGAGGCCACGGGGTGCTATGTCGTCGTTTCCCCGGCGATGACCCGGCGCGTGGGGCCGATTAAGCTTGAGGATACCTCGCTAACCAGCTTTCTCGCCGAGGTAATGCGCCGCGGGTTTGTCGTTATTTTGCGTGGTTATGTGTTTCGCGAGGAAAAGCAAGAGCTTGGCCCAGAGGCTGCGCCAGCGGAAAAGGAGCTCAAAGAGCGCGAGCTTATCCCTCGAGAGCGCGAGCGCATTAAGCCTATCTCGCTGGACAAAATAAAGCCCATTGACTTTCTCGCTAAGTTCTCGGAGCAGGTGCACGTCCCTGTGGTGCTGGAGTGCGAGCTGCCGGAGAAGACGATTGCCGTGCGCCTGACCAACGAGCGTGTGCACGAGGTGTTCGAGAAGCTGGGCAAGCTGCTCGGGGTAAAGGCGCTGCGCGTGTATATCGTGGCCGATGCCGACGAGGCCTCGATGCGCCAGTACTTCGAGAACATGACCAACGAGGAGCTGTATCAGCGAACGAAGCGCACGCTTAGCGAGGCCGCGCGGCTAACCTCGGAGCAGCGCCTGGGCTTTCTGCGCATGGCCTACGACCGGTTTCGGCAGATGCCGGCGCAGCGGCGGCTCACCACGGTGGCCGTAATGAGCAGGATCATCCGGATGAGCCTGCGCCGGCTGGGCCAGCTCGACCCCCAGCAGCAGCAAGAGCTGCTTGCCCTAAGCGAGGGGCTGCTTAACGACCTGCGCGACTTCTTTAACTCCCTCCCCCCGCAGGGGCGCGCCGAGCTGCGCCCGATCTTCAACGCGCTTGAGGAGGGCCTGGGGCGCAAGATCCTCTAGCGTGCCCTCCCCTCCATCCGGCGAACGATCGCCCGCAGCCGGCGCATGTTTCGCAAATCGTCGCCCGGGTGGTCTATCGGCGTCTCCATGATAAACGGCAGGCGGCGCAGCCGCGGATGGCAGACGATGCGCCCCAGCCCCGTGGGGCCGATCTCCCCCTGGCCAATGTGCGCGTGGCGGTCGATGCGCGAGCCAAGCGGCGCCTTGGAATCGTTCAGGTGCACGAGGAGCAGGCGCGCAAGGCCGATCTCGCGGTCGATCTCCGCGAGCGTCTCGCGCAGGCCGGTGGCGCTGGCAACGTTATAGCCTGAGGCAAAGGCGTGGGCCGTGTCGAAGCACAGGCCAAGGCGCGGGTCGTCGGCCAAGGCGAAGACCTCGGCGAGCTCGGCAAACCGCGCGCCGACGATGTTCCCGCTCCCCGCGGAGTTCTCGAGCAGCAGGCGCACGTGGGCATCGCAGCAATCGAGCGCGCGGCGCACGGCGCGGGCGGCGCGCTTTAGCCCCGCGGCAAGCGAGTCGCCCCCCGCCGAGCCGAGGTGCGTTACGACGAACTGCGCGCCAAACAGCGGTGCGCGGCGCAGCTCCTCGGCCAGCGCGTCAAGCGACATTTCCCACAGCTTCTTGTCCGGCGAGGCGAGGTTGACGAGGTAGATAGTGTGCAGGGCGACGGGGGCTACGCCCAGCGCGCAAAGACCCTCGCGCATCGCGGCAAGGGCCTCCTCGCTCTGCATCGTGGGCCGCCACATGCGCGGCGAGCGGCTAAAAAGCTGCACCGTCTTACACCCCAGCTTGCGCGCCAGCGCGGGGACCTTCGCTACGCCGTAGCGAATGGGCAGGTGAAAGCCAAACCTCATCGGGTGTGCACTGCGCGCCATAGCACCGTCTTGCCCAGCCGCTGCCCCTACATCCCAAGCACGCGCACGGACTTAAGCACTTTCCCTCCGCGGTCGCGCAGGACGAGCCCCGCGGGCGGGACAAAGGCCACGTTTCCCACCTTCGCCCGCGCGCCCGGCTGGTGGGCGAGGTAGAGCTCCGCCGCGCCCTCCTCGTGGGCGATGCGCAAGCCGAGGCGCTCCGCGGTGCTCCCCGCCATTCGCGTGACGACCAGCGGCGGCGGGGCCTCGCCGGAGAACACGTGAAGGACAAACTCCACGCTGCAGGGCAGGCGCCCCGCAGCCTCAAAGCGCACGACAGCGCCGAACCGATCCTCGCCCAGGGCGAGCGCCCACTTTTTCGGCTGCGAGCACCACAGGGCAATGTTTGCCTGGCCTGGTCGCGCGGTCCAGGCTAGGCCGCGCTCGCGGTCGAGTTTTACCGGCGCGGGGCCGAGATGAAACAGGGCTTGCGCGCGGTGCTCTCCCTCGCCTAACAGGGCGTCGGCGACGACAAACAGGCGCGGGGAAACCCAAGCAACCTTGCGCAGGTGGGCCGCGGCGAGAGGGCTGTCCGCGCCAAAGCCCGCATCGTACCTTCCGCAGGCGAGGCGCAGCGGCGGCTCGTCAACAAGCGGCAGGTCCAGGGGCTGGGCGCGGGTCCACGTCGCCTCGGGGAGGAGCCCCCGGCGCTGGCCCAGGCCGTCGAGCAGGACGACGTTGTGCGCGGCGCTCGCCCGCGCCGCGGGTAACACCTGGGGGTCGAGCACGAGCGCCTGCCCCCCGCAGTAAAGCTCGAAGGACAACGCGTCCTCGGGCATCCCCGCCCCGCCCAGTGGGCCGCAGTCAAAACGCAGGTAAACGTCGCTTGCCCCCCAGCCGCTGCGCATGACGCACTGGCCGGCATAGGGCGCGCGCCACAGGCCAGCGGGAGGGGCCGTGCCCCGGAGCCCGCGCGTGCCGGCGTAAAGCAAGTCCTCCCGCTGGAGCTTCTCGCCAACTGTGGCCACGGCGGAAAGCGCCGCTGCCGTTTGCGCCTCGCTCAGCCCGGGGAGGGAGAAGTCCGGCCGGCAAAGGCGGGCGAGATATTCCGCAGCGGCGCAAAGCTGCGCGCGGAAGTTTTGCGAAAGGGCGACGTTGTTTTCGCAGGCGACGCGGGCAGCGCGGGCAAAGCTCTCCAGCTCGCGCGCCTGGCGCACGAGCGAGAGGTTCTTGCGCGCGCCGTCGGGATAATACAGGTCGCGCAGGCACAGGGCCAGGCCGAGCAGGCCGTGCTCGCGCCAGCGGCGGGCCTCGGCAAACTCCGGAAAGAGCACTCCGCACTGGGCAAGCGCCGCCAGCGGCGGCACGGCCTGCTCGCCGCGCGCAGGCGCGTAGCGCATGAGATACTGGCAGTGCAGGAAAATGCACTTGAGCAGCGCCAGACGCGCGGCATCGGAAAGCTCGCGCGCGTTGAGCGTAGACAGCAGCACCTCGGGGAAAACATCGCCCAGCCGCACGGCGACGGTCTCCACGTCCCAAGCGACGCCGCCCATGCTCTTGGGATCGACGCGAAACTGGGGCGCGGGGAACGCTGCCGTCCAGCTTTGAATTTGCCTGTCCAGCTCCGCGAGATAGTCCCCCTCGCCCGTGGCCCGCCAGGCGCGGGCAAGGACCAGCCAGTGGCGCAGCTCGTGCAGCTTAGCAAGCCACGCGCGGTCCATCCCCCGCGGGGGATAGAGCCACTGTATCGGGTCGCCCAGGTATGCCGTTTTGCCGAGCAGGGTAACCTCGTGGTCGAGCATGCGTCGCGCAGCGCGCAGGTCAACGGCGTCGCGGGGCAGGGGACCGGTGGAAAAGGGGAGGGCGACGAAATCGCGCCCGCGGAAATAGTGGACCAGGGCGCGGGTCGCCTGGGGCAGAGCGCCGAGCTGCAGCGCGCCGGCGACATCGCGCAGGCCGGAGACGACCTTCTCCATCGTCGCGTCGTCTGCCCAGCGGGCGACGTCGTCGCCGTGCAGGGGAAGGTTTAGGCAAAGCAACAGCTGCTCGTCGCTGAGCTGGCGAAACTCGCCCGGCTGCGCGCCCAGCGGCCGAGCAACGCCGGCGAGCAGAGCGAGAACGGCGACATGCACCAACGAGCCCCGCGACACACCGCACCTCCGGAGCACTGGGTTATACGGGGCAGAGGGGGAGCATTTTTCGCCGCGCGAGGCCGGCCGCATAAGCTAGTGCCGCTCGCCCGCACGGCCGAGGTCTACAGGCCCCGAGCCTCGGCGGGCGGGCCGCCTTGCCGCGGCGCGGGCCGCCTGCCGCGCCAGGCGGTCGGCAAGCTCGTTGTCCTCGCGGGCCACCTGCTCCACAAACGCATGCTCGAACTCTCGACAAAGGGCGAGCGCGTCGGAGAACAACGCGCGCAGCGCGGCGCTCTTTACCTTATACTCCCCATTGCACTGGCGCACGAGAAGCTCGCTGTCAGAAAACACGCGCACGGTTCGCGCGCCGAGCAGCTTCGCCTCGCGCAGCCCCCGGAGCAGCGCGTGGTACTCCGCGGCGTTGTTTGTGCACTGGCCAATAGGCTCGGAGATCTCGGCGAGGGTAATCCCTTGGCGATCTTTGACGACCACGCCAATGCCCGCGGGGCCGGGGTTGCCGCGGCTTGCCCCGTCGATGTAGACGTGCAGCTCGTCGTCGGCGGCGTCGCTCGGCAAGGCTAGTCCTCCTCGGGGATGTAGAGGATGCGCGTGCAGTTGTCGCAGGTAATCACCCGCTCGCCGGCCTTTAGCTCGCGCATAACCAGCTCGGGCACGGGCATGCGGCAGCCGGAGCAAACGCCATCGGAGGCATCGACGATCCCGATGCCGTCGAGGCGGTTGCGCACGGCATCGTAGCGCTTAAGCAGCGGGGGCGAGATATTCGCCGCGGCGGCCTGGCGCTGTTTGTTCAGCTCGGCCAGGCGCTCGTTGAGCGCGGCGGAGCGCTTTTTATACTCCGCAAGAACCTTGCGAATGACCTGTTTGCGCTGGTTAAGGTCCGCGCGCAGGCGGTCCACCTCGCCTTGCAGGCGCTCCACGTCGTCCATGGCGAGAAGCACGCGCTCGTCGAGGTTGCTGCGCGCGCGGTCGAGGGCTTGTGCTTCTTTTTCCAGGCTGGACAGCTCGCGGGGGTTGGTAATTCTCCCGCTGTGCAAAAGGGCGCGGGTTTTGTCGCGCTTTTCCTCAACGCGTTTAAGCTCCAGCTCGGCATCGGTGAGGTCGGCGCGGCGGCGGGAAAGCTCTTGCTCGCGTTTTTTCAGGGCAGCCTGCACACGCTTGGCCTCTGCGATGAGCGCCTTGCCGTCATCGAGCTCGGCAAGGGCCTTGTTGGCCTGAAGGATTGCTTTATCGATCTTTTGCAGCTCAAAGAGCTTAGCCAGCTCAGCTTTCATGCCCAGCCCTCCCTGCCGCGCGTGGGGCAGCGAGGCACCCGCGCCGCCACGCGGCGGCCGCTGGCCTTGCACCGCGAGCGCCGCGGTGGGCAAACAGCGCCGCTGCCGGGCGCTGCGGGTAGGTCATGTTTCGCGCAACGGGCGCGCGGATCCTCGGGCGGAGCAAACGGCGAGCGAGGGCGGTTTTCTGTAGCTTCTTAGTATGTATTTGTGCTATTATGAAAAAGAGCGCGAATCCCTGCACGGGGAAGGGAACATGCTCGCCGCACAAAACGAGACCATCCCCATGAAGCGGCGCATTCTCCTTGCGCTTAAGCTGCGGGGGGGAATGACCGTCGCCGAGCTAAGCCGCGAGTTTGGCATTACCCCCATGGGCGTCCGCCACCACCTCGTCGCCCTGCACGGGGAAGGCCTGGTGCAAAAGGGAATTTTGCGCCGCGGCCGAGGGCGCCCGAGCACTCTCTGGTCGCTTACCCCAAAAGCCCAGCGCGAGTTTCCCTCGGCGGAGACGGAGCTCCTCCTCGACCTTCTCCGTATTTGCCTGGAGCAAAAGGGCCGCAGGAAACTGCACGAGATGTTCTCCGCGCGCACGGACATGCTGCTTGAGCGCCACCGGCCGGAGCTTGAGGGCCTGAGCCTGGAGCAGCGCGTGAAAAAGGTCACCGAGATCCTCGACAAGCGCGGCTCGCTTGCCGAGTGGGAGAAGACCGAGGACGGCTATGTGATCATCGAGCACAACTGCGTGCTCTCTAACGTGGCGCGCGAATTTCCCCAGTTGTGCGCCGAGGAACTGCGCTGGATCCAGGGGATGCTCGACGCCGACGTGGAGCGCCTGCAGCACCAGGCGGCGGGCGCCCCGTCGTGCGTGTTCCGCGTGCGGGCGCGGAAAAAGAGCTACGCCGCGCGCCTGCGCCCGCGCTAGCGGCGGCCCCTGCGCCAAGGCGAAGTTCGCCCCGCTTAGGCAAACTTACGCCTGCCCCGCGTGTCTAAACGGTGGAGGGAAAAGCCAGCCGCTTGGCTTGGCCGACGCTCCTGCGGAGCGCTTTTCGGAGGCCAAACATCGAGCCGCAAAGATCGCTCCGAAGCTTTCCGGCGCAGCAGACAACCGAGGGAGAGAGCGCGAGCGATGAACGAAGAGATCGAGCGTGTGCTGCTCGTCGGTCCCGCAGGGGCGCGGCGCGATGCGGATCGCGAAATTCTCCAGCGCGCGGGGGCGCAGGTGGTGTGCGTGCCCTCGCTGGAGGAGTTTTCCGCGGGTCCCGGTGAGGAGCGGTTCGACCTGGTGGTTGTCGATATTCCCGAGGATCCAGGCGAGGCGATTCGTCAGTGCGAGCTGGCCCGTGCCCTGCCCCAGGCGAAAGGGGCCGCGGTGGTCTTGCTCACGGGCTATGAGTATAGTTCAGACAGCCGCTGGCTTGCCCGAGAGCAGGCGCGGCCCGATGTTTGCGTGCACCGGGCGGCGTTTGCCTCGCTGCTTGGTGCTGCCGCGTGAGGAGCATGCCCTCTCTGCTTCACTCACCGCGCTCCGCGGCCGGGCGTTCTGGATCGCGTCCGGCCGCGGTGTTATAATGGCCGGTCCTGCGAAAGCGGGTGAGCGACGTGCGCATCTCCAAAGAAGAAGTGCAACACGTGGCCTATCTCGCCCGGCTGCTGCTTACCGACGAGGAAGCGGAAGCCATGCGCCAGGACCTGGACGCCATCCTCGAGCACTTCCAGAAGCTCCAGGAGCTGAACACCGACGACGTTCCCCCGACCTCGCACCCGCTGGCGATCACCAATGTGTTCCGCGACGACGTTGTCGGCCAGCCCATGTCGCGCGAGGAGATCTTGGCCAACGCTCCGCAGCGCGACGAGGAATGCTTCCGCGTGCCGCTGATCATGGAGGAGGAGTAGCCCAGGCGAGGGAGGTCGCCCGTGGAGGGGCGTTTTGCTCGTGGAACCGTATGAGCTAACGGCGCACGAAGTTTGCCAGTTGTTGCAGCGCAAAGAGCTCAGCGCGCGGGAGTTGTGCGACGCCGTGCTCGAGCGCATCGAGCAGCTCGACGGCGACATTCGCGCCTATCTTACGGTTACCCCGGACGAGGCGCGCGAGCAAGCGCGGCGCGTGGACGAGCGGCGCGCGGCGGGCGAGGAGCTGCACCCCCTGGCCGGCGTGCCCCTGGCCATTAAGGACAACATGTGCACGCGCGGGGTAAAGACCACCTGCGCCTCGAAGATTTTGGCGAACTTTGTTCCGCCGTTCGACGCTACGGTTGTCGCGCGGGCGCGCGAGGCGGGGCTCGTTTTTCTGGGCAAGACTAATTTGGACGAGTTCGCCATGGGCTCGTCCACGGAAAACAGCGGGTTTTTCCCCACGCACAACCCGTGGGACAAGGAGCGCGTGCCCGGGGGCTCGAGCGGGGGCTCGGCCGCGGCGATCGCTGCGCAGGAGGCGATCCTTGCTCTGGGCTCGGACACGGGGGGATCGATCCGCCAGCCGGCGTCGTTTTGCGGCGTGGTTGGGCTAAAGCCGACCTATGGCCGGGTGTCGCGCTATGGGCTGGTGGCCTTTGCTTCGTCGCTCGACCAAATCGGCCCGCTAACCAAGGACGTGCGCGACGCCGCGCTGCTTTTAAACGTTATCTCGGGCAAAGACCCGTTAGACGCGACCTCGGCTGAAGTAGACGTCCCGGACTTTACGGAAAGCCTCATCGACGACGTGAACGGCGTGCGCATTGGTGTTGTGCGCGAGCTGTTCGCCGAGGGCGTGCAGGATGAGGTGCGCGACGCGGTGCGCGCGGCGATCGACGTGCTCGCCGACGCCGGGGCGCAGTGCGAGGAAGTGAGCCTGCCCCACGCGCTGTACGGCCTGCCCTGCTATTACCTCATCGCGCCCTCGGAGGCGAGCTCGAACCTCGCGCGGTTCGACGGCGTGCGCTATGGCCACCGCACGCAGGAGCGCGTGGCCGACCACATCGAGCTTTATCAAAAGACGCGGCGTGAGGGGTTTGGCGCGGAGGTTAAGCGGCGCATTCTCATCGGCACCTACGCCCTGAGCGCGGGCTATTACGACGCATACTATCTTAAGGCGCTCAAGGTGCGCACGCTGATTAAGCGGGACTTTGAGAAGGCGTTTGAGCGGTTCGACGTGCTCGCCGCGCCCACGTCGCCCACGGTGGCGTTTAAGCTCGGCGAGCGCCTGGCCGACCACTTGGCCATGAAAATGTCCGACGTGTGCACGATTCCCGTAAACCTCGCGGGGATCCCGGGGATCTCCGTCCCCTGCGGCCTGTCGCGCGAGGGGCTGCCCATTGGGCTGCAGCTTATGTCGAAGTTGTTCGACGAACAGACGCTGTTGCGCGTAGCGTATACCTACGAGCAGGCCACAGAGTGGCATTTGCGCCGGCCGGAGCTTTAGCTTCGGTCCGTCCTCCTCTGGGAGGTGTGGCCCATGGCCATCGAGGGCGTTGTGGGCATTGAGGTCCACGCCCAACTGCTAACGAAAAGCAAAATGTTCTGTAGCTGCCCGAACACCGTGGGCGCGCCGCCGAACACCCAGGTGTGCCCCATTTGCACGGGTATGCCCGGCGTTCTGCCCGTGCCCAACCGCCGCGCGGTAGAGCTCGTTATCCGCACCGGCGTGGCGCTTAATTGCAAAATCGCCGACTACAGCATCTTCGCGCGCAAGAACTACTTCTACCCGGACCTCCCCAAGAACTACCAGATCTCGCAGTACGAAATTCCCCTTTGCCGCGACGGGTATATCGAGATCGAGGTCAACGGCGAGACGCGACGGATTGGCATTCGTCGCGTGCACCTCGAGGAAGATACGGGAAAATCGTTTCACACGGGGGGCAGCGAAAGCAGGATCGACTTTAACCGCTGCGGCGTGCCGCTTATGGAGATCGTCTCCGAGCCGGACATGCGCAACGGCGAGGAGGCGCGGGAGTATCTCCACGCCCTGCGCCAGATTTTGCGCTATATCGGGGTAAGCACGGGGAACATGGAGGAGGGCTCGTTTCGCTGCGAGCCCAACGTTAACGTGCGCGACACGGAGACGGGCCGCGCGACGGCGATCGTCGAGCTGAAAAACCTAAACTCGTTCCGCTCCGTATATCAGAGCATAAATTACGAGATCGAGCGGCAGAAGAAGCTGCTGCTCGCCGGCGTGCAAACGCAGCGCGAGACGCGCCGCTGGCACGAGGGCGAGGGGACGACCTCGCCCATGCGCTCCAAGGAGGAGGCGCACGACTACCGCTACTTCCCCGAGCCAGACCTCGTCCCGCTGGTCGTCGACGAGAAGTGGCTGGAGGAGATCCTCGCCGATATGCCCGAGCTGCCGCGGCAGAAGCGCGAGCGGCTGATGGCCCAGTATGGCCTGAGCGCTTACGACGCGGGCGTGCTCTGCCAGTCGGTGGAGTTCGCCGATTACTTCGAGGCGCTCGCCGCGGAGTATGGCGACCCCAAGGGGGCGAGCAACTGGATGCAGGGTGAAGTGTCGCGGCTGCTTAACGAGACGGGAAAGAACATTACCGAAATGCCCCTCCAGCCCAAGCAGGTCGCCGAGCTGTTGAAAATGATCGACTCCCGGAAAATCACCCGCCCCGTGGCCAAGGAAGTGTTCGAGGAGATGTTTCACACCGGCCGCTCCGCCGGGGAAATCGTTGCCGAGCGCGGCCTGCAAACGATCTCCGACCAGTCCGAGCTCGAGCGCATGGTCGAGGAAGCGATCGCCAACAACCCCAAGGCTGTAGAGGAGTATCGCGGGGGCAAGCAGGGGTCGATCAACTTCCTTGTCGGCCAGGTAATGAAGGCCTCGCGGGGCAAGGCCGACCCGCGCACGGTAAAGGAGCTGCTTGCGCAGAAGCTCTCCTCCTAGCTGCTTGCGCCAGGCGAGGAAAAGACCTAACGGCAACGAACTACACGTTGGCCCGGGAAGCTATTCGCCCGCGCCCGGCGTTGGTATAATAAGACATTGCCAGCGCGCAAGTGCTTTCTGGGAAACCGAGGTAGAGCGAAGATGACACAACTGCAGGCCGCACGGGGGGGCGAGATTACCGCCGAGATGGCCGCTGTGGCCGAGGCCGAGGGCTTGCCCCCGGAGACCATCCGCGAGCGCGTTGCCCGGGGCACGGTGGTTATCCCCGCCAACCGCCAGCGCAAGCTGGCCCGGCCCCAGGGCATCGGCCAGGGCCTTCGCGTTAAAGTCAACGCGAACATCGGCACCTCGCCCGAGCGCTTCGATGTCGAGGAGGAGCTGGCCAAGCTCCGCACTGCGATCGACGCCGGCGCGGACGCCGTAATGGACTTAAGCACGGGCGGCGACATCTCCGCCATCCGCCGCCGTCTGCTCGAGGAGTGCCCCGTGCCGTTCGGCACCGTGCCCATCTATCAGGCCGCGGTAAATGCCCAGGCGCAGGGCAAGCTTCCCGCGCAGATGGACGAGGAGGAGCTGTTTGCCGTCCTCGAGGAGCACGCCCGCGACGGCGTGGACTTTTTCGTCGTCCACGCGGGAATCACGCGCGAGGGCGTGCGCTGGCTCCGGCGCGAGGGTCGGCTGACGGACATCGTCAGCCGCGGGGGCGCGTTCCTCGCGAGCTGGATGCTGCACAACGAGCGGGAAAACCCCTACTTTGAGCATTTCGACCGCGTGGTGGAGATCGCCCGCGAGTACGACGTAACGATTAGCCTGGGCGATGGCCTGCGCCCGGGGTGTCTCGCCGATGCCACCGACCGCGCCCAGGTGCACGAGCTAATGGTCGTCGGCGAGCTGGTGGACCGTGCGCGCGAGGGCGGGGCCCAGGTAATGGTCGAGGGGCCGGGGCACGTCCCGCTGGACCAGATCGCGGCGAACATTCGCCTGCAAAAGCGCGTGTGCCACGAGGCCCCGTTTTACGTCCTCGGGCCGCTGGTCACGGACATCGCCCCGGGCTACGACCACATTACCGCGGCGATCGGCGGGGCGGTGGCCGCCTGGGAGGGCGCGGACTTCCTGTGCTACGTTACTCCGTCGGAGCACTTGGGCCTGCCCGGGGCGGAGGATGTGCGCATCGGGGTTATCTGCGCGCGTATCGCCGCGCACGCCGGCGACGTGGCCCGCGGGCGCGGCCGCGAGTGGGACGACGAGATGGCCCGCGCGCGCAAGGCCCTGGACTGGGAGGAGCAGGCGCGCCTGGCCATCGACCCGGAGAAGGTGCGCCGCTATCGCGAGTCGCGCGCCGAGGTGGGCTGTGTGCCCGACCCCGACGTGTGCTCGATGTGCGGCAAGCTGTGCTCGATGAAGCTGACCAGTGAGGCATTCAGCAAATTCTAGCGAGCCCCCGGAGCAGCCGGTCGCCGAGCTGGGCGAGTTCCCCCTCATTGCCCGGCTACTCGCGTTGCTCCCCCAGCCCAGCCCTGCTGTCCTGTGCCCCGCGGGCGACGACGCGGCCGTGCTCGACGCGGGCGATGGCCGCGCGCTGTTGTTTACCGCCGATGCGCTTGTCGAAGGGCGCCACTTCCTCCCTCTGCCGAGCGAAGCGATGTCGGCGGAGGACGTAGGCTGGCGCGCCGTCGTCGCCAGCGTAAGCGACGTCGCCGCCATGGGCGGGCGGCCCACGGCGGCGGTAATTTGCCTCGCTCTGCCCGGCAAGACGCCGCTCGCCGTGGCCGAGGGGGTATACCGCGGGGCGAGCGAGGCCGCGCGCGCCTACCGCGTAGACATCGTCGGCGGAGACACGACGGCGACGGACGGGCCGCTAAGCATTTGCGTGGCCATGCTCGGCGAGGCGCAGCGCGAGCGCGTTGTCTTGCGCAGCGGGGCGCGGCCGGGAAATGTGCTCGCCGTAACGGGATGGCCGGGCCGCGCCGCGGGCGGGCTGGAGGCGCTGCGCTCCGGCGCCCCGCGCGGCGATCCCTTGCCCCAGGCCTACCTCCGGCCGCATGTGCATGCCGCGCTCGCCCGCGCCATAGCCGACCAGCGGCTGGCCACGGCAATGATGGACCTCAGCGACGGCATCGCGCAGGACATCTGGCGGCTGGCCGAACGGTCGCAGGTGCGCGTGGTCGTGCGCGGAGCTGACCTCCCCGTAGCTGCGGACCTCGCGGAGCGATTTGGCGAGGAGAAGGCGCGGCGCTTGGTCGCCGGCGGCGGCGAGGACTTCGAGCTGCTCCTCGCACTCCCCCGCGAAAACTTCCACCGCTTGGCCGAGCTCGCCCAGGCGCACGGCACCCAACTGACGGCGATCGGCGAGGTGCTCGAGGGGCCTCCCCGCGCCGAGCTCGAGGGCGTACAGGCGGCGGGCTGGGATCATTTCCCAGGCTCCCCCCGCTAAAAGCAGGCGCGAGCGGCCCAGCGCCGCCGGCGGCGGAAAACAAAAAAGGCCCCGCCGCCTGGGCGGGGCCTTTTTCCGTTCGCGCTACGGGATAACGGTAAACGTCAGCGGGGGAGGCTCAAAGTCCGGCCCGATGCCCGTGGCAATGAACGCCTGAATGGTGCCTGGGCCGGTTGCCGTGGGCGCGGCTGCGCCGCCCGGCGAGGTGCGCAGGGTGGTCGTTACCACGCCGCCCACGGTGGTCAGCGACTCAGCGTCGAGCGTCCCCTTGCTTGCGCGCAGGCGCACCGCCGTGCCGTCCTCCACGGGCTGCCCGTTCTCGTCGTAGGCGTAGACGGTAATCACCATCGAGTCCTGCACGGAGTGCACCTCGGGCGGCGTGCGGTCGGCGACGATGCGCGTCTGCCGGTCGGGCGGGAGCGCGGGGTTAATCGTCGCCGGCCCGGAGAATACGCAGGCGTCGACGAACACCTTCGTCAACCCGGGCTGGGTTACGCCGGGATACTGCGAGCCCGGCGGCGGCCCGCCCACAGCCACGGTAATGTCTACCGTGCCATCGAAGTCCGGCACGCCGGTGAGCCAGCCCGGCGTGAGGAGCAGCGCCTGAGCGACACCGTTGACCGTGTAGCTCAGGGCCACCCCGTTTACGCTGCCGCCCGCGTCGCCGCGGATCATTCCGTGGCTGACGGTGAAGTATACCGCGGTGTTGTCGGGCACGGGGTTGTTGTTCGCATCAACGACCTGCGCGGTAACCCTAATGTCGTTGCCGACGATGTCCAAGCCGCGGCGGTTAAGCGGCTCCACGCCGAGGCGAATGTCGGCGACGACCTGCGAGACGAACTGCACCTCGACGATGGCGTTCTGGATGCCGTCCTCCGGCGGCGGGACGTCCGGCGGCTGGTCCTCAGGCAGCACGCGAGCGACGACCACGGCGGAGCCTGGGCTGCTCGCCTCCGTCGTGCCCAGCTTGCGCGAGACGAGGATCGCCGTGGCCACGCCGTTTACCGTGGGCGCCTGCGGGGTAATCGTCGCGTCCTCGACACCTGTTGCCGTGCGCACCTGCGCGGTAAACCGGACCATCGTCCCGTCGACCACGGGGTTGCCGCTGCGGTCGACCACCGTCGCGGTGATCGTGGCAAAGCTGCTCCCGTCGGCGCGGATGGCTTGCGGGTCGGCGGTGAGGATCACCGCTGCCGCGCCGCCGGACTGGATGGTGATCGTCACCGAGGCGCTCGCCGAGCCCGAGGTCGCGGTAACCGTGGCCACGCCGGTGACGATCGAGGAGAAGGTTACCGTAAACTGGCCGTTGTGTGTGGTCACCTGGCCCGGGGAGACGGTCCCCAGGTCCGTAGATAGGTTAACCACCGTGCCGTCTTGGACGAACCTGCCGTTGACATCGGTCACCACGCCGGTAATCGTCGTCGAGGCCGAGCCGGACTGGTCGATGCGAATCGGCGTCTGGGCGACGGAGAGCTGGATGGAGCTGGCCTCGAGCGCGGTAAACGTAAGCAGGGCGACGGCCGTCTGGTTGCCGTCGGGCACAGTAACCGTAACCTCGACCTGGCCCACGGTAGTGCTCGCCACCTCGACATAGGCCTGGCCGTTGAGCGTGGTTAGGCTGCGGCTGCGGATCTGCCCTTGGCCGGCGGTAATCTCAAACTGCACCGGCGTGCCGTCGGCCACCGGCCCGCCTGTGGCGTCGGTAACGTTTGCCGTGACGCGGATCGTGGACACGCCGTCGGCAGGCACCGAGGGCGGGGAGGTGAGCAGCGTTAGGCCGGCGGCCGTGGTGCTCGCGATGGTTATCTCCGCTTGGCCGATCGCCGCGCCGGAGCGCGCGGTGATCACCACCTGCCCGGGGAGGTTGCCCGCGGTAAATGTGGTCATCACCATCCCCGCGGTTGTCGTCCCCGTGCTCGGCGAAATGCTCCCGAGATTCGTCGGCTGAATGGACCACGTAACCTCCGTCCCGTCGGCAACGAGGTTGTGGTTCGCGTCATAGAGCGTAGCACGGACGATCGTCGTCCCCGTGCCCGCGGCCACGCTGCGCGTGACGGGCTCGACGAGGATCGTGGCCACTGTGCCCGGGGTAAAGACGACCGAGGTTGTCGCGGTAATCCCGTTGGTCGTCGCGGTAATCGTCGCCACGCCCGCCTGGAGCGCGCTGCTTAGCACGGTCGTCGCCTGGCCGTTTGTGGTGGCCACCGAGGTGCTGGAGAGCGTGCCCGCGGTCGTCGAGAAGTCCACGGACTGGCCGTCCTGCACGGGGTTGCCCGCCTCGTCGAACACCGAGGCGGTAATTGTCGTCGTGGACACGCCGTCGGCGGGCAGGGTGTTTGTCTCCGCGCTAAGGGTAATCGAGGCCGCCGGCCCAGCGCCCACGTGGACGATCACCGAGCGCGAGAACCTGCCGATGCTCGCGGTAATCTGCACCACGGTGCCCGCGCTGCCCGCGCGATAGGTCGTCTCGGCGATGCCGTTCTTGGTCGTCTTGGGGCTCTCGATGGTTCCCAGGAACGGCTCCTGCTGGGTCAACTGGGCCTGGGAGAGGGTAAAGCGGACCTCCGTCCCATCGGGCACGGGGTTGCCGTAGCGGTCGGCGAAGTGCACTATCACGGGCACTTCCTGCCCCGCTTGCACGGTAGTGTTATTGCCCGGGGAGCGGAACGCCGCGCTGGCCACCCCGCGGCCCGCGGCGCGCTCTTGGCTACGCTGAATCTCCTTTACGATAAAGTAGCCGATAAGCAGGACGGCCAGAACGGCGAGGGCCTTGCTCCCGCTGCTTTTCTTCTTCGGCGGATGAATTATCTCCCGGGCGAGCGGCTGCTCCGGCGTGGAGACGATTACCACACGCAGCCCGGGGACAAATTTATCCAGCGGCGTGTCGCCCTTAATCTGGCACACCGTGCGCCCCGCGGAGACGTCGATGGCCACCAGGCGGCCGACTTCGCGCTGGCCGTCGAACACGGCAAACTCCGTGCCCACCTTCACCCCGTCAGCCGAGGTAAGGTCAACAAGCACGTCGTCGCGGTGCAGGGCGGAGAGTACCGTGCCCGTAACGCCCGTGCTGCGCAAAAGCTCCGCCCCGCTCTTATAGGCCGCCTCCTTCAGGGCGTTGGCGACCAGGTCGGCGACCGTGGCCCGCGGGTCGTCGGTTTGGCTGACGCCTTTGACGATCGTGCGGCGCACGGGCGCCCCGGCTTTCGGGTCGTAAATGCTCACGCGCATGCGCACGGTAACGCGGTTGGCGTATTCGTTATAGATGCAGGAGAGGACGCGCGCGGCGACGGCGAGGTCGGCCTCGAGGTGCCTCCCGATTTGCTTTAGCTCCTCGTCGCCGAGGGGGAAGCGAAGCTTAAGCTCACGTAGGGCGTCGTCCACCTCGTTTTGCGGGATGAGCTCGATGTCTTTAAGGTCCATAAGCGCGGTGAGCAGGGCCTTGCGCGCCTCCGCGGCGACGTCGACGCCGGGAAAGTCCGAGGCGTCGCTCACCTCAGCGAGGACCACCGTTGCGGGATCGGGCCGCGCGCTCGCTGCCGTGCCAGAGAGCAAAAGCAAGGGAATTGCCGCGAGGCAGACCAGCGCGAAAAGCGATACCCGCGCGCGGGAATTGACACGAACGGCCAGTAGGGGGTGTGTCATCCGCACATCTCCTCCTGGAGGCCTGCAAGCCTCAGCTCGAACGCCCTGTGCACAAGCGACAGCGCGCCACAGCCACATGCCGGGCAGCGCCTCCCGATAGACACTGGCACAGATTAGTTGCTACAATCGCTACCCGACTCGCGGCACGCAACCCAACGCTTGCCTAAAACCACCTCTATTAACGGAGCGGGCGAAGGTTCAGGTTCACCGTGTCGGGAGTTGCCCGCTGGGCGCGGAGAGGTCCGGGGAGGACGTGGGCCATGGCCCCAGAGATGGACATTGTCGCGCACACGGCGCAGGACACGCGCGAGCTGGGCCGGGCGCTGGGCCGGCTGCTTAAGCCGGGGGCCGTCGTCTCTGTGGAGGGGCCCCTGGGCGCGGGAAAAACAACGTTTATCGACGGCCTCGCCCGCGGCCTGGGCTGCTCCCTTGGGGCGACTAGCCCCTCGTTCGCCCTCGTCCACGTCTATCCCGGGCGCATCCCCCTCGTCCACGCCGACCTGTACCGCATCCAATCTCCCGAGGAGGCGGAGGAGCTCGCCCTGGAGGAGATCCAAAGCGAACAGGAGGCGGTGCTCGCCGTGGAGTGGGCGCGCGGCTTTGTCGCGCTGCTCCCGCGCGAGCGTGTGGTCGTGCGCATTGAGTTTTGCCACGAGGGGCGGAAGATCGCCGTCGCCGGCGAGGGCCCTGAGGCGAAACAGGTGGTGGAGAAGCTGCGCCATGATTACCCTGGCGTTTGAAACAAGCAGCGGGCAAGCGAGCGTGGCCCTGGCCCAGGGCGACACGATCCTCGCCCAACAGCACTTTGCCAGCCGCAAAACGCTTTCCGTAAGCCTCCTTCCGCGGACCGAGGAGCTGCTCCGCGGCGCGGGGATTGGCCCGCGCCAGGTGCAGCGGATTTGCGTGGGGCTGGGCCCGGGCTCGTTTACCGGCCTGCGCATCGGGGTAACTACGGCGCGCACGCTGGCCCACGCCCTGGGCCTGCCTATTGTGGGCTGCGAGTCGCTCGTTGCCCTGTGGCGCGCCGCGCGGGAGCAACTTGGGCCAAGCGCGCACACGGTGCTCTGCGCCACGTCGTTTTCCAAGCGCGATGAGGCCTACGTCCTCGCGGCGACCGCAGAGGACGCCCCGGGCGCGCGCGCCGAGGAATATTTGCTCGTCCCCTTGCACATGCTTGGGGAGTTCGCGCGCAGCATGGGTGAAAACGCCGTGTTTGTCGGTGCGCCGGCGCGCGCCGCGCAGCAGGCAGGCGAGGAGCTGGCCGTGGGGCCGGAGGAGCTGGACTATCCCACGGCGGAGATGGTCGCCCGGCTGGCGCGGGAGCTGGAGGACATGCCCCTGGCCGAGGTGCGGCCGCGCTATGTCCGGCGCTCGCAGGCCGAGGCGGCGCTCGGCGAGGGCCCGCGGCCCTGGCGGCCAGGCGCGGAGGCGGGAGCGCGATGAGCGGGGGCAAGCTGCGCATCGTGCCCATGGAGGAGCGCCACCTCGACGGCGCGGCGGAGGTTGAGCGCCGCTGTTTTCCCATGCCTTGGGGCAAAGAGGCCCTGCGCCAGGAGCTTCAGCGCGGCGACCTCGCTTGCTATCTTGTCGCGGAAACCGAGGATGGCCAGGTCGTGGGCTTCGCCGGCATGTGGACGGCGTTCGACCAGGCCCATGTGACGACCATCGGCGTGCTCCCCGAGTGGCGCCGCAAGCACGTTGGCGAGCGGCTGCTTGTTGCGCTTATCGAAGAGTCGCGCCGCCGCGGCGCGAAAACGATGACCCTGGAGCACCGCGTGTCTAATATCGCCGCGCGCAAGCTCTACGATAAGTACGGCTTCGTGGAAGACGGCATCCGCCCGCGCTACTACCGCGACACAAACGAGGACGCCGTCGTGCGCTCCATCCCGGACCTTAACGAAAAAAGCTTTCTCGCGCGCCTGCGACGAAACATGCGCCTGCTCGCGAAAGAAAGCTCCGCGGAGGAGAGCCGTGATCGTCCTGGGCATTGAGACATCGTGCGACGAGACAGCCGTGGCCCTGGTGCGCGAGGGGCGCGAGGTCCTCGCCTCGGTGGTCGCCTCGCAGGTAGAGCTGCACGCGCGATTTGGCGGGGTGGTTCCCGAGGTCGCCTCGCGCCGGCATCTGGAGGCGATAAACCCCTGCGTCGACCGCCTGCTCGAGCAGGCCGGGCTGGGCCTCGCCGATATCGGCGGCATTGCCGTGACCAACCGCCCGGGGCTCGTCGGCTCGCTGCTTGTTGGGGTAAGCGCGGCAAAGGCCTATGCCTTTGCCCTGGGCCTGCCCCTCGTCGGCGTGCACCACATCGAGGGGCACATCTACGCCAACCTCCTGCGCACCGACGAGGGAGGGCCGGAGCTGCGTTTTCCGTTCGTCTGCCTCGTAGCCTCGGGCGGGCACTCAGACCTCGTTCTCGCGGAGGGCCACGGCCGGCTCACGCTGCTTGGGCGCACGCGCGACGACGCCCCGGGCGAGGCGCTGGACAAAATTGCCCGCCTGCTTGGGCTTCCCCAACCCGGGGGCAAGGAGATCGACCGCGTAGCTCGCGAGCATCGCGGGCCCAAGGTCGACTTTCCCGTAGCCGACCTGGGCGAGAGCCTCGATTTCTCGTTCAGCGGGGTAAAGACCGCTGTCGCGCGCTATGTGGCACAGCTCACCCCGGAGGAGCTTAATGAGCAGCGCGGAGCGATTGCCGCGGGGTTTGAGGAGGCGATCGTCAAGCCGCTTGTGGCGAACACCCTGCGCGCAGCGGAGGAGTGCGGCGTGCAGCGGGTCGCCGTTGGGGGCGGAGTGGCCGCGAACACCCTGCTGCGCGAGAAGCTTTCTGCGCTGGCCGCAGAGCGCGGGCTTGAGCTGTGGATTCCTCCGCGCTGGCTGTGCACGGACAACGCGGCGATGATCGCCGCGGCGGGGCATTATCGGCTGGCGCGCGGGGAAGACGACGGGCTGGCGCTGGATACGTTTGCCACGGCACCCCTGAGCGCAGAGCGCGCGGCCGAGGAAGGGCGGGCGGCGCGCTAGGCGAACATATCGCGCGAGCACCGGCGGGCATGGGTTAACTGATGAAAAGCCAAATTAGCTTCGGCACAGCGGTGCTTATCATCGTCGTGTTCATCGCTTTGCTCATCGCGATGTATTACATCGGCCTGGGCGAGGCTCTTCCGCGGGCGGACCGGAGCGTCTCGCTGCCTGAGAAGTGGGCGGTAGCGGACGCCTGCCCCACAGCGCTAACGGGCGGAGAGGGGCTAAAGGAGCGGTTCTCCCTCCGCCGGCTCGGGTAGGTGCCCCGCCCCGCGCCTTCTGTGGTGCCGGCCGGGCGGCGGGGGCGTGTGCGGCAGAGGGGGCGGATGGGCGACATATTCCTTCGCCCGCCTGAGCAGCTCCTCGCTGGGAATCTTCCCCGCTAAGACGTAGGCCACCTCATCGTCGTGCCAAATGACCACGTCGTCGCGTATCTTCTTCGGCGTGCGCCCCACGCGATGCAGGCCATAGAAGCGGTCGAAAAACGGTGCCCGGCGGTCGCGCTCTTTAAGGAACCAAAACACGGGCCGGTCGTTGCAGTCCGAGGTAAACATCCAGCGGATCACCGGCACCGGCCGGTCTACTCCCGAGTATAGCGAGATGGCGATAAGGGGTCGCGACCAACCCTTGGCGATGGGCCCGGGCATACGGAAGAAGCGCACCTTGGGCAGCCGCCCAGGGGGCAGGGGCGGAGAAGGCCGCCGCGGCTCAGGAGCCACGAGGACCTCAGGCCCCGGCGCATACTTGAAGCTTTCCGGCGAGGGCCGCACGCCAAACTGCACCTCGATGAACTCCGAGCGCGTCAGCTCCCGCCCATCTGGCCCATAGAAAACATTGCGCAGCTCGACGAATGTCTCCGTGTCGAGCACCACCTCGCGCCTAATGCACCGCTTGCCCTGGCGCTCGCGGCTGAGGCGCAGGATATATCCCTCGCGCCCCCCGACGCGCGTCTTTCCCGCGAGCTCCACGTGGTAGTACTGGGGAAGCTTGCGCGCCGCCTCCACGCGCGCGGCGACGACGGCGTCGAAGTCCAGGGGCTCGGAGCGGAAGGCAACCAAGCCCCCGGGCAGCACGCGCCAGCGCACGTGGCCGTCGCTGATTACCACATGGCCCTTGAGGTTCTCCGGGGCGAGCATCTCCCGGCGAAACGCGCCGCGCCGGCCCTGAGTCAATCGAAAGCGGTGGGTGAGCACCTCGCCATCGCGCCGGTAGATGACAAACTGCCCCTCCGCGCGCAGGGGCACGTTCTCCTTCGCCCGTGCCGCGCGCACAAGAGCCTCCGCGGCGTCCAACGCGCAGGCCCGCGGGGCAAAGAAAAACGCGCCAAACGCCACGGCGAGGGCCAAAGCCCAGCCGCCCGAGCAAGCCAGCGGCGATCTCCCTGCACGGCGCACCGCAGTCACCTACTGCACCCTAACTGTTTTTTTGGGGCTTGCAGTTGCCCGGCGCAGCCGCGGAGGCACAAGATCTTGCCACGACGCGGCATAGGCGAAATCCACCACGGCGTGATCGGCAAGGGGCGAGTCGTCGGCGATCTCTTGCATATACCACGCCTCGTGGATTAGCTCGACGTCGGCCTCCTCGTCCGTTGCGACAAGCGCGGGCGAGGGCTGAGCAAGCTGGCCCGGGGCGAGCAAGCGCGAGGGAGCACGCAGCTCCCAGGCGATGAGCAGCAACGCGGCGAGCGCGGCGAGGCTCAGGCCGCGCACGAGCCACCCGCCCCAGGCGGTACCCAGCCAAGCAAACGGCGCGGCCGCCCCGCGCTGGCCCTGCAGCGCGGCGCGCACCCCATCGGCAAGCAGCGCGGGGGCGCGCTTGCGCTCGAGCAGGCGCACGCCCCGGCGCACGGCGAGCAGGCTCTCGTACTGCTCGCGACAGGCGGGGCAGCGCTGCATGTGCCGCTCGAACGCCCGGCGCTGCTCGAAGCTCGCCGTGCCATCGACGCAGGCGGCAAGCACTCCGCGCCACTTTCGGCAAATCCCATAACCTCGCATCACACCGCTCACCTCATTCGCGCGGGAATATGCGGCAGCCGCGCGAAACGTGCGCTAAAACCTCCCCAGGTAGCGAGCGAGCCTGCGCCGCAGCTCGGCGCGCGCGTGAAACAGGCGCGACTTAACCGTGCCCAGGGGGCAACCCACGACGGCGGCGATCTCCTCGTAGGACAGCCCCTCTAGGTCGTAGAGCACGATAACCGTGCGCAGCTTGTGCGAAAGCTGCAAGATCGCCTCCTGCACTTTGCGCGCGAGCTCCTCGCGCTCCACCTCGTCCGCGGGGTTGCTGCGCAGGTCGGCGACCTCCACCGGCGGCGCGTCGTCGGCGTCGCTCGGGCTGTCCAAGCTCATCGTTTGGCGCCGCTTGGCCCGCTCGCGGCGCGAGTAGTCGGCCAGGCGGTTGTAGGCGATGCGAAACAGCCACGTCTGAAACGATGCCCGGCCGCTAAACTGCCCCAAGCCGGCGTAGGCGCGGACGAAGATGTCCTGCGTAAGGTCTGCGGCATCGTCCGGGTCGCCGATGCTGCGCAGGACAAAGTTATAGATCCTGTCCTGGTGGCGCAGAACCAGCTCGCAGAACGCGTCCGCGTCACCCTGCCGACTGCGGGCGACGAGCGCGGCGTCGGATTCCTGCATTCGGGCACCAACCCACGAGCCGGCAGAGTCGCGAGAAACGGCCGCCTGGGCCAACTTCGCGCCTCCTCACGCTGCTCCGTGAGCTTTGACGCCCAACGGGCGCAATTGTTCACCGCGCGGGGCGCGGCAGGCGTCAGGCTACCCTCGCGCGCCGGCGCTGCAACACTCGCCTCAAAATCTGCCCCGTGTAGCTATATGGGCACTGGGCAACCTCCTCCGGCGTGCCCGCAACGACGACACGGCCCCCCTCCTCGCCCCCCTCCGGGCCCAAGTCCACGATGTAGTCTGCGCACTTGATCACGTCCATCTGGTGCTCGATGACGATTACCGTGTTCCCCGCGTCAACCAGGCGCTGGAGCACAGCGAGAAGCTTCTCCACGTCGGCGAAGTGCAGCCCCGTGGTCGGCTCGTCGAGCAGATACAGCGTTTTGCCCGTGGAGCGCTTGCCCAGCTCGCGGGCAAGTTTCACCCGCTGCGCCTCGCCGCCGGAGAGCGTCGTCGCCGGCTGCCCGAGCTGGATATAGCCCAGCCCCACGTCCTTCAGCGTGCGCAGCAAGCGCTCGATCCGCGGGATGTTCTTAAACAGCTCATACGCCTCGTCCACGGTCATCGCCAGGACATCGGCGATGGACTTCCCCTTAAACTTCACCTGCAGCGTCTCCTGGTTAAACCGGCTGCCCTTGCACACCTCGCAGGTAACGTAAACGTCGGGCAAAAAGAGCATCTCCACCTTCTTCAACCCATCGCCCTCGCAGGCGTCGCATCGCCCGCCGCGCACGTTAAACGAAAACCGCCCCGGCTTATAGCCACGCATGCGCGCCTCGGGAAGCTGCGCAAACGTCTCGCGAATGGGCGTAAACACGCCGATATACGTCGCAGGGTTGGAGCGCGGGGTGCGCCCGATGGGACTTTGGTCGATGTTGATTACCTTGTCGATATACTCCACGCCCTCGATCTTCTTGTGCTCGCCGGGGCGCACGCGCGCGCCATATAGCTCGCGCTGGAGGGCGAGCAGGAGAATATCGTTGACGAGCGTGCTTTTGCCGCTGCCCGAAACGCCGGTAACGCAGGTGAAGCAGCCGATGGGAAAGCGCACGTCGATGTTCTTTAGGTTGTTGTGCCGCGCGCCGCGAACGACGAGCCATTTGTCGCCCACGGGGCGCCTGCGGCCAATGGGGATGCGCCGCCGGCCGGCGAGGTAGTCGCCGGTGATCGAGCGCGGCTCGTTGATTACCTTGCTCAGCGGCCCGGCGACGACGATGTTCCCGCCGTTCACCCCGGCCCCGGGGCCGAAGTCCACGATAAAGTCCGCGTTGCGAATCGTCTCCTCGTCGTGCTCCACGACGATAACCGTGTTCCCCAAGTCGCGCATTTTCTTAAGCGTGGCCAAAAGGCGCTTGCAGTCGCGCGCGTGCAGGCCGATCGACGGCTCGTCGAGGATGTAGAGCACGCCCATCAGGCTAGAGCCGATTTGCGTGGCCAGGCGAATGCGCTGGGCCTCCCCGCCGGACAGCGTGGGCGCGGAGCGGTCGAGCGTGAGATAGCCCAGGCCAACGTCGCGCATAAACCCCAGCCGCTCGCAGATCTCCTTGAGCAGGGGGGCAGCGATGGCCCGGTCGCGCTCGTCGAGCTTGTCCTGCAGCGCGGTAAAGAACTCAAACGCCTCGTCCACGGACATGCGCGCCACGTCGCAGATCGACTTGCCGTCGATAAGCACCGCGGCGCTTTCCGCGCGCAGCCGCCCGCCCTTGCACACGGGGCACGGGGTGCGCGCGAGATATTGGTGGTATTCCTCAAACTCGCTGTCGTTTGCCGCGTTGCGCGCCTGGCGCTCCGCCGCGTTAAGCACGCCGTCGTAGGTGCGATAGTAGCGATAGACATGGCCCCCGCGCGAGACGTAGCGAAACTCGAGTACCTCGTCCGACCCACGCAGGATAATCTCCTTGTGCTCCTCGGGGAGCTCGGCAAACGGCTTGTCCAAATCAATGCCAAAGTGGCGCTCCAAGGCCTCGAGAATATGCTTTGTGTTCTGGCTTTCGGGGTTTCCGAGGAGCTCCACGGCGCCCTGGCGCAGGGAAAGCTTGGGGTTGGGAACGATGCGCGAGACGTCGACCTCAAGCGTCATCCCCACGCCGTTGCACGCGCGGCACATCCCCTGGGGCGAGTTAAACGAGAACATCTGCGGCTCAAGCCGGCTAAAGCTCACCCCGCAGTCCACACACGCCGCCTCGGCGCTGAACAAAACGTCGTGGTCCTCGCCGATCTGCGCGATAACCATCCCCTTGCCCACGTTCAGCGCCGTCTCCATAGACTCCGCCAGGCGGTTGCGCACGCGCGGGCGAATGACCAGCCGGTCGATGACGATCTCAATGTTGTGCTTGCGCCGCTTGTCCAGCTTAATCTCCTCGGAGAGGTCGATAATGTGCCCGTCCACGCGCACGCGGGCGAAGCCGTCGCGGCGGGCGTCCTCGAAAATTTGGTCGTACTCGCCTTTCCGGTCGCGCACCACAGGGGCGAGAAGATATAGCCGCGTCCCCTCGGGCAGGCTCATCAGCCGCTCCACCATTTGGTCCAGCGTTTGCGAGGTAATCGGCTTGCCGCAGAGGTGGCAGTGCTGCACGCCAATGCGCGCCCAGAGCACGCGCATGTAGTCGTGGATCTCGGTTACCGTGGCCACGGTAGAGCGGGGGTTTTTGCTCGCCGCCTTTTGCTCGATGGCAATCGCCGGGGAGAGGCCCTCGATGTGCTCTACGTCGGGCTTGTCCATGCGCTCCAGAAACTGCCGCGCATAGGCGGAGAGCGACTCCACATAGCGCCGCTGGCCCTCGGCATAGAGCGTGTCGAAGGCGAGCGAGGACTTGCCCGAGCCGCTCACCCCGGTAAACACAATGAGCTTGTCCCGGGGCAGCTCTAGGGTAATGTTCTTAAGGTTGTGCTGCTTTGCCCCGCGGATAATGATTTTCCTGTTGTTGGAGGACATGGCCCCTCTGCTCCGCGACGACCGAAGCGCTGGCGAGGTATTGGGCGTGGCCAAACTGACGTTTGAACCCTTATTATACCGCTGCGCGCGCAACTATTCTAGCCAGGCCCCTGGGCTACAGTATGACACGCGGCGCGGCCGCGGGGAGAGAAAATTGGCCCAAAACAAAGCCATTTCGCTTCTTAGCCTGCGCCAAGCGGCGGAGCTTGGCCGGCCCATTGCCGGCGCCTATGTCCTGCAGCTTGTCCTGCCCCGCGCGCGGAGGATAACCGTGGGCAAGCTCGGGCGGTTTTGCTTCCCCGCGGGAACCTACTTTTACGCGGGTAGCGCCCTGGGCGGCCTAGCCCAGCGCCTGCGCCGCTACCTGCGCCCTATTCGCGCCCCGCGCTGGCACATAGACTACCTCCTGCGCGCCGCGGAGCTGCGCGGGGGGCTAGCTGTGGCATGCCAAGCGCGGATCGAGTGCGAGCTTGCCCGCGCGCTGGCCGGCCTTGCCGGCGCCCAGCGCTTCGTCCCGCGGTTTGGCGCATCGGACTGCCGCTGCCCGGGACACTTGATCTATTTTTCCCGCCCGCCAGCGGAGCAAGCCCTGCGCCGGGCGATCACTGCGGCGGCGCGACGCGGGCGACCGCGGTAATGCTTCCCGTATACGTCCCGTCGAGAATCTCCCCGTTTTTCGTGCGCACGTTAACCTCTACGGAGAGCGCCGCGCCCTCCTCGCGCGTCTCGGGAAGCGTCGCGGTTAACGTGCCGGCAACGGCGGGGTCGGTAATCGTATACGGGGGAAGCTCCGCGCCGTCGAGGGCGAACGAGCTCGGGTCGCTGGCTGTGCCTCGGCCGCCAAAGGCGAAATTCGTCGAGGAGACGAAGCGGTTGGCGACGATGGTATTGCCGCTCAGCTCGCCCAACGCGACAACGTCCCAGACGACGCCCGCGTTGTCGGCCATAATGATCTCCACGTGCCCGCTGCCGCTGATCGCGTCTGCGGAGGCGAGGAGGACGCCCGCGGCGGCGACGGGCGAGCCGTTGGCCGTTTTCGGGGCAAAGTTGCCGTCGAAGCTGCCGCCGACGCTTCCCAGAAACACCCCGCGAAACGTGGGCATTAGACCGCCCTCGCCCGGCGCCGCTGTGGGAATTGGGGTAATCGAGGGCGGCGGGGGCGGAAGATCCTCGCCCGGGGTGCCGCTCACGGGCGAGGGATAGGGCGAGGGCCCGCGCTCGCTCCCCTGCCACTCCGGATCGCCCGGCCCGGGAAACACCACGCTGCCCCCCGCGCCGTCGGGCGCAGGGACGACGATCCCCGTGGCGTGACGGTCGAAAATTCCCGCGAGCGCCTGCCCGCCCCCAAGGCCGGGCAGCGTCACACCCATGCACCCCAAAGCGGCGAGAATCGCCGCCGCGCACCCAAGCAAAGCACACCAAACCAGCGGCCGCAACCAAAATGCACGGCCTGGCCGATGCATATGCGCCATCTCCTTGCCTGCGCTGTGCCCCGAAAAACCCGACGCACGCCGGCGCAGCGGCGTCTCGGGGCATCTGCCCGTTGTTTCGGTCGCTGCGGCGCCGTCCCCTCCGTAAACGCGGCCCGCTCGGCTGCGCTTCGAACCTCGCCCCGCGGGCCTACGTTGGCAGGACAGGGAGGATCGCCCGATGCGTGTCGTGGCTTTCGCTCTTGCGCTTGTCGCGTTGCTTTCCCGGGCGCCAGCGGCGGCGCGCGAGGAGCCTGAATCGTTCCCTTCCGCGCTTCTCATCTGTCGCAGCGATCCCCCGGGGGCAACGATCCTCGTCGGGCACCCGCACTCCCAACACGCCTATCGCAAGGGCGTTACCCCGAAAACGGTGGAGATAACCGCCGTCGCTCCCGTCCCCCGCGAGCTGCGCGTGACGTTCGTCCTCGAGGGCTACGAGCCGTGGTCGGAGATTATCGCGGTGAAGTCCGGCGAGCGCGTGGTGCTAGACGTTAAGCTCCAGCCCAAGCGAACGATGGTTTTTGTCGGATCCCAAGCGCTGCTTGCCGCCGACGCCCGGGGCAAAAACGTGCGCCGGCTTTTCGCTCTCTCCCCGCCTTGCGACCCCAGCGCGCCGTCGTGGAACCCCGAGGGAACGGCGTTTGTCCTCGTCAGCGGCGGGGAGGTGTGTCGGGCAACGCTGGCCTCACGCGCTCCGGAGCGGATCGTTACCGCGGAACGAGTGGCCCGCGCCGTGGGGGCGGAGCACGTCGTCTGTCGTGCGCCGGCGTGGTCCAAAGATGGCCGCTGGGTGGCGTTTCTCGCCGCTGCCGACGGCGCGGCGTCGCTCCTCGTCGTCCCCAGCGAGGGGGGCGAGCCGCACGTGCTCGCGCGATACGTCACCTCGCCGCCGGCGTGGTCGAAAACGGGTTTGCTCGCCGCCTCCGGCCCGGCGGGGCTGGTAATTTGGGACATGAGCAAGGGCGAGCCGCGCCAGCTGAGCACCCTGCGCGGGGCGAGCGACCCGTGCTGGTCGCCCGAGGGCGAGCGGCTGGTGTTTTGCATGTCCGGCGAGCTGTTCGTCGCCGACGCCCGCCTGCAGGCAATTGCCCAGTTGACGAACTCCGGCCGCGCCGGGCCGCGCCGACCCCAGTGGAGCCCGGACGGCAAGACCATTGTCTGCGTTATCCGTAGAGAGCTGCCCGGGGTTGACCCGTGGGATGAGCTATGGGCCGTGTTCCCGGACAGCGCCCGCCCGCCGGCCCGCCTGGCCTCGGGCGAGCAGGGATTCGGCGAGCGCCGGTTCATCGAGCCGGGCGGCTTTACCCCAGACGGGCAGAGCTTTTGCTTCACGACCACGGGCTCCGGAGAAATCCTTACCGTGGGGCTCGACGGGGCGGGGCCGAGGTTGCTCGTCTACGCCTTTGGTTTTCCCTCGTGGTCCGGCCCGCTTGCGCCTTGACCGCGCGGCGCGCTGAGGCGACACTGTAGCCAGCGCTTCAGCCCTGGGGGAGCCTGTTCATGTTGCGCCGGCATTGGCTGCTCTCGCTCTGCGCCCTGGCCGTTGCCGCGGGGGCATCTCTCGCCCGCGCGCAAAGCGACGCTGAGCCCCCTACCGAACCCCCGAAAAACGCGACCATCGAGTGCATCACTCACCCCGCGGGCGCGGCGATCTTCGTCGGCCACCCCGAGCAGCGCCGCGGCTATTTTAAAGGCATTACCCCGGCGACGATTACCATCTACAGCGCCGCCGGGCTTGCCCGACCATATCGCATTACGTTCGTCAAGCACGGCTACGACGAGTGGGTGCAGGAGTTTCGCATCGCCAGGGGCGAGCACAAGGCGATCGAGGCCACCCTTCAGCTAAGCTGCAAGCTGGCCTACGTCCGCGGAGACAGGCTTATCGTGCAAGGCTACGACGGAAGCAACCCGCACGTGGTGGCCCAGCTCGACGAAACGTTTCTTGCGGACAGCCTCGTCTGGAGCAACGACGGGCGCAAGCTGGCGTTTGCCATGCGCGGCGACATTCTGGTGGTCTCTTCCGATGGCGGCCCCGTGCGCCAGATAACCGACATTCGGACGATGGCCGAGCGCGCGGGCGCGAGCGAGCAGTGGTTTTGCGACAGCCCCGCGTGGTGGCCGGGCGATCGGCGCATTGCCTTTCGCGTCGTCGGCGGGCGGAAGAAGCTTCTCCTGTGCACGGTGCCCGCGGAGGGCGGCCAGGTGCTATATCACTTCGAGAACATCGTCGCGTTGGGGCGGTTTCACCCCGAGCGGCCGGTGCTCGCCGCGGAGGACGTTAATTCCACCCTGCTCATCAACATGGCCGAAGATCGCCCCCCGCGGCGGATCAAGCAGGCCACCGACCCCCAGTGGTCGCCCGACGGGTCGCGGCTTGCTTACGTCCTCGGCGGGCGAATATTCGTCGCCGACAATCAGGGCAACACGCCGCAGGCGTTGACCGAGCCGGACCTTGGCGCGGCGCTTTCCCCGCGCTGGTCGCCCGATGGCCGGCGGATGTGCTTTCTCGTCGCCCGGGGCGAGGCGGACGAGACGGTGTATGAGGTGTGGCTGGCCGATGTAGAAGGCGACACGTCCCCGCGGCGCGTCGCCCCGCCGCCCAAGGCGCGCGGCTTTCGGGAATATGTCGACCTGCTGGGCTTTGCCCCAGATGGCCAGCGCATCGCATACCTTCTCGGCCCGCCGGGCCAGGCGGAGCTGCATCTCGTCGCCCTCGACGGCTCGGCGGAGCAAACGCTGCTTGAGGGGATCACCACCGCGGCATGGTCCGGCGCCCTGCCCCTGGCGCAGACGGGAAGCACGGAGCTGTTTCAGGCGCTCCTGCGCAAGGCGGTAGACGACCATTCGCTCGAGGCTTTGCTCGAGTACTCCGCGGAGGAGATCGCCGAGGTGCGCGCGGGCGAGGTTGTCCACCGGGCGACGGGCAAAGAGCGGCGGGCGCTGCTTGGCGCGGCGCTCGACGGGCTGCAGAGCGTGCCGTTGGAGCTGTTTGTCGTGCGCATGGTGCAGCGCGACGGGGGAGAGTTCGACGCCGTGGCCCAGGGGGCGAGCGAAGCGCTCGCCGAGGAAGCCCCGCGCCTGCACCTGGCGTTTACCAGCGACGGCTGGCGCATTGCCGGCGTGGAGCTGCCCCAGGCCAAGTAGGGCAAACGCCGGCGTGCGCGAAATGTGCACGGCGCAGCGCTCTGTCCCAAAGCGCTGCTTGGCGAGGTGAGGGCAATGGCAAGGGCAAGGGCGAAAAAGAAGGCCGCCGCCAAGCGTCAGGCGGCAAAGCCGGTTGCCCAAGAAACGATCGAGGAGAAGAAAAAGCGCGCGCGGGCGATCGTCGCCCGTTTGCGCAAGAAATATCCCGGCGCGCGCACGGCGCTAAACTTCAACACGCCGTTTGAGCTGCTCGTGGCCACCATCCTCTCCGCGCAGTGCACCGACGAGCGGGTTAACAAAGTAACCCCCGGGCTGTTTGCCAAGTATCCCACACCGGAGGCGTTTGCCAGCGCGGACTTCGACGAGCTGGCCCAGGACATTCGCTCCACCGGCTTCTTCCGCAACAAGGCAAAGGCGATTATCGAGTCCGCGAAGATCATTTGCGAGAAGTTCGGCGGCGAGATGCCCGAGACGATGGAGGGGCTGCTTCAGTTGCACGGCGTGTCGCGCAAGACGGCGAACGTCGTCTTGGGCAACGCCCTGGGCAAGGCCACGGGCGTCGTGGTAGACACTCACGTGCACCGCCTCGCCCTGCGCATGGGGCTTACCCAATGGCGCAAGCGCGCCCAGGCGGAAAAGGTGGAGCAGGACCTGATGGAGCTGCTCCCCAAGAAGGATTGGATCTTCGCGGGCAACGCGCTAATCCTCCACGGGCGCGACACATGCACGGCGCGCGAGGCGCGCTGCGCGGAGTGCATCGTTGCCGACCTCTGCCCCCAGCTCGTGGACCTTGTCCCCTCGTAACAAGCGGGAGCGCCAACGCCGCGCAAGCGCCGCCGTTTCTTGCCCGAGGCGCGCAGCTTGACTGCCGTTTTTTGCGCGAAGTACAATCGCTGCGAGGACGAAAGCACGCCAAGGGCCCTGGTGGAGGGGCGTCGTGCGCTACGGAATCATCTCCGATGTCCACGCCAACCTCGCCGCACTGGAGGTCGTCCTGCGCGAGCTGCGCGATGTAGACCGCATTGTCTGCCTGGGCGATGTCGTGGGCTATGGGCCCTGTCCGGTGGAGTGCTGCGCGAAAGTCCACCGTGTGTGCGAGAAAACGATTCGCGGCAACCACGACGTGGCCGCGCTGGAGCTTGAGCGCGCGGAGTGGTTTAACGAAGAGGCGCGCGCCGCGCTCTACTGGACGCACGAGCAGCTCGACTCCGCGGCGACCACCTTTTTGCGCAGCCTGCCCGTAACGGCGGAGATCGACGGCGCGCTGCTCGTCCACGGCGCGCCCTCGGACCCCGACCGCTACATTCTCAGCGTGTGGGACGCGCTGGCGGAGCTCGCCCAGAGCGAGGCGGAGCTCATTTTCTTCGGCCACACGCACCTGCCCGAGGCCTATGTCTTTCGCGCGGAGGAGGAGACGCTGGAGCGCGTGTATTTAGGGCGTGGGGAGAAGCTGACCCTCGGCCCGCGCGACCGCGCGCTCGTTAACGTGGGCTCGGTGGGCCAGCCGCGCGACGGCGACCCGCGCGCCGCGTTTGGCATTTTCGACAGCAGCGAGCGAACGATCGAGGTGCGCCGCGTAGAGTATCCCATCGCCCGGACGCAGGAGCTGATGCGCGCGGCGAACCTGCCGGAGTGGCTGAGCCAGCGGCTAGAGGTGGGAGGGTAGGGCATGAGGACGGTATGGGGGCTGATCTGCGGACTGGTGCTCGCCTTCCCCGCCTCCTGGGCCTTGGCTGGGGTAATCCACTGGGTTAATCGCCTGCGCGGGCAGCCTATCGAAGAGCTGAGCATCGACAGCGCGCGGCTGATTATCGCCATCGTCTTAGGGACGATCCTCGTGTTCCGCCTCGCCGGGCCGGCGGCGCAGCGCCTGCCCGGGGCAAGGCAGCGGAAAAAATAGGCTCCCCAACGCCCCGCCGCCGCGCGTTTGACACCGCCCCAGGCCGTTTCTATACTCTGTGCGTTCCCGGCGGCGCGTGCCAAAACGCGTCGCTCGCCGGCGTTTGGGGCAAGCGGAACACCTTGTTGCGGAGTTTGGAGATGAGCGAACGCCAGCTAAAACTCGGTTTGCCCGCGGGGAGCATGCAGGAGGCGACGATCGATCTTTTTCGTCGCGCGGGGTTTCGCATTAGCCTCCCCGAGCGGTCCTACGTGCCCGCGTTCGACGACCCGGAGATTACCGCGCTGCTCATCCGCGCGCAGGAGCTGCCCTGCTATGTCGAGGAGGGGATCTTCGACGCCGCGCTCACCGGCTACGACTGGATTTTAGAGCGCGGGGTGGACGTGGTCGAGGTCGCCGAGCTGGCTTACGCCAGGCAAGGCCCGGGCGTTGCCCGCTGGGTCATCCTCGTCCCCGAAGAGTCGGAGATCACCGCCGTAGAGCAGCTCCAAGGCAAGCGCATCGCTACGGAGCTCGTCGAGGTTACCCGGCGCTATCTCGCCGAGCGCGGGGTGCAGGCGGAGATCGAGTTCTCCTGGGGCGCGACGGAGGTTAAGCTGCGCAAAATCGTCGACGCCGTGGTTGACTTGACCGAAACGGGGGCGTCGATCCGCGCCAACCGCCTGCGCGTGCTCGACGAGGTGCTGCAAACCACCGTGCGACTGATCGCCAACCGCGACTCCTGGGCCGATGAATGGAAGCGGACGAAGATCGAGAACATCGCGGTAATGCTCCAGGGGGCGCTCGACGCCGAGGGCAAGGTGGGGCTGAAGATGAACGTGCAGCGGAAGGACCTCGACGCCGTGCTCGCCCTGCTCCCCGCGCTGAAGCGGCCGACGATCAGCGAGCTTGCGGAAAGCGGCTGGGTGGCCGTGGAGACGATCATTGACGAGACGGTGGTGCGCACGATAATTCCCGCGCTTAAGCGCGCGGGGGCCTCGGGAATAATTGAGTACCCGCTAAACAAGGTAATTCCGTAAAGCGTATAGTAAGTAACAAGCGAGCTCGCTGCGGCGCAGCGTGGGGCAGCGCGGGACAGGGGGTGCGCGCGGTGTTTTGCGCGCAGTGCGGCGCGCGCAATGCGCAGACGAACCGCTTTTGTCGAGAATGTGGCCAGCCCCTGGCCGGGGCGCAGGAAAGCAGGGACATTCCCCCCGAGCAAGTGGCCGCTGCCGTGGGCCTAGACAGCCGCACGCTGCTTGCGCGCTCTCGCGAGAGGCACGAGGCGGGCGACCTTAAAGGAGCGATAGAGTTTGCCCGCCAGGCGGTGGCCCTCGAGCCGGATTCTGCCAAGCTGCACTCCGCCCTCGGCGTGCTTTATGAGGAAATGGGCATGTACCGCGACGCCGCCCTGGCCTATCGCGAGGCCATCCGGCTCGACCCCAAGGATAAGCTCGACCGCATGCGCTTGAAATCGCTCGTCGAGCGGCACCCGGGGCTGGCGAGCATTGCCGAGGAGAGAAAGCCCGAGCGCCGCGCCGCTCCCCGCCGCACGCGCTACCTCCCCGTTCTCGCCGCCGCGGTGGTCTTTCTCCTCACGTTTGCCGGGGGAATGCTTATTCTCCTGCGCGCGGGCGCGGCGCGCGGAGCGGAACACCTCGCCCAGGGCGAGTCCACGGGCGTGCAAGCGCTGATCGACAGCGGCAAGGTGGCCTTTAAAGAGGGCCGCTACGACCAGGCGGCGCGCATGTTCGAGCTCGCCCTGCTGCGCGACCCCGACAACCGCGAGGCGCTGTATTGGTATACCCAAGCCGAGGACCGCGCGCGCGGCCGTGCCACGGGCGAGGAGTCGCTTCCCGTAGGCCGCTTGGACCTTACCGAGCTCGACAAGGAGGAGCAACGCGAGCCCACGGCCACGCCCACGCCGGAGGTAGGCACGGGCCTGCCCCCCGCGCAGAACACAGGCGCGGGGGCAAGCACCAGCCGGCGCGCGCGTCCCAGCGCGCCAGCGCCCACCCCGCGCCCGCCTGCGGCGCAGCCCTCGGCGAGCGCGAGCTCCGCCCCGCGCACGGGCGAGGGGGCGATCTTCAGCCACAGCAGCCAAATGCCTCGCCCGCGCAACCCCTACCAGGCGATCACCAGCGGGAGCCGGCGGCCGGCCTCTGGCGCGCGCAGCGGGGGCCAGTTCCGCCGCTCGGTGAGCGCCAACCGCAGCAGGGCCGGCTTGCCCCTGACCGAGGACGTCATTCGCGAGGAGCGAGCCGGGGCGACAACGGCCCAGGGTGCGGGAGCGCGCCGGCCGGCGACGCGCAGGACGCGCACCGGCCTGCCCAGCTCCTGGTCGCAGGCGACGCGGCCGACGAACGAGATCCGCCCGGAGGGCGAGACGACTGAGCCCAAGCCGCCGGCGACCGAGGCGCGGCCGGCAACTCGCGGGACGATTACCATAAGGCCCTCCAAGCCGAAGGGCGGCGCGGCGGCCCGGGCGCCGTCTTCTGCAGCGGAGCTCCAGCGCCGAGCGTTTGAGCTGAAAAACGCGGGGCGCATTGCCGAGGCGATAAAGATGTTCGAGGCTGCGCGCGAGGCCTACCTCAAAGAGGGCGGGCCGGGGGCGCAGGCCGGCGCGGAAAGCTGCGCCGAGGCCATTCGCGCCCTGCGCGGCGGCTAGCGCGCGGCCCAGGCGAAGATGAACGAGAAGAAAACCCCAAGCTTTGCTCGCTGTGCTCGGCTTGGCGCGGTTTGCGCGGCGCTGTGCGTCTTTTTCTCTCTCGCTTCCGGGGCGCGCGCCGCGGACAAGGTCCTATTTTTCTTCCCCCTGGCCACAGATACTGCGGCTGGGGTAAGCAAAGACGAGGCAAAGCTTGCCTCGCAGCTCCTGCTTACCGGCCTGTCGCAGCTCCCGGACACCGCCGGCGTATACGACTACGCCCCGGATAGCCCAATCGTCACCCTTGCCGTGCTCGAGCGGCGGCTGCCGCGGCAGGAGATCCTCAAGCAGTTGGAGAGCAAGGAGCCCGTGCAGCCGGACGGCTTTATGGCCTGCCGCTACGCGCGGGCGCTGAAGATGGACGCCGCGGTGTTTGGCACGGTGACCAAGGTAAACGGCGAGATCGCCCTGCGCGTAACGGTGGTTGATGCGAAAACGGGGCGCGGGGGCGAGGTGCTCATCACCTCGGGCGAGCTTCCCGCGCCGCAGCGCGCCCCGCGGCTGATCATTCGCGCGCTAAAGAAGCTGCGCGAGGGCTCGGGCGAGGCCCAGGACTTCGGCAAAACGGCAGCCGAGGAGCAGCCCGCGCCCAAGCAGCCACCGGGCGAAAGGCCCGCGCCGGAGGAAGGCGGCCAAAGCCCGAAAGAGTCGCGGCCCGCGCGGGAGCCGAAGCCACCGGCGGCCTCCGCACCCCCTACCGTTGAGCCGACCGGCGGGCGCGCCGCACCCTCTGCGGCGGGGCCGAGCGGCGCAAGCGAGGAGTCCTCGCCGTCGCCCGTCGCCCCGCTGAGCGCCAACCCCGAAGCCCAGGCGATGTACGAGCAGGCCCTGCGCCTGAGGGACAGCGACCTTGACCAGGCGATTATTCGGCTGGAGCAGGCGTGCCAGCTAGACGCAAACAGCTCCGCGCTGCGCGTGGAGCTGGCGCGGTTTTATCTCGACGCCGGCCGAAAGGCCGACGCCCTGGCCGCCCTGCGCCAAGCGTTGGCGATAAACCCCAGCGACGTGCAGGCGCGGCGGCTGTTTGCCCAAGTGCGCGGCGAGCAGCCCAGCGCCAACATCCCCCCCAGCGCCTCGCTCGCCGAGCTCCAGCGGCTGAAGCTTATGTATCCCCTCGACGTAGACGTCTGCCTGCGCCTCGCCGAGCTTTACGAGGAGCGCAAGGACTGGCGGCACGCCCTGCAGGAGCTGCGCGACGCCGCGGCCATCCGCACCGCCGACCCGGACATTCAACTGCGCATCGGGCAGATCGCCGAGCGGCTGCGCCTAAACAAAGAGGCGGAGAAGGCATATCTCCAGGCGGCGGAGTGGAGCAAGGACGACCCCGCCCCGCGCAAGGCCCTTGCCGCGTTCTACGCCCGCCGCGGCCGGTTTGCCCACGCCCTGGAGCAATACATGCGCGCCGCGGCGCTCTCCGAGCAGCCGCTTGTCCTGAGCGACGAGGAGTATGCCTATTTCCTCCACGCCGTTGACGCCGGCTTTGCCGAGCTGTTTAAGGTTACCGAGGAGCTGCAAAAGGCGACGCAGGCCATTTTCGAGAGGCGAGGGCAAACGTCGCTTACGCGCGAGGAGCTTTACCTCAACGCCTCGCAGGCGCAAGAGCGGCTTAAGCGCTTTGCCGAAGTTCTGGAAAAGACGATCGCCCCGCCCGCGCGGCAGAAGTGCCACAGCGGGCTGCGCGTTGCCGCAAAGCTGCTCGTGCAGGCGGGCGTAGAGCTGCTCGTGGCCATCGACACCAGCGATCGCCAATACCTCTCGCGCTCTAAGTGGTCGCGCAACCAGGCGATGACCGAGGCCCTCGCCGCGCGCAAGGCCAAGTAACTCCCCGGCGCAAGCAGAAGGCTATCCTCCGCCAACGACGAAATTAGGCAAAGGGCAACGCCGAGGGTTTAGGCGAGGAGCGGCAGCGTGCCTGCATCGCACAGTCTGTCCGAGCCCGACGTTCTGCTGCACGCGTGCTGCGGGCCGTGCGCGGTGGGCGTTGTTTCCGTTTTCGAGCAAGAGGGGCACTGCGTGCTCCCGTTTTTCTACAACCCCAACATCCACCCCGCACAGGAGTTCTTGCAACGGCTAGAGGCGTTTCACAAGCTGTGCACGCACCACGGCCTGCCCGCGGTCGTCGTCGCCGAATATGGCTTGGAAATGTTTCTTGAGGCGGTGCTTGGCTCGGACAAGCCGCGCTGCGAGGTGTGCTATGAGCTGCGGCTTTTCGAGACGGCGCGGCGGGCGCGAGCGCGGGGGATGAAGTACTTCTCTACCACGCTGACGATTAGCCCCTACCAAAACCACGAGCTCATTCAGCAGGTGGGCAGGCGCGCGGCGAAGGCCCACGGGGTGGAGTTTATCTACAAGGACTTGCGCGAGCGGCTGAAGGTGGCCCACGAGATGTCCGACGCTCTGGGGTTGTATCGCCAGCGCTACTGCGGGTGCATTTTTAGCGAACAGGAGCGCTACGCGCGGGCGCTGGCGCGGGCGGCAGAGCAGGCGAGGAGTTGGAGCTCTGTATAGCGAATAGCGCAATATCTGCGCGGAGGTGCCACCGTGCCCCAAGGCAAAGCAAACAACGCCCCCGAGCGCGACGACCGCCCAGACGCCGAGGAGCAGGGCGAGCAAGAAAGCCAGGCGCGGCGCGAGCGCGGCGCGCGAAAAAAGTCCTCGCGCAAGGCCAAGCTCGGCCCCACGCCTACCCCGCGCGTCCCTCCCAGGCACCCCACCGTGCGCCAAATGGCCCGCGCGGCGCTGCTCGAGCGCATGCGCATCGAGCAGCAGCTCATCCGCAGCGCCAAAGAGCAAATCCCCCTCCCCCTGGAGTTCGTCGAGGACCCGAAGGTGCGCCGCCGGCGGAGAAGCTCCGAGCTCACCCGCGAGGAGCTCCTTCAGCGCCTGCTTGAGCCCCTGCTCACCCTCGGCGAGACGGCGAAAATCCTCGACGTTCACCCGGCGACCGTCCGCCGCTACGCAAACAAGGGCATCCTCCCACACATCCGCACGCCGGGGAACCAGCGTCGGTTTAAGCTTTCCGACGTTCTTCGGTTTTTGCAGGACCGCGAGGAGCGGCTCGCGCTATATCGCCTCAGCCGCGAGCCGCGCAGCGAGGAACCGGGCGAGCTTCTCGACGAGGAGCAGTAAGAAGTCAAGCCCCCGGCGCGCTCTTTCGTCGCAGGCGTCTGGCAGCGCCCCACCTGCCGCCGATCGCCTGCGCGAGCAAACCGCGCGTGCCTAGCGGGCGTTCTCGGCAAGCGCGTTAAGAATGGCGGCGATGGCCATCACCTGGCCCTCGCGCTTCAAGGTCTGCTCGGCGAGCGCAAGAGCTTCGTTCACGGAGATCCGCGCCCACGCCCCGCACAGGCCAGCGAGCGTTGCCTGCCTAACCTTCTTGTCCGCGATCTTGCTCGCGCGCTTGGCCGCAGCATCGAGCGCTGCGCGAGCCGCGCCCCCGTCGCTCGCCTGCCCGGCGATGACGCGAAAGGCGCGCGCGGCGAGCAGTGGGTCGGCGATATTCCGCGCGGCATCGAGCGCGCGGGCGGGGCTGAACGTTGCGCAGTGCGCGGCAAGGGCGGAGAAAGCTGCGTCGCGCGCCGCCCCGCGCTGCCCTGAGGCGGCCTTCGCCGCCTCGGCATATAGCCTGGCGGCGAGATTGCCGTCGAACTTTGCGGCGAGCGGGCAAAGCTCGGCCAGCGCGGCGATGTTCTCGGGCGGGGGCAGGCCTCGCGCGGCGTCTGCGGCGCGGTCGAAAAGCTCGCCGCCGCGCTGGCGCAGCTTGGCGTCTTGCACCTGTGCGAGCGCCGCGCCCGCCGCTCCCAGGGCGAGGGTCTGCGCCTGCTTGTCGCCGACCTCCTCGGCATAGCGCGCGGCGCGCTCGGGATCGGCTCCCGCGCCCGCGCGCACGAGCTCGGCCAAAAGCTTCCAGCGCAAAAACTCGGCCACGTCCGCAAGCTTGCGCTTGGCGAGAACCATGGCGATCTGCGCCGCGTTGCGGTCCCGCTTGGCCAGCACGGGAAGCAAAGCGATCATCGCCCGCGCGGCGACATCCGGCGCGCTGCAGCGCGAGGCGATGCGCGCGGCACGGCGCGGCTCCACCGCTACGGCGGCGAGGGCGAGGTCGGCAAGGGCGCGATCGCGCGCCGTGGTCGCGGGAATCGACCGCGCCAAGCTCTCCGCGCGGTTCAGGTCGCGCGGGGCGAGGGCCACGGCAACGGCGCCCAACGCCTGCGAGCGAAACGGCTGGTAGAACTTGTCCGGCAGCTCCTCGGCGAGGGCAAGCGCCGCCTCGGGGTCGCGCTTGGCCAGGCCACGGACGACGGCAAGGAGCGCCGCCCAGCGCAGGTCGCCCTCGGGAATGTTTTTCGCCACAGCTCGCGCGCGCTCGGGGTCGTGCGCGGCATAGGCCGCGGCGAGGGCGGAAAGAGCGCGCGTGCGGGCCTCGTCGGCGGAGATTTGCTCGGCGAGGTTGAGGCCCTTGGCGAACAGCTCCTCCGGCAACTGCCCGCCCCACGCCGCCCCGCACACTAGGAGAGCAAGCGCAGCACCCACGCGCCTCACGCTTATCGCCCCGTTTCGCGACGTTTTCTCAGCCCCAGCGAAGCGCCCCGCGGGAGCCATTGCTCTGCCACGTTTGTCGCTGTTCGCGCGCCTGCAAAAGCGCTACGATGCCGCCTCGCGCTCCTTTTCTTCCGCCGCGCGCGCCCGTTCGCCTTTAAACCCTATGCGAAACGCCACGAGGCAAACGCTCGTGATAATCACGGGGAGGAGGAAGATCTTGCGAAAGTCGCGGCGAAAGAGGACGTCGACCTTGCCCGCGAAGATGTTTCCCAGAAACTTCCCCACGCCCATGTTCAAGAACGTCAAGAAGTTCTGCGCGCTGGCCCGAATGTCGCCGCTGGCGATGGAGTCGACATATACCTGCGAGGCGACGACGAAAAACGCATAGCACACCCCGTGCAGCGACTGCGAGGCAAGCACGAGCCACCGCGGATAGCCCAGGGCAAACACCGAGTAGCGAATAGGCCAGGCGGCAATGCCGATGGAGATCGTCTCCCGCACCCCCAGTCGGCGCAGGCTCCACGGCAAGGCGACGAGAACCAAAACCTCCGCGATCTGCCCGATGGTCATCACCGGGCTAACCCAAGCCTTGGGCAGCCCCACCCCCTCGCGGAAAAACAGCGGCGTTAGCTGGTAATAAAAGGCGAGCTCCGTGGCCA
>CAZMGT010000004.1:0-47732 GCA_964565895.1 uncultured Armatimonadia bacterium
AGCACAGGCTGCGCAGGTACTCTACGTCGCGCTTAAGGACCTTCCGCCGCTCGCGCTGGGGAAACTTGCCCAGCGATTCGTCCTCGATGCACAGGTCGCGCTCATAGCCCGCGGCGCGTAAGATGTCTACCACGCGCGCGTGGTCGATGTCGCCATCGGGGATGGGGCAGACGTACTTGCCATACTCGTAGCCCACTTCGCGCTCGGTGTTGCGCATCTGCTCGGGATAGCTGATGTTCTTAATGTGGGTGTGCTTGGCGAGGGGGGCAAGCTCGCTGAGGATGTCGTACACGCGCTCCAGGGGATGGCCGCGCCAGTAGAAGTTGCCCGTATCGATGGTCAGCCCCACGCGCTCGGACCCCACGGCCTCGAGCACGGCCTTGAGAAACTGCGGATCGTTGCCCTGCCGGCCGTGGTTTTCGATCCCCAGCTCCACGTCCGTGTCGCTCGTTTGCGCGACGACCTCTTTCATGCACGAGACGAAGCGCTGGGTGCGCTCTTCAAAGGGCAGCTCGCGCTCGCCACGCATCGCGGCATCGATGCGCACCACAGGCATGCCCAGGGCGTGGGCGGCGTTGACGACACGCACGACCCAGTCGATCTCCGCGGCAACGTCGTCGGCGTTAAAGTTATTGGCGACGAGAAAGCTCGTTGCCCGCACGCGGTGCTCGGCAAGGTGGTTTTTGTAGTCTTCGATAGCCTCCGCGGAGTTTAGCACGAACTCGGGCCGCTGCTTTGTGGGAGAGATCGCGCGGACTTTCATCTCGCGGTCGATGTTCACCTCGATGGCGTCGAGGCCGAGGTAGCTTAGGCCCTCGGCAATGTTCTCAAAGCCTCCGTGGATGAGGTTTACGTCGCGGATAGAGGGGTACATCGCGCCCAGCGCTCCCTTCGCGCATGGTTGGCCACGGGGCGGTGGCAGTGGGGCATTCCTCGGGGGCGGGGCGTTCTCCTTTGCCGAAAGGCAACGCTAGCCGCCATAAAGCCTGCGCCGGGAAGCTGCGGAGAGCATAAACGCCGTGGCTACGCTGTCGCGCGTAATGAGGCCCACGAGCTGGCCGGCGTAGGTCACCGGCGCGCTCGATAGGCCGGCCTCCATAAGCACGGTGTAGGCGTCGGAGAGGGGCAGGTAGGCGTCAATCCGCGGGAAGTCTGTGCGCATGACGTGGGCCACGGGGACGCCCATGCCGTATTCGTGCAGGCCGTTAAACATGTCGTCGCGGGTAATCATCCCCACGAGCTGGCCGTTGTGCACCACGGGGAAGTCATGCTGGGGGCCGCGCGTGGCGCGGGCGAGGACGGCGCCCAGGGGCTCCTCGGGCGAGACGACCTCGATGTTCGTCATCATCACCTGGCTTACGGTAATTCCGCGCAGGGCGGTGCGCAGCTGAACCATGTGCTCCTCTTGGCCGGCGCCGAGGAAGATGAACACAGCGATGAGGATTAACCACGGGTTGAACAGCAGGCCGACAAAGGCAAGCATAATGGCAATCCCCTGGCCGATAACCGCGGCGATGCGCGTGGCCTGGGCGTAGTCCATGTGCTCGCCGAGGATGGCGCGCAGGACGCGCCCGCCATCCATGGGGAACGCGGGGATGAGGTTGAAGATGGCCAGGGCGAAGTTGACCACGCCGAGCTGGGCGAGAAAGTGCCCGCCCATGGTCCCCAGGTTAAGCAGCGCCTCGGCGCCGGAGAGGAGAAGCGCCACGCCTAAGAATACCGCGCCCAGAACAAGGCTTACCGCGGGGCCGGCGATGGAGATGAAAAACTCCTGCCGGGGGATGTCCGGGATGCGGTCCATTTGCGCCACGCCGCCGATGGGCAGGAGCATTATCTGCCGCACGTTTACCCCATATGCGCGGGCGACAAGGCTGTGCCCCAGCTCGTGGGCGACTACGCAGCAAAACAAAGCGCAGATAAACAACATTCCCCGGATGGCATAGGGCACGCCGGTGCGCACGAACTCGCTTATCCCGACAAACAGCAAAAGCAAAAAGAACGTCAGATGCACGCGCACGGCGATGCCAAACAGGCGACAAAGCTGAAATGACCACTGCATGGGAAAACCGCTGCTCCTCGCATAAGTGGTGCCTCAGTTTACACCATTCGTGCGCAGGGCGCACTAGCGAAGTTTTCTTAAGCGGCGGCTGGGCGAAAAGGCTGACTTTTGCGCAAGCCAAGCGATTGCAGGACGGAAAGACGGGGGCGAAGATTTGGAATTTATAAAAAGAGGTTGTTAGAAATGAGGGACGAAACGGTATCATGGAATTGGGAGGCTTGGGCCTGAGCGCGCTCGCTTTGGGGCGGGGCGGGCTCGCGGGGGCGAAAAATGTGTGCCGGGGAGGAGCTGGTAATGTCTTTGCCACGGGTTTGCCCCTGGGTTTTGCTCGTCGGTTTATTAGCGACGGTTGGCCTGGGACAAGCACGCGCTGAGGATGTTCCCCAACCCCCTCCGGACGACCCACTTTTTTCGGGCATCGAGTCCCCCTCGGTAGATGTCGGCCGCGGCACGGGCGAGTTTCACGAGGTGGCCCAGCTTGCCAGCCGGCTTACGGCCTACAACAGCCACGACGACGCCCGGCGCGCGACCTATACCTGCTGCCGGCCCGACCAAAAGGAGCAAATTCGCCGCGCGAAAAAGGCCAACGACGCGTTTTTGAACCTCTACCCGACAAGCGACTTCGCCGACAACACCCTCATGCACATGGCGCGCATTGCCCGCGTCGAGCGCAACTTTCGCGACGAGATGGAGGCCTACCAGCGGCTGGTGACCCAGTTTCCGACAAGCGACTTCGTAGACGACGCCCTGTGGCACATGCAGCAACTGCACCAGCGTGATTCGGCCACGGAGGAGCGCATTCGCTGCCTGCAGTTGCTGATCACCCAGTTTCCGCGGAGTCCCTATCGCTGCCGGGCGATGACCGCGCTCGCCGAGGCGCTGATGCGCATTAACGAGCGCGACGCGGCGATCGAGGTGCTCGCCGCGAAGGTGCGCGAGTATCCCAACTGCCCGACGAACGACAAGGCGCTTATGGCCATTGGCAAGGCGCACCAGGACCTGGGCGAGTGGGAGGCGGCGATCGCGGCTTATCGGACGATCGTCGAGCAGTATCCGTTCAGCGACGAGGTAGACCAGGCGATGTTGGAGCTGGGCAACTGCCTGCGCGCGGCGCGGCAGCCCATTCCGGCGATCGAGGTGTATCAGGAGCTGATCGCGCGGTTTCCGGGGAGCCCCGCGGCGCGCCGGGCAATGCGCGAGATCAATGCGTTGCGCCCGGGAGCGTACAATCTGCGCCAGCCCATGCCCCAAGATGTCGCCCAGCGCTTGTTCGACCGCGCCAAGCACCACCAAAACTATGGCGAATATTTGCTTGCCGTGCGCGCCTACCAGGAGTTTATGCAGCGCTTCCCCGGGCACGACTTGTGGGACGACGCATTGTTTAACATCGGCAAGTGCTTCGAGGAGCTAAACATTCTGTGCAAGGAGATCAACAACGCCGAGGGGCCGGAGGACTTGTTTAAGCGGCAGGCGCGGTGGATCGCGGCCACGGGCCAGCGCATTACAAACACAGGCAAGAAGTTGCAGACAGCGAGCGACGCGATTACCGCCTATTTGCAGCTTGTCGCTGGCGCCCCGGGAAGCTCGCTGCGCGCCGAGGCGCTGTATCGCATCGCGAAGATCTATGAGGAAATGGAGATGCCCGCCGCCGAGGCGTGGACCTACCAGCAGCTAATCATTAACTTCCCGGGGAACGAGCACGAGTCCGAGGGTATGTATCGCACGCTCAAGTACTATGCCGAGCACGCCAACTATCCCGAGGTAAAGGCGATCTACGCCCCGCTCGCCGCGGCGTTTCCCGAGATCTTCCCCCCGAACATCATCGACTACCCGGACCTGTTCCGGGCGATGATGAAGACCTATTACAAAGAGGCCGCGTTTCAGTGGGAGGAAGACCACCATCATCACATCGGCTACGCCATGTCGCCGATGGATCTTGAGGACGACGCGATTTACTTCTTGGGCACCCTGCAGATCTCCAACGGGCACGTGAAGGAAGGGGTAAAGCGGCTGGCGCTGTTGCGCGCGCGGCCCGACAGCGATCACGCCGCGCCGGCGCTGTTCTGCATGGCGCGCGGGCTGGAGCGCCTGGGACGGGCCAAGGAGGCCGTGGAGATTTACCGCGTGCTTGTTGAGCAGGAGCCGCTGAGCGGCTTGGCCGACGACGCGCAAAAATGCATCGAGGAGCTGGCGAGCGGCAGCCCCACAGCGCAGGAGATCGCCAAATATCGGGAGATTGCCCAAAGCGCAACGAAAAACCGCATCGACAACTACGACATGTTCTTCGGCAAGAACGTTGTGGTGTTCATGCCGCTTACTGTGGCCCCGCTCGTGCGCGCGTATAACCTGCCCAACATTTGGGACCAAGCGCAGGAGAGCTTGGCCAAGTGGACGGGTCTTACGGAGCGGCTTGAGGAGAAGCAGGTTATCCTGCTTGACACGACGCCGGGGGCGCAGGCGGGGAAGGTCATTCGCCTGTGCGCAACGGACATCTCCGACCCCCCGCGCTGGGGTTTGGGGCTGGCGCAGCTTGCGCAAAACTTCATCTCCGACCCCCGATGGGCGGTGCTCCATCAGAGCGGCCAGGCGATGGTTCAGGCGTTTGTCATGCTCGCCGCGGCAAACCTGCAGTATGACCTGGTGAGCGAGACGCGGGACACGATCGGCAGCGCGTCGGCGGTAAAGCTGCCGCATGAGAACCTCGTGCGCCAGCGCGAGCGCTGCCTCGCCGCGCTGCAGGACTATGTGCGCGAGGGGGCACGGCTGGCGAACCTCAAGCCCGATGCGGCGCTGGGGATGCTCCTGGCGTTGCTCGACGCCAACGGCTATGGGGACAACGGCTTGGTGGATTGGACGCCGTATAAGCGGTTCTTCCTCGCGCTGCAGTCGCTGCCCGACAGCGAGCGCAACCCGCAGAGCCAAGAGCAGGCGCTGTCCGTGCTGAGCAAATGCCTGAGCACGGCGTTTAACACCGACCTCACCCCGGCGCTGTCGCAGTGGGGGTTTCCCTTCGGCCGCGGGTAGCAAGGCCTGGGCTGGGCGATGACCGAGGGCACCACGAGACGAGGGTTTCTCGCGCGCGCCTTGCGTGGGGCGTGTGCGCTGTGCGCGGGTGGCGCGGCGCTCGCTGCGGACAGCGGCGAGGCAAGCGGCCTTGTGCGCGCGAACTATTGGCGCACGCTGGGCGACGATGTGCACTGCCAGCTTTGCCCGCGCGGGTGCACCGTGGCGCAGAACGAGCGCGGGTTTTGCGGCGCGCGGGAGAACCGCGGCGGCGTATATTACACCATGGTTTACGGAAAGGTCGCCGCGCGGCGCATAGACCCCATCGAAAAAGACCCCCTGTTTCACTTTAAGCCCGGAATAAAGACGTTCGCCATCGCCACGGCGGGGTGCAATATGGACTGCAAGTTTTGCCAGTCGTGGGAGATGGCGCTGTCGCGGCCGGAGGACGTGCCCTATGTAAAAATGAGCCCCAAGGAGGTCGTCGCCGAGGCGATAAAGCGCGGCTGCCGCGCTATTTGCTACACCTATACGGAGCCTGTGAACTTCATCGAGTACGCCATTGACGTGGCCAAGGAGGCGCACAAGCACAAGCTGCTAAACGTGTGCCACACGGCAGGCTATATTAACCCCGAGCCGCTGGCCGATCTGTGCGAGTATATGGACGCGTTTAACTTCGACCTGAAGGGGCACACGGAGAAATTCTATGCGGAGGTATGCCGGGCGCGGCTGGCGCCTGTGCTGCGCGCGATAAAGCAGGCCAAGCAAAGCGGCCGCTGGGTGGAGATTACCACGCTGGTTATTCCCACGCTCAACGACAGCGAGCAGGCGATTCGCGCCATTGCGCGGTGGATTCGGCTGACGTTGGGCGCGAATACGCCGTTTCACCTAACGCGGTTTTTCCCGCAATATCAGCTTAAGAAGCTGCCCGCGACGCCCATCCAAAAGCTTGTTGACCTGCGCAAGGTGGCGTTTGGCGAAGGGTTGAACTACGTCTATGTGGGCAACGTGCCCGGGCATCCGGGAGAGTCCACCTATTGCCCAAAGTGCAGCGCGCGTGTCGTGTGGCGGGTGAACTATGAGGTGCGGCAGGTGGCGCTGCGCGCTGGGCGGTGCCCCGTGTGTGGGATGAAAATTCCCGGAATTTGGTAACGGGAGCGCGCGGATGAGACGCAGCGGACGGAGAGAGTTTATCCGGCGCGCGCTGGGCTTTGCCTGCGGCGCGGCGCTGGGCGGAGGGGCGTGGGCGCAGGGGAAGGCGCGCGTGGCGCTCGTTGAGGCGCCGGAGCTAAGCGAGGTTTCCGGCCGGGCGCGGCGCGAGGTTTATGGAAAAATGCTTGCCCAAGCCCTGCGCTGGCTGGGGCTGAGCTTTCGCCGCCTGTTCTCGCGCCACGACCGCGTGGGAATTAAGGTTAACTGCTTGGGCGGGCCGCACATGTGCACCGACCCCCAGCTCGCCTATGCCATCGCCGAGCGGCTGCTCTTTGATGTCGGCGTTAACGTAAACAACATTATCGTGTTCGACCGGCAAGACGCGGAGCTTGCCGAGTGCGGCTATATCCTAAACACCGGCGCGCGCGGCCTGCGTTGCATGGGCAACGACAACCCCAAAGCAGGTTATGAGGAGCGGCTGACGCGCGAGGGCGCGGTGAGCACGAGGCTGTCGAACATTGTTACGACGATGATCACCGCGCTGGTGAACGTGCCCGTGCTTAAGGACCACCGCATTGCCGGGCTTACCGCGGCGCTAAAGAACCACTTCGGCTGCATCCACAGCCCGAACAAGTATCACCCCGGGCGGTGCGATCCGTTTGTCGCCGACGTAAACATGATCCGCGCCATTCGCAACAACCAGCGGCTGATCGTGTGCGACTGCCGCGAGGTGCTCTACGAGGGCGGGCCGGACGACGCGCCGGAGTATCACTATCGGCGAAATGCGATTTTGGTGAGCACCGATCCCGTGGCCCTGGACGTAATCGCGTGGCGTATGGTGGACGCGATACGGAACAAGCATGGGCTTGGCACGCTCGCCGAGGTGGGTCGGCCGCCGACGTATATTGCCACCGCAGCAAGCGCGGACTATAACCTAGGCGTGGGGGAGATGGGGCGCATCCAGCTCATCGGCGGAGACCTGCTGTGAGGCGCGTGACGGCGAGCGGGTTTGCGCTGGCGGTGTATGGATTTGCCACGATGGCCGGGCAAATCCTTATTTTGCGCCAGCTTATCGCTGTTCTCTACGGCAACGAGCTGTCTATCGGCCTGTTTTTGAGCGCCTGGCTTGTGCTTACCGCGCTGGGCAGCGCGCTGCTTGGGCCGCTGCTCGCGCGCCTGCCCTGGCCCGAGGCAGTGTTCGGCGCGCTGCAGGTTTTGTTCGGCCTGTGCTTGGTCGGCGAGCTAGTTGTGGTCCGCCTCGCCCGGCAGATCTTTTACCCCGAGGTGCTCCTGGGCGAGCTTGTCGGCGTGCGCGAGATCCTCCTCGTTCCCCCGCTGATCCTCGCGCCCATTTGCGTGCTCTCCGGCGCGCAGTTTACCGTGGGCTCGAAGATGCACCGCGACCCGGGGCTGACCTACGCCGCGGTGGCCGCGGGCGACCTGCTCGGGGGGCTTTTGGTAAGCAGCGTGCTCGTGCTTTGGCTCGGGCCATTTGCCCTGGCCGGCGCGGTGCTTGTGTTGAGCTTTGTCGCCGCGGCGGTGCTCGCCCGGGGGCGGTGGCGCTTGGCCCTGGGGGTATGCACCGCGGCGGTTGCCGTGGCGCTTTGCCTGGGGCGCCTGCCGGCACTGCTCGACGTGGCAACCCTCGCCCGCGAGTGGGCCCCGCTGCGCGTGGACAGCAAGGTTAACTCCGTCCACGGGGAGATCGTCGTTACCGGCACAAAGGAGCTGTTTACGTTCTACCAAGGCGGGGAGATCGTCTTTCAGATACCGGACGAGCACACGGTGGAGGACCTGATCCACTTTCCCCTGCTGGCGCACCCACGGCCGCGCTCGGTGCTTTTGGTTGGGCTGGGCGTGGCGGGGGGCGTAGCCGAGGCGCTTAAGCACGGCGTGCAGCGGGTGGACTATGCCGAGCTCGACCCGCGGCTGTATCGCGTGGGCTTGCGCTATGCGCGGCTGCTGGGAAAGAGGGACATCGTCCAAAGTCTGCGCGACAGGCGCGTGCGCGTGTTTCTCGAAGACGGCCGGCTCTACATTCGCCGCACGCACGAGCGCTACGATGCCGTGCTCGTCAACGTGCCCGACCCGGGGACGATTCAGCTAAACCGGTTTTATACGCTGGAGTTTTTCCGCGAGGTGCGGCGCATCTTAAACCCCGGGGGCATTGTCTCGGTAACCATTTCCTCAAACCCCGTGTTTTTGGGCGACAACCAAGCGCGGCTAAACGCGTGCGTTGTGCGCACCATGGCCGCGGTGTTCGAACACGTAGCGCTCCTGCCCGGGGACGAGATGATCGTCGTGGGCACAACGAGCGAAAAGCCGCTGGCCACGGACGCCGAGACGCTTGCCCGCAGGCTGCGCGAGCGGAAGATCAACAACCTCTACGTCACGGAATCCTACATTACCGTGGGCTGCGACCGCACGCAGCCGTTTACGCGGGAGCAAGTGCTTGCTGCGCTTGCCCGCGTCCCGCCATTGGCGCTAAACCGCGACTTTTTCCCCGTGTGCAACTTCTACCAAACGAGCTTTTGGAGCGCCCTGATTGCCGAGCGCGGGGAGAAGTCGTGGGCGGAGCGCGTGCTTGGCGCGGCGGCGCGGACGAAGCTGGAGCATATTCTCGCGGCGCTTGTTATCATCGCCCTGCTCCTGAGCGCTGCGGGCCGCGCCGCGCCGCGCTTGGGCCCGCTTGTTCTGCTGGGCAACGTGGGGGCAATGGCGTTTGTCGGCCTGACGCTTGAGGTGGCCATTTTGTTCGCGTTTCAGGCGATCTATGGCTATGTCTACTACAAGATCGGAATGCTCGACGCGGCGTTTATGGTGGGCAGCGTGGTGGGCTCGCGCTGGGGCTCGGCGTTGCTGCGCGATAGAGAAGGATGGCGAAGCAAGCGTGCGCTGTCGTGGATGTGCGTGGGAATTAGCGAGCTGGGGGCGGCGTATACCATTGCCGTTCCCGCGTTGATTTTCGCTCTGGCCCAGTTTCGCCACGCCGCGGCAACGTTTGTGGCAATGCAGGTTCTCTTTCCCGTGCTCGCCGCGGTGGCCGGGTTTCTCGTGGGGTTGATCTTTCCCCTAGCCTGCCGGCTGCTCGTGCGCGGGGACGAGGAGGAGGCACAGCACCGGCCGGCGGGGCTTGTCTATGGCGCAGACCTTGCCGGCGCGGCCCTAGGCAGCTTTGCCGCGGGAGCGGTAGTTATTTTGGCGTTTGGGCTGTGGGGGACGTGCGCCGTGGCCGCCGCGGCGCTGGCCTTGGCCGGCTTGGCCTGGGCGTTTGTCGCGCCGCGGGCGTTGGGCTAGGCTGAGGGCTGCTTTGCGCAAAAATTTCCCGGGTATCATTTGTCGCACAGCGGAGGGAACGGGGCAGGCGGCGGGGAAACCTCTGCCCGCGCGGAGAGCGCGAGCGCAGCGGTTGCGCGCTTTGCGCGGCGCTTTGGCGCAGGTCGCTGATGACGGTTGTGGAGTGTCCGCGGGCCGGCCAGCGAGGAGGTGATGGCCAGGCGGCTGGCTGCGGCGAAGATTAATGGGAGAGGTGATTGGCGTGCTCAAGGCGCGGGACATTATGACCACAGACGTCGTGACCATTAACGGCGACGCTACTGTGGCCGAAGCGGTTGCCTTGATGAAGGAGAAGGGCGTGCGCTGCCTGATCGTCGACCGCCGTTCGCCCGAGGATGCCTACGGGATTCTCACCCAGCGCGACATTGCCTATAGCGTGTTTGCCCACGGGCTGAACCCCGAGTCGGTGAAGGTGCACGAGATAATGACCAAGCCGCTGGTCGTCGTTAACCCGGACCTCGGCGTAGAGTACGTCGCCCGGCTGATGGCCAACCAGAAGTTGTCGCGCGCGCCAGTGATCTTCGAGGGCAAGGTCCAGGGGATCGTCTCCGTGAGCGACATTATCAACAAGGCGATGTAGGGCGACGGGCAGCAGCGCGGGCTTCGCACAGCGGGGCGAGGCCCGCGATTTTGTACACCGCCTCGCGCAGGGGGGCAGCGGATACGCCGCCGGCCGGTTTGTATGGCGCGAAAACGCGCGCTCGGGGGTTGCCGCCTGCGCCCTAAGGTGTGGTTGTCTCGTCCTCGGAGAGCTCTTTCTCGATCGTTTTAGTGACCGACTCTTTCGCTTCGCTGACGGCCTGCTGAACTTCCCTTACGGGCTCTTTGAGCTGCTCTAGGGAGCCTTCCACATCGCGGCTGACTCGGCGGAACTCGCGCACCCCCTCGCCCAGGGAGCGCATGAGTTGGGGGATTTTGCTTGCCCCAAACAGTAGCACGACGATGACCAGGATAATGGCCAGCTCCTGGCCACCGATAAGCGCGAAGGTAAACATGTTCTGCGCCTCCTTGTCGCCGCGCGAGGCGACGCGCGTCGCACGGTGTACAGTTCGCCGGCGCGCAGCTAGCTCCTCTGCCGGAAAAAGCGCGTTTTGCTCATTATCCTCCCGCGCGCAGGATTTAAGCAAGCGTGGGGGAAACGTAGGCCTGCGCGAAACGGCCCTGCGCTCAGGCGCGGGGGTTTGCTATGGGAAGGGGCGCGAGCGTGTTGGCTCAGCCGAAGGTTGGTGTGCAACTGATCGTTTACCGTGGGCGGCAGAACGAGGATTTGCCCGGCGTGCTTGCCGAGGTTAAAGCGGCCGGTTATGCGGGCGTGGAGACGGGCGTGCTCAGCAAACACTACTCGCTGCAAGAGATAAAGGACGCTCTTGCGGAGCAAGGGTTAGAGCTGTGCGGCGTGCACGCGTCGTTTGCGACATATGCGCAGGAGGAGCAGGTGGAGGAGCTGGCCGCCTATGCCCGGGCGCTGGGGGCGAAGTTTGCCATGTGCTCGGGCGTGGCCGACCGGCAGAGCCTGCAGGGGTTTGTGGACTCCGTCGCTGTGCTCAACCGCGCGGGGGAGCAGCTCAAGCAGGCGGGCGTTCGGCTTCTCTATCACAACCACGCCTGGGAGTTTGCGGAGTTTGACGGCAAGAAAGGGATACACGTGCTTGCCGAGGGGCTAGACCCGGCGCTGGTTGGGCTGTGCGTGGACGTTTACTGGGTGCACATCGGAGGGGAGCGGCCGGAGGAGTTTATCGCGCGCTATGCCGATCGCATTCCCTACTATCACATTAAGGACGGCGCGCCGGGGAAGTTTACGGAGCTCGGGCGGGGGGAGGTAGATCTGCCCGCGGCGGTGCGCGCCGCGCTGAGCACGGGGCCGGAGTGGCTCGTCGTGGAGCAGGATCGGAGCGAGATTGCTCCGGGGGAGGCGTGTCGCATTAGCCGGCAGTACTTGCGCACGCTTGGGATATAGGGCGAGGGCGAAAAGGCGCGCGTTTTACGCTAACCGCAGGAGAGCTTTCGCAGAAAACACGCTCTATTTCGTGCACTGGCGGAGGGGCGCATGAGGGGTGAGGTTGCTCGCTTTTGCCGCTTTGTCCGCGCGCGAGCGGGCGATGTGGTTGCCCCGGGCAAGCCCATTGTCTTGGCCCGCGCGCCCGGGCGCATCGATGTTATGGGGGGTATCGCCGACTATTGCGGCGCGGTGGTCCTTGAGGGGACGCTGAGCGAGGCGGCGCTTGTCGGCGCTCAGGCGCGGAGCGACGACCGCGTGGTTGTCATTAGCCGCGAGGCGCCGCGCGAAGGGCTGGAGGGGCGCGTCGAGCTGCACCTCGCCGACCTGTTTGCCGGGCGCGAGGGAAAGTTCGACGGCGTGCGGGCATTTTTTCACTACCGCCCGGGGCAGCGCTGGGCGGCGTATCTCGCAGGGAACATTAGCGTGCTTGCTGCGCACTGCGGGGCGAGGTTTCCCCACGGGGTTACGCTGCTTTTGGCCAGCGATGTGCCCCTCGGGGCGGGGGTCTCCTCGTCGGCGGCGGTGGAAGTGGCCGCGATGTGCGCCCTTGCCGCGCTTTATGGCATTTCGCTTGATGGGTTAGAGCTTGCCCGGCTGTGCCAGATTGTGGAGAACAGGATTGTCGGGGCGCCCTGCGGGATAATGGATCAGGTGACCTGCGCGCTGGGGCGCCGGCGGAGCCTGCTTGCGCTTAAATGCCAGCCGCATGAGCTGCTCGGCTTTCACCGCTTGCCCGCGGGCGTGCAAGTGGTTGGGATAAACTCCAACGTAAAGCATGCGGTAAGCGGCTCGCGCTATAAAAACGCGCGCGTTGCGGCGTTTATGGGGCTGAAAATAATTACCGCGCACCGCGGCGCAGACCCTTGCCCCGGATATTTGGCGAATATTTCCCCGCGCGAGTTTCGGCAAAACTACTATCGCTTGCTTCCCGCAAAAATGACGGGCGAGGAGTTTCTCGCCACCTACGGCGAGACGGACGACCCCGTGACCACCGTTGACCCGCAGACGACGTACTCCGTGCGCGCGTGCACGGCACACCCCATCTACGAAAACCAGCGCGTGGTGCGCTTTATCGAGCTGCTCGAAGAGGCGGGGAGGGCGGGCGACGAGCGGCCGCTTTTGAAAGCGGGGAAGTTGATGTATGCCTCGCACTGGAGCTACGGGCACAACTGCGCGTTGGGCGCGCGCGAGACGGACCTGCTCGTGCGGCTGGCGCGGGAGAAGGGGCGGGAGTGGGGCATTTTCGGGGCAAAGATTACCGGAGGGGGCTCGGGGGGCACGGTGGCCATCCTCGCCCGCGACGATAGCCGGGCAAACGAGGCGATCGAAGAGATCGTCGCCACGTATGGCAAGCAAACGGGAATCGCCGCCCAAGTTTTCCGCGGGAGCTCGCCTGGGGCGCTGGCCTATGGCACGCGCGAGATAGCGGTTTAGCGCGCTGTGGCTAGTCGCTGCCCGGGGCGGCGGAGTGTTCGCGCAGATGCTGCTCCACGAGGCGCGCCGCGGCGCGGCTTAGGCTGGGCGAAGGATCGCCCATCGCCCGGCGGACGTGCTCCCAAGCGCGCTCTCCTCCGATGCGCGCGAGGGCGTAGAGCGCCGCCGTGCGTGCGCGCTCGGAATCTTTGGAGCGCGAGTGGAAGTATCCCCGGCGCTCGAGCACCTGGACCAAGGCGTCGATGGCCTCCTCGGCGCCGATCTCCCCCAGCGCCGTGCACGCGGCAATGCGCAAGTTGTCCGGATAGCGCCAGCCAAACATTCCCGAGGCGCTGGCGATCTCGCACAGCGGGCCGACGGCCTCGCGTATCCCGCTCTTGCCCAGGACATAGGCGGCGCGCTCGGCGAGGAACAAGTCGTCGGAGCGCAGGGCTTTGAGCAGAGCCTCACGCGACGTCGGCGAGGGAAGCCGCCCGAGGACGTCGATTACGTGCGTTTGCACCTGGCGATCGGGGTGCTCGAGGAGGGCGATCAGGTCGGGGAGGACCTGCTCGCCGCAGACGACATCGGCGACGCTCACCAGGTGCGCCAACGCCGTGGGGGAGGAGAGGGTGGCTAGGGCGCGGTCGAACGCTTGGCGCGCGGGCTCGCCCAGCTCTTTGAGAACCTCGGCGAGCGCCTCGCGCAGGCGCACGTCGGTGGTCTGGCTGAGAAAGTCCACCAAGGCGTCGGCCGCTTGCGGGCCAAACCGGCGGAGGACGTTCGCCGCGGCGGCGCGCCGGCGCGGGCTGGGGTCGAGCAGGTCCGCGGTGACGATCTCCAGCGTGCGCGTGTCGCGCAGGTCGTTGGGCGAGGCGATGGAGGCGATGACGCTAAGCTCCTCGGCGCCGGGCTCGGGTTCAGGCTCGGGCTCGAGGGGGGCCTCGGGCTGGGGCTGCTCGGCGGGAGCAGCGGCGGGCTCGGGCGCGGGGGCCGGCTCCTCCGCCTCCTCGACCGCGGCGGGTTCCTCCTCAGGCGCCTGCTCCTCAATAGCGGCGGGCTGTTCCGCGGGCTGCGCGGCGAGCTCCTTGCCCGGGAGGCGATCTTCGGGCAGGGCCTCGACATAGGAGCGCTCGGTAACCAGAATGTGCTCGATCTTCAGCGCGCGGAGCGTAGAGCGCCAATAGCCACGCTGCGAGCCGGGGGGCCGCTTCTCGGCGAGCTGCCGCAGCAGCCAGGAGATTTCGCGGTTCGTTATCCCTCGGCGGAGGTGCAGGGCGCCGATGCCGCGGTAGCGGAAGATGAGCGAAAAGCGCGCGGATAGGCCGTCGGCAAACGGGCCCTGGGTAAGCGGGCGGTTGTTAATGACGATGCGCTCCTCCGCTTCGCCGATGCTCAGGGTGTCTACCTTTTCCAGGATGGGGGTAAGCGCGGCGAGGATCTCCTCCGCTGCCTGGCGCGCCTCGTCGGAGTCTGCGCCGGAGCGCTGCACGGCGCGAATGCCGCTGCGGAACAGGCGGAGCACCTCGGCGACATCTTCCATCGCCTCGTCGGACAGCGCCCGCTCGCCCGCGCCGACGAGTGCGGCGACCTCTTCGCGGCGATATACCGAGGCCGTGCCCTTGCGCCGCTCCGCTTCGTAACGCTGGGCTTTCTCCTTGTTGTCCGCGCGTGAGTAGTGATAGGCCAAGCGCGCGGAGAGCTCGACGTCGCCTTCCTTAAAGTATTGCTCGGCGGACTCGCCGATGCGTTCGTGCAGGGTTTTGCGCTTTTCGTCCTCGATGTTCCCATAAAGCTCCTCGCGCAGGGTGCGGCTGGTAAACCGATATTCGGCGTCTTGCGCCGAGCCGGACTCCACGACAAGCGCCTTGCGCTTGGCCTCGGCGATGGCGTCGAGCACGTGGCCCACGTTGCGTTGCGCGGCGCTGCCCAGCAGGTCAACGTTGAAGAACTGCCCGAGCACGGCCGCGCTTTGCAGCACCTGTTGCGTCTCCTCGTCGAGCATGCGCAGGCGCTCGCCGATGGTTAGCGCGCGTTCGCCTACGGCGTTGGCCGTCTGCAGGTCGAGCGCGGCCTTGCCGTCAGGCGTCTCGCTCGCCGAGATCTCGACCAGCCCGCGCAGCCACTCCTGGATGCGATACGGATTGCCGCCGGTGATCCCGTAAATGAGGTCGAGCAGCTCGGGCGAGAGCTCGACATCGGGATACATCGCCTGGAGCATGTCCGCGACTTCCTCGCGCGACAGGCCGACGAGGTTAATCTCCTCGTGGTCTACGCGCTCCAAAAATGCGGCAACGTTCTCCGGCTCCTGCGCGGAGTCGCCCTCGCGAAACGCGGCGCAGACGAACAATGGAATGTCGGCGATATTGCGCAGCAGGTGCTCGAGGACGAACAGCGTGGCCTCGTCGACAAAGTCTAAGTCGTCCAGGGTAATGAGCAGCGGGCGCTCGCTAGTGAGCTCCTGAAGCAGCGCGCACAGGCCTTCGAAGAGCAAGCGACGGATGTTCTCCTCGTTAACCTCGCTGCGCGCGGCGACCAGTTGCGGGTCGGCCTGAAGGAACGGCTCGCGCAGTTGGGGGAAGGTGTGCATGAGGGTTAGGCGCTGAGCCGCGGGGAGCGATGTGCTGCAGTGCACAATGGCCATGTCGCCCAGGTCCATAAGCGCGGTGATCGCCGAGCCCAGGGGGTGATAGGGCACTTCGTGCAGCTCCTCAAGACAGACGGCGTTGAGCACGCGCCAGCCGCTGCTCGCGGCGACCTCGCGCAGGGCGGCAAGCAAGCGGCTTTTGCCCTGGCCCGCCTCGCCGCGGATAATCGCTAGCTGCGCCGCGCCCTGGCCCGCGCGCTCGAGGATCTCGGTAAGGCGGGCGAGCTCCTCCTCGCGCCCGATGAATACCGGGCAGAGGAAGCCCGCGGCGACCTCGGGCTCGACGGCGAAGTTCGGGTCAACATCTTGGACGTGCATAAACCGGCCCTTGCCCGCCTGCTTGGCGGCGTAGAGCGCGCGGTCGGCCTGTTGGATGAGCTCGCGGTCGGTCTGGCCGTCGGCGGGGAACGTGGCGATGCCGATGCTCAGCGTGGGGAACGGCACTTCGCCGCGGCGGCGGGCCTCGGAGCGCCGGCGCGCTTCGCTTACCGCGCGATGGGCGACCATCTCCGCGCCATCGGCCCCACACCCAGGGAGAACGATGCAAAACTCATCGCCTGCGTAGCGGGCGACAAGGTCGTCCGTGCGGATGCACTGGCGCAGAAGCTGGGCGATCTCCGCGAGGATGCGGTCGCCGGCGAGGTGCCCGTGGGTGTCGTTGATCTCCTTAAAGTCGTCAACATCGATCATCATTAGGGAGAGAGGGATATCGCCCGCGGCGCAGTCCTCGATAGCATCGGGGAGGCGGCGGAAGAGCAGCCGTCGGTTAGCGAGCCCGGTGAGGTCGTCGGTGTAGGCGAGGACGGCAAGCACCGAGTCGGAGGTGAGCACGGCCGCTTCTTGTACCTTCTCCTCCTGCACAGCCCTCAGCTCCACTCCGCAGGCGCGGTGGGCGGTGCCGCGCTGCGCGACGACAGGCGGAAAACGGCGAACTGCTCGGGGGCGGGAGGTGCCCCGCTCGGCTGTCCTGCCTCGTTCGTCGCCGCCTGTGCCGCCCCTCCCGCTGAGTGAATACAACAGCGCCGTCTACACCTTATGTATACCCTCGATCCCGCCGTTTGCCCAAAGTTTTCCCTGTGTTGAGCAGTGACAGAATTGTAACAAGCGGAGACATTTGCCGTGCCGCCGTTTAACCCCGCGCGATTTTTCCCAGCAATGTGTCCGCTGGGCACGGCGCGGGTGCTGGCGTGCGCCATCGGTTTACTTTTTGCCTATTTCGCGTGAAGCGCTCGGGCGCACAGGGGCCCGGCTTTCGCTCGGCGCGGCCCCCTAGGGCAAGCTCGAGCCGGCGATGACCTTGGCGCTCATCGGGGCAAGCTCGAGGCCCCCCTGGCGGAACGGCTTTTCGCCAAAGTTGACCACGATTTGCGTGCCGTCGGCGAAGATCGTGCGCTGCACGGTATGGTCCTCGGTAAGAAACTCGTGGCTGGTCATCTCCAGCTCGGCAAGCTTGGCCACTGTGGGGCAGATGGTGTTATAGCTTTGCACAAACCGCTCGCGATACTTCTCCCAAATCTCTTTGTTAAACATGAACATCGGGGGAGTGCCGTAGAGCAGGTTAAACAGGTCGCGCCGGTCCCACACGGCGGGAACCTTGTTGTTGTAGTCGCCCCAATACCAGGTGGCTACGGTGCAGTCGTGATAGACCAGCTCCCACAGGGGCACGCGATAGTAGTGGCCCACCTGAAACTTGACGATCCGCTCGATCGGCTCCCAGGGCTTGATCATGTTTCGCCCCGCGTCGGGGACACGGTAGGGCCCGAGGCTGAGCATGCCCTCGTAGTAGTGGACATAGGGGACGGAGGGGTCGATGCCCGTTTCCGTGCCTGTGACGAGTTTCATCTCCTCGGAGACGTAGCGCAAAAGCTCCATTTTGTAGCGCCGGCTTTCCGAGCGCGTCATGGGGTGGTCGGGGTGGTAGCACTCGCGCCAGGGCGAGGCCGTTGTTGTGTCGATGAACCGCGCGGTATAGTGAAACTTGGCCAGGTCCGCGGGGATGCGCTTTTTCGCGTATTTCAGCGCTTGGCGGTCGCAGAGCACGGCGCAGGGGAAGCTTTGGTCGCCGCGTTTGACAACCCACCCCCTAACCCAGTTGCCGTCCGGGCCGATGACGATGTCCTGCGGCCATGCTTCCTGCGTCCAGCAGGAGTGGCGCAGGTTGTGCTTTTTGGCGACGTCAGGGGGCATGAGGTCCTGGTAGATGTCGTAGCGGCCCGTGAGAAAGCCCAGGCGGTTGAGCTCGTCGATCGCCGCGGCCTTCGCTTCGTCCTTTAGGTAGCCGGGGATGTTAAACAGGGCGCGCTCCATCCCCAGGCGTTTGAACTCGTGGGCGATGTCCACTACGTTTAGCCGCCAGTCCATAATCCACACGTCTACCGCGCCGTAAAGCTTTCTCACGTTGGCGTTAAACTGGGCCTTTTCGCGCAGCGTGCGAAACTTGCCCACCTGCTTGGCATACTGGCGATAGCGCTTGGCCTGGGCGACGTAGCCGCCGTCGTCGAACAGGACAAACGTTAGCCGCCGGGGGTAGGCGAACTGGCCCTTGGAGGCCTCCCACTCCGGGCGAATGTTAAGCAGGCCGCTTTTGTCTCGGGCAATGCGAATGGACATGTCGTCCGGCGTCTCGATTATCGCCATCACCCCGCGGCGCATGTCCGTCACGCCCCACCAGCTCATGCAAATGCCATGGCCGCCGTAGCCGATGAGCCGCCCCGGGGGCCGGATCGTCTGGTCGTCCACGGGGTAGAGGATGCCCTCGTTAAGCGGGACGACGAGCCACTGCCCGGGCGCGGTAAGCACGGGCCCGGGGAAGTGCAGCGGGCGGGCGAGCTCGCCCTCGGCGGAGAGGGTAATGGTCAACTCCGGCTTGTCTGAGGCAAGCTCCGCGCGCAGGGTAATGTCTAAGTCGTTGGCGGGGTCGAGCAGTTTTGCGGAAAGCGCCCCGCCTTGGCCGCTGGCGGAGATGACTATCGGGCCGTCTGCCGGGCGGGGAAGAGTCCAGCGCTGGTTTGTGCGCTTGTCGCGCAGCTCAAACTGCCCCTCGCGCGGGAGAAAGGCTACCTCGGCAAGCTTGTTGGAAAGAGTGATGCGCTCGGGCAGGTTTGCCTCGCGTTGCATTTGGAGCACGTTCCCCCGTTTGATCAGGGCGACGTCGTCAACAACGATGACAACGGGCCCTGTGCCCACGATTCGCGGGCGAATGCGCGCGCACCCTTCGGGGACGACAATGTGCGTCGTCGTTTTCTGCCACTGTGTGGACTTGCGGATCGCCCTTGGGTTCCAGATCCAGCTTAGGGTTTTGCCCGCGCGATCGATGGTCACCACGCTGAGCGAGGCGCCGCCCTGGCCCTGGCACTTAGTCCACGCGCTGAGGAGGAAAATGTCGCCCGGGCGCACGGGGATATCGCGGGCGACGTGCAGCGACCAGTCGCGCTGGCCGGTGTGCGAGATGCGCAGGGCGCGGGCGCCGGTGTGGGCATCGGCGGTAACGGTGGCCTTGCCGGCGCCGGGTTCGCGCATCCAAAACTGGTCCCAGCCCGCGGGCCACTGCCCGCGCAGCTCCTCGAAGCTGCCATTGACGATGAGGTTTTTTTCCTGACTAAAACAGCACGCGGTGGACAGCACACAAAACACTACGCACAGCGCGCACCGCGACATGGGCGAACCTCCTTTTTGCGCATGCCAGAGCTTTCCCTTGCTGCGTCCCGAAGGGCTTCAGCGGGCATGAGTTCGCGGGCAGCGCCCACGTTGCCTTCTTTAGCGAGCGGCGGGCGAAGGCCTGGGAGGGCCGGGGCGGAATTTGCCACTATCCTCCGGGGAGGGGTGAGCGACGATGCTGCGCAAGGCGCTGTTCGCCTTGTTGTTCTGCGCCTGCGCCCATGCGGCGTGGGTGCCCAACCTTGCGTTTAACGGCTCGGCCGAGGACGACGCAAACCGCGACGGCGCCCCCGATGGCTGGCGCACGGCGGCGTATCGCTCGCCGGCGAAGTTCGCCTGGGACCGCGAGGTAGCCCATACCGGGCGCGCTTCGCTGCGCATTTCCGACTCGCTCCACGAAACCGACACGGCGTGGGACGCGAACTCCGGCCGGTGGATTAGCGTGGAGAAGAAGCCCGTCTCCGCGGAGGCGGAGTATACGCTCGCCGCGTGGGTGAAGACGAACGGCGTGACGGGCAGGGCGACGGTGGCCATTGCCTGGTATGACAACCAGGGCTGGCTTGCCGAGAACCACTCCGCGCCGGTGCAGGGAACGCGCGACTGGACGTGGGTTACGGTAACGGCGCGGGCGCCGAAGGGCGCGCAGGCGTGCATGATTTACCTTTGCCTTTCCGCAAGCAAGGGGACGGCGTGGTTTGACGACGTGACGCTTGTGCGCGGGGCGCAGGCCCAGGGGAAGTTTCGCGCGGTTGACCTGCGCGCTGTGGCAAACACGGGCTTTCGCGACGAAGCGGCCGGAGACGGCAAGGGCGGCTGGACGGACCAGGGGGTAAACGATGCGCGGGAGATTCCCACGGGCTGGCAGGTGTGGCGTGGTGTGCCGTTTGAGATAATCGACCCCGAGGAAAACGGCGGGCGGTCGTGCATTGTCCTGCGCGGCAAGGGGCGGCCGGACTTTCCCGAGGCAGTTACCGTGCCTGTGGGCGAGCGGTGCGATGTCGTGTATTTCCTGCACAACTGCGCTTGGGCGGGAGCCGAGGGACGCGTTGTCGGGCGCTATGTCGTGCGCTATGCCGACGGCCAGACGCGCGAGGTGCCCCTGCGCGTGGGGCGGGAGATTCGCGATTGGTGGAATCCGGAGGACACGAAGGACAGCGCGGTGGGCTGGGAGGGTTCGAACCCGGAGTGCGCGCGCGTGGGGCTGAGCATTTTTCCCTGGCAAAACCCGCGGCCGAAGGTGGCCATTGAGAGCATAACGGTGGCCACGGCGGGGACCGATGCGGAGCCGATTCTCGTGGCGATCACCCTGGGCCAGGGGCCGCCGGGGATTGAGGCGCGGCCGCTGCGTTTGGAGTTTACCGACACTGCGGGATGGTATCCGTTTGAGTTCGACCTTGAGGACACGGGGCTGGGGGAGATCGACATGAGCTTTTTGCTCGATCCCCCGGCGGGCAAGCATGGCTTTTTGACGGTGGGCAAGGATGGTCATTTTTACTTCGAGGACGGCACCCGCGCGCGGTTTTTCGGGACAAACCTGGGCGGCGGCAACTGCGCCCCAGAAAAGCGCTGGGCGCGCATTGTTGCCCGGCGCTTGGCGCGGTTTGGTATTAACATGGTTCGTCTGCACGCGTTCGATTCGCGCTGGGGGCCGCTTATTGACTATTCGCGGGACGACAGCCGCGAATTCCGCGCCGATGCGCTAGACCGCTTCGACTACCTCATCGCCCAGCTCGAGCGGCAGGGGATTTACATCTACATGGATCTTCTCGACTACCGCCGGTTTATGCCCGGCGATGGGGTTAAGGACGCGGCGAAGTTTGAACACGGCTGGCGCAACTCGATTAAGGCCTCGAGCACGTTCGACCCGCGGATGATCGAGCTGGAAAAGGAGTATGCGACAAAGCTCCTTACGCACCGCAACCCCTACACGGGCAAGCGCTATGTGGACGACCCGGGGATTGCCGTGGTGGAGATTACCAACGAAAACTCCGTGTTTTACATGAACAACCTAACGCTAACCCTGCCCGTGTATTTCGACGACCTGCGCAAGCGGTGGAACGCTTGGCTGGCCAAGCGCTATGGCGACCGCGCGGCGCTCGCCCGCGCGTGGACGAACGAGGCGGGGGAGTGCGCGCTGCTGCCCGAGGAAGACCCGGCGCGGGGCACGGTGCTTTTTCCCCTGCAGCATCTTTATGCGGACCTTTCCGGCGCGAGCTATCGCGGGGAGAAGAGCCCGGCGCGGCTAAACGCCATGACGCGGTTTCTCTACGAGGTAAACGTGGACTACTATCGGCAAATGTACAAGCACCTGCGCTCGATCGGCGTGCGCGTGCCGATTACCGGCACGAACCAGGACTTTAGCGACGCAAGCAACTTTGCCAACTACTTTTGCGACTTTACCACGCGCAACAACTATTGGCAGCACCCGAACGTGCGCGCCAAGCCGTTCTTTACGTTTCGCAACCTAAGCATGGTGCGCTCGGACATCTTAAGCACAGCGAACCCGGTGGCCAACATCGCCTCGAGCTCCGCCGTGGGCAAGCCGCTTATCGTTCCCGAGTTTAACTTTCCCTGGCCTAACGAGTATCGCGCGGAGTGCCTTCCGCTAATGGTCGCCTATGCCTGCCTGCAGGATTGGGACGGGCTTTTGTTCTTCGCCTATGACTTAGACGAGAAGATTCTCTCGCACTTTAAAAACCAGTCCGACCCGGTGCGCTGGGGGCAGGTGCCTTGGGCGGCGTTGGCCTTTTTGCGCAGGGATGTTAAAACGGCGAACCTTACCGTGCACATCGGCCACAGCGAGACGGACATTTTCGCCACCCGCCCCCGACGGACGTCGGACAAGTACTCGCCCTATCGCTTCCTGCCCTATATCTCCAAGGTGCGCAACGCATACTTCGTCGAGCGCTACGAGGGCGATGCCGATGTGGTCTTTGCCTCGGGGCACTCCGCCGCGGGCGACTATAGCACGGCCAAGCGGGCGATCGTTTTCGCCGACTGGCCGTATGTGGACGAGGCGGCGCGCACTGCCGACCGCGCGCACAGCGCGCGGCTCGTCGCTCCGGCGATAAAGGCGGTTGGCAACGAAAAGCCCGTTGAGCTGCAATTTGGCGGGTTTTACACGAGGGGCAAGCTGCGCTGCGCGCCGGACACGCTGCTCGCTGTGGACTCCCTGCCCAACGGAGCAACGCCGTTTGGCCTGACGGCGGACGGCCGCAGTTGCCTGGGGTTTGTTAGCGAGCGGTTTTGCGTAGCCCCGCACATAAGCGCGTTGCAGGAGGCCGACCCCGCCTGGCCGCATCGGCTATATCTCGCCGCGGCGCGCCGCTGGTGGCCCAACGGCCCGTATGACCCCGAGAAGGCAGGCGAGCTTTTCCGCAGCGACACGGGCGAGCTTGAGCTTCAGCCCAAGCAGGGGCTGTTTACCATTCGCACGGCGCGGCTGTGCGCCGCTGTGGGCGATTTGGCGAGCGCTGGGGAGGTGCGGCTTGGCTCGTTGGTCCTGCGCTGCCGCACGCCGTTTGCCGCGGTGGTCGTCATTTCGCTCGACGGGCGGGAGCTTGGGCGCTCGGAGCGCGTTCTGGTTACCGCTGTCGCCCGTGCGGAGAACACGGGCCAGGCGTACGACCGCAACCACACGCGCTGCCCGGAGATCGGCCGGCCGCCGGTGATCGTCGAGCCGGTGGACTGCGACCTGTCGCTGAGCACCGATGTGCCTCTTGCCGCGTTTGCCCTGGACCCGCGGGGGAAAAAGGCGCGCGAGCTTGAGGTAGCGCAAGGGCGGCGGCGCGTGTTCTTGAACACGGCGCAGGCGCGCAGCCCGTGGATTTTGCTGGAGAAACGTTAGCTTCCGCGCCCCGGGCGCTGTGGCAGCGGCGAGGACAAGGGAAGCCGCGAGGCTCTCGAGCCTCGGCGGGCGCGGAGGCTGGTCCGTTAGTCCGGCGGAAGCTCGACGGCGCGGCCCGTCTCCGCGGACTGGTATACGGCCCAGGCCACTTGCGCTGCGCGAAATGCGTCGTCGCCCGAGATGGGCGGGGGAACGCCGGCGGCGATGCACTGCGCAAGCTCGCGGAGAAACTCCAAGCCCATGGCCCCCGCATAGCCGGCGACGCCGGGGTCGTCGAAGCAAATGCGGCGCACGGGCGCGGAGGCATAGTTTGGCGCCTCGCTGCACAGGAAAAGCTCGTCGGGCGCGCCTAGCCAGCCCGGCTTCCAGGAGAGCGCGCCCTGCGTGCCGCGCAACGCGACGAACAGGTCGCGGCCCTGGGGGTAGCTCTCTGGGACGGAATAGCTGATGTCCAGCGTGGCCAGGGCGCCGGAGCGAAAGGTGAGCAGGGCCAGGGCGCAGTCCTCGACATCGATCCCCCGCGTGTGGCAGGAAACGGCGCCGGCAACGCGCACCACCTCGTCGGCAAGCAGCCAGCGGAAGAGGTCGATCCAGTGCACGCCGAGGTTGAACATGGGCCCGCCGCCGCTTTTCGCCTTCTCAAGCATCCATCCCGCGCCGGCGCGGCGATAGCGCTCGGGCCGCCCCGCAGCGCAGCGCCCCTCAAGCGCGCAAACTTCGCCCAATGCGCCCTCCATAATCAGCTCGCGGATCGTCCGCGCCGCGGCGGAGTAGCGCCAGCAATAGGGCGCAGTGAACGACACGCCGGCCTGCTCCGCCGCGGCGGCGATCTCGCGCACGCCATCGGGGCTTGCCGCGCAGGGTTTTTCTACGACGATGTGCTTGCCCGCTTGCGCTGCGGCGGCCGCGACCTCCGGGCATTCGCTATGGGGAAGGAAAATGAACACGCAGTTTACATCGTCGCGCTCGAGCAGCTCGCGATAGTCGCGAAAGCCTGCACAGCCCGCGGCGTCGGTAAACCGCTTAAGCAGGGCGGTGTCTTTTTCCGCAGCGGCCGTTAGCACAAGCTCGTCGAGCTGCTCGATAAGCTTGAGGTACTGCAGCGGGTGCAAGTGGGCGAGACCGATGAATGCCACACGCAGAGCGTCCACGGCAGCTCACACTCCTTGGGCGGCTGGGGATGTCGCAGGTTCCCCAGGCGCTTCTTGGCGCGCGCTCGGTATTCCTTCGCGGGCGAGGCGAGTGCCGAAGGGCCGCTGCCCCAGGCCGCGGAATAATCGGCGGGCATCAGCCCACAGGTTCGCGGCAGAGAGGAGAGAGCTAGATGGCGCGAGCGATTGACGTTGCATTTGTGGGCAGCGGAGGGATGGCCCGCAGGCATAGCGAGGCGCTGGTCAAAATGCGCGGGGTGAACATCGTCGCCTTCTGCGACCCCGTGGAGGAGCGGGCGCGGGCGCTCGCCGAGCAGTATGGCGCGCAGGTGTTCAAAGACCCGGTGAAGATGATGGACGCCGTGGAGCCGAGCGTCGTTTACCTCTGTCTTCCCCCGTTTGCCCATGGGCGGCCGGAGATGGCGGCGATCGAGCGGGGGATTCCGTTTTTCATCGAAAAGCCGATTACGAAAAGCCTGGCGCAGGCGCGGAAGATCGCCGAGGCCGTGCGCAAGGCCAAGCTCATTACCTCGGTGGGCTACATGAACCGCTATCGCAAGAGCGTTAACCGCGCGCGCGAGATGCTTCAGGAGGACCCGGCGGTATACATTCAGGGCGGGTGGATTAGCGGGACGCCGCGGCCGCGGCCCGAGGTTCCCATTACCATGTGGTGGGTTCAGAAGAAGCTAAGCGGAGGGCAGTTTATCGAGCAGGTGACGCACACCGTGGATCTCGTGCGCTACCTGTGCGGCGAGGTTCAGGAGGTAAGCGCGTTTTCGGCGACGGGGTTTAACACAGGCGTGCCCTCGTATGACATTGAGGACGCCATGGCCGTGTCGCTGAAGCTAAAGAGCGGGGCGGTGGCTAACTTGCATGCGTGCTGCGCGTCGAACGCGCGCGGGGGGATTACGCTGAACATTTTCGCCAAAAACTGCGCGTTTGAATTTTCCGGCTGGAACCACGACGTAAAGATCTTCGAGGTGGGCAGGAAAAAACCGCGGGAGATCGCCGGCGGGGCGGATATCTTTACCCTGGAAAACCGCGCGTTAATCAAGGCCCTGCGCACCGGCGACACAAGCGACATTCGCTCCACCTACGAGGACGCCGTGAACACCCTGGAGGTTACCGTTGCCGCGGATCGCGCCGCGCGCACGGGAAGGGTTGTTAGGCTGGGCGGATAGGCGCGGGGGCCCGTGCCGGCGCCTGAGGCGTCGGCGGGCCCGGCTGGGGGCGAGAGATGGTGCTCTTGCGGGCGCAGGTTGCCCTGTGCGCGGCCTGCCTTGCCCTACTCTGCGCGGGTTGGGCGGGCGCGCTGGAGGGAGGGAAAAAGGTGGAGTTTGTCGCCGGCTACGATCGCGTGGACTATGGCGGGTGGAAAGATTGCGTAAAAATCGGCGGGGAAAAGGTTGAGGTTGTCGTTACTACGCCGGTGGGGCCGCGGATAATTCGCCTCGCTCTTCCCGGAAAGGAAAATGTTTTTTACGAGGACCCGAAGACCCTCGGCCTTACCGGCGGCGACACGTGGCGCATGTACGGCGGCCATCGCCTGTGGCACGCTCCGGAAAAGCGCGAGCGGACCTATCCCGCGGACAACTTTCCCGTTACCGTCCACCACCTCAAGGACGGCGTGCGCTTTGTTCCCCCGCCGCAAAAGGAAAACGGGGTTCAGCTTGAGATCGACGTTTTCGTGGCGAAAAGCGAGCCCTATGTAAAGGTCGTCCACCGCATCGAGAACATTGGGCGGTGGGAGATTGAGCTTGCCCCGTGGGCGCTGAGCGTATGCGCGGCGGGCGGGTTTGCCGCTATTCCCCAGCCCACAGAGTACGACCCGGAGTATCTTCTCCCCAACCGCGCCGTTGTGCTCTGGCCCTATACCTCGATGGACGACCCGCGGATTACCTGGGGCCGGCGGTTTATCCTCGTGCGCCAGCGCGCGGGGACGAAGCCCCTGAAGATCGGGGTTACCGACAACGCGGGGTGGATCGCCTACGCGCGCAAGGGGACGGTGTTTTTGAAGCTTTATCACTACGTTCGCGGGGCGCAGTATCCGGACTACGGGGCCTCGGTGGAGTGCTATACGAACGCCGAGATCCTCGAGGCGGAAACGCTCGGGCCGCTCACGCGCCTTGCCCCGGGGATGTCCGTAGAGCACGTGGAGCATTGGTTTGTCTGGGACGGGGTAGACGTTCGGGACACAGAGGAGTCGGTAGCCGAGCAGATCGTTCCCCTGGTCGAGCGGGCAAGAGAGATTTTGGGGTAGGCGCGGCCGAACCTCGCGCAAACGTGGGGACAGACACGCTCCCTTCGGCGCCCTGCAGCAGAGGCGGGGAGAAGGGGGGCGCGGCCTTGTCGCGTGCAAAAAGGCGCGGGCGTGCTCTGCGCATGCCCGCGCCTGAGGAAGTTTCCCTGCTTAGCGTCTGCCCTGCGCTGCGCAAGCCGCAGGGCCAGGAGATGCTACTTCGCCGGGCAAGGGGGCTTTTGGGGCAGCTTTTGCATCTTCTTCACCCTAACGATGAACAGCTTGTCGCCCTTCTCGGTGTAGCAGACGACCACGGGGTCGTTTACCTTAAGCTGCTTGAGCTGCTCTTTAATCGCCGACGCGTTTTTCGCGGCCTCGTCGACCCAGAACGTCCACACCTTCCCGCCGCTGCACTTGACTTTGATCAGCTTACACTGCGGGCAGATGAAGGTAACCGTGCCCACGAGCTTTTTGAGCTGGGCTTTAGCGGGGGCTGGCTGCTTGCCGCACTGGGCGAGCTCGCCCGCGGCAACCGCACCCGCAAACACCGCACAGAGAACGACCAGAGCGAGGATAACCGGCAGACGTCTGCTCATCGGCTCTCCCTTCCCGACGGGTTTAAGTGGGACTTCTGGCGGCAAGGCCGCTGTCTGGAAAGGTTAGACGCATAGTTATCGTTTTTGTTTTCTTTATCTGCTAATTAGGGCGGTAGATCTGCACAAGCGCGTGCGCTACTCTATCTGACGAGATGCACCCGAGGGACACAGTGTGGGCCAGGGCAGCAGCGGTGGCTCGCGCTGCGGCAGCCGCGGCGGGTGTGGCGCTGCTTGTGTTTTTTGCCGTTGCTGCGCTGCGCGCGGGGCGGACAACACACCTCCGCCAGCCCGGCCAGCGCGAGCTTGTCGTTTGGGTTCAAGCGCTGGGCGCGGGGATGAAAGCCGCCATTCGCGAGTTTGAGGCGCGCTCCGGCTATACGGTCATCGCCTCGATGTATGGCTCGGGGATGGACCCGCAGAAGCTCATGTGTGGGATCGCCGGGGGAAGCCCGCCAGATGTTATCTATCAGGACCGCTTTGCCGTAAGCGGCTGGGCGGCGCGCGACGCGTTTTATCCCCTCGATGCGCGCATTGCCCAAAGCGAGGTTATCAACCCCGAGGATTACTATCCCGCAGCGTGGGCCGAGGCGTGCTATCAAGGCCGGTGCTACGCCATTCCCATAAACTGCGACGACCGCGCGCTTTATTACAACAAAGACCACCTCGTGCGTGCGGGATTTGTGGACGAGCGCGGCGAGGCGCGGCCGCCGAAGACCTGGCGCGAGCTGCGCGAGTATGCCAAGGCGCTCAATGTCATTAACGAACGCGGAGAGATCGAGCGCTTGGGGTTTATCCCGAACTTTGGCAATAGCTGGCTTTACCTTTACGGCTGGCAAAACGGCGGGCGGTTTATGAGCCCCGATGGGACAAGGTGCACGCTGGACGACCCGCGCATCGTCGAGGCCCTGCAGTTTATGGTGGACATTTACGACGATTCGGGCGGCGTGGAGAAGGTAGATATGTTTCGCGCGGGGTTTGAGTCCGCGGAGAACGACCCGTTTCTCATCGGCAAGGTATCCATGAAGATCGACGGCAACTGGGCGCTGAACACGATCGCCGCCTATAACCCGGACTTGAACTTCGGCGTAGCGCCGGCGCCCGTGCCCGAGGGCCGGCCGTTTATCACGTGGAGCGGCGGGTGGAGCTGGGCCATTCCCCGCGGGGCGCGCGACCCCGACGGCGCCTGGGAGTTTATCGAGTGGATGTCGAGCATGGAGGCGAACAGGCTTATCGCCTCTGTCGACCAGCGCTTTGTTAACAGTCGCGGCTATCCCTTTATTCCCGGGCAGAACGCCAACGTGAAGATTAACGAGATGCTCGCGCGCGAGTTCGTCGAGCGCAGCGAGAACCTCACGGAGAACCTCAAGCAGGCATATCAGGTGTTTAAGTCGCTCATGCCTGTGGCCAAGTTTCGCCCGGTAACGCCGGTGGGCCAGAAGCTGTGGGACGAGCACGTGCGCGCGTTTGAGCTTGCCGTGCACCACGTTTATACGCCGCGCGAGGCGCTGCAGCGGGGGGCGGCGGAGGTTCAGGAGGAGCTGGAGCGGCTGCTGGGCAAGGTTGAGGGGCGGCCCCTGGATTGGCGCTGGCCGATGCTCATCTTCGCCATCCTGTTCGTCACCCCGCCCGTTGTGCTTTTGTATCGCGCGCAAAAGCGCAGCGCAAAAAGCATTTTCCGCGGCGAAAGCTTGGCTGGGTTTTTGTTTGCCTCGCCCTGGCTTTTGGGGTTTTTGGTGTTTACCGCGGGGCCGATTTTCGTGTCCATTGTGTTTAGCTTCTGCCAATACGATGTGCTCCACCCCCCGCGCTTTGTGGGGCTGAAAAACTACGCCGACCTGCTCACCGTGCACATCTCGACCAACGGCTCGTGGTGGCCCGGCAACTGGACGATCTCCGCCGAGCAGCCGCTGTTTTGGAAGTCGCTTTATAACACGATGGTTATGATGATCGGCATCCCCATTAGCATGGCCGCGGGGTTGGGCGTGGCTTTGCTATTGAACATGAAGGTCCGCGGGATGTCGCTCTATCGCACGGCGTACTATCTTCCGGCGATCGTCCCCATGGTGGCCAGCTCGATACTTTGGCTGTGGGTGTTAAACCCGACGAGCGGGCTGTTAAACTCCATCGCCGAGGTCCTGCACCTGCCCCAGCTTCCCTGGCTGACCGATCCCCGCTATTCCAAGGCCTCGCTGATCATTATGGGCCTGTGGGGCGCAGGGGCGGGGATGATCATTTGGCTCGCTGGGCTGCAGGGGATTCCTGAGACGCTTTATGAAGCGGCGAAGATCGACGGGGCGGGGCCGTGGGCGCGCTTTTGGTCGGTTACCGTGCCCATGCTTTCCCCGTACATCTTCTTCAACCTAATTATGGGGATCATTGGGACGATGCAGATCTTCACCCAGGCGTATATCATCACGCAGGGCGGGCCGGTGGACTCCACCCTGTTTTACGTCTACAACCTGTTTAACTACGCGTTTCGCTACTTTCACATGGGCCAGGCCTCGGCAATGGCCTGGATTTTGTTTTTGATTATTCTCGCGCTAACGCTCATTCAGCTTAAGGTCGCGCCGCGGTGGGTGCACTATGAGGTGGGAGAGCAGTAGCTTAGCGCTGCGCAAGCGCGTGTTGCGGCTTAGCCCGGGGGCGTGGCGGAAGCTCGCGGGCCGCGCCGCGGCGCATTTTGTGCTGTTGTGTGGTGTCGTTTTGTTCGGCTTTCCGTTTTACTGGTTGCTGTCCACAAGTGTTAAAGAAGACGAAGAGATTTTCGCCGACCCCCCGAAGTGGATTCCCTCGATGCCGCGCGAGGTGCCCGTCTCGCCGTATATCGCCGCGGAGGAGTTTCCCCAGCCGCAGCCTCCCCCAGGGGCAAGCGCGCGCACCTGGGCCAAGCTGTGGCCGAAGATCGAGGGCGAGATCTGGCGCCGCGTGCGCGAGCGCTGGCCCGCGGAGGTGGGCAGATTCGCCGAGGATGAGGTGCGCGGCGCGCTGGTTGCTGGGCTGTGGCACACCATTGCCGTAACTCTCCCCGAAGCTCAAGCGGAGGAGCGGCTGCGCAACTTCTCCTCGCTGCTCGACCGCTACATCTCTCAGTCGAACTTCCGCAAGGTGTGGCGGAGGATCTATCGTTCGCTGGAGATTCGCGACCCCGTGGTGCAGGACGTGGGGTTTGTGGACCACCCCCTGGCGCGTCGGCCGCTGTCGTTCGACGCCTGGCGGGCGAAGGCGGGCGCGCTTTCGCTCGAGCGCCGGGCGGGTGGTGTGGAGAAGCCCTCGCTCGTGTTCCACTACGACTTTCGGCGCGACGGCGAGGTGTGGGCCACCGCGGAGTTCCCCCTGCCCATTGCCAAAGGCGAGTTTAAGCGGTTTACCCTTCCCCTGCGCAGCGACAAGTCGTGGCATCGGGTGGACATCGAGCTCGACGTGGGCGGCGATATCTATCGCTCCGCGGAAAGCTTTGTGCTCTATGCCGACCTGTGGCAAGAGGTCGCCTGGCAAATGCCCGAGGCGAAGGGCGGGCGGACGCTGTTTCGCGACTACGTTCCGCTTAGGCTTGTCCGCCGGGCGAAGGTGGGGCACGACAAGCTGCGCGTGAAGCTCGTCGTTCGGCGCAGCTCGCGCTTGCGCGTGGCGTATGAGAAGGCGGCGCGGAACTATCGCGCGGCGCTAAACTTCATTCCCCTCGGCTGTTATTTGTGGAACACGATTATTTTGGTTGTGCTTAACGTTTGCGGGCAGCTTTTCTCGTGCAGCCTGGTCGCCTACTCGTTCGCGCGGCTGCGCTGGCCTGGGCGCGATGGGCTGTTTGCCCTGCTCTTGGCGACGATGATGCTCCCCGGGCAGGTAACGATGATCCCCGTGTTTTTAATCTACCGCGCGCTCGGTTGGTATAACACTCTGCAGCCGCTGTGGGTGGGCTCGCTGTTTGGCAGCGCGTTTTTCATCTTTATGCTTCGGCAGTTTATGCGCACCATTCCCCTGGACCTTGAAGATGCGGCGAAGATCGACGGCTGCAGTTTCTTCGGGCTATATTGGCGCATCGTTTTGCCGCTCATGAAGCCCGCGCTCGCTGCGGTAGCTATCTTTACGTTTATGGGGACGTGGAACGAGTTTATGGGGCCGTTGATCTACCTCAACGATCAGCGGCTTTATCCCCTTTCCCTGGGGCTTTATCAATTTCGCATTGAGCACGGGACGGACTTCGGGATGCTCATGTCTGCCTCGACGATTATGACCCTGCCCGTGGTTTTTGTGTTTTTCCTCGCGCAAAAGCACTTTATCCAAGGTGTAACGCTAACGGGGATGAAGGGCTGACCCTCTCCGCGCGGTGTTCGCTGGCTGGGCTACTTTTCGCCTTCCTTTTGGCCCGGGCGGCGGATTTCGTGCCGGCCGCCGAAGCGATAGGGGTTTGTCGGGTCGAAGTGCGCGCGGGGGAGCTCCTCGCCGGCTTTCTTTTTCTCATGCTCGGCGATTACCCGTTCCAGCCTGTTAAACTGCACCTGCAAAAACGTTGGCCCGCCGGCGGCAGCTTCTTTGGGCGCGGAGAACTGCTCGCGCGCCTTGGCGAGCCACTTGCGCGCGTCGTCGTAGTTGGCCAGCTCGGTGTAGACCATAATTAGCTCAAACCACGGCGGCAGGTGCTCGGGGGTGGTGTTGATCGCCTGTTCGAGCACGGCCGCGGCTTCTTCGAGCGCCCCTGCGGCGCGCAACGCCTTCGCCTTCCCGTGGAGGCAGAGGGTTTTGTCAATCGGCCGGGCGTCTTGCCCGAGGACGTCGAGCGCTTGGTTGTAGTAGTCCAGGGCGTCGCGCGGGTTGCCCCGCAGGCGCACCACTTCGCCCAGCTCATACCACGCCTGCCACCATTTGGGGTTTACCGTGGTTGCCACGATAAGGTCTTTAACGGCGCTGTCGAACTCCTGATTGGCGAGCTCCTCCTCGCCGCGGGCGGCATCGTCGCGGGCGCGCTCCTTAAAGATTAGCGCGCGCTGGTAGCGCGCTTCGGCGTGCATTTCGTCGCGCTCGATAGCCGCGGTAAACTCGTTAAGCGCCATTTCGTTGGGGCGTTGGGTTTCCACGCGGCGGCGGAGCCAGGCCAAGCCGCGGATGTAGTGCGTCTCCGCGTCGTCGAGGTCGTTGGCCACGAGGTCTAAGAGCAGTCCGTCGGCGAGCTCGGGATAGCCGATGAGCAGATAGCAGCGGGCGGCGTTGTGCGTGGCCTCGCGCAGGTTATTTTTGTCGCCCTTGGCCTTGTAGATGTCGCGCTGGAGGACGTAGGCCTCGGCCTCGGCGCGATATTCGCCCAAGCCCTGCAAAATGGCAATTGCCTGGTCGAGAAGCTTTAGCGCCTCGTCGGGGTTGGTGTCCATGAGCACGCCGGCCTTCTCGCGATACGTCTCGCCCTGCTTTGCCCTGGGGTCGCGGAACTGGGGGTCGAGCTCCTGGGCTTTTTGGAACTTGGCCAGCGCCTCGTCGTATTTCCTGCTCCGCAGATAGGCCAGCCCTTCGTAGTAAGCGAGATAAGCGGGGTTGCTCATTGTCGGAGAGCGCCGGGTGAGCTCGCGCAGGTTGGCCGTGTCCGAGGCGCCCAGTTGCACGGCGATTTTGTGCGCCAGGGCAGCTTCAAAACCCAACAGGTCAAGCGTGTTTCCGGCAAGGAGGATGTTTTGGATAACCTCAGGGCGGTCTACCGAAGTGTCGTAGATGCTCACCTGGGCCTCAAAGCGTGGGAACGCCGTGCTAACGGTAATCGCCAGCGCGTGCGTAAAGCCCAGCTTGCGCGCCGCGGCAAGCTCGCGCCCGAGCGAGCCGATGGGGAGCTTGTTTTCCGCGCACTCGCGCAGGAACTCCTCCGGCCCAGTAACGGAGAGGATGCTCACCGGGTTAAGCCGGCGGGGAAGGGCCTGCTCTGTGGCGAGGATTATTGCCAGGGTTTGAATGTCGCGCTGGCTGCTGCGCACGGGGAGAACGACGACGCGCTTGCGCAGCATCGTCGTCTGGCCCGAGGCGGGGAGGGCGGCAAGGAGCAGCGCTGCGCCTAGCAGACAAAGGGCCTTTGCCCAGGTGTGTCTTGCGCTCATGTCGGGACCTCCAGCTTGGCCGCGGCGAGGGCGAAAGCGACGCACTGACTGGGTTGGACGCCTAGCCCCCGCGGCGCGCCTTTTCAAGCACCTGATTGTATACCCCGCGGGTCCGTCTCGCAAGGACGGCCCAGTCGTACTTCTGCGTTACGTCTAATGACGCGCGCTTTACGAGCTTCTTTGAATTCTCCGGCCACATAAGCACGTGGAGGATGGCCCAGCCCAGGCTCTCCGGGTCGCCGGGGTAGTGTTTTACTCCGTTTACGTCGTGCTCGACGATGCTCGAAAAACCGCCCACGTCGCTGACCACCACAGGCACGCCCGCGGCCATGGCCTCCAACGCGACGATGCCAAACGGCTCATATAGGCTGGGAAAGACGGCGACATCGGCGACGTGGTAGAGCTGAAGGAGCATCTCGTCGGGGATAAAGCCGAGGAAGAAAAAGCGGTCGCTCAGGCCAAGCTCCGCCGCGCGCGCCTTATAAGGGTCGGCGCAGCCCCCGCCGGCGATGACGAACTTTGTGTTCGGCAGATAGCGCAGGACCTTCGGCGCAGCCTCGACGAGCAAATGCACGCCCTTCTCGTGCACCATGCGCCCCACGAAAAAGACGATCTTCTCCTCGTCCGCGGCGAACGAGCGGCGGAAGCTCGCGGGCACGCGCACGTTGCGAAAGCGCTTGGCATCTACCCCGTTGTAGATTACATGCAGCTTGTCTTCGGGCACGGAGAACAGGCGACGGACTTCCTCGCGCATGAACTCGCTGCACACGATGACCTGCCACGCCTCGTAGCACAGCCACCACTCAACGTTGCTGATATAGCGCTGCTGGTCGGTCCACAGGCCCTGGTTGCGGCCGTGTTCGGTAGCGTGGATGGTGGCCACGAGCGGGAGGCCCAAGCCGTGCTTTAGCGTCGCTCCGGCAAACGCCGTAAGCCAGTCGTGGGCGTGGATGAGGTCCGGCGGGGCGTGCTGGGCAAGCTCGATTGCTTTTGCGGCGATGGCGAAGTTTAGCTGGGCGATGTGTAGCTGGAAGTCGTAGGGGTGGACATGCTCCAGGGCGACGCGATGGATGGTGAGATGCGGCCCCTCGCTTTCCTGCGCCGGCAGGTCGCCAGCTTTTGCCGTGATCACATGGATCTCGGTGTCCTCGTCGGCCATCGCGTGAACCAAGTCGTGCACGTGGCGAGCGATGCCTCCGACGATGTTTGGGGGGTACTCCCAGGAGAGCATAAACAGGCGCATGGCGCAGGCCCCCGTGCGTTAGGTTAGCTTGTCCCGCGGGTGCCGCGCTTTGTCCACCACCTGGCAGGCGAGGCAGAGGGTGGAGCCATCCTTGTGCAGCGCGCCGCACCTCGTGCAGGGGCGGTAGCCGTGTTCGAGCTTCCACAGTTGTAACTTCTTTTCCTTAACAAGGGCTCGACGCACGGAGGCGGCGATTTCCGCATTGGCGATTGCCGAGACAAGCTGGTCGATCTCCGCCTCGTCCTCCGGGGAAAGTTGGATGTCGTCTACCTCGGTCTGGGGGATCTCCTCGCCGGCAAACTCCAGTTGCTCGCGCCGCAGAGGGGGGCTGCCCTTCGGTTTTTTGCCGGGCTGGCGCGGCTGAAAGTGAATCTCGCGCACGATCTCCGCCCCGAGGGCCTCGTTGAGCTTCCTGCGGATGTCCTCGCGCAGGTGGCTCACCGCCTGGGCCAGGGAGGCGTCCTCCTTCGTGGTCACGATAAGCACGCCGCCCGAGCACCACAGGGCCTCGGTGTTGCGCGCGATGTATTCCCCCACGACATGCTCCCAAATAGCGCGCACGGAAGCCTCCTTGGCCTTGGTAAGCAGGCCGCGACTGCGCAGCAGCCGCTCGGCAACCTCGCCCAGCGACTGAAACCGCCCGCTGCGTTTGCGCACGTTGTCCTCCATCCCGCGCTAGCTCTCCCCCCAGGGCGCGAGCGTGCTCTGGTGCACGCGAAACACGGCGCCGCGCTTAAGCAGCTGCGGGGGAACGTCGCTTTCGCTCGTTGCCGTAAAAAACGCTTGCCCGAACCGCTCGGCGAGTGCCACGAGCCGCGTCCGCCGGTCCATATCTAGCTCGGGGAGAACGTCGTCGAAAAGCAAGATGGGCGGCTCGCGGGCGATCTCCATAGCGAGGGAGGCCTGGGCAAGCTTAAGCGCAAGCGCCGCCGTCTTCTGCTGGCCGCGCGAGCCAAACTGGCGCAGGGGCTTGCCGCGGATGGTTAGCTGGAGGTCGTCGCGGTGCGGCCCAAGCAACGTCGTCCCCCGCGCAAGCTCCAGCGCGCGCACCTCGGCGAACCTGCGCAGCGCGTCCTCGCGGGCAGGGGGCAGCGTCGAGCGATAGTCCAGGGCTAGGTCCTCCTCGCCCGCGCCAAGGGCTTGGGCGACCTGGGCAAAGTGCGGCTTTAGCTGAGCGACAAACCGCTCGCGGGCGGCAACGAGCCACAGGCCGACGTCAACCAGCTCCGCGGTAAACGTCTCAAGGTGCGGGGGCGCGGGCCCGGGCGCCGCCCGGCGCAGGAGCTGGTTGCGCTGGGCCAGGACCCTGCGGTAGCGAGCGAGCTCGTCGAAATATCGCGGGGAAAGCTTGGAGAGCTCCTCGTTCAGATGCCGCCGGCGTAGCGCGGGTTGGCCCGCGACGAGGGAAATGTCTAGGGCGGAGAAGACGATGGTGTTTAGCTCGCCCAAAACATCGCGAAAGCGCTCGCAGGGCAAGCCGTTGTGCCAAACCTTACGCTCGCCGCGCCGGGGAAGGCGCAGCTTAAGCTCCTGCACGCCGACCGCCCGCCGCCGGTAGCTTGCGGCAACCTCCGCGGCCTGCTCGCCAAACATGACGCAAGCGGCGCTCGCCGCTGTGCGAAACGACCTACCGATGGAGAGGAAGTGAATGGCTTCCAAAAGGTTTGTCTTTCCCTGCCCGTTGTCGCCAATAAGCACAACTTTTGCCTGCGGCGGGGCAAAGCGCAGCTCGCGGTAGCTGCGAAAGCAGGCCAGTCTTAGCTCGGTGAGCTCCACCTTTGGGCATCTAACCCGACGACAGTTGCATAGGCATTAGCACATAGGTGAACTGCTCGGACTCGGCCGCGCGGAGGACTGCGGGGTCGAGGTCGTTTTTCAGCTCAAGGATCACCGTGTCGGACTCGATTACTGCGAGCGCGTCGAGGAGATAGCGCGCGTTAAACGCGATCTTAAGTGCTTCGCCCTCGAGCTCAATGGGGAGCTCCTCGCGCGCCGTCCCGATGTCGTGGCTGTCGGCGCTGATTGTCAGCGTGTCCGGCTGAATGTCCAGGACGACTTTGTTTGTATCCTCTCGCGCGACGATCGCTGCCCGGCGCAGCGCCGTCGTGAGCGCCTTGGTGTCGCAGGTAACGCGCTTGTCCTGCTCCCTGGGGATAACCTTCTCCCAGTTGGGGAACTGCCCCTCGATGAGCCGGGACTGGAGGACTACGTTGTCGACAACGAACTGCGCCTGGCTCTCGCTGAGGAGGATGGAACAAGGCTGGTCCTCGTCTGAGCCGAGCAGGCGGAACAGCTCGTTATATGCCCGCGCGGGAACAATCGCCGAAAGCTCGCGGGCCTCGCCGGGAAGGTCGCTCCAGGCCCAGGCGAGGCGGTGTGTGTCGGTGGCTACCATGGTCAGCCGCGAGCCATCGCAGGTGGTGAGGATGCCAGTGAGGATGGGTCGGGTCTCATCTACGGAGCTGGCGAAGCTCGTCTGGCGGATCATTTGGCGGAGGGTTACTCTGCTCACCTCAAGGGCCGGGTCGTCCTGAATGGCTGGCAGGGCAGGAAACTCCTCCGCAGGCAAGCCGTGGATGGTATAGTTGGACTTCTCACAGACAAGGGTGACCTTGTTGTCCTCGTCAACTTCAATAGAGAGCTCCGCCTCAGGCAGAGCGGCGACGACCTCGGAGAGGATGCGCGCGGGGACGGTCGTGCTCCCCTCAGCCTCTATGGAAACAGGAACCTCGCACTGAATGCCGATCTCCAGGTCATATGCCAAAAGCCTGAGCTTTCCCTCGACCGTTTGGATGAGAATGTTGCTCAAAATGGGAAGGGTGCTTCTCCCCGACACCGCCCGCTGGACGGTGCCGATGGCCTGGGAAAGCTCGCTTTTCTCACAGCGGACCTTCATTCGTTCGCTGCACCTCCTGGGTTAGCCTGGGTCTGTGCAGAGCAAGGGCAGTGCAAGGGGGACGGGCTTATCCACAGCGGTGCTCTGCTGTCGTACTGTTGCTCCTTGTTTTTGAAAATCATTTGCCCACGTACCCGAGCCTGTGGAATGTGTTGAAAAGCCGGCTGTGCTGCTCTGCTAACCCATTTGTACTTGAAGGAAAGGTGGGGAAAATCCTGCCTCGGGCGGGAAAAGATCCACAGAAATCTACGGGGCAACCTGCTTTCCGCATGTTTCCACGGAGCACCCCCATTGCGCTTGGGGAAAGCCCTCCTAAGCTGCGCTTCATGGAGCAGGACTGCTAGTGCCCGCGGGAGATCTTCTCAGAAAGCTCCGCGCACAGGCTAGCCACCTGGGGATCTTTGTCCAGCAGGCGATCGATTTTGTCCAACGAGTGCATTACGGTGGTGTGGTCGCGGCCGCCGAACAGGTCGCCGATCTCCGTCAGAGAAGCGGCGGTCAGCAGGCGGACAAGATGCATGGCGATTTGCCTGGGGAAGACGATCGCCTTGCTCCGCCGCGGTCCCTTCAGATCCTCAACCCGAACGCCGAAGTGGTCCGCGACGACCTGCTGAATGAGCTGGGGGGTTATCCTCCGGCTCGCCCGCGCGCTGGTGAAGTCCACTAGGCACTCCTCGGCAAGCTCCATGGTAATCGGCCGGCCAGTAAGGGAGGCCGTGGCGATAACGCGCTTAAGGGCGCCCTCGAGCGTGCGCACGTTGCTGTCTACGATGTGCGCGATGTAGCGGATGACGTCCTCCGGGACCTCGACCTGCTCCAGCTCCGCGTTCTTCTGCAAAATGGCGCAGCGCGTCTCCTCGTCCGGCGCCTTAATGTCGCACAGCAGGCCCATCTCAAAGCGCGTGCGCAGGCGAGGGTCGATGAGCTGGAGGTCGCACGGGCGGCGATCGCTGGTGATCACGATTTGCTTGCCCGTCTCGTAAAGCGTGTTAAACGTGTGGAAGAACTCCGCCTCTGTCCGCGTAGCCTCGCGCGAGGCGATGAACTGGATGTCGTCTACAAGCCAAATGTCAATGTTGCGATAGCGGTTGCGAAAGGCGCGCATGGCGTCCTCGCGGATGGCGGTAACGACGTGGTTTAGGAACGTCTCGCCGGAGATGTAGACCACGCGCGCGTCGGGATCGGTGGCCAGGACATAGTGCCCAATGGCCTGCATGAGGTGGGTTTTCCCCAGGCCCACCCCGCCGTAGATGAACAGCGGGTTATAGGGGCTCTTGCGCGACTTGGCAACGTTCATCGCCGCCGCGTGCGCCAGGCGGTTGGAGCTGCCTACGACGAATGTGTCGAAGGTATACTTCTCGTTCAGCGGGAGCGAGGCAAAGCGCTCGCTAGAGCGGCGCACGCGGGGGCGCGCAGGAGCAGCCGGAGCCCCCTCGCCCTGTGCCGCACGGGGCGGGGAGACGACGACGAACTTCGCCCGCACCGTGCGCTGGAGCAGGTCGGACACCGTGCGGCTGATCACCGCAGCACAGCGGCGCTCGAGCCACTGCTTGGCGAACTCGTTGGGCGCGGCAATGAGCAAGACGTCGCCGTCGAGCTCTAGCGGACGCAGGGAGGGAAGCCAGGCGTCGCGCGCAGCGAGGCTCATGCGCGACTCGATTTGCCGTTTTGCCTTGGCCCAGACCTGTTCCAAGGAGGGTGAAGGCGACATGCGGCGTTGCTCCTGCTTCATTGGCGTTACTCCTCTATTGTATAATGGCTTTTTGCGATAAACGCGCCTTCTGGTCAACAAAAGTGCCTTATGCGCAGCAATTCGTGCCTAACGGAGCCCAACACACACTGAAGACGAGACGAAGAGCAGCCCGCTTTGTGCGCAACGTGGTGAAAAAGCGAAGGGATTTCCACAGAGTTTTCTACAGATGTGGAAAACTCTGCCAGTCGCTGCTTGAGGGGGGCCGAGATCGAGCAATTCACGCAATCTCTTTCACCAAGCAAAGTGCACGGCAGGACGCGAGCAGTGCTCTGCATACCGGAGACTACCCACCCATCTGTCAAGCAGCGACTGCAGAACGTAGATGGCCCACCGGCCCTGTGCGAGGAAACGGCTGCGACGCCCGTTGCTCCCAGGCGACGCGCGCGGATTATACCAAAGGCCAAAATCGGCAGACAAGAAAATGGCAAGCACGAATTTTGGCATTTGGCGACAAACCTGTCAGTTCTCAAATCTCGTTCACAGAAAATCGCACAACGAGGCCAATTTTCCCAAACCCCCTGTGTCAGTTCCTTGTCGCGCACATTGATCTGTGCTATACTTCGCCCGCCCTGTGAGGAGAGCGCACAAATGAAGCGGACCTACCAGCCGAAGGTTCTCTACGCCAAGCGCCGACATGGCTTCCGCCGCCGGATGAGCACAAAGGCCGGCCGCCGGATTATCAAGCGCCGCCGGCTTAAGGGCAGAAAGCGCCTTACCGCATAGGGCGGCCACTACCCCTCGGGATAAGCTAATGCCGCGCACAACCACAGCGCAGAGCAGCCTGGGCCGGCTGCGCAGAACTGAGGAGATTCGCAGGGTGCTCAGGCAGGGGAACACTGCGGCCAGCCGGCTGGCGAGCGTGTTCTGGCTGCCTAACAACAGCGAGGCGAGCCGCGTAGCGCTAATAACGAGCAAGAAGCTGGGCAAGGCCTGCCAGCGCAACCGCCTCCGCCGCCGGCTGCGCGAGATCCTCCGCGCGGAGTGCAGCAACGCCCTACCCCATGCCGATATCGTGGTCATCGCCAGGCCCCCGGCAGCCGAGGTGGAGTTTGCCGCGCTGCGCGAGCAGATACGCGGGCTGCTCAAACGCGCCGGCCTTTGCCCGCGAGGGCAGGCGAACGAGCGAAATGATTAAGGCTTTTGTGCTCGGCGCACTAAGGCTTTATCAGCGGACGCTCTCGCGCGTTCTCCCGGACACGTGCCGGTTTGTTCCCTCGTGTTCGGAGTATGCCGTAGAGGCGGTGGAGAAGCACGGGGTGCTGCGCGGGGGGTGGCTCGCTCTGCGGCGGATAGCGCGGTGCAACCCGCTGTTTGCCGGTGGGGAGGACCCTGTCCCGCCGGCGGAGGGCAAAGAGAATCGCATCTGTGAAGGCCAACGGGGGCGAGACGTCTAAAGAAAAAGAGGCAGAGGGGAAAAACTAGGTAGAGACGACGACCCGAAAAGCGCAAACGGCAGGAGCAAGCGCGGCGCAGCCGGCAGGCTCGCCAGAGAGACACGACGTGCGATGACCGAAGAGGAACGGAAAAGGCAGCTTCAGCAAAACCGCAGGTTTTTGTGGATCCTCATGGCGATTTGGTTTTTGACCTTCCTGTGGATGAACTCGCGCATTAAAGAAGCAGAACGCAAGAGAGTTGCCGAGCAACAGGCCATTGAGCAACAGGCCACGCCCCGCCTGCGCGGGGAGAAGGCGAAGATCCACCTCGACGATCGGCTGGAGCAGTTGCGCGAGACGGTAGCGCGCAACCCCAAGAGCCCCCAGGCCCTGCAGGCGATGCTCGAGATCCCCCAGCTTTTGGCCAAGCGCCAGCGCTGGAAGGAAGCGGCGCAGGCCTGGGAGCAGGTGGCGAAGACGTTCGGGCGCGGTCCCTATGCCGCGCACGCGCGCTATCAGCAAGCGCTAATTTGTGGCGAGCGCCTGGGCGAGCAAAAGCGCATGGAAAAACTCCTCGGCGGGCTGCTCTTTCAGACGAAGGCCAAAGTGTGGCTTAAGCCGGAGACGGAAAGCCAGGCGGCGGTGCGCTTTTTGCTCAAGCTCCTTTGGGAGCGGCAGGGCTATGACACGGAGCGGGTAATTTGCGTCGGGGGAAGCAACTCCGCGAAGTTCGCCGTGCAAGAGCTGACGGAGCTGTTTCGGGCGAAGCTCGCCGAGCACTACGTTCCCCCGCGCCGGGTGGCCTATGACCCGGACGAGCTGGTCGCCGTGCCTGCCTCGCGCGCGGCGGGGCAGCGGCTGGACATCATCTACAAGGATCGCCTGCGCTATAAGATGATGGCCGCGCTCGTGGGGATCTTCAACCCCGAGGCGCACCCGGAGTACGCCTACGCCATGGGCGTGCTCCTGCTTGCGCTGCTGGTGAAGATCGTGCTTTATCCGCTAAACGCGCGGTCGTATGTTTCGATGAAGGAGATGCAGCTTAAGACAAAGGCCATTCAGCCGCTGCTAGAGGACCTGAAACGGCGGTATAAGGACGACCAGCTTAAGTTTATGCAAGAGCAGAACAAGCTGTTTAAAAAACACGGCATCAGCCCGATGAAGGGCTGCCTGCCCATGCTGATACAGATGCCTATTCTCATCGCCATCTACTATGCCGTGCGCATGTATAGCTTCCAGTTCTCGCATGGGTCGTTCCTGTGGATCAAAGACCTCTCCCAGCCGGATCTCCCGCTGATGCTCGTGTATGTGGGGACGATGATTCTGACCACCAAGCTCCAACCGACGACGAGCAGCGGCGACAAGCAGCAGGAGCAGACGCAGAAGATGATGACCTACCTTATGCCGATTATGATTCTGTTCTTCTTCCGCAGTCTGCCCGCGGCGTTTATTTTGTATTGGACGGCGTTTAACGTGCTAAACACCGCGCAGCAGTTGTGGCTGAACAGGCAATATAAGGAATTGTTCGAAAAGGTGCAGCAGGAGCAAGAGAAGCCGGCACAGCGCAAGCCGGCGCGCATCAAACGCAAGCAGCCAGCAGCAACGGGCAGCAGCGCAGCTAATCCGACCGCACACGGGGGCACCGCCGGAGGGACAGAGCAAAGCCAACCAAGCAAACGCCCGGGCGCGGAGGCGCGCTGAGCTGCGCCCTAGCGTCTGCTTCCGCCGCCCGCTCATTCGCGCAGGAAAGAGAGGTCGGCAAACGGTGGAAGAGCAAGCGGTCCGCCAGACAGCGGAGCTCGCCCGCGAGATCCTCCAAACGCTTATTGACAAAATGAACCTCCGGGCGAGCGTGCGCATCCTTGAGGCAAGCCCCACGCAAATTATGCTGGACATCGAGGGGGGGCAGGACCTGGGGATTATCATCGGCCGCCAAGGCCAGACGCTCAACGCCCTGCAACTGGTGACCAGCGTCGTGGCCAACAAGCGCGCGGGAACGCGCTATCGCATCCTTCTGGACGCCTCGGGCTACCGCGCGCGGCGGGCGCAGGCGCTGCGCCTGCGCGCGTTTGAGGTCGCCGAACAGGTTAAGGCCACGGGCAAGGAGGCGCTGCTAGAGTCGCTTAAGGCGCACGAGCGGCGCATCGTGCACCTCGCCCTGGCCAACGACCCCGACGTGTATACCTACTCCGAGGGGGAAGGGGAGCGGCGCAACCTGGTAATCTCCCCGCGCGACTGACAAAGAAAACGGGCCGGCGCCGAGCCGGCCCGAGGCGCTTTCTGTGCTATGCGGGGAGGGCTATTCCTCCTCTTCCTCGTACTCTTCCTCTTCCTCGTATTCCTCTTCTTCTTCGTACTCTTCCTCCTCGTAGTATTCCTCTTCCTCGCCGGCGTAGGTTGGGCCCGCGGGCGCCACGGAAACGGCAAGCAACGACGCCGGGCCGGTAACGCCGAACTGGGTCATCAGGTCGCCGTAGTTAGGCCGCTCGGCGAGGAACTTGCTCACGCTGGGGACAACAACGCGCGAATCACGCGAACCCCAATGCCCAACGTTGGGCACGGGAGCGGTGGGCGGCACAGCAGCGACCACGTTGCGAATGCGTGGCCCGCGGAACCCCTGCTCCTCCAGCGGGGAGTAGGGACGCACCGCGCCCGTGGCGCAGTCGCGCTCGAACGCCGGCTTGGAGCCGCGCATAGGCATGCCCGCGGTAAACAGGGGCAGGTGGCGCAGAGCGCGGCGCATGGCCTCGTTTAGGTTGAATTCCTCCGGCTGATAGGTGAAGAAGCGGAAGCGCTTTACGCTAAGCTCGACGTAGGTCTTCCCGTCCACCGTCTCGTGGCTAAGCAGGGTGACGGGTTTCCAGAGGGCGAGGCGTTTTAAGAAATAGCGCGCCTCGTAATAGCCGGGCTCGGCCTCGCCCGGGGCGTTGACGCCCTTAAGGTAGACCAATCCGGGGCCCCAGAGCTCGAGCTCGTTGCCCGTATAAACGTAGCTGACATGATACTCCTTGCCGTCCTCGAGGGTCTCCACGGGGCCCGGGCCTTCGCCTTGGGCAGGGGCCGCCTCTTCGGGAGCAGGGGCTTCCTCCTCGGCGACGACCTCCTCCTCGCCCTCGGGGGCCGCCTCCTCGGCAACCTCGGTCCCTGCGCCTTCCTCCTCGCTAACGGTAGCCCCAGGCTCACCCGGTTGAGGCTCGCCGCCCTTCTTGCAGCCCACGGCGAACCACGCCGCGCCAAGCAAAAGCGAAGCGCATAATACGACCAGCCCGCAACGCCACAGCACATGGAACCACGGAGCGCGAGAAACCATGGCCAACGCCTCCCAGTTATGTTACACAAACAACATAGTCCAACGGTTGCAGCCGATCAACCGCAAAATGTGGAGAAAAAGTTCAGCGACGCCGCAGCGAACGCATAGCACACGCAGAACATTCCCTGCGCAGCGGGCGAGACCTGCTTTCTAATCGCGGCTCGGCCGAGGCCTCCCACATAGGCGCGACCAGAGAAGCAGGACGAAGAACTTCGGCAAAGCGAACAGCCGAGGGAGCCGCCGCGGCTGAACAAGAGTGCGCCACAGCCACTCCAGCCCGCAGCGCTGCATCCACGCCGGGGCGCGCGGGATGTCGCCGGCGATGACGTCGAAGCTCCCCCCCACACCCATGCACAGGGGCACACCGAGCTCGTGCAAGTGCCGGCGGATCCACTTCTCCTGCTTGGGAATGCCCATGGCCACGAACAGGATGTCCGGCCGGGCGGAGGCAACCGCGCGCACGACGGCGGCCTCCTCCTCCGCGGAGAAGTAGCCGTGGTGCGTGCCTGCGACGTTTAGCGCAGGATAGCGCCGCACAAGCTCGCGCGCCGCGCGCTCGGCGACCCCCGGCGCCGCGCCGAGGAGAAACACGCGATAGCCCCGCTGCGCCGCCAAGCGGCAGACGTGGTCTACAAGGTCGCAGCCGGGCACGCGCTCCACAAAAGGCACATCGAGCAGCCGCGCACCCCAAACCACGCCCGTGCCGTCCGGGGTGACGAGGTCCGCTTGGGCGATGACCTGGGCGAACTCGGGATCGCTGCGCGCGCGCACGACAGCGGTAACGTCGGAGGTGACGATCATGTGCGGAGTGCGGCTTTCGATAAACTCCACGATGCGCGCCAGCGTCTCGGCGAGGTCCACGCGGTCTACGCGCACGCCGAGGAGCTGCACTTGCTCGCTGAGCCGCGCGGCCTCGGAGAGATCTTCCGGCTGAGCCCCGCGCACGACCCAGCGCCAGGCAAAGGCGATCTTAAATGTCACATAAAACAACATTCCACCGCCCAGGAGAAGCGCGGCGAGGAGCACCGTCTTCCAAAGAAAGTGCACGCGGATAAGCCCGGTAAGCAACACCGCGCAAACGCAGAGAAAGGCGTGCCAGCAAAGAAGAAAGACAACGGCTTGGCGGTCGGTCATCCCCCGGCCTACGAGAACGTCGACCAGAGAGCGGCGCTCGCGCGAAAGCAGAAGGGTGCCCAGCCCCTCCTCGCGGTGAAAGAGGTAGGCCATTGTTCCGCTAAGCACGGGCGCGCCGAGAACGAGCGCGGGGACGACGAGGACCAAAAACGCCGTATGCTTGAGCAACCCGAGCACAGTTAGCGCGCCGAGAAGAAAACCGACAGCGAGCGACCCGCCCACACCCACGCGAAACCGGCAGCCAAGCAGAGCAAGGGCCGTGCAAGACAAAGCGGAGCCGAAGATCGCCGCGGCGAGGATTTGCGTGCGCTGGGGAAACTGCGAATGCTCGCCGGCGAGCGCGGCCACGGCCCACATTGCCCCGGAGGAAAGCGCGGCCACACCGGGGACAAGGCCGTCTGCCCGGTTGGCAACGAGCACGAGCAGGGCGACGATGGCGATCCACAACGCGGTAAGGGGAACGGAAAGCGCGCCGAGCTGCCAAAAATGCCCCACGCCGGGGAGCTTGATGAGCTTGATGGCCACGCCGGCGTAGGCCACGGCCACCCCCGCGCCCAAGGCGGCAAGCCACTTTACCACGCGCGCAGGGGCGACGGGCAAAAGCTCCGACAGCCAACCGACGGCGAAGAGGGCCGCGGCGAGCGCGGCGATCGCCGCCATTTGCCCGCGCGACTGCTCGGCGCAGGCGAACAGCACGGCGGCGCTGGGGGCAAGCCAGAGGATGGCGCCGAGCAGGGGCAGGCGTGGGTCGTGCTCCGCGGTGGGGGCGCGCCTGTGCCAGCGGCCGAGCAGCGCAAGCACAAGACACAGCGCCGCCGACAGGCACAGCGAGACGCACAGGGCAGTGAGCCGGCTGTCCATCACTATCCCGCCGCGCTGAGGCAAAGTGTGCCCTACGTCCCCAGCTCCCACGAGGCGAGGTATTGCTCTTGCTCCGGCGTAAGCGTATCGATGCGCACGCCCATCGCGCGAAGCTTTAACCGGGCGATCTCCTTGTCGATCTCCGGCGGCACGGGATAGACCTTTTTCTCTAACTTCTCCCCGTGCTTCAGCGCGTACTCCATGCACAGGGCCTGGTTGGCAAAGCTCATGTCCATCACGCTCGCCGGGTGCCCCTCCGCCGCGGCGAGATTCACCAGCCGCCCCTCGCCCAGCAGAAACAGCCGCTTGCCCCCGGGGAGCACGAACTCCTCCACCGAGGGCCGAATGCGGCGCGAGGACACGGCCAGCTCGCGCAGCCGGGCAACCTCGATCTCCACGTCGAAATGGCCGCTGTTGGCGAGCACCGCACCGTCCTTCATCAGCTCAAAGTGCTCCGCGCGAATAACGGAGATGTCGCCCGTGACAGTAACGAAAATGTCGCCCAGGGGCGCGGCCTCGGCAATGGGCATCACTCGAAAGCCGTCCAGTACCGCCTCCAGCGCGCGCAGAGGGTCGACCTCGACGACGATAACGTGCGCCCCCATGCCCCGCGCGCGCATGGATACCCCTCGCCCGCACATGCCGTAGCCGCACACAACAATGGTTTTCCCGGCAAGCAGAAGGTTCGTGGCGCGGATAATGCCGTCGATCGTGCTCTGTCCCGTGCCATAGCGGTTGTCGAACAGGTGCTTGGTGTTCGCGTCGTTGACGGCGATTATCGGATAACCGAGCACGCCGTTTTTCTCCATCGAGCGCAGGCGGATGACGCCCGTGGTCGTCTCCTCCGTGCCGGCGATGATTTTGTCGAGCAGGTCGCGGCGCTCTTTGTGAATTGTGCTTACCGTGTCTGCGCCGTCGTCCATGGTTAGGTTGGGGTTAATCTCCAAAGCGGCGTGGATGTGCTTGTAGTATGTTTCGTTGTCCTCGCCTTTGATGGCGAATACGGGGATGTCGAAGTGCTTAACGAGCGCCGCGGCGACGTCGTCCTGCGTGGAGAGGGGGTTTGAGGCGCAAAGGGCAAGTTCCATGCCGCCGGCTTTAAGCGTGCGCGCGAGGTTTGCCGTTTCCGTGGTAATGTGCAGGCAGGCGGCGAGCCGGCCGCCGCGCAGGGGCTGCTCCTGGGCAAAGCGCTCGCGAATAATGCGCAACACGGGCATGTCGCGCTCCGCCCACTCGATGCGCTTCAGGCCTTCGTCGGCGAGGGAGGGATCTTTGATGTCGCAGGCGACCATGGGCACCATCCTCAGGAGTCGTTGTCGTCGAAGGGACAGTATATGTGGGGTGCGGGGGACGGTCAACGCGAGCCATAGGGCGAGAGCTGCGCAGGGCGGCTTAAAGCATTTTCAGCCTCTTTTCAGCGACTTTTCATGCGATTGCGCGTAATATTAGACAGTCGCGAGCGTGGCTCGCTAGGAGATTCTGGGTAAAGACCCGTGCGAGGAGGAGGGTTGAGTGTGAAAGCGTTGCGGATAGCGCTGGTGCTCGCCGTCTGTGCGTGCCTTGCCGCAGGCGCGCTGGTAGCAATTAAGGCCCAGGCAGCAGGGAAGAATGGCGACGAAGAGCAGGAGCAGGAAATCGCCCTGAGCGCTGTTCCCCCGGCAGTTATGGCCGCGGCGAAGAAGGCCGTTCCCGGCGGAACACCGACGGAGGCCGAGAAAGAGATCGAAGATGGCGTGCTCGTCTATGAGATCGAGTTCAAGACCGCTGAGGGCGAAGTCGAGGTCGAGGTCACTGCCGCGGGCAAGGTGGTGAAGATCGAGAAGGAGGACGAGGAGGAGGAAGAAGAGGGCAAGGAAGAGGAGGATGAAGACGAAGAGGGTGAAGAGGAAGAAGAGGTTGAGATTCCTCTGAGCGCCGTTCCTCCTGCTGTGCTTGCCGCGGCGAAGAAGGCCGTTCCCGGCGGAACACCGACGGAGGCCGAGAAAGAGA